>CANHVU010000018.1 GCA_947464275.1 Bacteroidota bacterium
CCGGTGGATGTACCAGTAGATGGTGGCATTGCAATATTGGCAATAGCAGGAGCAGCTTATGGTTTTAAAAGACTAAAAAACAAATAGTCCATACTTATTTAAAACCATTTAAGTATATTTTATAAAAAAAAGCCCAAAAGGAAACTTTTGGGCTTTTTTTTGTAAAATATAATATTTAATATTGCTAATAAATTGGTACATAATACAACTCTAAATATGAAAAAAAATTTACTTTTAATTATTGCAACAGTATTTACAGCCATGTTTGCAAAGGCACAATTTCCTTCATTTGAATGGAGGTTAGAAAATGGTACACTTACTAGTCCAACAACTTATACGGTAGATGTTTATTTATACAATACCGGTGCATCATCTTTTGAATTAAGAGGTGGAACAATTGCATTTTTAACAAATTCGGCTTGGCGTAATGGTGGAACTATTACCACTTCAAAATTATCGAGTGATTTAGTTGCGCTACAATTTGCAAGTCCGACTACAACTTATGTAACAACAGCTCCTGAGTATTGGCGTCAAAATATTGCAAGTGTAGCTGTAGGAAGTGGTACACCAGTAGCAGCTGGTAAACGCGTAAAATGTTTTACAATGCAACTAACAAATACTGTTGCTTTTTCTACTACTTCTACCCCCAATTTTGCATGGAAATACAATGCAGCGCCTTCAGCAGGTTGGAATTATACAAATGCCTTAGGCAATTCAGAGAGTGTAGTAAGTAATACTGTAAATACGATAAACCAATTAAATTGTCATACTCCAACTTATTGGAATGGTAGTTCATGGGTATCAAAGTCTGTAAGAAATGGAGCAGATACTACTGTAATTCCAAGTGCAACAAAAGATGCTGTTATATTTACTGGTACCCTACCTACTGGCAATTTAACTTGTAGAAATTATTCTTTAAATACAGGTGCCATTCATAATTTAGGTGCTAATACCCTAAATGTAGGATTTAATTTAGCTAATAATGGTATTTTAAATTCAAATACAGGCTCAATTAATTTAACAGGCACAACAACTACTCAAACTGATACTCAAACTATTTCAGGTTCATCAGCTGTTACGGCTAATAATTTATCTTTAGTGGCTGGAACAAGAGTTTCTTTAGGGACTTCTGTTAATGTAAATAGTAATTTAACACTAACCACAGGAAGAATCTCAATAAATAATAACAATTTAACCTTAGGTAACAGTGCAACTATTTCTGGAGCTAGCAGTGCTGCATATATTGTAACTGATGGCTCTGGTTCATTGGTAATAAATAATGTTGGTACAGGTGGTAAAACAGGTGCTGTTTTATTCCCTATTGGAACTTCTACAAGTTATAATCCTCTTTCAATTACCAATGATAGTATAGCTGACAACTATTGGGTGTCGGTTAAACAAGGTGTTGATGCCGCAGGAGCTTTATTAACAACAAATGCAGTAGATAAAAAATGGTCAATTAAAGAAGCTATTTCTGGTGGTAGTAAATTAACTGTTAACTTACAGTGGAACTCTACTGATGAATTACCTTCATTTGCAAGAGCATTATCATACGTTTCAATGGTAGATAGTACAGGAAGATGGATTCCTAGTAGTGCTGCCGCAGCAAACGGTTCAGGTCCATACTCTCAAACATTATCTGGTATTACTGCATTATCAACTTTTGGTTCATTTGGTGTAGGTAGCAATAATGCTTTACCGATAAGTTTATTATCATTTGGGGGTATTAAAAAAGCAAATTCAGTATTATTAAATTGGAGAACTGCTGCTGAAATAAATAGCAAAGAATTTCAAATTGAAAGACTGGATTTGAATAACAAATTTGTAAAAATTGGAACGGTAAAAGCAAGTGGAAATTCAAATAGAGTATTGGTTTACAATTTCACTGATTTTGATATTTTGGTTAATCAAAAAGTTAATTTTTACAGACTTAAAATGGTTGATTTAGACGGTTCTTTTAAATATTCTAATATCATCAAAATTAGCGATGAAAATGGTCCAAAAGTATTTACTGTTTTCCCTAATCCTTCGGTTGGTAAATTAAACATTGAAAGTAATAATATTAATTTAGCTGCATCAACTTACAAAATCACAAATATTATTGGTGAAACAGTTAAAACAGGTGATTCTGCAATTGAAGAAATTGATGTTAATAATTTAGCTGCTGGAGTTTATATGATTACTTTAGTTGAGAGCACTAATGAATCAGTTTCTGTTAAGTTTGTAAAACAATAAGGTAAACAAAGACTTTAATAAATGCAATAAAAAAGCCCGCTTTTGCGGGCTTTTTTATTGCATTTATTTCTTATTTATTTTCGAACACAAACTGTTGGTGCTCGTCTAGGCTAATCAATATGTTTGAGTCTTTTTTTACCTTACCAGATAATATTTCTTTAGAAAGTTCGTTTAAAATCCTGCGTTGCATAACTCGTTTTAAAGGTCTTGCACCATAATGCGGATCATAACCTAATTGGGCTAACCAATCTAAGGCTTCATCGGTAATATTTAATTCTATTTGTTGGTGTAATAAAGTTCCTTTTAAGCCTTCAAATTGTAGATTTACTATCTGTCTTACGTTTTCGCGGTTAAGCGGTGTAAACATTATAATATCGTCAATCCTGTTTAAAAACTCAGGTCTAATTTGCCTACGTAAAAGTTCCATTACATTGTTTTTAGCTTTGGCTGCTATGGCTTCTTTATCAGCATCTATATCGTCCATTTGCTCAAAACTTTCTTGTATTAAGTGCGAACCAATATTCGAAGTCATGATAACAATGGTATTTTTAAAGTTAGCTGTTCTACCTTTATTATCGGTTAATCGGCCATCGTCCAACACTTGTAATAAAATATTAAATACATCAGGATGCGCTTTTTCTATTTCATCTAACAAAACTACTGAATAAGGTCTTCTGCGAATGGCTTCGGTTAATTGTCCGCTTTCTTCGTAACCTACATATCCTGGAGGCGCTCCAATTAAACGACTAACCGTATGTTTTTCTTGGTATTCGCTCATATCAATTCTAACCAAAGCACTTTCTTGGTTAAATAAAAACTCGGCTAAGGCTTTGGCTAATTCAGTTTTACCAACTCCAGTTGTTCCTAAGAAAATAAATGAACCAATTGGTTTTTTAGGATCACTAAGGCCTGCACGGCTTCTGCGTATGGCATCGCTAATTGCCGAAATGGCCTCTTCTTGTCCAACCACACGTTTGTGTAATTCTTCTTCCAAGTGCAATAATTTTTCACGTTCGCTTTGTAGCATTCTAGTTACCGGAATTCCTGTCCAACGGGCTACCACATCGGCTATATCGTCAGCAGTAACTTCCTCTTTTACCATTGGCGAATGGTTTTGAGCTTCGTCTAGTTTAGCTTTAAAAGCATCCAAACGTTTTTCAGCCTCTTTTATTTTTCCATAGCGTATTTCGGCAACCTTTGCAAAATCGCCATTTCGCTCAAATTGGTCAGCTTGGTATTTTAAGTTTTCAATTTCTTTTTTGGTTGATTGAATGCCTTCAACTACCACTTTTTCGCTTTGCCATTTGGCTTTCAGCTCGTTTCTATCTTCTTGTAAATTGGCTATTTCTTCGGCTAGTTTTTTTACTTTTTCGTCATCGCCTTCACGTTTAATAGCTTCTCTTTCAATTTCCAATTGCATAATCCTTCTATCCAATTGGTCTAATTCTTCAGGAACCGAATCTATTTCTAAGCGCAATTTTGCAGCAGCTTCGTCCATTAAATCAATGGCTTTATCTGGCAAAAAACGATCGGAAATATAACGTTGTGAAAGTTCCACTGCGGCAATTATAGCATCGTCTTTTATACGTACTTTATGATGCACTTCATAACGTTCTTTTAAACCGCGTAAAATAGAAATGGCATCTTCGGTATCAGGTTCTTCAACATATACTTTTTGAAAACGTCTTTCTAAAGCTTTGTCTTTTTCAATATAGCGTTGGTATTCGGCTAAAGTAGTTGCGCCAATGCTGCGCAATTCGCCACGAGCCAAAGCAGGTTTTAAAATATTGGCGGCATCCATAGCACCTTCGCCTCCGCCACCTGCGCCTACCAAAGTATGAATTTCATCTATAAACAAAATGATTTCACCATCGGCACTAATTACCTCTTTAACTACTGCTTTTAAACGCTCTTCAAACTCACCTTTAAATTTTGCCCCAGCAATTAATGAACCCATATCTAATGAGTAAATCTTTTTGGTTTTTAAATTTTCGGGGACATCGCCATTTACAATTCTGTGTGCTAAGCCTTCGGCAATGGCGGTTTTACCCACACCTGGTTCGCCAATAAGCACTGGATTATTTTTGGTTCTGCGGCTTAAAATTTGTAAAACCCTGCGTATTTCTTCATCACGACCAATTACAGGATCAAGCTTACCTTTTTGTGCTAATTCGTTTAAGTTTTTGGCATATTTATTAAGCGAGTTGTATTGATTTTCGGCTGTTTGTGAGGTTACTTTTTGTCCACCACGCAATTTGTTAATAGCAGTTTTTAAGTCTTTTTCAGTTACGCCTACATCTTTAAGCAAGGTAGCTACCGTATTTTTTCCATCTAATAAAGCTAAAAAAATATGTTCAACTGACACAAATTCATCGCCAAATTCAGTTAAATAACTTTGCGCTTTTAGTAAAGTTTGGTTTGAATCGTTCGATAAATATTGGCTCTGACCCTCTACTTTTGGAAAGCTTTTTATTACAGCATCTAGGGTAGATTCAATTCTGCTTTGGTTAATGTTTAATTTTTTAAGTAAATAGGAGATAACATTTTCATCGGTTTGAATCAACGCTTTTAAAATATGAGCTGGCTCAATGGCTTGTTGGCCATTTTTTAAAGCAATTTGAACTGCTTCCTGAACGGCTTCTTGCGATTTGATTGTAAAATTATTTAAATTCATAATTTGTTTTTCTATAAGTCGTCAAAATATACTCCAATGGAAAAATAAAGTATTATTGACACATAAAATAAAAAAACAAGCATACTTGACTTAAATAATGGTTTTTAGAGCAAACTTTAGTAATCAAATTCAGCCAAAAAGGCTTTATTGATAAAGGTTTTGAATGATTTTATTAAATTCTAAAACTTTAAAGTATAGCTCAAAAACGGAATTCCTAAAATAAACTTTGCTATATCAGGATTGGTAATTAACCCAAAATCAAAACAGTTTTTTCGTCCAATTATTCGTCCTCCTAAGGTGTAAATATTATAATAACTTTCATTGGTAGGAGTAAGCCAGTTTTCGGTCATAATACCAAATTTTGGGCTAATTTGATGAAATCCATTGATAGTTAAAACAGGTTTTCCCGGATAATCAAGGCTTGTGCCAGCGTTAATGCTTATATTTGATTGGTTATTGCCATAAGTAATATTTCCATAAACAGTAGTTAGCCCATTTGAATTAAAATTAGAAACTAACACATTTAAATATAAAATTCCCGCACCTACATGCCAATTTTTATTAATTGGAAAAGATACTTTGGGAGTTAGTGTAATAATAGGATGCCCCAATAAAAGTGAAAACATTTCAAAACCACCACCTAAAGTTACATAATCGCTTACTGCATAGTTAAATGTATGAAACGAAAACCATGTATTTTGGTAGTAACCATCGCCTTTTTTCATATTTATTGCAGAAGGCGAAAAGAAATACCTGCTTGCTAAATTGGTGTAAACTTGTTGATTTCCTTTGTTTTGAGAATTAAAGAATTTAATGGAAAGTATTTGCTTTCTACTTAAAATAATTAAACCCAAAAAGGAAGAATTGATTGTAACCGAATCAATTGATTGATTTAAAATATTTCCCCTCAAAATATTTCCATCTTTTAGTATAATTTCAGCTAAAATTTTGGTTGAATCTATTCTATAAACCAACGATGAATCGTTTGCAGATTCTGAATGATTGTTTTGAGCGTTAGCCTCCTGAAAAGTAAAGGCTAGGGCAATTAATAAAGAAATTTTAAAAAATGTGGTTTTCATATTTTTTATTATTAATTAATAACCTTTTCTTTCAATGCTTCCTCTAGTTGGCTTAATGCCAAAATAACTGATAGTTTTTTCTAAAATTGTCCAAAAATGAATAGTGTTTAAAATGGGGTTTAGGTAATTTGTCATAATGCAGTAGTTGATATTATAAGGCGATTTATGATGTTGTCCGTGCATTTTGCGAGATTGTATCAAACCTATTTTTTGTAAAGCCACTACCACCTTACCATTTTCATTATCCGTTCTGTGTGCCATGGCATGAAACTCATTACCTAATGAGGCTAACATAATTCCAGACCAAACAATTAAGTTAATAAAACTAAATGTGTAGAGAATTACACAAATAAATACGCCTGATATCACAGAAATTTTCACTCGACTCCAAAAGCTATTTTTTAAAAATTTTCTTGGGTATTGATGGTGTTCTAGATTAGGCTGAACAATACTTTTACCTAAATATCTCCAATTGGGATTACCATATGCGTCTTCCCACCAATGAATAATGCCAGCTATGAAATCGGCTAATAAAATTATTGAAATTATTTTTATAACTATCATAATTATTTAAAAATTAATTGATTGAAATTAAAGTTTTGAATTATAACCAAACGATACACCAATTCTAAAGCCATCACTATTTGGAATGGTTGCCCAAGCGTTAATTGGAATATTTAATTTGCCACTTTTTATTGTTTTACCAAAAGCCACTACAATGGCTCCTGTAAATTCTAAATCGCCTCGACTGTCTAATCTTTTCTCAAGTTTATAGTCGGTTATTTTCATTATATTCAAATCTTTTTTACTGTAAAATTTACCGTTAAAGTCTGCACCTTCCATTTTACTCACAATTCCTAAAGTTGGACCAAAAGCTATTTCCCATCCATTTTTATTGTTTCTAAATCCATTTAGGAACGTTAAGCTTGGAATTATTAATTGTTGGTCTACACCAGTAATCATTGGTAAAAACTCAAATAAAGCTTGGTAATTACCTTCATTTAAATATTGTTTTTCAAACTGATATCCAAATTGAAACATGGCAGGGTTAGCATTATAACCACCATCTTGTTTACTTTTTTTCAATACTTCATTTTCTTTTCCTAACAAATACGTGTAACCAAAACGAGGGCCTTCAAGATTAATTCTGCTTTTGTTTGGGTTATTTAAGGTGTTTTCATAATCAAAACGTTTGGTAAGTTTAGCCACCACCTCTTCATTATTAGTAAGTCCAAACATTTTTCTTGCAGTAATTTTTATCATCGATTGAACTTCGTTTGGCAAGTTGTTAAACTCTTCAATGGTTGTTTTCTCAATGCTTTGTTTTTGAATATTTATAAGCCTTAAGGTTAATAGAATATTTTGATTAATAAGCTCCACACTTCCTGTTATCATATAATCTGTTTGAATAACTTTTGCTACTTCAAGCAAACACATTTTTCCATAACAGTTATTTATATTTAGTTTATTTTTTTCAATTAGGTAATTTACATCGTAACGGTCTGTTACATCAAAAGTGTCAAGTTTTTCAATTTCTGTCCTTAGTATATTTCCTAATTGCTGAGCATCCGTTTCAAGTCCTTTGCTATCCACATTTAAAATGGTAACGGTTGGCTTTATTTTTTGAGCATTTGTTATCTTAACATTGCCAATTAATAAAAAAAGAAGTACTAATTTGTTTAAGTTAATTAATTGTTTCATAATAGTTTTTGTGTTAATTTATGACACAAAACACCTACTATTTTTACCTTAAAAATAATTGATAACTAGAGCCTAAAATGGAAATGATAGTATAAAATCCTAAAATTTAGATTATAGTTAGTTTTTGAACAGTATTTGGTAAATTTTGCGATGAAAAATTTAAGTATTTGCATATTTTGCAAAAAAATAATGGCAAAAAATGCTGTTTTAACAAAAAAAATAATGGGTAAAGAAGGAGCTAATTCAATTCAAGAACAATTTATAAGCAAACTAAAAACGGCTATTCCTGCAAACGAAAACTTGGTTCAAAGCATTGCTGATACATTAAACTTAAGTTTAGATAGTGCCTACAGGCGCATTAGATGTGAGAAACTTTTTGATATTGACGAAGTAGCTATTTTATGCAAAACCTATAAAGTTAGGTTTGATGATGGTGTGAATACACTAGCCAATGGGGCAAACTTTAATTTTAACTTATTAGAAAACAGTAAAGAAAAATTTAGACAATGGTTACAGAGTATTTTAGAAAACCTAAAACAAATTAGCTCACGCCCAGAGAATACAATAATATACTCAGCAGATGATGTTCCTATTTGGCATCATTTTAACGATGATTATTTAATAAAATTCAAAATATTTTATTGGCTAAAAACCATTTTGGCTGATCCTGATTTTGTAGATAAAACCTTTGAAGCAGACTTAATTCCAAACGATTTAGTGCAAATGGCTAAAGATGTAGCCCATTATTATAACCAAACTACATCAATCGAAATTTGGACTGAAGATACTTTTAATTCTACCCTCAAACAAGTGGAGTATTTTTGGGGTAGTGGATTTTTTAAAACCAAAGAAGATGCAGTTAATGTATGTAACTCCATTTACCATGAATTAAATATTTTGCAAAAAATGTGTGTCAATAGTAGTAAATCAGAAAATGGAAAACCTAATTTTACCATGTATCATAGCGAGGTAATGGTGGGTAATAACAGCATTGTGGCTACCATTGGTCAAACTAAAATTTCGTATGTTAGCTATAACACATTTAATATGATGACCACCACAAACGATAAGTTTGTACAAGAAGCTGAACAATGGCTTAAAAATTTAATCAAAAAGTCAATATTAATAAGTGGAGTAGGAGAGAAGCAGCGAAATCAATTTTTTAGGAAATTAACCCAACGCCTCGATAAATTGAAACATGAAATAGAAGCCGAAATGTAATTTTTAAACTTATCTCATACACTCAATATATATTTAGGTAACAGAATTATACAGTTTTACATAATTGGTATAAAATAAATTTAATAATTACTTGACATTGCAAGCATAAAGACTAATTTCGTTAATATGATTTTGAGTGGTTCGATAGTACAATATTTGCAGTATGTGGAGTTCGAAAAAAAACAGTCCAAACATACACTTATAAACTATCGTGTTGATTTAACTCAGTTCGAAAATTATATAACTCAAATTTATCAAATCACCCAAATTGAACAAGTAACCCATTACCATATAAAAAGTTGGTTGGTACACCAAATAAACGAAGGTTTAAAAAATCGTTCTGTAGCACGTAAAATATCAACTTTAAAATCGTTTTACAATTTTTTATTGCGCGAGCAATTAGTTACCATCAATCCGCTTAATAAAGTGCAAGCACCAAAAGTTGAAAAACGTTTACCTGAGTTTGTGGAGCAAAATGCCATGGAAAATTTATTTGATGGAAATTTAGATATTGAGCATTTTGAAAACACTTTTGAAAGTTTAAGAGATAAATTGATGGTTAATTTATTTTATGCTACAGGTATTCGTTTATCTGAGTTACAAAACATAGAAAATCAAAGTGTAGATTTTTATAAAAAACAAATAAAAGTATTAGGAAAACGAAATAAAGAACGAATTATACCTTTAACAAACGAGGTAATTGAATTAATAAAGCAATACAATGTTCAAAAAACAACAAATGGTTTTGCGAGCAGTTATTTGCTATTAACCAATAAAGGCGAGCCTTTGTATGCCAAGTTAATTTACAACACAGTAAAAAAATATTTAAGTAAAGTAACTACCTTGTCTAAAAGAAGTCCGCATGTGTTAAGGCACACTTATGCAACTCACTTATTAAATCAAGGAGCCGATTTAAATGCAATAAAAGAACTATTAGGTCACTCGAGCCTGGCAGCTACTCAAGTATATACCCATAATAGCATCCAACAATTAAAAGAAGTGTATAAAAAACACCCTAGAAAATAGATAAAATAAATTGTAACAATTAAAAAACAATCTAAATTATGAAAGTTAACATTCAATCAATCCATTTTGACGCAGACATTAAGCTACTTGATTTTATTACAAAAAAAGTAGAAAAAGCAAAAACCTTTTACGAGGGTATAGATAACGCGATGGTATATTTAAGACTGGAAAAAGATGCACATGGCGAAAATAAAGTAGTGGAGGTAAAATTAAATATGGCCGGTCATGAAGTATTTGCAAAAGAACAAAGCAATACTTTTGAATCTGCAGTTGATTTAGTTATTGATAAAATAAAAGCTCAAGTAAAAAAACATAAGGAAAAACTTCAAGATAAAGTATAAGATAATTAACTAAATAGAAAAATAATTAAGACCAGCACCTAAAAATGCTGGTTTTTTTGTTTAATAAATATATCTTGCACCCGCAAAAAAAGGGAAATAGTATTATAGAAAAACAAATAACCTTGTAATTCAATACTTACTGAGAATAAATAAAAATAATTTCAAAAATAATTTGCATTTATCAATAATACCACTACTTTTGCAGTCCGAAAAACAAATCGGTGTTCTTAAAAAGTTAGTGATATTTGATTGTCAAAATAAAATAAACCAATATTTTATTTAAGATATAAGCCACTTTAGCTCAGCTGGTAGAGCAACTGATTTGTAATCAGTAGGTCGCTGGTTCGATTCCGGCAAGTGGCTCAATTATTATTGTAGCAATGCAATAATAAGGGGAGATACCAGAGCGGCCAAATGGGACGGACTGTAAATCCGTTGAGAAATCTACGAAGGTTCGAATCCTTCTCTCCCCACAAATATTATAAGCGAGAGTAGCTCAGTTGGTAGAGCGACAGCCTTCCAAGCTGTAGGTCGCGGGTTCGAGCCTCGTCTCTCGCTCAATTAGAAAATTGTTTTGCCGAATGATATCGATAAGTAAAACAATTTTTTTCATTTAATGGCAGTTGTAAATGTCAAGAAATGTAAAGTTTTTTAAAGTAGCTTTTGAAGTTATTTTATATGTTAAAAAGAGAGTTAAAATGAGTTTTACCTTAAGGTGAAACAAATATAGAACTACAACATAATAACAAAACAAGCTGTTGTAGCTCAGGGGTAGAGCACTTCCTTGGTAAGGAAGAGGTCGAGAGTTCAATTCTCTTCAACAGCTCAAAAAAAATAATAGCTCCCTAGGGGGCTTTTGGTGTATTTAAAAACAATAAAAATTAATAAATAAATAAAATGGCTAAAGAAAAATTTGACCGCAGCAAACCCCATGTAAATATTGGAACTATTGGTCACGTAGATCACGGTAAAACAACATTAACTGCAGCAATTACAAAAGTATTATCTGATGCAGGTTTATCAGAAGCTCGCTCTTTCGATTCAATCGATTCAGCTCCAGAAGAAAAAGAACGTGGTATTACAATTAATACCGCTCACGTTGAATATTCAACAGCCAACCGTCACTACGCTCACGTAGATTGTCCAGGTCACGCGGATTATGTTAAGAACATGGTTACGGGTGCTGCACAAATGGATGGTGCTATCCTAGTGGTTGCATCTACAGATGGTCCTATGCCTCAAACTCGCGAGCATATTTTATTAGCTCGTCAGGTAGGTGTACCTCGTATCGTTGTATTCATGAACAAAGTGGATATGGTTGATGATGCTGAATTATTAGAAATCGTAGAAATGGAAATCCGTGATTTATTAGATAAATACGAATTCCCAGGCCAAGAAATTCCAGTTATCCAAGGTTCTGCTTTAGGTGGATTAAACGGTGACGCTAAATGGGTTGCTAAAATCATGGAATTAATGGATGCAGTTGATTCATACATTCCAGTTCCTCCACGTTTAACTGAATTACCTTTCTTAATGCCAGTTGAAGATGTATTCTCAATTACAGGTCGTGGTACAGTTGCTACAGGTCGTATTGAGCGTGGTATCATTAACTCAAGTGAAGGTGTTGAAATTATCGGTTTAGGTGCTGAGAAATTAACTTCTACAGTTACTGGTGTTGAAATGTTCCGTAAAATATTAGACAGAGGTGAAGCTGGTGATAACGTAGGTTTATTGTTACGTGGTGTTGAAAAAGAAGCTATCCGTAGAGGTATGGTTATTTGCAAGCCAGGTTCAGTAACTCCACACACTGAATTCAAAGCTGAAATTTATGTATTGTCGAAAGACGAAGGTGGACGTCACACTCCATTCTTTAACAAATACCGTCCTCAATTCTACTTCCGTACTACAGACGTAACAGGTGAAGTAGTATTACCAGAAGGAATGGAAATGATTATGCCAGGTGATAACGTTACTATTACCGTTAAATTAATCAATCCAATTGCTATGGAGAAAAACTTACGTTTTGCAATCCGTGAAGGTGGTAGAACAGTAGGTGCTGGTCAGGTAACTGAAATTTTAAAATAATTTTAATAAATAAAGATACTAAATGTTGGTTAAGGCAACTTAGCCAACATTTGGTGTCTAAATTAGGAGTGTAGTTCAAGGGTAGAATGTCGGTCTCCAAAACCGCTGATGGGAGTTCGAATCTCTCCACTCCTGCAAAAATATAAGAGTTAACAAGCTAACTTGTAAAGCTCATCAAACTATGAATAAAATTAAAGAATACGTAAAATTATCATACGATGAATTAATGAATAAGGTAACTTGGCCTACTTGGGGTGAGTTGCAAGAAAGTACTATCATAGTTATGATTGCTGCCTTATTAATCGCATTTATAATATTCATTATGGATTTAATTAGCAACGGTGGTTTAGGATTTTTTTACCAAATATTTAAGTAATTAAATCGAGAAAATGATACAAGAACAATTTAAGTGGTATGTGGCTAGAGCAATTACCGGACAAGAAAAAAAGGTAAAAGCGCAAATTGAAGTTGAGCTCGAAAGAGCAGGTTTGAGTGTTCATGTACCTCAAATTTTAATACCTACTGAAAAAGTTTATACTGTAAAAAATGGTAAAAAAATAGCGAAAGAAAAAGCTTATTTACCTGGTTATATATTAATTCAAGCAGAATTAGTAGGTGAAGTTGGTCATACCATTGATTCTGTTAATGGTATTGTAGGTTTTTTAGGTGGTAAATCTACACCAGTTCCTTTGCGTCAATCAGAAGTTGCTCGTATTTTGGGTAATGTAGATGCAATTGGTGAGCAAGGTGAAGTAATGGATGAACCATTTATAGTTGGTGAAACCGTAAAAGTAATTGATGGTCCTTTTAGTGGATTTGATGGGTTGATTGAAGAAGTAAGCGAAGAGAAGAAAAAACTAAAGGTGATGGTAAAAATATTTGGTAGAAGAACTCCTTTAGAGTTAAATTTTGTTCAGGTAGAAAAAGAATAAAAGAATAATTATATTTAATTTTTATAGTATTTAATGCTGCTTTCCACTGATTAAATATTTAAGGATTGGATAGGTATTATATATAAATAAATAAAATGGCTAAAGAATTAACAGGATTTGTAAAATTGCAGGTAAAAGGCGGTAGCGCTAACCCTGCACCACCAATTGGACCAGCTTTAGGTTCGAAAGGTATAAATATCATGGAGTTTTGCAAGCAATTTAATGCTCGTACCCAAGATAAAGCTGGTAAAATATTACCAGTAGTAATTTCAGTATACAGTGACAAGTCATTCGACTTCATTATTAAAACACCACCAGTAGCCTCTCAACTGCTGGAAGCTGCAAAAATCAAGGCTGGTTCGGCTGAATCTAACCGTAAAAAAGTTGGTTCAGTAACTTGGGACCAAGTTCGCGATATTGCAGCTGATAAAATGCAAGATATGAACTGCTTTAAAGTAGAATCAGCCATGAAAATGGTAGCAGGTTCAGCTCGCTCTATGGGTATTACTGTTACGGGTGATAGTCCATTTCAAAATTAATTTTTAGATTGTAAAACAATGGCAAGGATCAGCAAAAAAAGAAAAGAAGTACTCAAGAAAATTGAGGCAAACAAAAACTACACTTTGTCTGATGCATCTAAATTGGTGAAAGAAATTTCTTACACTAAGTTTGATTCATCGGTTGATATTGATGTACGCTTGGGAGTTGACCCTAAAAAAGCCAATCAAATGGTTCGTGGTGTGGTAAGTTTGCCACATGGTACCGGTAAAGATGTTCGTGTTTTAGCATTAGTAACTCCTGATAAGGAAGCTGAAGCTCGCGAAGCTGGTGCAGACCATGTAGGTTTGGATGAATTTATCCAAAAGATTGAGCAAGGATGGGTTGACATTGATATCATTGTAACAATGCCTGCGGTAATGGCTAAATTAGGTAAATTAGGTAAAATTTTAGGACCTCGTAACTTAATGCCAAACCCTAAATCAGGAACAGTTACTATGGAAATTGGTAAAACTGTAAGAGAAGTAAAAGCTGGTAAAATTGATTTTAAAGTAGATAAAGAAGGAGCAATCCATACATCTATTGGTAAAACTTCGATGGAACCACAAAAATTATTCGAAAATGCAGTTGAATTAATTCAAACTATTAATAAACTAAAACCATCAGCAGCTAAAGGTACTTACTTAAAAGGCGTAAGCTTAAGTAGTACAATGAGCCCTGGTATTTCAGTAGATACAAAATCAATTCCTGGCATTTAAAATTTAATAAAACAACAGTTATGACAAAACACGAAAAAAATGAAGTGATAGATAACTTGGCTGGTTTATTTAACGAGTACAAGAATGTTTATGTAACTAATGTAGCCAGTTTAAATGCTAAACAAACTAGCTTACTACGTGGTGAGCTTTTCAAAGCAGGTATTACCATGCAAATGGCAAAAAATACTTTAATTGAAAAAGCTATGGAACGTAGTGGAAGAGATTTTGGTAATTTAGGTGAAACTTTAGTAGGAAATACAGCATTAATGTTCTGTCACGATATGAAAGAACCTGCAAAGGTTATCAAATCGTTCCGTAAAAAGACAGAAATACCTTATTTAAAAGGTGCTGCTATTGACGCTGATATATTTATTGGCGATAACCAATTAGAAACTTTAATGGCTCTTAAAACTAAAAATGAGCTTATTGGAGAAATCATTGGAATGTTACAAAGCCCAGCTCAAAATGTTATTAGTGCATTACAAGCTTCAGGTGGAGGTAAAATTGCAGGCTTAGTAAAAACGTTATCTGAGCGTCCTGAATAATTCAGATAAAACAAATTCATTAATTTAAAAAAACAAAAATAAAAAATACAATCATGGCAGATTTAAAAGCGTTCGCAGAACAATTAGTTAACCTTACAGTAAAAGACGTTAACGAATTAGCAAAAATTTTAAAAGACGAGTACGGCATTGAGCCTGCTGCTGCAGCTGTTGCTGTTGCTGCTGCTCCTGCTGCTGCTGAAGCAGCTGCTGAACAAACATCTTTCAACGTTATATTGAAAAGTGCTGGTGCAGCTAAATTAAACGTAGTTAAAGTTGTTAAAGACTTAACTGGTTTAGGTTTAAAAGAAGCTAAAGAATTAGTTGATGGTGCACCAAAAGCAATTAAAGAAGGTGTAGACAAAACTGAAGCTGAAAGCTTAAAAGCTAAGCTTGAAGAAGCTGGTGCTGAAGTTGAAGTAAAATAATTGCTTATAGCAAAATAAGCAGGCTTGACCCCGGCAATTTGCCGCGGGTCAATTCTGCATTATAAAAAAGCTACTTTTTTAGCTTTTTTATTGTCGTGATGAACGATTTTTTTTTGGTTTTATTCAACCTTAAAATGAATAACACAGTAAATTGATAGCATTTTCAATTTAAAACCAAATATTACATTGACTAACAGAACTATAACACCCGAAGGCAGAATCACTTTCGCCAAGGTAAAACCGGTTATTGATTATCCAGATTTTTTGGATGTTCAATTAGAATCTTTTAGAGAATTTTTTCAATTAGATACTACTTCTGAAAGTAGAGCTAATGAAGGACTTTTCAAAGTGTTTCAGGAGAACTTTCCTATCAGCGATACAAGAAACATTTTTACTTTAGAATTTTTAGATTATTTTGTTGATCCACCACGCTATTCAATTGAAGAGTGTATAGAAAGAGGATTGACTTATAGTGTTCCATTAAAAGCCAAATTAAAATTGAGCTGTAATGATCCTGAGCACGAAGATTTCCAAACTATAGTTCAAGATGTGTACTTAGGAACAATTCCTTACATGACTCCAAGTGGTACTTTCTGTATCAATGGTGCGGAGCGTGTTATTGTTTCTCAATTACACCGTTCTCCAGGAGTGTTCTTTGGACAATCGTACCACACCAATGGAACTAAATTATACTCAGCCCGTGTTATTCCTTTTAAAGGTAGTTGGATTGAGTTTGCTACTGACGTAAATAACGTTATGTATGCATACATTGATAGAAAAAAGAAGTTTCCTGTAACTACGTTATTACGTGCTATTGGATTCGAATCTGATAAAGATATATTAAACTTATTTGACTTAGCTGAAGAAATTAAGGTGAGCAAAGCAGGTTTGAAAAAGGTATTAGGTCGCAAATTAGCAGCTCGTGTTTTAAGAACTTGGGTTGAAGATTTTGTGGATGAAGATACCGGTGAGGTTGTTTCAATTGAGCGTAACGAAGTTATTATTGAACGCGATACCACAATTGAAGATAGCCATATTGATTTGATTTTAGAAGCTGATGTTAAAAACATTATTCTTCACAAAAATGAAAACAACCACAATGAGTTTGCTACTATTTTAAATACTTTACAAAAAGATACTTCAAATAGTGCTAAAGAGGCTCACGAACATATTTACCGTCAATTACGTAACGCAGATCCACCTGATGAAGAAACAGCACGTGGAGTTATTGAGAAATTATTCTTCTCTGATAAACGTTATGATTTGGGTGAAGTTGGTCGTTACCGTATCAATAGAAAATTAAACAAAAACGAATCTTTAGATAATCGTGTATTATCGAAAGACGATATTGTTTCAATCATAAAATACTTAATTGAGTTATCTAATTCACGTGCAGATGTGGATGATATTGACCATTTAAGTAACAGACGTGTTAGAACTGTAGGTGAGCAATTATATTCACAATTTGGTGTTGGTTTGGCTCGTATGAGTAGAACTATTCGCGAGAGAATGAATATACGCGATAATGAGGTGTTTACGCCTCAAGATTTGATCAATGCTAAAACATTATCATCTGTTATTAACTCATTCTTTGGTACTAACCAATTATCTCAGTTTATGGATCAAACCAATCCATTGGCAGAGATTACTCACAAAAGAAGAATGTCGGCCCTAGGTCCAGGTGGTCTTTCTCGCGAAAGAGCTGGTTTTGAGGTTCGTGACGTACATTACACCCACTATGGTCGTTTGTGTACTATTGAAACTCCTGAGGGACCAAACATTGGATTGATTTCATCATTATGTGTTCATGCTAAAATTAACAGCATGGGCTTTATTGAAACGCCATATTTAAAAGTAGAAAACGGAACTGTTTCGGTTGGAAAACCTGTTACTTATTTAAGTGCAGAGGATGAAGAAGGAATGGTAATTGCACAATCGGATGCTAAATATAACGAAACTACAGGTGAGTTTAACGACCCTAAAGTAAAAGCTCGTTACGAAGGCGATTTCCCGATGGTGGAACCTGAAAAACTACAATTTATGGATATTGCTCCTAATCAAATTGTATCGATTGCTGCTAGTATGATTCCTTTCTTGGAACATAATGATGCGAATCGTGCGTTGATGGGATCTAACATGCAACGTCAAGCAGTTCCTTTATTACGTCCTGAAGCTCCAGTTGTTGGAACAGGATTAGAAGGTAAAATTGCTAGAGACAGTAGAAATTTATTATTAGCTGAAGGAACTGGTGTTGTTGAGTACGTGGATGGTAATGAAATTAGAATTCGTTACGAACAAACCGAATCTGATAAATTAGTTAGCTTTGGTACAGATACTAAAACGTATAAATTAACTAAGTTTTTGCGTACTAACCAAAATACTTGTATTAACTTAAGACCAATTGTAAAAAAAGGTCAAAAAGTTACTAAAGGTAATGTTTTATGTGAAGGTTATGCAACACAAGGTGGCGAGTTAGCAATTGGAAGAAACTTAAAAGTAGCTTTCATGCCTTGGCAAGGAAATAACTTTGAGGATGCGATTGTAATTAGCGAACGTGTTACCAAAGAAGATATTTTTACCTCAATTCACATTACTGAATACGAATTAGAAGTTCGTGATACAAAACGTGGTGAAGAAGAGTTAACCAATGATATTCCAAATGTAAGCGAAGATGCTACTCGCAACTTAGATGAAAATGGATTAATTAGAGTTGGTTGTGAAGTATTTGATGGTGATATATTAATTGGTAAAATTACTCCTAAAGGAGAAACTGAACCATCGCCAGAAGAAAAATTATTACGTGCAATTTTTGGTGATAAAGCTGGTGATGTAAAAGATGCATCATTAAAAGCTTCTCCATCTACTGCAGGTGTAGTTATTGAGAAAAAATTATTTGCTAGACTTAAAAAAGATAAAGTAGGTAAAGCAGATGATAAAACTAAGATTGCTAAATTAACTGAAGAGCATGATAAAAACATTGCTTCAATTAAATCAATTTTAGTAGATAAATTATTTACTATTTTAACTGGTAAAACTAGCCAAGGTGTAATGAATGTTTATGGTGAAGAATTGATTTCGAAAGGAACTAAATTCACTATGAAAAACTTAAGTGAAGTTGATTACACCAACGTGAATGCTAATAATTGGAGCACTGATGCTGAGAAAAACGATATGATTAAACAAATCTTATCGAATTACAAAAACAGAGTTAACCAAGAACTAGCTGATTACAGACGTAAAGAGTACGCAATTAGTGTGGGTGATGAATTACCAACTGGTATTTTAAAACTAGCTAAAGTTTATATTGCTCAAAAACGTAAGTTAAAAGTAGGTGATAAAATGGCTGGTCGCCATGGAAATAAAGGTATCGTTGCACGTATTGTTCGTGACGAGGATTTACCATTCCAAGAAGATGGAAGACCAGTTGATATTGTGTTAAATCCATTAGGTGTACCTTCTCGTATGAACTTAGGACAGATTTACGAAACTGTGTTAGGTTGGGCAGGTATTGAATTAGGAGTTAAATTTGCTACTCCAATTTTTGATGGTGCTAACGATGATGATGTATTAGAATTTACACGCAAAGCAGGAATTCCTGATTGGGGTAAAACTTATTTATACGATGGATTATCGGGAGAGCGTTTTGATCAACCAACTACTGTAGGTGTAATTTATATGATTAAATTAGGTCACATGGTTGATGATAAGATGCATGCTCGTTCTATTGGACCATACTCATTAATTACACAACAACCTTTAGGTGGTAAAGCACAATTTGGAGGTCAGCGTTTTGGAGAGATGGAGGTTTGGGCTTTAGAAGCTTATGGTGCATCAAATATTTTACAAGAAATTTTAACCATTAAATCGGATGATATTATTGGTAGAGCTAAGGCTTACGAAGCAATTGTAAAAGGTGATAATTTACCACAACCTGGTATCCCTGAATCGTTCAATGTATTGTTACATGAATTAAGAGGCTTAGGTTTAGATGTAACGTTAGAATAAAAAATTTAATGGAATTGAGTTGACAATTTTGCTGGCTCAATTCCATCATTTTATTTAAACTAACAATTTTCAATAAAAAAATTTCAAACGAAATATATGTCTTTCAAAAAAGATCAAAAATTAAAAAGCAATTTCACCAAAATCAGAATAGGGTTGGCTTCGCCAGAGTCTATTTTACAAAGATCACATGGTGAAGTAACCAAGCCAGAAACTATCAATTACAGATCGTTCAAGCCAGAAATGGGTGGATTGTTTTGTGAGCGTATTTTTGGACCAATAAAAGATTACGAATGTCATTGTGGTAAATATAAACGTATTCGTTACAAGGGTATTGTTTGTGACCGTTGTGGTGTTGAAGTAACAGAAAAGAAAGTAAGACGCGAACGCATGGGTCACATTAATTTAGTGGTACCTGTTGCGCATATTTGGTATTTCCGTTCATTGCCTAATAAAATTGGTTATGTATTAGGAATGCCAACAAAAAAATTAGACATGGTGGTTTACTACGAACGTTATGTAGTTTGTCAACCAGGTATCAAGCAAAATGATGGTGTTTTAATGAACGATTTGTTAACTGAAGAAGAATATTTAGATATTCTTGATTCGCTACCAAAAGATAACCAACATTTAGATGATGAAGATCCGAATAAATTTATTGCTAAAATGGGTGGAGATGCACTTTGGTTTTTATTAAGCCGAGTTGATCTTGATGCATTGAGTTTTGATTTACGTATTAAAGCAAGTACAGAAACTAGCCAACAACGTAAAGCTGAAGCTTTAAAACGCTTAAAAGTTATTGAAGGATTCCGTTCTGCTCAAGAAAACGGTGAAAACCGTCCTGAGTGGATGGTGGTTAAAATTTTACCAGTTATTCCACCAGAATTACGTCCGTTAGTGCCATTAGAAGGTGGACGTTTTGCAACTTCGGATTTAAATGATTTATACAGACGTGTTATTATTCGTAATAACCGTTTGAAACGTTTAATGGAAATAAAAGCTCCTGAAGTAATTTTACGTAACGAAAAACGTATGTTACAAGAAGCTGTAGATTCATTATTTGATAATACTAGAAGAGTAAGTGCTGTAAAAACTGAAGGTAACCGTCCATTAAAATCTTTAAGCGATATGCTAAAAGGTAAACAAGGTCGTTTCCGTCAAAATTTATTAGGTAAACGTGTGGATTACTCTGGTCGTTCGGTAATTGTGGTTGGCCCTCAATTAAAATTACACGAATGTGGTATTCCTAAAAACATGGCTGCTGAGCTTTTCAAACCATTTGTTATCCGTAAATTATTAGAGCGTGGTATTGTAAAAACAGTAAAATCGGCTAAGAAGTTAGTAGACAGAAAAGAGCCTGTAATTTGGGATATTTTAGAAAATATTTTAAAAGGACATCCTATTTTATTAAACCGTGCTCCTACATTACATAGATTAGGTATTCAAGCTTTCCAACCAAAATTAATTGAAGGTAAAGCTATCCAATTACATCCATTGGTGTGTACTGGTTTTAATGCGGATTTTGACGGGGATCAAATGGCTGTTCACGTTCCACTAGGAAATGCAGCAGTTTTAGAAGCACAATTATTGATGCTTGCTCCTCACAATATTTTAAATCCTGCTAACGGTGCGCCAATTGCGGTACCATCGCAAGATATGGTGTTGGGATTATACTACATTACAAAAGGTAGAAAACATACTCCTGAACATCCCGTAAAAGGCGAAGGATTGAAATTTTACTCTCCAGAAGAAGCAATTATTGCTTACAACGAGCGTAAGGTTGATTTACACGCTTTTGTTAAATGTAAAGTAAATGTTTTAGAAGAAGATCAATTAGTTAATAAATTGATTGATACAACAGTTGGTAGAATTATTTTCAATACTGTAGTACCTTCTAATTATGGTTACATCAATGAATTATTAACTAAGAAAAACTTAAGAGATATCATTGGTTCAGTAATTGCTGAATGTGGTATGGATAAGTGTGCAAAATTCTTAGATGATATTAAAGAAATTGGTTTCCACCATGCATTTAAAGGTGGATTATCATTTAATTTAAGTTATGTAATGATCCCTGAAGAAAAAGGGAAATTTGTTAAAGAAGCACAAGCAGAGGTAGAAGAAATTTGGAGCAATTACGAGCAAGGTTTTATTACCAACAATGAGCGTTATAACCAAGTTATTGATATCTGGACTCGTATTAACTCTCGTTTGGCTGATACCTTATTAACTCAATTGAAAAACGATAACCAAGGATTTAACCCTATCTATATGATGTTAGATTCTGGAGCGCGTGGATCAAAAGAGCAAATTCGTCAGTTAGGCGGTATGAGGGGTTTGATGGCTAAACCACAAAAGAATTTAAGTGGGGGAACTGGAGAGATTATTGAAAATCCAATTCTTTCTAATTTTAAAGAAGGTTTATCAGTTATTGAATACTTTATTTCAACTCACGGTGCGCGTAAAGGTTTGGCGGATACAGCTTTAAAAACTGCGGATGCTGGTTACTTAACACGTAGGTTACATGACGTTGCTCAAGATATTGTTATCAATGAAGAAGATTGTGGTACTTTACGTGGTATTCCAATTAGTGCTTTAAAAGATAACGAAGAAGAAGTAGAAAGTTTATATGAACGTATTTTAGGAAGAACTAGTTTACACGATGTATTTGATCCATTAACTGGTGAATTATATGTAGCAGCTGGTGAGCAAATTATTGAAAAAATTGCTACTAAAATATCAAATAGCCCAATTGAAATAGTTGAAATTCGTTCGGCATTAACTTGCGAAACTCAATTAGGTATTTGTGCAAAATGTTACGGTAGAAATCTTTCTACTGGTAGAATGGCTCAAAGAGGAGATTCAGCGGGTGTAATTGCTGCTCAATCAATTGGTGAACCAGGAACTCAGTTAACATTACGTACTTTCCACGTGGGTGGTACGGCTTCAAATATTGCTAACGAAAGCCAAATGAATGCTAAATTTGGTGGTATTTTAGAATTTGAAGAGATAAAAACAGTTGAAATGAAAACTGATGAAGGTATTTTTGATACTGTAATCGGTCGTCAAGGTGAGATTAGAATTTTAGATGAGGTAACTCGTAATCCAATTATTACTGTAAATATTCCTTATGGAGCTCATTTACAAGTTAAAAATGGTGCTAAAATTGCTAAAGGCGATATCATTTGTTCATGGGATCCATACAATGCGGTAATTCTTTCTGAGTTCCCGGGTGTGCTTCAATTTGAAAGTATTATTGAAAATATTACTTTTAAAGAAGAAAGCGATGAGCAAACAGGTCACAAAGAGAAAGTAATTATTGAATCGAAAGATAAAACTAAAACACCTTCAATTATTGTAAACGATAAAAAAGGTAATCCTTTAAAAGAATACAATATTCCTGTAGGTGCTCACATTGTGGTTGAAGATGGAAAATCAATTGGACCAGGTGAAATTTTAGTTAAGATTCCTCGTGTTGCAAGTAAAACACGTGATATTACAGGAGGTTTACCGCGTGTTACTGAGTTATTTGAAGCTCGTAACCCAAGTAATCCTGCAGTAGTAACCGAAATTGATGGTGTAGTAAGCTTTGGTGGTATTAAACGTGGTAACAGAGAAATCATGGTTACCTCACGTGATGGTGATAGCCGCAAATACATGGTTCCATTGTCGAAACACATTTTAGTTCAAGAAAATGATTTCGTGAAAGCTGGTTCACAATTATCTGATGGTTCAATTAGCCCTCAAGATATTTTGAGAATTGAAGGACCACTTACAGTTCAGCGTTATATTGTTAATGGTATCCAAGAGGTTTACCGTTTACAAGGTGTAAAAATTTCGGATAAACATATCGAAATTATTGTTCGCCAAATGATGCAAAAACTAGAAGTAGTTGATCCAGGTGATACTTTATTCTTAGAAGGCGAAAACGTTGATCGTTTCAAATTCAAAAAAGTAAATGATTGGATTTACGATAAAAAAGTAGTGTTAGAAGCAGGTGATTCAACAAACTACAAACCAGGCCAAATTATTAGCGTTAGAAAATTACGTGACGAAAATTCACAATTAAAACGTAAAGATTTACGCCTAGTTGAAGTAAGAGATGCTGAATCGGCTACTGCAGTTCAAGTAATTATGGGTATCACTAAATCATCTTTAGGTACTCAAAGTTTCATGAGTGCTGCATCGTTCCAGGAAACTACTAAAGTATTAAACGAAGCTGCTATTAACGGTAAAGTAGATAGAATGTTAGGATTAAAAGAAAACGTAATTGTTGGACATTTAATTCCTGCAGGTACTGGTTTACGCGATTATGAAAAATTAGTAGTAGGTAGTAAAGAAGAATACGAAGCATTATTATCATCGAAAGATGAAGAATAGTTAAATAGTATTTAACTTATAAAAAAAGCTACTTAGCCGAAAGGTTAAGTAGCTTTTTTGTTTTAGCAAACAGAAATAAGTAATTGAATTTTATTAAATTCGAAAATATGAAATTAGTAATAAGAGCTTATGAAACCACTTACAAACAAGCCTGCTTAAAGGCTTTTGAAAGCAATGTACCAAAATATTTTACACAAGCAGAAGTAGCTGATTTTGATGCTTTTTTAGAGATGATTCCTAATAAAGTTGGGGTTAATAAAACCTATTATTATGTAGTAGTTTTTGAAAATGAGGTAATTGGTTGTGGAGGTTTTGGCGATAAAGATAATTCTGATATTATTACTTTAGCTTGGGGACTCATTCATCAAAATTTCCATAAAAAAGGATTTGGTAAAGAGTTATTGGCTTATCGTTTAGAGCAAATTAAAGAAAAGTTTCCCAACCAACCTGTGTATATTGATACTACACAATATTCGTATGGCTTTTTTGAAAAATATGGTTTTGAAACTACCAAAATTACCAACGATTTTTACGAAAAAGGATTGCATAGATACGATATGAAACTTGTGTTTCAATAAGCAATTAATGGAATAACTATACCAGTTACTTTATCTGGATAATATAAAAAATAGGTTGTAAAATGATTAGTTAGTATTTGCTGTTGACTAAAATAATTTATTTTATTCATTACTCAGAAATAAGTTGAAATTAAAAACTATCATTGGAATTAAAAACGATTTATGCAGTTAAAATCAAAACATGTTTTATTTCGAGAAATATTAGAAGATGATATTCCGCAAATCCATCAACTTAATATTTTGCCTGAAGTAGATAAATATAATACACTTGGCATTCCAAAAAATATTAAAGAAACACAAGATTTAACAATTTCCTGGATAACTGCCCAACAACAAAATCCAAGGGAAAAATATGTTTGGTTACTGCAAAATAAAGAAGGTTGTTTTATTGGGTTATTAGGTTTAAATAAAGGAAAAAAAATTACCTCAATGCTGAAATATGGTATAAACTTTTTCCTGAATTTTGGAATAAAGGTTTTGCCACGGAAGTTGTTAAATGTGTTTTAAATTTTTGTTTTTTGAATTAAAACTACACAGAATCACTGCTGGTTGTGCCACAGAAAATATCGCCTCTATTAAGGTACTCGAAAAGGCAGGATTTAAAAAAGAAGCCCACCATAGAAAAATACTACCTATTCGTGGTCAATGGATAGATAATTACGAATTTGCAATTTTAGAAGAAGACCACTTTAAAAGTGCTCTTGAATAGGATGAATTTTTCAATAAAATAAGTGGTTGTTCAAATAGTTGAACTAAAGGATTATTTATTAAATATTTTTAAATTGATAATTCCCCACTTTTGAAATCTGTACTGAATTGATGTGGCTAGAACACCTAAACCGTATTTTACACTTCTTGCAAAATTTATTGATGAAGCCTCATCAAAATATTTAGTTGGACAAGTAACTTCACCTATTTCAAAACCTGCATAAAATACTTGTGCACACATTTGGTTATCAAACACAAAATCATCACTACAAACATTATAGTCAACAGTGTTTAGCACATCAATACTAAATGCTCTGTAGCCTGTATGGTATTCCGATAGTTTTTGTCCCATCAAAATATTTTGAAACAAAGTTAAACAACGGTTGAAGAAATACTTATAAAGTGGCATTCCTCCCTTTAATGCACCTTTTCCTAATATTCGTGAAGCAAATACTGCTGGATATACGTTATATGCAATAATTGAGGCAATGCTATGAATTAATGTAGGTGTGTATTGGTAGTCAGGGTGAACCATTATTACAATATCAGCACCAATTTCTTTGGCTTTGTTATAACAAGTTTTTTGATTTCCACCATAACCTTTGTTTTTTTCATGTCTAATAACATGCTGTATACCTATTTTTTTTGCCAAAGCACTTGTTTGATCTTTACTAGTATCATCTACTAAAATCACTTCATCTACTATATCGAATGGAATTTCATTATAGGTTTTTTCTAAGGTAAGCTCTGCATTATAGGCAGGCATTACAACAACTATTTTTTTGTTATTTAGCATAAACTAATTGCAATAATATAAACTATCTCGCTGTAATCAAAATTTTGATAGATTAGTAGGTGCTATAAATTTTTACTATTGATAATTCAAAACAAGTATTACCTTGCAATTAAATTAATAATTAATAAAATGGATAAGCAACAAGAAGAGAAGAGTAATAACCGTAATGGTTTGGTTTTATTACTGTTATTGTTATTAGGGTCTATTGGTTTTAATGTATACCAATATAAAAACCATACTACAACTATTATCTCACATGGAAATGAAGTAGATAGTTTAACTAATGTAAGAATAGAGGTAGAAAGAGAATTGGTTTCTACTTCCATGGAATTAGATAAATACAGGGGAATAGCAGGTAATTTAGATAGTTTGCTTACTGATGCAAATGGCAAAATTTATAACCAAGAGTTAAAAATAAGAAACTTACTTAAAAATGAAAAAGATGCCAATAAGTTAAGCAAAAAATTAAAAGAAGAATTGGCTTCTTTAAAAGAATTGAGAGATGAATATTTGGAAAAAATTGATGCACTTATGATAGAAAATGGTGCATTGAAAGCAAAAAATACAGAATTAACTGAGGCGGTTTCAGGCTTAAGTCAAGAAAAATCAAAACTGGAGAAAACAGTTGAGGCGGCTAGTGTTTTAAAAGTTGAATACGTTAAGGTATCAGTATTTAAAAAGAAAAGCAATGGAAAGTTAGTTGAAACTACATTAGCTAAAAGAACCAATAAAATTGAAGCTTGTTTAACTATAATGGATAACAAAGTAGCAAACAAAGGTGATAGATTTGTTTATTTGAGAGTAATTTCACCAAGTGGTAAACCATTGGCAGGTATTAATAAAGGAAATATTTTAGTTAATGGCGAAACGTTAGAATGTACATCAAATATTAAAATTGATTATCAGAATGAGAAGCAAAATATTTGTTTAGCATACGAAGGGGAGGAGAGAAATTTAGAAAGTGGTACCTACACCATTGAATTGTATATTGACAATAACATTGTTCATGCAAGTAGTTATATTTTAAAATAGATAACTTTAAAAGAAAAAGCTAAACAATAATGTTTGGCTTTTTCTTTTAAAAACTATAGGTAAAACCAAGTTGGTTTGTGCCAATTATTGGAAACAAATTATTTTTGTTCATTTTCCATTTGTTTCTGTGCGTTGCATAAATAAGTTTAGTAGATATGATGCCAATACCAGCCCCAACACAAACATCGCTAAACCAATGTTTGTTATTTAATATTCTCATGGCGCCCACGGTGGTTGCTAAAGTGTAACCAGAAAATATGACGAAAGGTTTGTTTTTATATTCTTGATGTAAAATTTCGGCAAGTATAAATGCAAATGCTGTATGCCCACTTGGAAAGGAGTATTTATTTGATTCATCTGGCCTAAGTGTTTCAGTGCTATATTTTAATATATTAACTAATCCTAGTCCTAGTATTATACTTTTAGTTGTGATAGCAAATTGATTTGGAATATTACTTGTGCTTTTTACTTTTAATAAATCAAGACCAATCATTATTAGCCCAGGTGAAAATGCCAAATAATCATCGGTAGAAGTTTTGAAACTTTTCCAATTATCATCTCTGTAGTTTTTTATTGATAAACTACTTGTTGGTCCATTATTTTTTAAATTTATTAAACCGTAGGTAATTAATAATGATGGGGCGATGTAGCTTTTGTACCCATATTTTTTATTGTAAAATGAAATTGAATCATTTTGTGAAAAGCTAGTTAAGGGCTTTACTCCCAAAACAATCAATACTACAAACCAAATATACTTCATTAGGAGTAGAGGTAGTTTAGTACTGAGCAGGTATAAATGGCTGCTGTTTCAGTTCTTAAAATATTATTACCCAAAGAAATTGGTTTGAAGTTTTTCTGTAAAGCAATTTTAACCTCATTTTCTGTGAAATCTCCCTCAGGGCCAATCATAATTAGTGTAGGTTTATATTGATTAAAAACACTATTTATGGAAATTTTTTCCTCAATACACCAAGCAAGTAAACAGTTATAATCTTCAGTTTTTATATTTTTAAAAAATGAATTATATGAAATGATATTATTAATTTTGGGTAACCAATATTGTTTGCTTTGTTTAATGGCCTGAATTAATATTTTTTCGCAGCGTTCTATATTTATTTTATTCCTTTCAGAATTTTCAGTTTCAATAAATGTAATTTCTGAAATTCCTATTTCAGTACATTTTTCAATCATCCAATCCATTCTATCAAAATTTTTTGTAGGTGCTACTACTAAGTGAATATTTTGCTTAAGGTTATTATCAAAATGGACTGTTTCAATAATTTCTAATTTGCATTTTTTTGCGTTATCGTCAATTATTTTACAAAGTGCTTTATTGCCCTTTCCATCTATAATTGTTATTTGATCGTTCGTTTTTTTTCGAAGCACCCTAATACAATGCTTTGATTCATCTTCAGGAAGTTCAAAAAATTTGTCGTTGAGGTTAGCATGAAAAAACAATTGCATAGAATTATGATTAAGGTAATTTATTAAAACTTATTCTGTAAGGTATTTAATAATTTACTCAGCAATTACAGCAGGCTTGACATTAATTGGGTTAGATGGTTTTTGATTTCCATTGGGAGTTTTACTCACACTCATTTGACTTTTTCCGTTAAACTCTGCTCCCGACTCTATAACCAATTTTTGTGATGTAATATCACCTGTGATTTTAGCAGTTGATTTCACTGAAAGTAGGTCTTCTATAATTACATTGCCATTGATAATGCCTTGCACATCGCAATTTGCAGCGGTTACATTGCCATCTACTTTACTACTTGCCCCTAATACTAATTTGGTTTTTACAGTAATATTTCCTTTTACAGTTCCATCTATCCTTAAGTCACCTACAGAAGTAATATCACCAATTATACTTGTGCCCGCATTTATAATATTTATTTCCTGTGGGTTAAATGTTTGATTTTTATTGCTATTAAAAATGGCCATTTGTTATAAAATTTATGGTTAATAACTTATTTTAGTAACAAATATAGGTTAATTATTTGGGTAAACAAAAGCAATCAATCTATTAATAAATTTAAATCACTCCAATCTTTGCCTAACTTAATTAAGTTTGTGTTCTCAATTTTTTTTAGAAAAATTGAAGAAAAAATTTTTAGGACTTGAAATAATCCAAAAAATATTTTGTACCCTTGTATTAACAAAAGCCAATTGGCTAAAAAAACTAACAATAAAATTTTATAATTAAATGAACATTTACGTTGCAAATTTAAATTACAGTGTTTCTAACGAACAACTGCAACAATTATTCGAAGGCTTTGGCGAGGTATCATCAGCTAAAGTTATCTTAGACCGTGAAACTGGTCGTTCTCGCGGTTTTGGTTTTGTTGAAATGCCTAACGATGCTGAGGCTAATCAAGCTATTGAAAAGCTGCATCAATCAGAACACGTTGGTAAAGTACTTAACGTAACTGAAGCAAGACCAAAAACAGAAGGTGCCGGTGGTAGCAGAGGTTTTGGAGGAAGAAGTAATGATAGAGGTCCACGTAGATACTAACATATACCTTTAAAATATTGAAAAAAGCCAACTATTTAATAGTTGGCTTTTTTTTATTTATATAATTAAAATTATATCTTACTAACACAGTTTTTTTGGTCAAATATTAATTGCACTTTTGTAGCAAATGGAAATAAAATCTGCTGAATTTAAAATGGCAGCCTCAAACCTTGCTGGCTGTCCCAAAGGCAATTTACCTGAATTTGCTTTTATTGGTAGAAGTAATGTTGGGAAATCATCGCTCATTAATATGTTAGTGGAGCGTAAAGATTTGGCGCGTACATCATCTACACCTGGAAAAACAGTTAGCATTAATTTCTTTCTTATAAATGGAAAATGGAATTTAGTTGATTTACCTGGTTATGGTTATGCTAAACGGAGTAAAACATTACGTGTTCAATGGGAAACTGTATTAATTGACTATTTGAAAAGTAGAGAAAACTTACAGTGTGTTTTTGTGTTAATTGATTGCAGGGTTCCACCACAAAACAGCGATATTTCTTTTATAAATATGTTAGGTCAAATGGAGGTTCCGTTTGTAATAGTTTTTACCAAATTAGATAAAATAAAAGCTATTGAATCAGCTGCTAATATTGAAAAATTCAAAGAAACATTGCTACTAGATTGGTCGCATTTGCCAGAGTGTTTTGAAACCTCATCTGTTAAAGAAATTGGACGTAAGGAAATTCTTAAATTTATTAGTGGAATTATAAACACACCTAAGGATTAGGATGCAAAATTATACTCAAATATTTGGTTTGATTGGGGATAATCTCAAAAACACATTTTCGAAAGACTATTTCAATCATAAATTTGAAGCTAATAATTTACCTTATCACTATCAAAATTTTGAGTTAAAAAACATCAATGAGTTTTTACCTTTAATAGTTCAAAACGAAAAAATATTTGGTTTAAATGTGACTATTCCATTTAAGCAAAGTATTATTCCATTTTTAGATAAATTGGACACAACGGCTTTGGAAGTAGGTGCAGTAAATTGTGTTAAAATAAATAGAGATAATGATAAGATTAGTCTTAAAGGATATAACACAGATGTATTAGGTTTTAAACAATCCTTATTAAATTTTATTCCTATAAATTTTGATGGTAAAGCAATTATTTTGGGTACAGGAGGTGTTAGTAAGGCTGTGCAATTTATATTTCGCCAATTAGCTATTGAATTCATTTCTGTAACTTCTCAAACATCAAAAATAGATGAAGGTACAATTGGCTATGGTGAACTTCAAGACATGGATATAAATAAATTTACATTAGTAATCAATGCAACCCCTTTGGGTATGTACCCTAAAGTGCTTGAATTTCCTTTATTTCCTTATGGAAAATTGACACCAAATCATTTTTGTTATGACCTTATTTATTTGCCAACAGAGTCTCAATTTTTGACCAAATCAAAAGCTATGAAAGCAAATATAAAAAACGGTATGGAAATGCTTTACAGTCAAGCCGATTACGCATTTAGTATCTTCACAGAGCAATTGGAATAAATTTGTAGTATTTTATTTTATAATTTAAAGTATTTTACTAATTTGCCCTTTAATTCAAAATATTTGGGTTGAATAAAATACTATTTGAAATGAAAACCATTAATCTAGCAACAATTGTATTAATAATTTTTTCGCTTTCTTGCCAAAAAGTAACTAAAGACGCAGTAGAGGTTACAGCTCCTGAATCAGTTACAGATATCAATTTATTGAAGGTTCCTTCAAATTTCGATTATCAAACCTCTAATGAAATTAGCTTTAGTATTCAATTATTAACAAATGATGATAAACCAATAAAAAATGTTAGAATAGATATCATGGATGGTGCTTCTGATTTGGATGGAAGTAAAATAATAGTATCTGGTTCAACAGATAATTTTGGTGTATTTAGTTCAAAAGTTGAAGTGCCAAGTTATTTAACAAAAGTTGTAGTTAACTCTGATTATATCGGTATTCCCAATGATGTGTTATTAGATTTGGTAAAACCAGCTACTAGCTTAACCCTTGGTGGAAAGTCGCCAATGAAAATAGTTACAGCACAAGGCAAACTTGCCAGTGGTAACAATGTTACCTTATCTAAATCAACTGACTTTTCATACAGGTTAGGATCATGGGAACTTGTTCAAGGAAAACCTAATTATTTATTTTTACCTCGCGAGGTTATAACATCAAGTTTTTTAGCAGATGTGAACACTTCATTACCTGAGAAAAAACGAGTTCCTATTTACAATCCTGGGTATTTAAATAATACGGTAGAGCGTAATTTGAAAATAACTCAACTATCCGATATATGGATTACTTTTGTTCATGAAGGAGCTGGTTTTAGAAACTCATTATTTTATTATGTTTACAACAAAAATAATCCTCCACAAACTCGAAATGACATTGACTCCTTAATTTGTGTGTTTCCAAATGCTTCCTATTTGGGCAGTGGTGGAGGTTTGGTTTCTGGTGATAGGGTTTTGATTGGAAGATTTGGTGCAGATACTGTGGTGGGTTTTGCAATTTCATCTGACGGATATAGAAGTAGTGGTATTCAAAATTCAACCATTTTTTTATCGGATAAAGATTTAAACGTAAATGAATCAAATCCATTAAAAAAAGAACATTCCGTTTTATTTTATGATAATACAACCGATAGATTTTTAATAGCTTTTGAGGATCAATTACGCACAAATGGATCAAGTGATGAAGATTTTAATGATGTGGTGTTTTTTGCGAAAGCAAATCCTGTAACTGGTATAGATACAAAAGATGTATTGCCTATAAAAAACTTTTCAGATATTGATAATGATGGCATTGCTGATGATTTAGACGATTACCCAAATGATGCTACAAAAGCGCATAATAATATTTATCCTTCTATAGACGAAATGGCAACAATAGCCTTTGAAGATCAATGGCCAAGTAAAGGTGATTATGATTTAAATGATTTGGTTGTAGATTACAGATATAATGTTATTACCAATGCTGATAATAATGTGGTAAAGGTAATTGGTAGATTTAAGCCCAGAGCAGCTGGAGGAGTATACAAAAATGCTTTTGGTGTTGAATTTCCAACAAGTAGAGGTAATGTTAAAAATATGATTGGCGCAACATTAGAAACAGGTCAATCAAAGGCAGTGGCAATATTGTTTAATAATTCAAGGACGAAATTTAATAATGCATTTAATACTAAAGATGGAGAGGCTTATCAAAACGTAGACACAATGGATATAAGTTTTGAGTTAAATTCACCAATTTCATTAAATAGTTTTTCTTTAGGTTCATTTAATCCATTTATTTTTGTAGATGAAGCTGGAAAAGGACGAGGATTTGAAATACACTTAGCTGGTAAAACACCAACTGATTTAGCAAATTCAGCTATTTTTGGTACATCAAGTGATGGAACGAGCATTGCTAATGGTGTTTATTATAAAACCAAAAATAACCTACCATATGCTATAAATGTCCCTAAATCATTTCCATATCTTAAAGAAAAAAATTCTATCATCAGTGGTTATTTACATTTTGCAACTTGGGCTACATCAGGAGGTTCTTTAAAAACTGATTGGTATTTAAATAACAACGGTTACCGACAAACAATAAAACTATATTAGATAAAATTTTCTATTTGGTTATCTTCTGTTTAAGTGGTTTTTATTTTATTTAAACAAACTAAAAAACTATTTATTTTGTTGTTTTGGTATTTTTTATAAATTTGTTTAATAATTATATAAATTGATTTATATATAAGAAAACTAAACCTATGGGAAAATTGGACTGTATTTGTATAATTGATGATGATGATATTTACACGTTTTTGTTAAAAAAAACGCTGGTAAAATCAAATATTTGTTCAAATATTAAATCGTTCGATAATGGTCTTGCTGGCTTAGAAGGAATTAAAACAATGATTGAAAATAAGGAGTTAACTCCAGATTTAATATTGTTAGATATTAATATGCCTTTATTTGATGGGTGGGAGTTTTTGGAGGAATTTAAAAAACTAAAACATCTTATTTTAAAGCCAATTTCAATATATATTGTCAGTTCTTCAATTTCACAAGCTGATATAAATAAAGCAAAATTTCATGAAGAGGTTATTGATTTTTTAACCAAACCTATCGAATCTTCAAAAATTAAAAATATTTGTGATTTACATTTATCGTCAACAAACTAGCTTTTGTAATGAAGAAAATTAAAGAAGAATTTTATCAATTAATTGTTAAAGATAAAGAGATATTTGAATTTATTGAAATAAATGCACTCAACGGTTATTTAAATATAAATTTATCAAGTATAAACGATTCAATTATCAGTAATAGTTTACTCAATTTACTTGGTTATTTGGAATGCGAGAGTCAGTTTTTTTTAAATAATTTTGATAGACTAAAAACACTAACTAGTTTAACGAAAAACCACACTAAAAAAATAACCTTTATAGCATATACTGGAACTGAAAGGCATTTTACATTTGAGGTGTTAAAGGTTAATAATGATAATTTACTTTTTTGCTTAAAAGTTGATTTAAATAATGATATTTTTTTTGATAATGAATTAGTTAAAACAAAAGAAATTTTAAGCCAAATAAGTAAAGTTGCCAAAATTGGAGGTTGGGAGTATGATGTAGAAAAGGAAACCTTACAGTGGTCAGATATAACTAAGCAAATTCACGAAGTTAATGAGGATTATATTCCTAACTTACGTGAAGGACTATTTTACTACAAGGAAGGATTCAGTAGAGAAACCCTTAATAATTATTTCCACGAATGTATTGAAAATGGCACCTCTTATGATTTAGAGTTAGAGTTAATTACAGCAAAAGGTAATCAGGTTTGGGTGAGGACAATAGGGAATGCAGAATTTATTAATAATAAATGTAGACGGATTTACGGAACATTCCAAGATATAAGTAATAAAAAGAAAATTGAAGCGCAGAATGAAGTTAATCTGAAAATTATTACAGATTTAACCAATGAGTTACCCGGTGCGTTGTATCAATTTGAAATGTTAAATAATGGGAAAGTGAGATTTCCATATGTATCATCTGGCTTCATAACTTTATTCGGATTATCAAAAACAGAAATTGAAGAAAGTCCTGAAAAACTATTTGGATTAGTACACCCTGATGATTTGGTAAAAGTAAATAATTCTATAGCTGAATCTGCATTAAATTTCACTAAATGGCATCTTGAATTTAGGGTAATAATTAACAACGAAATATTATGGATTAAGGGGGATTCAAGCCCTGAAAAACACCCAAATGGTTTAATATGGCATGGTTACATGCAAAATATTACTGAAAAGAAAAAAGCTGAACTTGAAATAATTACCATTAACAAAAGATTTGAATTGGCTACTCAATCAGCCCAAATTGGTGTTTGGGAGATTAGTATAAATAAACAAGCAGTTGTTTGGAATGATGTAATGTATGCCATATACGAAGCAGATTTTTTAGTAACTAAAAATCCATATAAAATTTTTAAATCAAGAGTACACCCTGAGGATCTGCCTAGTCTTGAAAAGAGTATATCGAATTCAATTAATAATTTAAAAGACTTCAACGAAGTTTTTAGAATATTGAACAATGATAATACTGTAAAATACTTAAAGGCTAGTGCAAGAATTCAATTTAATGAAAATAATGAACCAACCCAACTAGTTGGAATTACTTTTGACATTACTGCAGAAAAAAAATCTGAAAACGCCATTCAACATGCAAAAGAAATAGCCGAAGCTGCGAGCGTATCTAAATCTGAGTTTTTGGCCAATATGAGTCATGAAATCAGAACACCGCTTAATGGCGTAATTGGTTTTATTGATTTGTTAATGAAAACAAAATTGGATCAAATTCAATTACAGTACATGGAAACTGTTTATAAGTCAGCAAATTCATTATTAGACATTATCAATGATATTCTTGATTTTTCTAAGATAGAAGCTGGAAAACTTGAACTGGCCATGGAGGAAATTGATTTGTTTGATTTTGGTAGTCAAGTTACTGATATTATTAAATTTCAAGCACATTCTAAAGGTTTGGAGGTTTTGCTAAAAATACCACCCATAATACCAGAATTAGTTCTTGCAGACTCTGTTCGTTTAAGGCAAATATTGGTAAACTTATTAGGCAATGCAATCAAATTTACCGAAAACGGTGAAATTGAATTGAGAGTTGATGTTTTAGGAAATAATAATGGTAAAACTAATTTCAGGTTTTCTGTAAGAGATACAGGAGTTGGAATAGATAAAAAAAATCAAAGTAAAATATTTGAAGCTTTTTCTCAAGAAGATGCCACCATTTCAAGGAAATTTGGCGGAACAGGTTTAGGTTTAACAATTTCTAATAAGCTACTTGATTTAATGGGTAGTAAATTGCAAATTAATTCTGAAATAGGGGTGGGGAGTGTATTTTTCTTTGATTTAGAGTTAAACGCAAAGCATGAAAAAAAGGAAGATTGGAAGCAATTAACCGAAATAAACAAAATACTAATTGTAGATGATAATGCAAGCAACAGACTAATTTTAAAACAGTTGTTTTCATTGCGTTATGTGCAAATAGATTTGGCAAAAAATGGAATAGAAGCCTTAGATAAAATTAGTGAAAAAAACAGGTATGATCTGATTTTGATGGATTATAATATGCCTTATTTGGATGGTATTGAAACTGTAAAAAATATAAGAAACAAACTAAAAAAGAGTGGTTATCAATTGCCAATAATATTATTAAATAACTCAACTGATGAAGATGATTTGGATAATATGATGGAAGAGCTGTTTATACAATATAGACTTGTAAAGCCTGTTAAAATGAAACAGTTGTTTGATTGTTTGGTTAAAATTCAAAACAAGGATATTGCAGTAAAAAAAATAAAGGAAAATCATTTAACATCAGAAATTAATTTAGGAGAGATTAGTATTCTTATTGCTGATGATAATCCAATAAATATGATGCTAACTAGAAGTATTTTTAGTAGCATTATTCCTAATGCAATAATTCAAGAAGCACAGAATGGAATTGAGGCAGTTTCAAAATTTGTAAAACACAAACCAGATATTGTTTTTATGGATATTCAAATGCCTGAAATGAATGGTTACAATGCAGCAAAAGAAATTAGGAAATTTGAACACGATAATAGCCACGTTCCAATAATTGCACTTACCGCGGGAACTGTAAAAGGCGAAAAGGAAAAATGTTTGCGTTCAGGTATGGACGATTATATTAGCAAGCCTGTAATAACAGATACTATTGTTAAATCGATAGAAAAATGGTTAGATTTTAATAATGGTATTTATAAAAAGAAAGAAAATATGGAAAGTAACAGTTTAAATAAACACTTTGATTTAGAAAAATTGAAAGATCGTCTTGATAATGATACTGAACTTATAAATCAATTGATGATTATGACTAGGGAATATTTAGTTGAATTTATGCCAAGTTTAGAATTATATATAAATGAGAACAATAAAACTGCCCTTAAGTCGTTAGCCCATAAAATGAAAGGAACAGCGCTGTCGGTTTGTTTTACTGAGTTAGCGCTACTATCTTTAGAATTAGAAAAACGAGATAATTTTGACGACTATAATTTTGTTGCATTTAAATCAAACATGGCTGCTGAAATAGATTTTTTAGTTAAAATGATTGATGAAAATTATAAGTAATCAAAAACTATAATTACAAAATTTGGTTTAAAACAGTATGACGAATTCGTATTTAAACAACTTAAAAGCCGATATAGAACCTTTAAGACAAGAACTTATAAACCATAGTTTGTACAAAAAAATTACAACTATGGAGCATTTGAAGGTGTTTATGGAGCATCATATCTTTGCTGTTTGGGATTTTATGTCGTTGTTAAAATCGTTGCAGCAGCATTTAACTTGTGTTCAAACTCCATGGTTTCCAATTGGAACGGCAGATACTAGGTATTTAATAAACGAAATTGTTCTTGGAGAGGAAAGCGATGTTGATGAAAAAGGAAACAGAATAAGCCATTTTGAACTGTATTTGCAAGCCATGGTACAAGCGGATTGCAACACCAATTCAATCAAGCATTTTATAAACCATATTTCTAGTAAAGCACATGTGAATGATGCATTGGTATTAGCTAATGTAAATAACGGAGCAAGTTATTTTGTGCAAAATACTTTCAAAACTATTGCCACTCAAAATCCAGCTATCCTATCGGCTGTATTTACCTTTGGAAGAGAAGATTTAATACCCGATATGTTTTTAAGTTTGATAAATGAACTAAAAAAACAGTTTCCCAATAAGTTAGATATTTTACAATATTATATTGAACGCCACATTGAGGTAGACGGAGGTCATCACTCGCATTTGGCATATCAAATGACAGAAAATTTATGCGGAACAAATAGTGCAAAATGGGCTGAAGCAACCATGTATGTTAAGGAATCATTGCAAGCACGTATTAACCTTTGGAATGCCATTGAAGAATCTATTGAAAGATTATCTGTAACTCATGTTAATCAAAATTTAGCTAGTAATTAGCCTTCACTGTTTCAGCTTTTTTAAAACTAGCTAAATAAACTCCTGCAAATACGATTAACATAAAAATTAGTTTTTCTAAACTTAATTCATCGGTAGCAAATACAATGGCTATAATGGTAGCGCAAACTGGTTGTAAATAAATATATGTTCCAACCAAACTGCTGCTGGCATGGCGCAAAGCGTACGCATTTAATACATAGGTTAAAAAAGTAGAACCAACTGTAATAAAGCCTACAAAAAGCCAAATTTTACTAGAAAAAGTACTCCATTCAATTTGTGTAAATTCGTTAAAACCAAAAGGAAGTACCAGTAATGTACCAAATAAAAAGCTATATAAAGTAACTGTAAGTGGATGGTATTTATGAATTAACTGTTTGGCATACACCAAATAAAAAGCATAAATAATGGCATTGGCAGCTACCATTATATCTCCTAAAACCCTATCAGAATCGAACTGGAACTTGCGGCCCCCTACTAGCATAATGGCTCCTAAACTGGCCAATAAAACACCAATTAATTTGCGAACAGTAATTTTTTCTTTGTTCCACCAAACCGAAATTACTATTACAAAAATAGGTGTATTCATCATTAACACCGAACCATTTATGGGCGTGGTTATTGATAAACCTTTAAAAAACAAAAGCATATTAGCAGCCACACCAAAAATGGCACAAACCACTAATTTTAGTAAATCGGTTTTGTCTTTAACTTTTTCTTTTATAAACGATTTATGGAACAAAAAAATTAACACACTTGCCACCGAAACCCTTAATAAAATAAAGGCAAAAGGTTTAATGTACAATGGCATTACTTGTTTAGCAATACTAAAAGTGGCACCATAAATAATGGTAACTATCCAAAGTGCTACATGTACTTTTACTTTTGTACTCATGTTTAGTTTAAATTCATGGTTTTAGCTTCTTTAACAAAACGAATGCTTAATAAAACAGCCGAAAAAGTTAAACCGATACTCAGGCCGTACCAAATGCCATACAAACCTAAATCTAACGAAAATGCCATGTAATATCCAATTGGAATACCTATAACCCAATAAGCTATAATAGTTATTACTGTTGGTATTTTAGTATCGGATAAACCACGCAAAGCACCTAAACTTACTGCTTGCACTCCATCGCTTAATTGGAACATAGCAGCTATAAAAAGTAATCCAGCCGTAATTTGTTGTACTTCCACATCATTCACACTGGTTTCTACAATAAATTGGTTAAAGACAGTAAATAAGATGGCGCAAAAACCCATAAATATGCCACCTAGCATAATACCCGATTTACCTGCAAAAACCATATCAGTTCTGTTTTTTCGTCCAAAAGCATCACCAACAGCTATGCCTGTTCCTGCAGAAATACCAGTAGCTACCATGTAAGTTAACGATGCTAAATTAATGGCTAAAGTATGCGCTGCTTGTTCGCTTTTACCAATCCAACCAATAATTATAGCTGCTGTAGCAAATGCTCCTACCTCAAAAAAGTATTGAAAACCGCTAGGCAAACCCACTTTTAAAATGGCCATGTATTGCGCTTTTATTTTAGCTTGGGTTTTAATTAAATAAGGTTTGTATTGCTTATGAGTAAGCACATAAATAAGCATGGTAACAAACATAAAAACTCGCGCAATGATAGTTGCCCAACCAGCACCTACTAAACCTAAAGCAGGCATTCCCCAGTTTCCATAAATAAATGCGTAATTAATTAAAATATTTATTGCCAAAGCTATAACAGTAATCACGGCTGCTGGTCTGGTAATTGAAAGGCCATCGCTAAACTGCTTAACAGCTAAAAACAATAACAAAGGTAAAGTGCTGAAGTTGAGCAATGTTAAAAACTCTTTAGCCAATGGTTTTACATTATCATCTTGCTTAAACCAATCTAGGTTATTACTCAAAACATCGTTTACACCATAAATAAATACAAACAAAGTTAAAGCTACCAAAACTGCTGCTTTAAAATAGTTAATACATTCTTCTAAATTATTTTCGGCCTTTGCCTTGGCTATTAAAGGCGATACAGCCATTAAAGTACCTAAACCCAAAATGGTAATTAAGTAATAAATAGCATTAGCCAAACCAGCCGCAGCCAAGTTAGTAGCATCTATTTTACCAATCATCAAAGTATCGGCTACGCCCATTAAAACTATGCCTAACTGACCAATGATAATTGGCCAACTTAGTTCTAAAATACTCAGAAAATAGGGTTTATGCTTTTGAAAAAATACCTGCACTGCTCAAAAAATTAGGGTGCGAAAGTATGTAAAATTTATGAAGAATGGTTACTGAGTTTAATACAAACAAAGTCAATTGAATTAACATTTGCCTAACACAAAAACCACTTTATTCTAAAATAACTTAACATTCAAAATGTGTGAAAGTAGAAACTCTTAGCGTGGATTGTGTAAGTTTTTCAGCAAGTATAGCTGTCATCTTCGTGCCGTTGTGATAATTCTCTCACAATATTAAAAACCAGAGTTAAAAAATAATGTCGAACTACAACCTGATGTTCAAAAAGCTATTAAAATATAAGGTAATAGTAAATTTTCAAACATGCCATAAACCGGTTCTTGTAAGTATATTTTCTTTTTTGATAACAACCATTACCATAGCACAAACTTTACAAACTGTTCCGTATGTTGATTTAAAAAAGTATGCAGGCAAATGGTATGAAATTGCTTCGTTTCCACAAAGGTTTCAAAAAGATTGTAATTGCACAACAGCCAAATATACATTAACCGATGAAGGGTATGTAATAGTTGAAAATAGGTGCAACAAGGATAGTGTTAACGGCAAACAATCATCTATTAAAGGAAAAGCATTTGTAGATAAAAACAGTGGCAATGCCAAACTAAAAGTGCAGTTCTTTTGGCCTTTTAAAGGCAAATATTGGATTATTGATTTGGCTGAAGATTATAGTTACGCAGTAGTTGGCCATCCAAATAGAAAATACTTGTGGATACTTTCAAGAACAGCCACAATGAACGAAAACACGTATCAACAAATCATTTCCCGAATCAAAGAAAAAGGATTTGACATTTCAAAAATAAAACTCACTAAACAAAAATAAAAACATGAAAATTTTAATTGTATTAACGTCTCATAGCGACCTAGGAAACACAGGAGAAAAAACTGGATTTTGGATAGAAGAATTTGCCTCGCCTTATTTTGTTTTAGCAGATGCTGGAGCAGAAATAACCATTGCATCTCCAAAAGGTGGACAACCACCCGTTGACCCTAAAAGCGAATTAGAAGATGCACAAACACCAGCCACGGAAAGATTTTACAAGGATGAAACAGCTATAGAAAAAGTAGCAAATTCTATTAAACTAAGTGAAATAAATTATGAAGATTATGATGCTGTTTTTTATCCTGGTGGGCATGGTCCTTTATGGGATTTAGCCACAGATAAAGTATCTATTAAATTGATTGAAGACTTTTTCAATAATCAAAAACCAATTGCTTTTGTTTGTCACTCGCCTGCTGCCTTGGTGAATGTAAAATCAGAAAACGGACAACCACTAGTAAAAGGAAAACACCTTACTGGCTTTTCAAACGATGAAGAAGATGCTGTAAATCTAACTAAAATAGTTCCATTTTTATTGGAAGATAAATTGAAAGAATTGGGTGCGCATTACACCAATAAAACCCATTGGGAATCGTATGTGCAACAAGATGGATTGCTGATTACTGGGCAAAATCCAGCTTCGTCAGAAGGTGTGGCCAAACTTCTTTTAAAAACACTTAAAGGCGAAAAACAACATCATTCAAAATAATAATATCATGATATTTCAAACCATCAATCCAACCAACAATAAAGTAGTAAAATCATTTGATGAAATGACGGATGCTACTATAGAAACCGCTATTTCACAAGCATCTATTGCATTTAATGAGTGGAAACTAACCGATTATCAAACAAGGTCGCAGTTATTATACACAGTTGCGGGTTTATTGCGAGCAAAAAGAAAAGAACTTGCCAAAATGATAACATTAGAAATGGGGAAACTCCTTTCTCATGCTGAAGGCGAAATAAAACTAAGTGCCGAAATATTTGATTACTACGCTAAAAATGCGGAGCAGTTTTTAGCCGATAAAATCTTAAATCCTGTTCATGGAAAAGCATTGATACGTTACAGTCCTGTTGGGGTATTGCTAGGTATACAACCTTGGAATTTTCCATTTTATCAGGTGGCTCGTTTTGCAGCACCTAATATTATGATAGGAAATACTGTTCTGGTAAAACATGCCATGAATGTACCTCAGTGCGCCATGGCTATTGAAGAAATTTTTGCAGAAGCAGGAGCACCTCTTGGGCTATATACCAATTTACTCATATCGCACAAGCAAACAGAAAAATTAATTGGCGATAAAAGAATTAGGGGTTTATCGCTTACAGGCAGCGAAGTAGCAGGAGCAATTGTAGCGGCAGAAGCAGGAAAACATGTTAAAAAATCGGTTTTAGAATTGGGCGGTAGCGATGCCTTTATTATTTTGGAAGATGCCGATATTGATAAAGCAGTAGAATGGGCGGTAGTTGGCAGAATTAATAATAATGGACAATGCTGTGTAGCATCCAAACGTTTTATAGCAGTAGATAGCATTGCAGATACTTTTCTTGAAAAATTTAAAACCAAAATGGAAGCCGTTGTGGTGGGCGACCCAATGGATGATGCTACGCATTTAGGCCCTCTTTGCACGGAAGCAGCCGCCTTAAAAATTGCCGATCAAGTGAAAAGAGCTGTTGATGGTGGTGCAAAAATTTTAATGGGCGGTAAAAGAGTAAACCGAGAAGGTGCTTTTATGGAAGCAACCATATTGACCGATATAAAACCCGAAAACCCTGTTTTTTATGAAGAATTTTTTGGACCTGTAGCGTTGTTTTTTAAAGTAAAAGATGAAGCAGCGGCCATTGCCTTAGCCAATGATTCTCCATATGGTTTGGGCGGTTCAGTATTTACACAAGATATTGAAAGAGGCAAGCGAGTTGCCAACCAAATAGATACAGGCATGGTTTTTATCAATCACCCTACTTGGACACAAGCCGACTTACCTTTTGGAGGTACCAAAGGTTCGGGCTACGGAAGAGAAATGGCACAGTTAGGATTGGACGAGTTTGTCAATAAAAAACTCATCAGAGTGAGTGAATTAAGCGATCCTTTTTAAATAAAAATGAATAATGAAAATAGTACTAATAGTATTAGGAATAATTGCTTTGTTAATTTTTGCATTTCAAATTTATATAGCCATGGCAGCAAGTAAAGTAGAAACACAGTTATACACTGTTATCAAAGTAGAAAAGGACTTTGAAATCAGGTTTTATCCAGCTAATAATATGGCTGTTATAACCAATTCGGCTAAAACTTATAAGCAACTTGGCAGTATGGGTTTTTCGAAATTAGCAGGTTATATATTTGGCGGAAATAAACAAAAAGAACAAATAGCCATGACCTCGCCAGTGCACATGGAAATAGGCGATACCAGTGCCAGTATGAGCTTTGTAATGCCTGCTAGTTTCAATAAAGATAATTTACCTATACCAAACAATGCAGAAGTAACCATTCAAACTACTCCAAATGAATATGTGGCTGCCATTAGTTTTGGTGGATTTGCATCGCAAGAGGATATAGACTTGCATACAGATTTACTAGAAATGGCTTTAAAGAAAAATCAAGTTTCATACTATGGGCGTTTTCGTTATTTGGTACATAATCCACCTTACCAACTATTTGGTAGAAGAAATGAAATTATTGTATCTGTTGATTGGAATAAATAAGGAAAGTAAAAACTATTAATAAAAACAAAAATGAAAAATTATACATTATTTACTGCAACAAAAGTTGGTTCAGTGGCCTTGAAAAACCATATTGTGATGGCACCTATGACAAGATGCCGAGCCATTGATAATATTCCTAATGATTTAATGGCAACCTATTATCAGCAAAGGGCTTCGGCTGGTTTAATTATTACCGAAGGTACATCACCATCGCCCAATGGGTTAGGTTATGCGCGTATTCCTGGTATTTTTAGTAAAGAACAAATTGCTGGTTGGAAAAAAACTACTGAAGCCGTTCATAAAAGTGGAGGTAAAATTATTATTCAGATAATGCATACTGGAAGGATAAGCCATATTTTAAATATGCAAAAGGGGTCTGAAATTATAGCTCCATCTGCTGTAAAAGCTGCTGGTCAAATGTGGACAGATGCTAAACAAATGCAAGATTATCCTACTCCAAAAGCCATGACCGTTGAAGATATTGTTTCTACCCAAATAGAATATGTAACTGGTGCTAAAAATGCCATGGAAGCCGGATTCGATGGTGTGGAATTACATGGTGCAAATGGTTATTTATTAGAAGAGTTTTTATCGCCAATTAGCAATGTGCGAACTGACAAATATTGCGGAAGTATTGAAAATCGTTGCCGCTTTGTTATTGAAGTAACCAAAGTAGTGGCAGCAGCTATTGGTAAGGATAAAACAGGAATTCGTTTATCGCCATATGGAGTAGGAGGGGACATGCCTAATTATGCTGACATTGATGCTACCTACAATTATCTTTCTAAGGAGTTAAACAAATTAGATATTGCGTATATTCATTTGGTTGATCATTCATCAATGGGCGCGCCAACTGTTCCAATGGAAATCAAAAAATTAATTCGTAACAATTTTAAAAATACCATTATTGGTTGTGGAGGTTACGATAAAGAAAGCGCTGAAGCAGATTTAAAAAGTGGGTTATTCGACATGATAGGATTTGGCAGACAGTTTATTAATAATCCAGATTTGGTAGAGCGATTAGAATTTAACCATGAGTTGTCTCAAAGTTTAAATGCTGATTTGTTTTATTCAGCTGACGAAAAAGGTTACACCGATTATCCAACCTTTAAAGCACCTAAAGTCCTTCGAATTCAAGAGTAGACAAATAATTATTTAAACCGATTACCTTACTATCCTTAGAGTTAGCGAAGCGCTCTAAGGATTTATAATGGAATTTAGTGTCTCCGACACGGGCTAATGAAGAAAATCTCACCATTCACTATTTGTATAGTTAGCAAAGCGCTCTAAGGATTTATAATGGAATGTAGTTTCCGATAGCTATCGGAATCTGACACGGGCTAATTAAGGAAATCAATTTTAATTAGACCTTTTTCTCTTGAATAATAATCTATACCGCTTGAATAAACATAATCACTTTCATTTCTTACTAAGCCTGCCCTTACTGGATTTTCATGCAAATACTTCATTTTTGACTCTAATATTTCAATTGTTGAGCATTCAATTGGATGATTTTCTTGTTGCCAAAATTGATAAATAAAATTTCTCTTATTTTTTTCTCCTGCTTTTTTAAAAATCCAAAGCATCCAATTTCTTCTACTTTCTCTTCTATTGTTTTCAATAGCCTTAACAATATTAGTGGATGTAAATTTTTTAAAATCTCTCAACACATCGGAAAGAGTATTTGGTTCTTTTGTTGATACTATTAAATGAATATGATTGCTCATTAAACACCAAGCATGTATTTGTAAACCTTTGTTCACTTGGCAAAATTTCAAACTTTATACAACTATATCTGCATATATTTTTCTTGTAAAAACATCTATCCACTCCACTACCGAAAAAGTAATAAAGTGAACTGCAAATTGATTTCTTATTTGATATCCTCCTTCTGGCATATTTCAAAAATATAAAGTTAAGCAAGAGTTACAAACTCTTTTTTCATTTATTAATTCGTAGTCACCAACGCTATAATCCAACTCACAAGACTACGAATAGTGGACCTAACCGCTTTAGCTAATAACTAAAGCGGTTTTTTTATTAAAAATAATATTGCGAAACCGAAAAGTTGCATATATTCGCAACCGATTGGTTTCACAATAAAATAAATTAACACATGAGAAGGGATATTTTTCAGGCCATTGCAGACCCAACACGCAGGGCAATTATTGCTTTAATAGCTTTGCAAGCCATGACACCAAACTCCATAGCCGATAATTTCAACACCACCAGGCAAGCAGTATCAAAACACTTGCGTATTTTAACAGAATGCGAATTGGTAAAACAAGAGCAAAAAGGCAGGAAAATTTACTACTCCCTACAAATTGAAAAAATGAAAGAAATAGATAAATGGCTTGAACAGTTCCGAAAAATATGGGAAACGCGTTTTAACCAATTGGACGATTTATTAGCAACAATTAAAAAAACAACAAAATGAACAGTAATTTATTATTTGATTTTACAATCAACAAAGAAACGCAAACCGTGCATGTAAAACGTGAGTTTAATGCCGATTTACCTTTAGTATGGGATGCATGGACAAAACCCGAATTATTAGACCAATGGTGGGCTCCCAAACCGTATCAAAACAAAACAAAATCGATGGATTTTAGAGAAGGTGGAACTTGGTTATACTGCATGGTTAGCCCACAAAATGAAGTCCATTGGTGCAAAAACGATTATTTAAAAATTGAGCCCCACGTAAGTTATACCGGTTTGGATGCCTTTTGCGATGAAAATGGTATTGATAATTTGGAAATGCCAAGAACAGAATGGACCAATACTTTCAATGAGGAAAATGGAATAACTTTAGTTAGTATTGCAGCTAAGTATAAAACCTTAGCCGATTTAGAAAAAGTAATTGAAATGGGCTTTAAAGAAGGATTTACGATGGGCTTAAATCAATTAGAAACATTATTATCCACCCTTAAATAAAAAATGGCAAAACAAATATTTATTAATTTAGCAGTTAAAGATGTTCAAAAATCGATGGATTTTTATACTTCTTTAGGATTTACAAACAATCCTCAATTTTCTGACGAATCAGGCAAATGCATGGTTTGGTGTGAAAATATTTTTTTGATGATTATGAACCATGAGAAATTTGCAGGCTTCGCTACCAAGCCCATTGCTGATACCAAAACTACCCTTGCAGGTCTTTTTTCTTTATCTTTAGAGAGTGTAGATGAAGTAAACCAAATGATGGCTAATGGATTAAATGCAGGTGGCATTGAACCAAGCGAAATGAAAGATTATGGCTTTATGCAACAACGCACCATCGAAGATTTTGATGGACATACTTGGGAAATTTTTTATATGGACATCACCAAATTTCCAACTGAACAACCAAACGCATAAAACAAATAGTTATATAATTTAAAAAAAGCGGCCTTTGTATTTACAAAAACCGCTTTTTAAATTATCATTTGTTTTAAAAAAGTTACATAATTAAAATAAGAAACCTAAACTAAATCCTGCTCTAATACCATAGCCTTTTACAATTAAATCTTGCAAAGATCCTCTGTTGCTACTTTCTGAAATTTCTGAAGGTCTGCTTGTTGAAGGGTTAATTTGAATAGCATAAACAGGTCCAGCATATAAATCGAATAGTAGTTTATTCTTCACTGTATTTTGCACTCCTAATAAAAATCCTACTCCTGCCGAAAGACAACTTTCGTTGTAATTTATTTTTTTACTAATCCATTGATTTGAGTTATTATCATAATATCCTTTTTGAAAACTCACTGATGCATTGGCATTAATAAGCCTAGTAAAAGGTTGAATATAAGTACCATTAGCATGGTTACCCACTAATAAATAACGGTATTCTGCCGTAATGGCTTGACAATTTAGTACACGTTCATCACTGTTATTAACTTTAAAATCACTCATTAACGAAAAACCAAATTGCAAAGCAGTTTCATCAGTGAGGTATCTATTATAAAATAATGTTAGGATATTAAAAAAAGGACTGATCAAATTAGCTTTTAAAGAGTGTTTTTTATCGAATTTAGCTAAGCTATAACTGCTTTTTGTGTTAGTATTGGTTTGTACATCTTTATTTTCGGGGCTTAAATCTCTTTTATTCTTATAAATACTTTGTGCATTTGATAAAGTTGATATACAAACAACAAAAATAAATAATGCGATTAAAGTTAAATTATTTTTCATGTGTAATTAATTGATTAATTTTTATGCAATTAAATACTATAATTGAAAAAAAATCAAAAAAATTTAAGTTTGATATGATAAGAACAGCCATTTTAAGCACATTATTTATATTCATTTCGCTATTTACACAAGCCCAGAATAACAATAAATTATATTTAAGAACAGAGGCCGGAGGTATGTTCAATAATAAACTAAAAACCATTGAACTACCTAAGCAAATGATGGTTAATTGGTACGATACTTCAGGACATGAACATAACGAAGACAAGGTACTGTTATTTGTAAAAGATGATACTTTATACTTTGATGTTCCTCAAAATGATACTTTAGTAGAGGCCATTGCTTACAATCAAATAGAGTATATAAGAATTTTTAGCGTTGGTAAAATATTATTAATTCCTGTTGCAATTTATAGTTCTGCTATTTTTGCTTATGGGGCCGTTGGTGCAGTTGCCTTAATTGGGTATGGATTAACTAGTTCTAATAGTTACTTTGGAGGGCCCAGTGTAGCAATATTAGGTTTGATTGTTGCTGCTATTGACATCCCAATATTTATTATAACGAAGGCACTTTGGAATGGCACTAGAATGACCTATAAAACCAATAAATGGAAGCTTTTGAAACGCTAAAATACCTTCTATTTTTAATTTTGAATTCGAAAGTAGTAACCAAACCAACCAAGTTACACAGCTTGTGCAATTTTGTTAACCGCACGTCATTACCATAAGCATTTACAATTCGAAAAACATCAATACCTTTTAATACATTTACCTTAATGTTATGCATTGTAAAAAGCGGATTATAAATCCATTTAGTGTTTGATTTGGATTGCAAATCCAAATCAGCGGCTTAACAATGTCTTTAGTTTTTAGTGTGTGCTCACAAACATTTTACAATATCAACTATTTTATATTTATTTACTTTTTGAAACTATTTATTAGCTAAACCTAAATGACCTATAAACTTATCTTATTTTTAGTAATCTATTTTGTAATAACACCTTGTTTATGGGCTCAAAATGCTTCTAAACTTACCATCAAAAAAATAAAAGGAAGTTATAACAATGCCATTAAACTACCAGCTGATTTAAGAATTGTGAAATACGATGAAAATAGAATTTTGCTAAAATTAGACAGCATTACCAATGGTTTTTTTTATGGAAACAAAGGCCAAGACAGTATTTTAATTAGTGAAATTAAAGCCATAAATACAAGAGGATTGAAAGAATATATTAAGTATCCTATAGCAGCAACTTTTACTGCCATTAGTTTTGGTGCAGCTGTTTTTACCATCTATGCATTTAATTACCCACTTGATAAATGTGATGGAAATGGTGGTTGCAATAATGAAATCTATCCATTTATTGGAATGGGTTACATGGGTACATTTGGCTTATTAGCTACAACCTTTTACCTATTGCCAAAAACAAAATTTAACAGCCGTAAATACCACTTTAGCACCCACTAAAACATTACAGTTATTTACTTTTTTCTTATTAAACTAATACTACCAATTATATAACCAATGGCTACCGAAATAGAACACAAATACTTAGTAAACTTTGAACTTTGGTTACAAGTGGTACCCGATAAATGTGTTGAAATAAAGCAAGGATATTTACTTACCGACCCCAATAAAACAATACGTGTAAGAACAAAAGGACAAATAGGTTTTATTACCATAAAAGGTAAAACCACAGGTGCCAGCAGGCCAGAGTTTGAATACGAAATTCCGCTTGCTGATGCCAATCAGCTGATAGCTAATTTTTGTAGTAATGTGATAGAAAAAACAAGGCATTATGTTTTTTATAAAAATAATACTTGGGAGGTAGATGTTTTTGATGGTTTAAACCAAGGCCTAATAGTGGCCGAAATAGAATTAAACAGTGAAGACGAACTATACCAAAAGCCTGATTGGGTTACTAAAAATGTAACCGATGATACCAAATATGCTAACTCCAATTTAAGTATCAAACCATTTAGCACTTGGTAATATAAATGACTAAAATTAAAAATACCAACTGTTCTTAGTCTTGAGAGCAAGATAGCGGGGTTGATGTCCGATAGATATCGAACGTAGCATTAATTTTTAATAGAAAGTCCTGAGGCGAAGGCTTCGGGATTTTTTTATAGTTAGGATGATGTTAAAGCTAGTGCGGTTTTATAAACCGCAAATCACTATTATTAGCATTTACAATGCGAAAAACAGGAATACCTTTTAATGGAATTAACATATTTGGACACAGTAAAAAGCGGATTACAAATTTTTTTAATATGTGATTTGATTACAAATCCAAAACGGCAGGATCAAACAAAAATCCCGTAGGGATTTACTTATGGTAGCAAATAATTATTATGCTAAACCAAAGCCCTGTAAGGGCGATCTTACAATTGTAATTTTTAATATATGTTCGTCCCTCCGGGACTTATTTTTATTTGGCAAATTATTGCTACCATAAGTTCGCCTCTATGAGGCTTTTTTGCCAACTTTCTTTACTCTTGGGGGTTGGGCAATTTGCCTGAAGTTGGTGTTTTTCACCAACCTGTATGAAACTGGTTTAGGAAATTTTTTACCAAATGTTATTGTTAATGGAAAACAATTAGTTAAAGCCAAGGAGAAGCTTTCAGCATGACTTAGTTTTTTAGTTTTAAATTATTGCTTTCTGTTAGATTACTTAAATAGTCTGTGAAAACACCAAACATTGGCAAAATACCATCTTGATTTCTAAATGTTTACTTTACCACCCATTCGCGTTAGGGATAGCAGTGTAAATCCTTTTTTGTGTTGGGCTTTGGGTTGGGTAAAAAAGATTGGAACGAATAGCCCGCTCGAACGCCCAAGTTATTTGGTGACTTGTTGATTTATTGATTGTTTGATTTGTTGATTTGTTGAATAGGCAATTAGCAATGGACAATTGGCAACTTGTAAGAATTAACATCGAACATCGAACATCGAACAACGAATAACGAAAATCGAACTCGTAACTAGCAATAATTAACTTTTACAACGAACATTGAATTATAAATCCCTAATTCAAAAAATCGATAAATCTCCAAATTGAAAATTCTCCAAATCTGAAAATCAAAAAATCTCCAAATCAATCTGCCTTTAAATCAAAAATCAGCCTATATTTGCGCCTCAAAATTTTGATTAAAATACATGATTGCTTTAACTAATATAGCCTTTGAGTTTGGTGGAAGATACCTTTACCGCAATGCAAATTGGCACATAAAACCTAATGAACGTATAGCTTTGGTGGGCCGTAACGGAACCGGAAAATCTACTTTATTGCGTGTAATTAATGGTGAATATGGTTTAAGCGAAGGTACCATTAGCAAACCTAAAGACTTGACAATTGGGTTTTTGAATCAGGATAATTTAAGTTTTGAAACCGAAGATACCATTTTAAATGTAACCATGCAGGCTTTTAGTCGTGCTTTGTTTTTGGAAAAAGAAATTGAAGAAATTTTGGCCAAAATGGAAACCGACCATAGCATGGAAATTATTACCAAACTAAGCGATGCCCAAGAGGAATTTGACAGGCTAGATGGTTATAACATGAAGCATAAATGCGAAAAGGTATTGGAAGGACTTGGTTTTACTACTGCTCAGTTACAGCAACCTTACAAAAAGTTTTCGGGAGGATGGCGTATGCGTGTAATGCTTGCCAAACTTTTATTGCAAAATCCTGATTTATTGATGCTGGATGAACCAACAAATCACTTGGATTTACCTACCATTAAATGGTTAGAGGAATATTTAATTGGTTACCCAGGAACGGTAATAGTGGTAAGTCACGATATGGAATTTTTGGATAAAATGACCAATAAAACCGTGGAAGTGGCTAACTCAAACATTTACGAATACAGCGGAAACTACAGTTTTTACTTAGAAGCTAAAGATGAGCGCATGGATTTACAACAGCGCCAATTCGATAACCAACAACAATTTATACGCGAGCAAGAACGTTTCATAGCACGTTTTAAAGCTAAAGCAAGTAAGGCTACTGCTGCTCAAAGTAGGGTTAAAATGTTGGATAAATTAGATAAAATTGAAGCACCAGAGGATGATAATTCTGCTATCAATATTCAGTTTAGAATTGGTCAGCAAAGTAGCCGTTTGGTAGCCGAAATTAATAATGTTACCAAATCGTTCCCCGATATTGATATTGTAAAAAATGCCAATGCGCGTATTGAGCGTGGCGATAAAATAGCATTGATTGGTGCTAACGGAAAAGGTAAATCTACCTTATTGCGTATCATAGCCGGAGTTGAAAAATACGATGGTGAATCTAAAATTGGTTTTAACGTAAAAGAAGCTTTTTATGCGCAGCATCAATTAGAAAGTTTAGGCCAACAAAATGAAATTTTAGAAGAACTTGCTCACCACGCTACCGATAGACCAGAAACTGAATTAAGAACAGTTTTGGGTTGTTTTTTATTTGCGGGTGATGATGTGTTTAAAAAGATAAAAGTATTGAGTGGAGGTGAAAAAGCACGTGTGGCATTGGCTAAAACGTTACTAACCGAAGCTAATTTTTTATTGCTAGATGAGCCTACCAATCACTTGGATATGCGAAGCATTAATATTTTAAGCCAAGCATTACAGGCTTACGAAGGAACTTTTATTACCGTTAGTCATGATAGGCATTTTATAAGCCAAATAGCTAATAAAATTTGGTATATTGAAAACTTAGAACTGAAAGAATACCCAGGAACTTACGCTGAATACGAAGAATGGCGCTTAAAAAACGAAGCATTGAATTTGGCAGCCAATAAAGATGCCGCAAAAGCACCTAAAAAAGCTGAACCTATTGTAGTAGCTAAGCCAGTGGAAGTAAAACCTGTGGTTAACGAAAACAAACCTAAGTTAAGCAATAACCAAATTCAGAAAATTAAAACCGATTTTGAACAAGCCGAAAAGCAGTTAGAAAAACTAAAACAACAGTTAACTGCTGTGGAGGAAAGTTTTGCAAAACCTGAAGTAGCTAGTAATGCTGCTGAGTTAAATAAAAAGCAATTGGAGTTAAGTGTTTTGAAAAAACAAATTGCAGAGCAAGAAAATATTTACGAAAGGGCTTTTGAAGCCATGATGGAATTGGAATAATGTTTTTGCATTTTCCCATTTATTGGTAACAGATTTTCGCAGAAAAGTTAGTCGACCCTTGAAAGTCTTTTTGGTTTCTTTTTCATGTAAGGTAAAAGAAACCAAATAGCAAGGCAAAAACTGCATTGAAAAAAGGTAACAAAAAATCTGAAGCAGAACAGTTATTGGAAAGTAAGAAGTTGTTATATCGCAGTGCAAAGTTTTAAGTATGAATTATAAAGTAATTTCGTTTAACGTAGGGATATACATTTCGTCCGAAAGCTTTCTAACTTCACGCAGTGTACATGGTCGTTGAACGAAGTCTAAACGAATATGAATTAAAATACTTCAGTAAACTATATGGAATTGTAAAGTAAGCTTAATAACACTCATTATGAAAAAAATAATTGCTATTATTCTTGTGATTTTTCTCTTTGCATGTAAAAATGATGTTGAGAAAACGGATGCATTGGATTTTTGCTTGGAAAATTCAATAGATTTAATTCGTTTAGAAAATATAAATATTATTAAAGGTTTTGAGCATAGATTGCTAAATCAAATTAATTATTCAGATACAATTTTAAAATTTGAAATCAGTCAAGCAAATAAAGCTTTTAAATTGTATGATGAATTCAACAAAAAACTACTAATTACAGTAGATGAAAATAAGATTTCAAATCAAGTATTAAGTTTAGCTTTTAAAGAATATTTGGATACTTTATTAACTTATTCTGGCCCATTTAAAGGTAATATGCTGTTCGAAATCGAAAAGTGTCGAAAATTGAAAGTAAATGATTCAAAGGTATATTCGTTGCTTTCAACTATTATGTTAAATAAATTTTTACATGCTTTAAAGCAAATGACTTCATATGATAATTTCATTTTTTTGCAAAGTCAAATAATAATAGTACCAACAAAAGATAATTATAAAATTGGCGATGACTTACAAGTTTTTTTTAGTGAAGTTTATTATAGAAAAAGACCTGAATTTAACTTTACTCAATTTACCAGAAATGGAATACCATTAAACTTAAAGGATTTAAACTACGATAAAGAAAGAAGAATGATTGATTTCAAAATCAAAGAAAAAGGACTTTATAAAATTAAAGGTTTTGAGGTAACTACAATGTCAATGAATGATGATGATGACGAAAAGAAAACAGTAAGATTTCCATTTGAAGCCGAATATGAAGTGAAATAAAACTTAAATTTATTAACTTATAATTTTATATTTACCACTAACTTTATTAACTAGTTACTTCATTAAATTAACTTACCCATGCACCGTTTCTTGTTTGCCATAATTGGCAATAACTTTGGCTTCGTATTCAAGCCATTCTTTCCAACGTTTATCTACATCTACTTCTTTTCCGTATTTGCGTGCATAGCCAATAAATGTAGTATAATGACTTGCTTCGCTTGCCATTAAATCATAATAAAATTTAGATAGTTCAGCATCTTTAATGTTTTCAGAAAGCACTTTAAAACGCTCGCAACTTCTTGCTTCAATCATGGCCGAAAAAAGCATTCTATCTACAAAACTTGCGTTACGGCTTCCGCCTTTTTGCATAAATTGATACAATTCGTTTACATAACTGTCTTTACGTTCACGGCCTAAAGTGTAGCCACGTTCTTTTATAATATTAAACACCATTTCAAAATGGCTAATTTCTTCCTTTACCAAATCTAATAAATCTGCCACTAAATCTGTTAACTCCGGATTGTAAGTAATAATGGTAATGGCGTTACTGGCTGCTTTTTGTTCGCACCAAGCATGATCGGTTAATATTTCTTCTAAATTACTTTCTACTATATTTACCCAACGAGGGTCGGTTGGAAGTTTAAGTCCTAACATGTTTAATTCTAAATTATTTGTTTAATAAATTAATTTCTTTTTGGTAATCGTATTGCAAATCTTCATGCAAGGTGCTGAGTGATTCGTTTATTTTTTTGAGTTGCGCTTTGTATAAATTATACAAAACAGTACTTTTTCTAAAATCAATGCCTGTATTATCTAATTCTCGGCAAAAATGGACTAAAAGTTCAATATTGGTAGTTGCTTTGGCTGAGTATTTTGCATTTTTATTGGCCAATCGCAAAATTTTTCTAATAGTTTTTTTAGCAAAGTATAAATTGCTTCTATTCATTTCTGCAAAAAGTTCAGTCATCTCTTGTTTCACACCATCAATAAATTGAGCTTCATTGTGGGTTTGAAATAATAGGTAATTTAAAAACTCCTTATTGTCTTTTTTATACTTGGCTATTTTGGTGCAAAGTTCTACCAATTGCGCAGCTTGAAGCGTTTGTAATTCTTTTTTTATTTCAGAAATGGAAGCAGTTTGCATAAAATTGGGTTGCAATGTTATTGATAAAACTTTGTATTCAAAAAATATACTTTTTCGAAAGAGTACTTTTGTTTTAAAAATTTTGATAATAAAAATTACATTTTGATTACGTTTTTACATGTTGACTTTCAATACAAAGTAGTTTTCTTTGTAATATGTCACATTTAAAGGAGCAAGTTAAGTTTATAGACAAAAATAAAACAAGTTTTTATTCCATTTTAAAAAAGCGTGTAGATCAATATTTTATTGATAACAATATTTCAAAACATGCCAATACCGGCATGGTTTTAAAAACCATCATTCTTTTAAGCGCTTATATTTTACCATTTGTAATTTTATTGGCTTTTCAGCCAAGTTTTGGTTTTAGTTTATTGCTTTGGAGTATAATGGGAATTAGCCTTGCGGGAATTGGCATGAGTGTAATGCACGATGCCAACCATGGCGCTTACTCAGCTAACAAAAATGTAAATTATTGGGTTGGACATTCGTTGAATTTATTAGGTGGTTCGGTATTTAATTGGAAATTACAACACAATATTTTGCACCATACTTATACCAATATAACTCACTTAGATGACGATATTTCTGATAGATTGGTTTTGAAATTTTCGCCACATACCAAGCAAAAAAGTTTCCATCAGTTTCAATGGATTTATGCTTTCTTTTTTTATGGTTTGCTTACTTTTTATTGGGCTGTTGCTAAAGATTTTATTCAGTTTTACCAGTTTTCTAAAAACGGTGTAAACAGTGCATCTAAAAAAGAAAATGTAGTTATTTTAGGTAAAATTATTGGTATCAAAATATTCTATTTTGTATTGATGTTTTTAGTGCCAACTTATGTGTTTCAAATTCCGTTTTGGCAAGTATTTACGGGCTTTATGCTCATGCATTTCTTTTCAGGATTAATTTTAACCACTGTTTTTCAATTAGCACATACTGTAGAACATACCGATCACCCAATGCCTAATGCAGATGGAATAATTGAAAACGATTGGGCTATTCATCAATTAAATACAACCGTAAATTTTTCGCCCAATAATAAATTGCTTTCATGGTATGTAGGTGGTTTGAATTACCAAGTGGAGCATCATTTATTTCAAAAAGTATCGCATGTGCATTATCCAGCTATTGCTAAAATAGTAAAACAAACAGCCAAAGAATTTGGAGTGCCTTATTTAGAAAACAAAACTCTTTTTGGTGCTATAGGTTCTCATATTGCTTACTTAAAACAATTGGGTAAATTACCTAATTTACACGAAGCAATTGGTTAGTTTAAAGCCAAAGGATAAAGCCTTTTGGGATTTTTTTTCAAAAAAATTAACACAATCGTCACATACAAATAGTATATTAGCACGATTTTTTAATTGAAAAAGTTCGCGTTAGATATTACAGATGAGGAAGAAACACTTTTTTACGGATTGCTTAGCAATGAAAAAGTGTCGCGCCTAGCATGGTTATTAAACCATTCACTCGAAATAAATTTGGCTAGAGTTGATTACATTGAATGGTATAACGAATCGGAAAGAGAATATTTTTATTTCAATAAATTTATTTATAACGATGAGTTAAACCACTTAACCTACACACTATTTGCCAATTCCGATGAAAGTAAAATTCTTTTTACAGAATTAAGAGCCATGCAATATTTTATTTTAATTGAAGGTGCGCTTTCCTTTTTTGATGAAAAATTATTTTTAAAACAAGTAAAAACTATTTCTGAAATTCAGCTTGTTAGTTTAATAGACCAAACAAGGCTAAAACAGAAAGTAAATTTAATATTATAAAAAAATTATAGAAGAGAGATGAGTAAAGCACTTTTTAACCGTACCAAAATTGTGGCTACTATTGGGCCAGCTACTAGCAGTTTAGAAAATTTAAAAGCCATTATTAACGAAGGAGTTGATGTATGTCGTTTAAATTTTTCACATGGTTCATATGCCGATCATCAGCAGGTTATTGATAATATTAGGCAAGCCAACGAAGATTTAGGAACTAATGTTTGTATGCTTTTAGATTTACAAGGTCCTAAGTTACGTGTAGGTGAAATGGAAAATGGTAAGGTAGAGTTAATTCAAGGTGAAATAATAGAAGTTACTACCGAAAAATGCATTGGAACCAGTAACCGCATTTATATCAATTTTGAAAATTTACCTAAGGATGTAAATCCAGGCGAACGCATTTTATTAGATGATGGAAAACTAGAATTAAAAGTAATTGAAACCAATAAGAAAAACTTGGTGAAAGCCGAAGTTATTTTTGGTGGATGGTTATCAAATAAAAAAGGTTTTAACTTACCCAATACCAAAATGAGCATTCCAAGTATGACTCAAAAAGATTTGGATGATTTGAAGTTTGGTTTGGATAATAAAGTAGAGTGGGTAGCACTTTCATTTGTAAGAAACGAACATGATGTTGTTTTTATAAAAAATATTATTGAATTAAACGATTGGAAACCTCGCGTAATTTCAAAAATAGAAAAGCCGGAAGCTGTTGCCAATATTGATAAAATCATTGCTGCTTCTGATGGAATTATGGTAGCGCGTGGCGATTTAGGTGTAGAAATGCCAATGGAGCAAGTGCCCGTTATTCAAAAACGCATTGTAAAAAAATGTATTGAAGCAAGCAAGCCTGTTATCATTGCTACGCAAATGATGGAAAGCATGATAGTAAGCCCAGTGCCAACTCGTGCTGAGTTAAACGATATTGCCAATGCAGTTATGGATGGTGCCGATGCAGTAATGTTAAGTGCTGAAACTTCGGTAGGTGCCTATCCAGTTAATGCCATTAGCTATATGCGCAGAACCATTATGGAAGTAGAAACAGGAACCAATGCTCCTTATTTTAAAGGAACTCGACCTACAGAAGATAGCGAAACCTTTTTATCAGATGAAATATGTTTTACTGCTGTAAGGGTTAGCGACCATTTAAAAGCAAGTGCCATTGTGGGTATGACTTTTTCGGGTTATTCGGCTTATAAAATTTCATCTTTCCGCCCTAAAGCAAGTATTTTTATTTTTACTACCAACCCGCGTTTGGTTAATACTTTAAGTTTGGTTTGGGGTGTGCGTGGCTTTTTATACCGCGAGTTCGAAAGTACCGATGATTCAATGCAAGATGTAAATAATAACCTGTTAAAAGGTGGTTATATTCAAAAAGGACAATTGGTAATTAATACTGCAAGTATGCCAATTATTGAACGTAATAGGGTAAATACCATTAAAATTTCTGAAATAAAATAATACATTATGAATAAGTTATTTGCTATTTTACTAATGGCTATAATGGTTACGTCATGTACTAAAACCGAAACCATAGCTACTCCTGCGCAAACTATTATAACCAGTGATAGTTCACAGTTTAGCGGACGTTTAAAAGTGGTGGTTTTAGATGGAACCAATAACAATGCTCAAATTAATGGAGCGCAAGTATTTTTATATCCATCTTACGAAGATTTAAAGCGTAATTTTTATTTAAATACCATTTCTACCGTAAGTGGAACAGCCGATTTTGGTTTTATACTGCAAGGCAATTATTACCTGAGGGCTCAAAGTGGCACCAAAAGCGATACCAATGTGGTGCAAGTATTGGGGCAAAAAACCATTACCAGAACCATGATTGTTCGTCAATAATGTAATAAAATGGATTTAGCAGAATTAGATTTAATTGAAAATAAAGTAGCTAACAGTGGCCTTATTACCATTGATTTAGAAACCTTGCGCCATGCAGGCATAAGGGTTTTGTTCGATATTAAAGATTGGCTTTTTAGGGAAATGATTTTAAAGGAAAAAGACTTTAGAGATTTTGTTAAAAACCACGATTGGAGCCAATACCAAAACCAAAATATAGCTTTTTATTGCAGTACAGATGCCATAGTGCCTACTTGGGCTTATATGCTTTTGGCCAGTGCGGTGCAGCCTTATGCCAATAAATATGTGTTTGGCAATTTAGAACAACTCGAAATAGCATTGTATAACGATGCCATTGCACAACTGAATCCTGCCGATTATGCTGATAAACGCATTATTTTAAAAGGGTGTAGCCAAAATGAGTTGCCCATTGCTGCTTATGTAACCATGAGCAATAAGTTACTACCAGTGGTAAAAAGTTTAATGTATGGCGAAGCTTGCAGCAATGTTCCTATTTATAAAAAACGATAAAAGAATTAAATGAATCAAAACGTAAAAATTAAGTTGGGCAATATTACCAACTTAAGCGATGCCCGCTTTGCAGCCGCAGCAGGCATTGATTATATGGGTTTTTGTTTTGACCCTCAAAGTGTAAGTTATATTCCGCCAGTTAAAGCCAAAGAAATTATTGATTGGACTACAGGATGTTTTGTAGTGGCGGAGTTTGGAAACCAAACCATGAAAGAAGTGGCCGATATAGTTGACATGTTAAACATTGATATTGTAGAACTAAATAACGATTTATTGCCAACCGATTTAGCCGAAATTGATAAGCCTATTATTAAAAAAATTGATACCAGTTTATTTGATTTAACTGCGCTCCATAAAATTTTTGAAGCCTATACTGATAAAATAGATGCTTTTCATTTATATGCAAGCAATGGACATACTTTAACTGCTGACGATTTAAAACAAATTTGTGCTAATAACAAAATAGTTTGGGGTTATAATACTGCTCCTGAAAACATAAAAGAAACATTGGCTAATTATGAGCCTTATGCCTTAAATATAATAGGAGGCGATGAAGAAAAAACTGGCCTTAAAGACTTTGAAGAATTGAACAATGTATTAGATGCATTGGGATTATACGAAGGATAATTTTGCATGATTCAATGTTATAAAAAAAAGCTATCAAGTGTAAAAACTTGATAGCTTTTTTTGTGGGGTTTAAACTGTATTTATTTTAAGTTTTTGAAGTGCTTTGCAGAAACATATTAAAACTTCAATGTGAATATTATTTTAGAACTCTTTCGCAGAAAGTTCTTTTATCAAATTTCCGTTTAAATCAAATAAACAATTTTGAGTATATCTTCCTTTACTCTCAATTTGTCCTTGATTGTTTTTTGTCTCAATACCTGTGATTTGAACTTCAATACCTTTCGCAGTTACTTTTTGTAACCACCCTGCTTTGAAGAAAACTAATTTGTTTGTCTTGAAATTATAGTAGTGAATTGCTGAACAAACTGTCCAACCGTTTGTCTGAAAATATAATCTCTCCCCGTTATTTGTTAAACTAGGAGACTCGAAATTGCATAAATTATTGTTTGGGTAAATACTTGAATTTGCATAGTCTGGTTTAGTCCCACCCAAACCGTCTAAACAAGTTGTAAAAATTGCTATATCCTTTTTTGTTGTTAAGTTGAAGACGCGAATAGAAAGCTGGTCGTATGATTCTTCGCCTTCATTTCCTTCCGTTTTTGATTTTTTAATAACTCTTTGATAGACAACAAAATTTTTAGTTTTTGAGTATGCAATAACTGAGTTGTCTCCTTTCGAAACAATTTCTTTTGAGCTACCATTTTCGTATTGCACGAATATTTTTCCATCCTTAGTAAAGGCGTTAATTAACATTTGTGCATTGCATAAATTTACTAATAAAATTGTCGTAACGATGCTTGTAATAAATCTTTTCATTTTATATTGTTTTTTAGTTAGCCCTTTTTCGCTTGTTTTTTGCCACTTTTGGTTTTTAGCGAAGCGTCACCAATAGCAATTACTTTTTGTTTTTACTTTTAAAATAATTACCTCTTCTCCACAGGCTTCTAAGCTTTGTGCCTGCTAGCAATTGGTCTATTTGCTCTTTAATAATTTAGCTTTCTTACAAAACAAAAATATTAATTACCTATATTAAAGCAAGTTTAATTTTATAAGGAAATGGAGCCAGCTAAAATTTAGCATTTCCGAATTAGGTATTGATGAATGATGCCCTGCAATAAGCTCAACATTAAAGATGAATTGTCACATGTCCCAAAAGCTTTCGGGATTAGCCTGTGGAATAAAAAATTGCCATTTTATCTATTTCCCCTTCCCAAAAGATTTTATGATTAGCCTATGGAAAGTGGGTTTATTTTCTTATCCAATTAATATTTCTATTATCTGTATATTTAATAATTCCTTTTTCAGTATCAAAAGTGAAGTTGCGAATCCCCTTCTCCACATTTATTTCAGGATAAGTAGCTTTATTGCTGTCAAAAAAATAGGTAGAACTGTCAAGTTGTTTAATGTTTTCCATTTCCTTACCATTAAAAAATATTCCAATAAATGTGATTTCTTTTTCAGTAAATTCACTTGAAGACGAATTTGAAATGCTCAATATATTTTGTTCATATCTTTTATTTTCTCCATTTGTTTTTGCAAATTGATGGTAGCTGCCCTTTGTAAATTCATAAGCAACTGATAAAGTAGTTTTATTATAAAAACCTTGCTCTATATCTTTAATGGAGTATTTTGTAGTGTCGGTTTTATGAAAAATAATAGTGTCTGTTTCACCATTCACAGATTCAAATATTATCGTTTCAGTTTTACCGTATGGTTTAAACCATTTAATATCATCGGAAGTAAAGGTTTTAACTTGACCAAAATCGCAAGCATTTAGCAAGGTTAATGCCAATAATCCAATGCATATTTTTAGTGTTTTCATTTCTGTTATTAGTTTATTATTTATTTATGCAGTTGTTTTTGATGCTTTGCTCAAAGCACCAACCAATGGTTGTCAAGATAATGGAAAGTAATTAGTTAAACAAGGAAGATGCCTCCGGCATGACTATTTAAGGAATTGTAAATTGCTAAAATTAACCGAACATCAAATAACGAACATCGAACATCGAATGACGAACACTTGGACAAGCTAAGTGACAGTTTTTGCCGCTGTTGGTATTTAGTTAAGCATCACCAACAGCAACCTGACTTATAATTCCATTTATCCAACATATAGTTTTTATATTTATTTCAAGGGCTAAAAACAATTAGCTATTTACTTAAAAATTAAATTAATTGCATTCATAATTAATTGATAATATGAAATTTTTAAACACATTATTTTGTTGCTTATTATTGAGCATTTCGGTTTATGGTCAAACTGAAAAACAAAAGCCTAATTACTCCGAAATTGAAAAGAATATTAAGGATAAAAAATCGGGTTTGTTTTACGAAAAGTTGTTTGAAAAATTCTTAACTAGCGATACCAGTTTTACCTTAAATGAAAAGCAACATTTGTATTATGGCTATCAGTTTCAAAAAAACTACTCGCCTTATGGTAGCAGCGAGTTTAGCGATAGTTTGAAAAAAGTACTCAATAAAGAAGAACTTGATAGCAATGATGTAATTTTAGGTATAAAATATGGTAATTATATATTAGAAAAATTTCCTTTCGACTTAAGGACGTTAAATATTTTATCAAGGCTATATTCAAAAAATGGCGATGAGTTAAAAAGTGCTAAAATAAAAAATAGAAGAGAAAATATTATTGCAGCCATTTTAAGCAGTGGTGATGGACTTACCGATACAACAGCTTTGTACATATTAAGTATTTCTGATGAATATGATATGTTACGAATTTTAGGTTTAAAATTTGGAGGCAGTCAGTCGTTAAGAGGTGGCAACGATTATTTAAAAGTAACCAAAAACGATTACGGAATAGAAGGTATGTATTTTGATGTATCTGCACCATTTGGCAGCATGAGCCGAATGTTTAAAAAGTAAAAAGCATTGCTTGGCTATCAAGCAATGCTTTTTAAACACTATAATTATTTTATAAACTAATTTTCAGGAATACCAATTAATGGCGTTTTACCATCGGTAATAATAACTTTGGCATTATTTGAACCCGAAAGCGATTTAAAGGCTTCTATTTGTTTTGCTTTTAACACTTGCGGAGTTAAGCTGCTATTTAACATTTGGTTGGCCTTCATTTGAGCTTCGGCTTCTGTTTTTAATGCGTTGGCTTTACCTTCTGCCTCTATTTCAGTAATTCTTTTTTGAGCTTCCGCTGCTATAATTCTGCTTTGTTTTTCACCTTCGGCTTGTAATATTTTTCTTTCAGCTTCACGTTTTTCTCGATCTTTTAAAAATTCCATTCTTTGCGCTTCTTGTTCTGATTGCATTTTTTCTTCAATGGTTTTTGCTAATCCAGGAGGTAAACTAATACTTTTCATAAGCACCGATTCAATAATAAATCCTTTAGATTCGGCTACTTCCATCATACGTTCTTTAATTTCTTTTTCAATTACACTACGTTTATTGCTGTGCATATCCTTAGCTTCGTATTTGGCGCAAATATCGGCTGCTGCCGATCTAAATACTGGGAGTATTACCACATCTTGAAAGTTTAGCCCAGTATTTTTTAAAATATTTGGCAATTCGGCTGTTTTTATTTTATAAAGAATAGAAATTTCAGATTGAATAGTCAAGCCTTCTTTGCTAGGTAGTGAGGCATTTATTGCCAAATTGATGGTTCTAATTGGAACTTTTATTACAGTTGAAAGAAATGGATTGAATACTACCGCCCCAGGGTAATGAATTTTTTCGTTAACTCTTCCAAGGGTTCTTTTTACACCTATTTCATCTTGAAGAACCACTGCACACGAACTAAAAAGCAAACTAACCATGGTTAGTAAAAGAAATTGTTTTTTCATAATATTTATTTGTTTTGGGTTTACCCACTAAACAATGCTAAGTTTTATTTAGTTTTTTCTAAAATCAAGATTATTAGATTTGATACTATTGAAAGTAATTATATTGCTAAAAACTGACAATGAGATTAAAAATTAGATTGATAAACATGTTTTTTATGCTGTATTCTCTAATTTATTTTTGGTAAAAGATGTAAACGGAAGTGGGAATAGTTTAACCATTAAAAGTTACTTCAAATCTTTTGTAAAATAAAAATTAAGCAAAATGCTGTAAAGATGTAGTGAGGTTTACCAGCAATGGCTAATAGTTTCCTCCCAAAATCTCTCGTGATAATGTCACTTCGCTTAAATATTACCAATGCCATAAAAGGTAATGGAAAATTATTTGTTAGCCAAGGAAGATGCCTATGGCATGACAATTTTGGGAATGACGAATAACTTAATAGTAAGTGCTCAAACTAGCGTCATCGCGAGGCACGAAGCAATCTCAAGTTATGGAATACAAATACTCGTTTGAGATTGCTTCTCTGCGATCGCAATGACGTATGTTGCTAATGGAAAGGAATTAGTTAAAGCCAAGAAAATGCCTCCGGCAAGACAAGTTGGAGAATGACGAACAACGAATGATAAACACTTCTGTAAGCTCAGTGACCGTTAAACGAAAATCGAACATCGAATAATTCGAGTGAGATTGCTTCGTTCCTCGCAATGACGAACTTGGAATACTTCGACAAGCTCAGTGACCCTTAAACAAACATCGAACATCGAATAACAAACATCGAACATCGAATATCGAACAACGACACTTCGACAAGCTCAGTGACCGTTAAACGAACATTGAACATTGAACAAGGACACTTCGACAAGCTCAGTGACCGTTAAACGAAAATCGAACATCGAATATCGAATATCGGACAACGACACTTCGGCTTCGCTCAGTGACCATAAACAATTAAGCAATTCAACAATTAAGCAATTCAACCATCCAACCATCCAACCATCCAACCATCCAACCATCCAACAATTACTTCACTTCTTTCACTTCAATTAAATAATTATCAATATCTACTTTGAAATTTTCTTTGGTGGC
>CANHVU010000019.1 GCA_947464275.1 Bacteroidota bacterium
ATAACAGAAGGATGGGATGGAAACGACCAAAAATCAGGAGGAGAGTGCCAACAAGATGCTTATGTTTATCAAATATTTGCTACCAGTTACAGTGGTAAAAAATACCAATACGCAGGTTCTATTACTTTATTAAGGTAATTGATTTGAAAACTAAATAGTAAGAAATTTGCATTTATAAATAATTATCTTACTTTTGAAAAGTATTAATAACATTGAAGAGGGGACAAAAGTCCCCTCTTTTATTTTAAAAATGGATATAATTGAACAGTTAACAGTATGGGCAAATGAGCACCTCGCTTCACATTTGTTTTTAGTAAGTATTGAGCAAAAACTTGGTAGTAAAAAAATAAGTGTTTTTGTGGATGGTGATAATGGAGTAACAATTGAGGAATGCAGGTTGTTGAGTAAACATTTGTCTGGGCATTTAGATGAAATGGAATATGGAGAAGAGCCATACACACTTGAAGTTTCATCGCCAGGTGCCGAAAATCCTTTAAAATTATTTAGACAATACAACAAGCATGTAGGAAGGGAGTTATTGATTACCTTGAATCAAAATACAGAGCTTTTAGGAAGATTGGAAAGTATTGAAGGCGATATTTTGACATTACATTTAAAGGATAAGAAAAAGGATTATAAAGCTAAAGAAACAATTCTTAAACAAATAAAATTTAACGATATAAAAGAAAGTGTGGTTCAGTTAAGTTTTAAATAATTGGATTGAGTATTTTTGAATTAATTAAAAGAAATAAATTATAAAACAATATGCATAGTGCAGGACTGATAGACTCCTTTGGTGAGTTTAAAGAATTTAAAAACATTGATAGAGCAACACTTCAGCGAGTGTTGGAAGATGTGTTTAGAACCATGTTACGCAAAAAATTTGTTACTGATGATAACTTTGATGTAATTATCAATGACAAAAGTGGTGACTTAGAAATTTGGCAAAATAGAAATATTGTTCATGATGGAGAGGTAGAAAATCCAAGAACTCAAATTGCATATAGTGATGCAATTAAAATTGAGCCTGATTTTGAAATTGGTGAAGATGTAACTGAAGAAGTAGGGATGGCTGTTTTTGGTCGTAGAGCTATTTTATCAGCGCGTCAAACGTTGTTAGGTAAAGTTTTAGAATTAGAGAAAGACGAGCTTTACAAAAAATATAAAGATAAAGTTGGTGAAATTGTAATTGGTGAAGTTTATCAAATTTGGAAAAAAGAAATTATGGTGCTTGATGAAGAAGGCAACGAATTATTACTTCCAAAAACTGAAATGATTCCTGCTGATCATTACAAAAAAGGTGAACCAATCAAAGCAATTGTATTACGTGTAGAAATGCACAATGGTAGCCCAAGAATTATACTTTCTAGAACTTCACCAATGTTCTTAGAACGTTTATTTGAATTAGAAGTTCCTGAAATTATTGATGGATTAATCAATATCAAGAAAATTGTTCGTGAGCCAGGTAAACGTGCTAAAGTAGCAGTTGAAAGTTACGATGATAGAATTGATCCTGTAGGTGCATGTGTGGGTATGAAAGGAAGCCGTATTCACGGAATTGTTCGCGAATTACGTAATGAAAACATTGATGTAATTAACTATACCAATAATTTACAATTATTAGTTACACGTGCTTTAAGTCCTGCAAAAATTACTAGTATTAAAGTAGAAGAAGCTGATAAGCGAGTTTCTGTTTTCTTAAAACCAGATCAAGTAAGTTTAGCTATTGGAAATGGTGGTAATAATATTAAACTAGCCGGTAAAATGGTTGGTTATGAAATTGATGTATACCGTGATGGCGAGAGTGAGGGAGATGATATTGATTTAGATGAATTTACAGATGAAATTGATACTTGGATTATCGATCAATTGAAAAACATTGGTTTAGATACAGCTAAAGCAGTATTAGAAGTTAGCAATGAAGATTTAGTTCGCAGAACTGAATTAGAAGAAGAAACGGTAGTTGAAATCAAACGCATTCTTCAAGCAGAGTTTGAATAACCAATATAAATTACATAAAAAAAGCAGCTGTAAAAAGCTGCTTTTTTTATGTAATTTATTTGATACTTTTTAATTTTAATCAACTTGTATAAAAATAGGTAATTCAGTTAATTTATTTAAAGTAAAACCATTATTTTCTTTTGAAATTAATTCTTTGGTGAACAAATTATCGTTGGCTGATGGAGTATAAATAGTGGCTGTTTTATTGCCTTTAACGTTAAGGTTAAAGTTAAATATTTCTTTATTGTCAGAGGTATTACACCAAACTGCATAAATAAGTTTATTGCTGCTATTTGATTTAAAACAATATACATTCACATTTGCTTGTCCAGATGGTAATTCTTTCATGAACGTATAACCTTTCAATACATTTTTTAAACAAGCCATATAATACCACGAAATTTTCTTTTCATTGCCTGGTGCTCCTTTTACCATACCACTTGTCATGTATTGATTGCTAGTTTCAAATCCATAATCTTCAAAGTTGTATAAAAACGCGCGGTCAATTCCTGCTGCTGCTATTTCAAGAAAGCTTCGCAATAACCAACGACCTTGAGTTTCAAAACTACTTGTATTACCAATAGCCGGTGCTGCTTGTGTTGAACCCTCGTTGGTATCGTATCCAAATTCAGTAAGCCAAATTTCAAGATTGGGTAAATGTGCATTACGGTAAGCCACTACTTCTTTCAATTTGTTTTTTAGTCCATCTTGCTCTGGGCTAATGCCCAAAATAGGTTGGCCTTTTCCTTCGTTTGAATTACAATAATGATGGAAATTAAGTACATCGGCTGGAAATTTTTGAGTTTTGTTTCGGTTATAATCGCTCCAAAGTTTCATGCCTTTTATAAATTCGATGTTTAAAGCAGCCAAACCTCCCATTACAAATTTCATATTTGGGTCAGCATTTTTTACACCTACATTTTTACCTAAAGTGCCTTCGTGTGCATCGTAATCGGCACTACACATGGCAGCAAACTGAAATGGACTAAAATACGAAGCAGCAGGATGCCACCATTTATCGGGCTCGTTCCAGTTTTCGATTGATTTTACTACATTTAAACCAGAAACAATTGGTTGTAACTCGTTATTTGGGCCAAATTTATTCTTATCCAATTTAAGTAAACTCTTGTCAACGGCATTGCTACCATAGCGCGCGGCATATTGAAACAAATAATCGGCATGCGCTTTATACGATGCAGGATTATTAGGATTTTGCCCTATAAAAACTGGTTTGTTATTTTCATTATCGCCATTTATAAAATACAAAGCCGATGTTTGTAAACATGGATTTAACTCAATTCCTGCTCCTGTTAAACGTTTGTAATCTTCATCGGTATGGCGTAAACCAAAATCAGGACTAAAGTTGTAAAAATTATCAGGATAAGGTTTGTAACCTGCCAAAGGATTGTTGTGGTTATTTTGGTCGTAACCGGCATCGTTCCAATTCCAAGTATGGAATTCACGTAATGCACTAACACTGCCGCTTACCAGTTTTTCGTTTTCCCATAATCCGCCTGTAGCACCCATCAGCTTATCCATGGTAGGAAGTTTTCTTTCAGTATTCGTTTGGTTGATAGGAATTTTATAATCAACTATTTTACTACCAAAAAGAACTACTTCGGCTATGTCTTTTACTTTAATATTAAACTCTATCATTACATAGCGGCTGCTATCGTTTAGGGTTAAATTATCCCATTGGTCGCGGTTACGTTTGGTGGTTATATAACCTTTTGATCGCCATTTACTGGGGTTTCCGGTATAAATAAATATAGAATCTTTACCTCGCCAACCGCCAGCTAATTCAAAAAAAGAAATACCACTTAATTGGTATTGGCCTTGTAAATCAAAAATAAATTGTGCTTTGTTATATCGTTGGTCGCCAGGTAATAAAAACTCACTTCGGGCTACTTGTAAATTTTGTTCATCAACCAAAGTACTAAATGGACTAGACCCAAAACAACCACAATTGGAATAAACCATGCTTGGATTTAAAATAATTTGTTTGTCGGTAGCGCGTGTATCTGAGTAAACGGTATTGTTTACAGGACCATAAACGCCCCCATCTTCTAGGTTACTATTTCCAAAAGTGCATTTCTGGAAGTTGAGTAATAAAAACAAAAATATAAGGGTGTTAATGCTTTTCATATATGAAATTTTGCGCTGAAATTTATAGTTGCAAACTATATTACTCTAGTTAAAAATCAATGTTGAGTTATAATAAACTAATTGTTGATTGATTAGTAAAATGTATTTTAGGTTTTTGCTTAATTGTTTTCAGTTTTTTAAATTATATATTTACAAAAAGTTGAAACTTTTTAGATTTTGTCAGGTTAATTTTATTAATTGTAAATATAACAAGTAAATTGTCAGTTAGCTGTCTTATTGCTGATATCCATTTATACATAACCAAAGTATATCTTTTTATTTGCATTCAATAAAAGAAACAAAAATGAAACAACTAACTTTCAAAAAAACAGAAAAACAAATAGCAATGGTTTTCCTTTTTATTGCTATTCTTTGCCAAATGGCATTTACTTCGTGTAATGAAAACGATTCACAATTTAAAACAAATAGTTATACCATGACAAACGATGATTCAACCATAGTAAACAAAATGGATTCGGAATGGAAAGCCCAACTAACTCCCGAGCAATATTATGTATTGCGCCAAAAAGGAACCGAACGTCCATTTACCAGTAAGTTTGAAGACCATTACGATGGTGGAACATACACTTGTGCTGGATGTGGAAATGAATTATTTAAAAGCGATAGCAAATTTGATGCTGGCTGCGGTTGGCCTAGTTTTTACGAAGCATTAGATAGTACTAAAATTAAAACGGAAATTGATAAAACCCACGGAATGCAACGCGTTGAAATTATGTGTGCCAAATGTGGTGGACATTTAGGCCATGTATTTGACGATGGACCAAAACCAACAGGCTTACGCTACTGTGTAAATGGTGCTGCCTTAGATTTTTTGAAAAAGAAAAAGTAGCTTTTTGATGAGAATATTGCGAGTTACGAGTTGATAAAATTGCCCATTGTCAATTGCTTATTCTTCTATCGTTTTCAAGCAACTTTGCCATAGTAAATCAGCAGAAATGTTCCAGCTAAAAAGTGCCTGACGTTCGAAACCTTTGGTTATCAAAGTTTGTTGTAAATTGGTATCGGTATAAAGCATTTTCATTGCGTGGCAAATACTTTCAATACTTGTAGGATTTACCTGTATGCTGGCTGCTTCGCCAATTTCTTTCATAGATGAAGTATTACTACAAATAACGGGAACCCCACTCTGCATAGCTTCAATGATAGGAATTCCAAAACCTTCAAAAAGCGAAACATAACACATGGCAAATGCCGATGCGGTAACTTTTGCTAAATCTTCATTGCTTAAATAACCTGTAAAAAGTACATCGTTTTTAAATTCCATTTGGTTATAAATGGCGTTAACTTTATCGGTTTTCCATGCCATTCGGCCAGTTAGCACCAATTTGTAGTTGCTATTGGTTTGTTTTTTGAAACTATCAAAAGCTTGCAATAAGGTAGCTACATTCTTGCGTGGATGAATAGAACCTACATATAAAAAGTAATCAAAGCCTTGGCTGTATTTGTTTTTTATAGCGGATTTTTCTTCAGTATTTAAAGGTTTAAAAAGCTCATTTGCACCATTATAAACCACATCAATTTTGTTGGGGTCAATGCCATATTTTTGAACAATATCGTTTTTTGAATATTGGCTTACAGTGGCTAGTCTATTTACTTTTTTGGCAAATTTTGGAGTGTATTTACGCATGTATTTTAGCTGTATTTTCGAAATTCCATCTTCAAAATGTTCAAAAGCCAAATCATGAAAAACACATAATTGCTTCACTTGGGTGTTTAAACAAGCATATCCATCAGGACTTAAAAATAAATCGGGTTTATTTTTTTTTAGCCAAATGGCTATCGAAATATCAAACCAAATATACCACAAAACTGGGTGCCTGGCAGGTGGCGGAATTACTACTGGAGTAACATTGCTAGCGAAAATATAGCTTTTGTCAAAAGGTCTATCAAATAAAAAGTAAAACTGAACGGTTGGGTTATTTAAAACTATGCGCTTAAGCGTTTCGTTGGTAAAATGACCAAAACCTTCTAGCTTATTTTTAAGTAAGAAACGAGTATTTACTGCTATTTTCAAAGTTATAAACTATTTTGAGAAGGCGCAACCAACCATTTGTAAAACATTTTTTCAAGAGTTTCTTTAACTACCGGTTTACTAACGTATTCATCCATTCCAGCATCAATACATTTTTCTTTTTCACCCAATAAAACTCCTGCTGTAAGTCCTATAATTGGTGTTCTGAATCCACTGTTTTCTAATTTTCTGATTGCTTCAGTAGCTTCGTAACCATTCATTACAGGCATTTGTACATCCATTAATATAATATCTGGTCTTTGTTCCGAATATTTATTCACTGCATCTAGTCCATTTACGGCCTCATAAATTATAGCGTTTGGTAGTATTTTTTTAACAAGTATTTTTGAAAGAAAAATATTAACCGAGTTGTCATCTACAATAAGAATTGTGGTATTTTGTTTTAATTCCGAATTACCCATGTTCTTGAGTAATAAACCATGATCAGTTGCATTGTTATCAGTTCCTAAAACAGATTCATCATTTACTTCAAAATTTACATCAAAATAAAAAGTGCTTCCTTTACCAAGTTCACTAACCACATTTAATTTACTTTTCATTAAGCCTAAAAGTTTATTTGAAATAGTGAGTCCTAAACCTGTACCTCCAAATCTCCTTGTAGTTGTGGAGTCTTCTTGTGTAAATGCTTCAAATATTTTTTCTTGATTTCTTTTATCAATACCAATTCCTGTATCAATAACTGAAAATCGAATGGTATTAGTTCCGTTTTTATGAACCGCAATTGTTTCAATTTTTAATTCAATAAAACCTTTATTGGTAAACTTTATGGCATTACCCAATAAGTTAATTAAAATTTGTCTTAGCCTCATTTTATCACCTTTTACCACAAGAGGGAGGTTGTCTGAAAGCGTTATGTTTAATTCTAATTTTTTCTGAATAGTCTGATACTTTATGGCTTCAATAACCTGGTTAGAAAGTAATTTAATTTTAAAATTATCTATATCTAGCTCCAATTTACCAGCTTCAATTTTAGAGAAATCTAAAATATCATTAACCACATCAAGCAAGGTTTTAGCTGAGGTGTTAACAGTATTCATGTATTCCATTTGTGTTTCGGTTAAATTGGATTGCATGAGCAAGTCGCTAAAACCAATTACTCCATTTAAAGGTGTTCTAATTTCGTGGCTCATATTAGCTAAAAATTCAGTTTTAGCTTTATTTGCGTCTTCTGCTTCCTTTTTTGATTGTTTTAAAATATCAATATTGCTTTTTAATTGTTTACTTTGATTTTCTAAAATTCTTTGAGCAAGGGCAAGTTCATTGTTTTTTACCTCTTCTTGATTCTTTGCAATCTCTAATCTGTTAAAGTTGGAACTAATTGTAAAATTTGTTGCTATACCTAATGCTAGAGCAGGAATTACCGTAAACGAAAAATGTGTCCAATGGCCAGAAAAACCATTGGAGTATGCTATTAAAAGCCATAGAAATACACTAAAAGTTATAGTAGAAAAAAGTACCTTTTTAGATGTAATAATGATACCCGCACCTACAAATAGTAATAGTAAAAATGAGGTTTGCAATGGGTCGTTATAGAGCCACATGTGAACAAATGTATTTACAAAAGGAAACAAAAGTATAAAAAAGGATAACAGTAATGTTTTTTCAAAATGCACATTTGGCTTGTATAAATAAAGCCTCATGATGGCATAAAAAATAGAGGAGCAAATAGAGAGCGTAATTAAAATGTTTTTCTCTTTTCCTTCAGGCAATATAAAAACATGAGAGACGCTAAAAATTATGTATAAAATTACAAAACTTAAAGATATGGGCCTTAAGCTAGAATATGCAAATAAAATATGTGCTTTGTTAGTCTCTTTCATTTATAATTCCTAGTCGGATATCGCATGTATGATTTTGGTGCCAATATAGTTTTTATTACTGTTTAAAAGTATTATGATGGATTATTAAATGGTTGTTTTTTTTATTGCTTTGACTATCTGTTTTTAAATGAATAACTTAGGCAGCCAAACAAACTAATTATATTTTTTTAATTCATAAATTTCAAAAACATTTATCACTATTCAAAATCTTATGTAGATTTATTCTAAATTGCGCCTCGATTATGAATCTAACGCAACTAGGTTATGGTAAAAAAGCCGTTATTACAAAAGTAAACGGACAAATATTGGCACTTAAGCTATTTGAAATGGGTATATTACCTGGCGAAGAAGTGGAGTTAGAAAATGTAGCGCCTTTTGGCGATCCGATAGCTATTAATTTGAGTGAAAGTAAAGTGTGCTTGCGTATGCAAGATGCTAGTTGTATAGAAATTAAACTGATTGACTAATTTGGAACAGAAAGAAATAACCGTTGCGCTAGTTGGTAATCCTAATTGTGGTAAAACCAGTTTGTTTAATGCCTTAACGGGCTTAAATCATAAAGTTTCAAATTTTCCGGGAACAACAGTAGAGAAAAAAACAGGCTCTTTTAAATTAAGTCCTGAAAAAAACGCTCATATAATTGATTTACCTGGTACTTACAGCCTTTACCCAAAAAGTGCTGACGAGTTAGTTACCTATGAAATACTGCGTAATAAGGCCGAAACCAATTATCCTGATTTGGTAGTATTTATTGCCGATGCCAGTAATTTAAAACGCAATTTATTACTTTTCACCCAAGTGGCCGATTTAAAAGTTCCTATAGTTTTGGTTTTAAACATGCTTGATGTAGCCGAACGCAGGGGAATTAAATACGATTTAGCCAAGTTAGAAGAAAAGCTACAAGTGCCAATTATTAGCATCAATGCCCGAAAAAAAGAAGGAATTGATAAGCTAAAAGAGGTTTTATTAGATGAAAAATTACGTGTAACCGCTAAGTATTTTAGCCTTGAAAGAGTTAACCAACAAATGTTACTCGATTTAAGTAAAATTACCGATAAGCGCAATAAATATGCGGCTTTGCAATACGCCATTAATGCATCGAGCTTAATAAGCGAAAAGGCCAAAAGGTTAACCGAAGTTTTTAAACATTACGAGTTTGATATAATTAGTTTCCAAGAAGATGAAGTACTTACGCGTTATAAAATAATTGATGAAACAGTAAAGTATGCGCGCTTAAAAAATACTTCTCAACTTAAAGCTTCTATAACCGCCAAGGTTGATAAAGTTTTAACCCATCGTTACTACGGAATTGGTATATTTTTGGTGTTATTACTTTTGGTATTTCAGGCTATGTTTAGTTGGAGTGAGTATCCAAAAGATTGGTTGGAAGTAGGCTTGGGCGCCTTTACCGATTATGTTGAAAAAACATTGCCGGCAGGTGTTTTAAACGATTTGATTGTACATGGTGTATTGGCAGGTTTAACGGGTGTAATGGTGTTTTTGCCACAAATTATTTTATTGTTTTTATTCATTGCCATTTTAGAAGATGTGGGTTACATGGCTCGTGTTGGTTTTATAATGGATAGAATTATGCGTCCGTTTGGTATGAATGGAAAATCTATTGTTCCATTAATTGGCGGAATGGCTTGTGCGGTGCCAAGCATTATGGCTACCCGAAGCATAGAAAATAAAAAAGAGCGCTTAATTACCATTTTGGTAACTCCGTTAATGAGTTGTTCTGCTCGTTTGCCTGTTTACACATTGTTAATTGGTATGATGCTAGAAGATACCGCCAAATGGGGCCCTTTTAACGTACATGGTTTGGTTTTGATGCTCATGTATTTAATTGGTTTTGGAGCTGCTATTCTAAGTGCTTGGGTCTTTAAATTATTTATTAAACAAAAAGAAAAAACGTATTTTATTTTAGAATTGCCTGGTTATAAGGTTCCTGTGTTTTCTAATTTGTTAATTACCATTTATGAAAAAGGAAGTGCTTTTGTTTTTGGAGCTGGTAAAATAATCATTGCAGTATCGGTTATTTTGTGGGTTTTGGCATCTACTGGCCCTCATGCCAATATGCAAATGGTTGAAAATAAATACAGTGTAATTTTACAAAACGATACTTTAACCGAAGCAGCTAAAAAAGAAATTCATTTACAAATGAATGCGCAAAAACTAGAAGCTAGTTATGCAGGTGAGTTTGGAAAATTAATTGAACCAGCCATTCGTCCTTTGGGTTTCGATTGGAAAATAGGAATTGCATTGCTTACATCGTTGGCTGCGCGCGAGGTTTTTGTAGGAACCATGAATACCATTTACAGTGTGAACGATGATGGAGATAATAGTTTTGGACACATAAAAACCAAAATGATGGCCGAAATAAATCCACGAACAGGTAAACCAAGTTATAACACAGCTACCTTTCTATCACTCATGATTTTTTATGCTTTTGCCATGCAATGTATGAGTACCATAGCCATTGTTAAAAAAGAAACCGACCATATTAAATGGCCTATTATACAGTTTATTTACCTAACTGCTTTGGCATACGGAAGTAGCTTGTTGGTGTTTAATTTGTTTAGTTAATAAGGGCTTCTGGCAGCTAGCCAATAGCAATCGATTACAGCTCATATTTTCAGTAAAGCTATCGCAAGTGTTTAGCGAAGCGTCACTTGTGATGACATTTACAAAGTTTGTAACTTTGTAGATATGTTACTTCCAAAAGTAAATCGTTATAGTATTTTTTTTCGCCATTGTTGATGTTTTAGCGAAGCATCACCAACAAGAACTATATTTTTACTCTTTGCCACAACTGAAACTATTCCTTATCAATATAAAATCGTTGAAGCTTAACAAGAAAGTTTTCAGTTAAATATTTTTGTTGCGGTGAAAAATTGAATTATTTACCGCAAATTTGCGGTGAATAATCATTATATTTGCCGCATAATTAAATTTTTTCATGCCTAAATACATTTATGAATATCAAGATTGGACAGATTTTGTGTGGAATTACAAAGTTATCAATTCAGTATTTGGTGAAGTTAAATTATTGCAAGGCAAAATAATTGGGCAAATGAACTCAGTAGGTTTTTCGGCTAAAGAGGAAGCAACTTTAACAGCACTTACTTTAGATGTGGTAAAATCAAGTGAAATTGAAGGTGAATTGCTCAATTATGAACAAGTTCGTTCTTCAATAGCTAGGCGTTTAGGAATTAATAATGCTGCAATTGTAACGAGTAGTCGTCATATTGAGGGTGTGGTGGAAATGATGCTTGATGCAACCCAACGATACACTCTTCCTTTAACAGAAGAACGTTTATTCGGTTGGCATGCGGCACTTTTTCCCATAGGTTTTAGCGGGCCACACGCCATTGAGGTTGGTAAATACCGCACTGGCGAAATGCAAATTGTTTCGGGCGGAATGGGTAAGGAGAAAATACATTATGAGGCCGTTAAACCTCAATTTGTAAAAACTGAAATGGATAAGTTTTTATTATGGTTTAATAATAACAACCAACTCGATCCAGTTTTAAAAGCTGCAATTGCTCATTTTTGGTTTATCATTATACATCCTTTTGATGATGGGAATGGGCGCATTGGCAGAGCCATAACCGATATGTTACTTGCTAAAGCTGAAAATAGTGGCGAAAGGTTTTATAGTATGTCGAGCCAAATTTTAGAAGAACGAAAACGCTATTATGAAGTATTGCAGAAAGTTCAACATAGCGATGGAGATATTACTGAGTGGCTTGAATGGTTTTTACATTGTTTAAAAAAGGCCATGCTTGATACTGAAAAAACCACACAACGTATTTTGCTAAAAGCCGAATTTTGGAAACTCCATGAGAATACAAAAATCAATGAACGTCAACGTACTATTTTGAATAAACTTTTCGATGGATTTGAAGGAAAGTTGCAGTCATCTAAATGGGCAAAAATTACCAAAGTTTCAAGTGATACCGCATTGCGCGATATAAAAGATTTAATAGAAAAAGGTATATTACAAGAAACTAGCGAAGGAGGACGAAATGCTAATTATGAATTGAAAAATTTTAGTGCAAAATTTCCTGAAACATAATTCTGTCAATCAATTGTGCTTAAACCAACTGCTACTTTTTTGCCATAACTAAAACTATTCTTTATCATTGCAAACCTAAATTTTAGGATAAAAACCTAACTATGAAACGAACACTTGAACTTACGGCTCTTCCTGAGCAATTAAAAACTGACGCAGATGTAAAGCGTGAAATCAGTAAGAATTTTGGTATTCCCATTAATGAAATTAATGGATTTACTTACCTGAAAAAATCGATTGATGCACGTAAAAAACCAGTGAGAGTTAACCTTACTTTAGCTGTTTTTGTAAATGAAAATCCAGTAAAGGAAACCATTCAGTTTGATTTTAAAAATGTAACCAATGCTAAAGAAGTAGCCATTATTGGTGCCGGCCCTGCAGGTTTATTTGCTGCTTTACAATTAATTGAATTGGGTTTAAAACCAGTCATTTTTGAACGTGGTAAAAATGTGCGTGAACGCAGACGCGATTTAGCCAATATTACCAAAAATAATACGGTTAATCCTGAAAGTAATTATTGTTTTGGCGAAGGTGGTGCTGGCACTTATAGCGATGGAAAATTATACACGCGTTCTTCTAAACGTGGCGATGTAAACCGTATTTTAAAACTGTTGGTTTACCATGGTGCTGACGAAAATATTTTATACGAAAGCCATCCACATATTGGTACCAATAAATTGCCACATATTATTGAAAAAATTCGCGAAACCATTTTAAGTTGTGGAGGCGAAATACACTTCAATTCTAAATTGACCGATATAACCTTAGATGGCGATAAAATCAAATCAATTGAAATAACTTCAAATTGCTTCGACTCCGCTCAGCAACCAAATTTTCGGTCGTTGAGCGAAGTCGAAACGCAGGGAAATTTGGTTCAATCAACTTCGAACTTCGAACTCCGAACTTTAATCCTCGCTACTGGTCATTCTGCTCGTGATATTTTTGAATTATTGCACCGCAAAAAAATAGCCATCGAAGCTAAACCTTTTGCTTTAGGAGTGCGCATTGAACATCCCCAGGCATTGATTGATAGCATCCAGTACAAATGTGGTGTGGAGCGTAATCCATATTTGCCTGCAGCCAGTTATAGTTTGGTAGAACAAGTAAATGGGAGAGGGGTGTTTAGTTTTTGTATGTGTCCGGGTGGAATTATAGCACCTGCCATGACCGCTCCTGGCGAAATAGTGGTAAATGGTTGGAGTCCATCCAAGCGCAATAATCCTTTTGCCAATTCTGGTATGGTAGTATCAATTAATCCCGAAGATTTTAAGGCTTTTGAAAAATACGGGCCTTTAGCTGGCATGTATTTTCAAAGCATGGTAGAAAAAAATTGCTTTGAGCAAGGCAATAAAACATTGCAAGCACCAGCGCAGCGCATGTTAGATTTTGTAAACAATAAAACAAGTAATATTTTACCCGATAGCAGTTATTTACCCGGAACGGTTAGCCGAAATTTAAGCGAAATATTACCCAGTTATGTGGCTAAAAGCTTGCAAGGCGCCATGAAAGCTTTTGGGAAAAAAATGCATGGTTATTTAACGAATGAGGCTATTTTATTAGCTACCGAAAGCCGCACTTCATCTCCAGTGCGCATTCCAAGAAACAAAGAAACTTTTGAGCATATTCAAATAAAAGGTTTGTATCCATGTGCCGAAGGTGCAGGTTACGCAGGTGGAATAGTAAGTGCAGCTATGGATGGTGAAAATTGTGCAAAAGCTATTGCTGGTGTATTTGTATAAGTTTTTTACTAGAAAAATATTTAATCTTGCCCCATAAAATAGTAATAGCCATCTTGTAAATCAATAGTTCCAAAATGCGAATTATTATAAGAAATACTAATCAGTATTTTTCTTGTATAGAAGTAATTAGATATTTCAGTTGTGAATTGATTACTTCTTTTTCTGTAATAATTTTCAGTTAATCTTATTGAAAAATTTACAATAATTGGATTGTTAGTTCTGTATTCCCTAACCTTATTATCTTTGTAAGGATTTGTTTTCCATTTGAGTTTTCCTTTTTTATCGAAAGCACTTATAACTGTTCTAGTAGAATCTAAAACAAATTTTGTTTGGGTCGCAAAATCATAAAGAGTTATGGATTTGCCTTTCTTTATATTCCAATTAGAGCCATAAATAATATTGCCATAAGAATCGTAAATATAGCAATTTTGGCTTTTGATTTCTTGATAGATTATAAGAAACGAAATTAGAATTATTAAGCAAAGAGTTTTTTTCATTTTATCAATTTCAAATTTAAACGCATTTTACCCGTTTTTATTTATTATTGACCAACGATTTTTTACTCGTTAAACCAATTAATGAACAAAAAACTCAATTTATTAGATAGCATTATGCTCATTATGGGCAGTATGATTGGCTCAGGCATTTTTATAGTTTCGGCTGGCATGCTGCGCGAGTTAGGAAGCCCAACTATGCTCATTTTAGCTTGGTTAGTTACGGCAGCTTTAACGCTAATGGCAGCTTTAAGCTATGGCGAATTAGCAGCTTTAATGCCTAAAGCAGGCGGTCAATATGTTTATTTAAAAGAGGCATATTCGCCATTGTTTGGTTTTTTGTATGGTTGGACTTTATTTACCATTATTCAAACCGGAACTATTGCAGCTGTGGCTGTTGGGTTTGCTAAATTTACTGGTGTAATTTTCCCGGTTTTTAGCGAAAAAAACATTTTATTCTCCTTACAATTTACGAGCAATTTTACTTTAAATATCAGTGCTGCGCAATTACTTGGAATGGGGTTAATTGGTTTATTGACAGTGTTTAACTTTGGTAAGGTGAAAAATGCAGCTTTGCTTCAAAATATCTTTACTATTGGTAAAATTGGCTCTTTGTTATTCATCATTTTTGCAGGATTGTACTTTATTTTGACTAATCAAAGCTCAACCAACTTATCAACTCAATTAACAGAGCCTACAGCTTCAAATTTACCAAACGTAAATATTGGTATTTTTGCTGCAGCTTTGGTTGGTTCTATTTTTAGCGCTGATGCTTGGAACAATATTACTTTTACTGCTGGCGAAATGGAAAATCCTAAACGTAACTTGCCTTTGTCGTTATTAATTGGTACTGGAAGTGTGTTGTTCTTGTACGTATTAATTAATTTTATTTATATCAACGCGCTTTCAATTAGCGAAATACAAAATGCAGATCAAGATAGAGTTGGAACACTTTTGTTGCAAAAAGTATTTGGAACCAATGGTGCAATTATAATGGCTGCACTAATTATGATTAGCACTTTTGGTTGTGTAAATGGAATTATATTAAGTGGTTCGAGGGTTTATAAAGTGATGGCCGAAGAAGGATTGTTTTTTAAACAAGCAGCGCAATTAAACAAACACCAATCGCCACAAAAATCGTTAACCTACCAAGCCATTTGGGCCAGTTTATTGGCGCTTTCTGGTTCTTATAACGACTTGCTCGATTATGTAGTGTTTGCAGTATTAATATTTTATATTTTAACAGTGGGAGCCGTATTTATTTTACGTAAAAAACAACCCCATGCTGATAGGCCTTATAAAGTAATTGCTTATCCGTTTTTGCCAATTTTGTATATTGTTATGGCATTAATTATTTGTATTAGTTTGCTTGTTTTTAAAACCTCTTTTGCCTTTACTGGTTTGTGTTTGGTTTTACTTGGCGTGCCCATTTATTATTTTGTAAAACCTAAAAATGCCTAGGGTACTTATTGTAATCATATCGTTTTTATTGCTTACTCATTTAAAAGCCAATAACGATAGTTTGTTATACAAACGAAACAGCTACTTTTTGCGTGCAAGTATTCATAATGGTTGTGTTTTGGCTCACTCCAATAGAGTAGAATATTCGGCTAATGCGCCAGTTTTGGGTTTTGATATAGAATTACTGCGTCAAAGGTTAGATAATTTAGATGCGCATTATAACCCAAAAGGTTTTGTAATTGGATTTGGACTCAATTTTTTCAATATTCATAATCCAGTTGTAAAAAATAATGTCAATGCGTTTTATACTATTGAATCCAATATTTTAAAAACGCAAAAAGTAAATTTGGCAATAAAAGCTTGCGGTGGTTTAAACTTTATTTCAAGTCCTTATGATTCAATAAACAACCAAATCAATTGGTCGTACAGCAGTTATGTAAATGCATTTTTAGCATTGGGTTTAATTGCTAATTATCAAATCAATTCCAATCAATCTATTGCTGCTAAGTTGACTTTTAATCACTTTTCTAACGGAGCCATTAAAGATCCTAATTTAGGAGTTAATTTTTTTACAAGTGCGTTAAGTTATCAATTTAAAATAGCCGATAATGTGAAACGCCTATTAAATTTAAAACGCAGACATAAGCCATTTGAAGGAAGACCCAATATGCAGTTTACTGCCTTTGCTACATATAAATCATCAACAGTTAATACTGAAAAGTTTTATTTAATTAATGGATTTGCTGCTAGTTATAATTTGCCTTTTGGTGTGAAAAAAGGCCATAGTTTGGCAATAGGAGCAGAGTGGTTAGAAGATAGAGCCATTTCAGAATTATTGCGTTATGGAGGAAAATTAAATTTAAGCAATCAACGCGTGGGAGTTACCGTTGGGCATGAGTTTTTGTTTCATCAATTTACTTGGGGGCAATATTTAGGTTATTATATTTTTAAAGATATTCCTGAAATGGATAATATATATCACAGACATACAGTAACTTACAAGTTGTCCAAAAGTTGGAGCATTGGTATATCGCTATTAGCTAATAACCAAAAAGCTAATTTTACTGATTTACGATTAACTTATAAATTGCAGAACAGAAAAAGTCCGGTTTGCATTGGTCCAAAATTTTAGTGGTTTTTATTTTATAAATTTCTTAAAATACCTTTTGTATAGCTTGGCTAGGTTGTTTAAATCAAATTACAAGCTTATTATCGCGAGTTAAAATACTTTTATGGCAAAACTATCTATTATAATTCCTGCTTATAACGAAGAAGCAACTATTCATAAAATACTTGAAAAAGTACATCAAGTAAAATTGATTGATAATATTGAGAAGGAAGTAATTATAGTTAATGATTGCTCAAAAGATAATACTGCATCCAAAATTATTGCCCTTAAAAACGAAAAGTACGAATACATAAAATTTGTGGAGCACACTGTAAATAAAGGAAAAGGCGCTGCTATTCATACTGGAATAAAAGAAGCAAGTGGCGAATATATTATAGTTCAAGACGCGGATTTAGAGTATGATCCAAATGAATATAATATTCTGTTAAAACCAATTATTGATGGTTTTGCTGATGTCGTTTATGGTACTCGGTTTATGGGCGGAAAACCACACAGAATTTTATTCTTTTGGCATTCAATAGGAAATGCAGTACTAACATTTATGAGCAATATGTTTACCAATTTAAACCTTACCGACATGGAAACTTGCTATAAATTATTTAAAGCAGATATAATCAAAGGCATTAAGTTCAAGGAAAACAGATTTGGTTTTGAACCAGAGGTTACTGCTAAAATTAGCCGAATTGAAAACATTAGAATTTATGAAGTAGGTATTTCGTATTATGGTAGAACTTATGCTGAAGGTAAAAAAATAAACTGGAAAGATGGTTTTAGAGCTATTTATTGTATTTTAAAATATGGTTTATTTAAAGCCTAATTTTAATTATTTCTACTTATGTTTAAATCTGTTAATTTCAAAAATCCTTATCATTGGTTAGTTTTAGTACTAATTTGCTGTGTAGTTATTTTTAAATGGGAAGCACTTGGTTTGCCTTTTTTTTGGGATGAAGCATGGGTTTATATGCCAGCCATTAGAACCATGGCGGAACAAGGTCCAAGTATTATGCCTGCAAGTATTGATCCTGATTTATATACTGGCCATCCGCTTTTATTTTATTGCTTAGCTTCAAGTTGGATAAAAGTTTTTGGTTATAGTTTGTTTAAAGCGCATTTGTTTCCATTACTTATTGCTATTTCACTGTTAGTTAGCATATATTTTATAGTTTTTAAATGGACAAATAGTTGGTTTACTGCATTTTTATCGGTTTTATTATTAGCTGTTCAACCCATATTTTTAGCCCAAAGCACTTTTTTATTAATTGAAGTTTGGCTTGGGTTGTTATTTTTATGGTCCTTTTATTTTTACTTTAACCGCAATTGGTGGGGATTTTCAATAGCTGTTGTACTTGCTTTATGGAGTAAAGAAAGTGCTTTTTGCTTAGTTCCAGCTTTTATCATGACCGCAATTATTGAACTATTATACAAAACCATAACGCCTAAAGTTTTTGTGAAAATAGCATTAGGTGTAGTTGTTTTATTTTCAATAGGTTTTAGTTTTTTCATTATTCAAAAAGCAAAATTGGGTTGGTTGTTTTTTCCTCGTCATGCCAATTGGATTACCATGGCCGATTTTTTTGATAAAATTGAAGGTTCTGTTTTAATCATTTTTATGAAACAGGGGAGAAGTATTATTTACATTATATCATTATTAGTATCTGTTGTAAGTTTTGGTTTTTTTAAAAACAAATTGATAAAAAGCCACCAAATTAAGTTTTTGGCATTTATAATTATCACAATTGGTTTTATGCTTTTTGCATCCATAAACTTTTTTTCAACAAGATATCTATTTGCAGTTATCCCTTTATTGATGATTGGTTGTGCCATTCTGATAAGCACTATTTTTAATACGGTTTATCAATATGCTGCAATTTTAGTGTTTACAATAGTAGGCTTAGTAAATATTAATAACAGCATTGAACATCTGTACTTTGCTGATGTAGAACTAAACTACATAAGAATGTTGAAGGCTCAAGTTGAATTTTGCCAATACATGGAAACTACCAGACCCAAGGAAAGCATTTATGCGCCATTTTTGGTTTATATGAATTTAAGCAGGCCTTACGCAGGTTTTATAGAAAAAGATTTGAAAAACTTAAATCCAATTGTACTCGATACCTCCAATGTTTATTACATTAATACATCGAACGAAACTTGTAAAGAGTTGGACAGTATGATAGCTAATAAAAATGTTTACTTGGTAAAAAGGTTTGAAAATCATCAAGCTAAAGTTGAATTGTTTAAAAGATAAATTAATATGAATTTTATCAAGCAAACTTCTTTTTTTTATTACACCTTAGCCATAACTGCAATTGCTCTTTTAATTATTTGTTTCTTGTTTGATGGCACCGGAGGAGGAGGAGATAGTGTTTATCATTTTCAATATGCAAAATTTGCATCCCAACATCCCGAAAATTTTTTCAATCATTGGGCTAAACCTTTATATACCATTTTTGCTTTTCCCTTTGCACAATTTGGATTTGTAGGTATTAAAGTGTTCAATGTATTAATGAGCTTGGTCTCGGCCTTTTTTACTTATAAAATCTTACAATATTTTAAAACTGCGAATGCACAGTTTATTGCAATAGTTCTATTTTCAATTACACTATTTGTCAATGTAACAGTTTCTGGTTTAACCGAACCTTTTTCTGCTGCATTATTAATGGTTTCCATTTATTTTTTAGTTAAAGATAAAACAATTTTAGGTCTATTTATTATTTCCTTTTTACCGTTTATTCGTTCCGAAGGCTTAATAATACTTGGAGTTGTTTTTATATACTTAATTGTTGCTAAGAAGCTCAAATGGAGTCCTTGGTTAATATCAGGCCATCTGGTTATGTCGGTAATTGGTAGTTTTTATTACCATGATTTATTATGGGTGTTTAACAAAATTCCTTATGCCCATGTAAGTAGTGTTTATGGTATTGGTACTTGGACTCATTTTATAGTTCAGTTGTATTTTCAAATTGGGTTAATAGAATATGTTCTCTTTATTGTAGGTTGTATAGTAATGGTAATTACATTGATAAAATTAAAAGGTAAAATGCCTTTTTTTAATGAAAAATTGTGGTTAGTATATGGCTGTTTTTTTGCATTTTTTATAGCTCATACTAGTTTTTGGGCGTTGGGTATTTTTAACTCAATGGGCTTGTCCCGCGTATTTGTGAGTGTTATGCCTCTATTAGCAATTATTGTAATTGATGGTTTAAATTATATTGAAAACCTTGTGCTTTTAATAAATGAAAAATTAGCAATAACTGTTAAGTATGCGTTGATTACCATATTGACCATATTTCCTTTTTTACCACCACCAACTTCCTTTAAACTTCCCGATGATTTTGAACTAGACGCTTCGCAAGTTTTAATAAAAAACAATGTGGTACCATATTTAAATACTTTTAAACCTAACAAAACAATAGTAATTGCAGATATTTCTATTCCATTATTTTATAATTTAGATCCTTTTGATAAATCAAAAGTAAAAATGATTTATGATGTAAAAGATTTTAATTCATTGGATTCAAACACTATTCTGGTTTGGGATACATGGCTTTCTGTAATGGAATTTGGTTTAACATTAGAAAAGTTAAATCAATGTAGTAATTTAAAAATGGATACTATTTTTCATATTAAGAGTAAGCAGGGGCGGGTTACTGAATACGCTATTTTTAGTGGAATATAATAACTTATTTTTATTTGTTTTTTTTGCGGTAAACTACTTATTATTACCTTCTAGTTTATTATATTATTTGTCGTATTCTGAGTTCATTTATATTGTAATTTTAAAAATAAAATATGTTACTGATTACTAACTTCCAAATTTTCAATAACAATACCATTTATTTGTTTGATATCATTAGGTATTTTTCCATCATCATTAATTAATACTGTATGACCTTTTGAAATCAATTCAATAATCAATTCTTTACTTGGAATTTTTGAATACACAGTAAGGTCGGTATAGAACATGGCTTCTATTTCATTACAATAATTAAACAATATTCCCTTAATAATTTTTCTTTCATTGAGTTTTTTTAAATCAGTAACCCATTTTGGATTTCGATTTATATTTTCAAATGGTTTTACTCTTTCAAATGTATATCTAATAGGTAATGCAATTAGTAAAAATAGAATTAACGAATAAAACCATTTTGTTTTTTTTATAATCATATACTCTGAAAGCACAAAATAAAATAATGCTGTAATAATAAATAATGCAGGGGAGGTAAAAAGTATATATCCTTGCATTTTTGTTTTAGCAATTGAGAAGAAAAGTGTCGGTACTAAAAACCATACCAATAATATCAATTGTTTTTTATTAGTTGTATTTTTATACAAATCATAAAAGAACCATAAAAGTGGTAGATAGATTAAATCTCCATAATTGATTCTAATTTTATCGAAAAAATAATAAAATGGGCCTGTTTGACCTTCTAAGGCCTCCGTAATATGTTTCATATTAAAACTTGCTTCGTATTTCGCTTCAACTGGAAAAACATTAAAAATATAAAGTTGCCAAGGTAAAAATACAATTATGCATATAGTCACTAGAATAATAAAGTTGTAAGCAATTTTTTTATAATTAAAACCTCCAAATTCTAAAACAATTAAAAGCCAAATTGGTAAAACTATTAAAGCTGGTAACCACTTGCTTAAAATAGCAGCACCTATGCTAATTCCTGCTAAAATATTATAAATTAATTTATCTTTTTGGGCAAAAACAATACTAAAATAAATTGCTAATTCAATAAAGAAAAGAAAGAAAACATCAGGATGATCTGTAGCTACTCTTCCTGCTGTTATCTCAACAATTAAACCATTAATAGAATAAAAAAATGCAGCTAAAAAGCCAACTTTTTTGTTAAAAAGTTTACTGCCTATTTCGAAAGTAATCCAGATGCCGACTGTAGTTAAAATAATAGAAGGTAATCTTAATGCAATTTCATTAAATCCAAACAGATGTAAACTAAGCGACATTACCCATAAGGGCAAAGGTTGTTTATGAACCCAAATATGATTCCCAACCCAGTTTTTATAATCATATTGTAAAATAGGATTTTCATAAAGGGTTGGGATAAGAGGATGATTAATCAAATTTTTTGCAACTAAGGCATGGTAACGTTCATCCCAAAAATGCAAGTAAAAATCGAAAGCAGTAAATAACCTAATTACTAAACCGCAAATAATCAATAATAAAACGGCTATTTGGTAGTTATCTTTTTTTGGGTAATTAAAAGAAAAATAATAACCTAATGAACATAAAACAATTGTTATTATTCCGAAGACAATATTATTCATTTTCAATAATAATTCTTTTTTGGACAAATCAAATAATAAATAAGTATAGCTACTAACTTATCAAAATAATTAAGGAATTATGTTTCATTCATAAAAACACTGTTGAACAATAAATATTGCTTTTTGTTCTTTTCTTGCTAATAAACCTAGTTCAACAATTTAAAAATGGATACTATTTTTCACATTAAAAGCAAGCAAGGATGTGTTACTGAATATGCTGTTTTTAATAAAAAATAGACGTTATTTTTTATTAAAAATTATCATTAATGAAACCCCAAACGGTAATTTTATTCTTGGTTTAAGTAAAGCATTTTCGGCAATAAAAATTCCATATAATACCTTATTTAAAAAACCTAATTCAAACATACTATGGTCTGAGCCACTGCCATCGCGTTTGAATAAATTGGGGAATTTATTGCTTAGCCATCTAACTGCATAAATGGGCATAAACAAAATGGTATTGAAGTAAGAATGGTAGGTAATTGTACCTTTGTTTAAATCAAAAAGTGGTAATAATGTTTTGTTGGTATAGCGTTTAAAATGATAATTTATTACATCGTGTTTACTCCATAAATCCATAAAGGCAGGAACGGTTATAAAAACCACACCGCTACTTTTACAAACCCTTATCATTTCATTCACTGCCAATTGGTCGTTTTCTACATGTTCTATCACATCAAAAGCACAAACCAAATCAAAACTATCATTGGCAAATTGCAAATCTAAAATACTGCCTTGTTCTATATCAATGTTCAACTTTTCTTTAACAAAATTATAGCAAACTTCATCGTACTCTATTGATTTTACCTTGCCAAATTGTTCTAACATAATTGAGGTGGCACCTGTAGCCACACCAATATTTAAAATATTTAAATCGGTTCTATTATTAAATGTATTTTTTATTTGAGTTTTAAGTATTTCCAAACGAGCTGTAAACCACCAATTACTGCGTTCTAGTTCGTAATATTCTTTGTAATACTCTGGGGTCATACTTGATTTTTTATTGATTTTTTTGTTAGCGAGCTATTTAGTGCTTTCTTGACATAGCTTTTTTGAACAATATTATTTGTATTATTTTAGTTTAAAAACCAAAAATTCATTATTGTTAAACATAATTTTAAGTCCAGTTGTATCTGCGAGTTTATCGCCTTGTTTATAAATCCAATAATTTGCATTTGAAGAGCTGATTGCGTTTGTATTTAAGACGTAAATACTTTCACGATTACAAATTAATCGTAACACATTAGGTTTAAAAAAAATAAATTTATCAGTATATTTTGTTTTTGTATATACAAATTCAAATAATTCTTTTGCTTCGTTTGACATTATTTCATTGTCTTGTGTTTTATACAAAGTTTGGTTACTAAATGCAATGAATATAGAATAGAAAATAATTACATAAAATACCATAAAATGTAGTTTATACAAACTAACAAACTTTATCTTTTTAACTAATGATTGAAATAAAAGACTATACCCAATACAAGCAAAGTAATAATATAACGGCACCAAAAAAATCAAAAATCGCAATCCTTGTTGATAAGGCCATAAAATTAATAGTAGAAAATGCACAAATATTAATACACAAAGAAAAATATTTTGTTTAACTTGATGATAAACGCCCAAAACTACAAACGGGAATGTTAGCCAAACAAAAGTATTAGAGTCATATAAAAACCAACTTGGAGCATTTGTGTAATACCATATATTATCAATAACTATTTGTAATGTTAATTTCGAAGATTGCTGAATATAGCCGTTACTTGAACTTGGGTAAATAAAATTGACAAAGATATAAACAGAAATAAATACTGTTGAAAAAGAAATACTCTTCATAATCAAATTTTTTAATGTTATTTTATTTTGAAAATAAAAAATCAATTCTGTCAAGAGAACAGAACCAACAACACTTATACTTAATGTTTTTGTATGAAAAGCAACTGCTAATACTAATCCAAGAATAAAAAATTTAAATAATATGGTTTTGGTGTTTTTTTCTTTTTTAAACAAATAAATAATAATACCAAGCCAAATCCACATCATAGCAGGAACATCTGCTAATACATTATTGTTGAATACAATAAAAAAGTTAGATGTAGCCAACAATCCTACAATCAAAATTGCTTCAAAAGCCCCTAATTTTTTGTAAATTAAATAACAAACAGTACATAAAAATACTACAAAACAACAGACAACAAGAATTTTAAAAGCAACAAAATTTAGGTTAAATAATGCATAAATTGGTGAAAGCATTAACGGGAAAACTAAAGGATATACATCAGGATTCAACCTTTCATAAGAACCATCGCAACTAGCTTTACTAGCTTCATATAGATTATATGTGTTTCCATTTACAATTGCTTTAGCTTGACTTATATAAAGAGCAAAATCACCACCCCAGTTATGACCATTATTCAAAATAGAATATGTATAGCAAAAATTAAGGGCGCTAAAAATAAGTACACCAAATACAAGCAAACAAATCTTTTGTCTCTTAAATTTCATAAAAAATCATTGTATTGTAATTAATTAAAAACCATTTTGATATAAACCTTAAAAAAGTTCACCATTTCTTTTGAAACTACTTTAAAATTCATTTTTCTAACTACCGTATTTTCGTTTAAAACCACTGGAATTAAACCAATATTCAATTTGTTTTTTGCAGCTATGCATATAAACTCTAAATCAAATAAATAGCGATTGATTTCAGTTTTTAAAAAATAAGTTTTTACTTCATTTCTCATTCCTTTAAGTCCACCTTGCGTATCGTCAGTTGGAATACGAAGCAATGTTTTTATAAAAAACTTTAAAAGTTTTGATATAAAAGCTCTATGAGCAGGAATATTGTTATAATAACTTAAACCACGGGTTCCTATTGTAATATCACAATTATTAAGTTCTTCTAAAATGTTTAAAAAACTTTGATTGGTGTATGGAAAATCAATGTCGGTATAAATTATATAATCTCCTTTGGCTTGTTCTATTCCTTGTCTAATGGCATAACCTTTACCTTTGTTTTGGGCATAAGAAATTATTTTACAATTAGGTAATTGTTTGGTTAAACTCATTAAATCGGCTTCCAAATTTGTACTACTTCCATCATTAACAACAATTATATCAACGGTATAATTTTTTAGCAGCGGTGCTATTTCGTTGTATCTTATTAATATATTCGCTGCCCAGTTTTTATCAGGATTATAACAAGGAAGTACAATAGAAAGAGTTTTATTCATTAATTATGAAATAGAATTTTGAGGCAATAATAGTTTTTTTATTATCATTGTTTTTGTATTTTTAAAAATAACGTATTAGAAATTTATGTTCAAATTAAAAAATATACAAAATAGGAATTTTTATTACCTGCTGGCACTCATAGCCATTTTAACTTTTAGTAATTTTATTTATACTGGTTTTTCAACTAACGATGATTACGAGTATTATACAAGGTATTTTACTGATGCCAATGTTTGGAAATCGAGCTATGAGTATGCAAAAATGAATGGTAGGTTTTATTTTGCTTTTATGCAGCCACTGTTTAATATTATTATTCCTTACAGTTTTGATTCATTAGTATTAACAAGGATTTTTAACTTAGTACTTATTTTTTTAGGTGCTATTATTTTTGCTATTAACTTAAAAATCGTTTTTAAAACAAGTAAATACTCTTATTTGTTCGTATTATTCTATTTGGTTTTTGTAACCATAAAAGGGGGCAATAATCCTATAATTTCCTATCCATTTTATTTTTCTACTTCATGGGTGTTTTTTCAATTAGCTACTTATTTTTTCATTAAATTTTTAAACGATGATGTGAAAAAGTATAAGTTCTATTCTTTATTTTTTTATTCTTTAGCACTTCTTTTTTATGAAATGTACTTGGTGTATTCACTCATGTTTATTGCCATAACTTTTATATTTTACTACAATCTGAATTGGAAAATTTCAGTACTTAATCTGTTTAAAAAGAATAACTTACTTATGTATGCCAATATAGTTTACGTAGTAGTGTATTATGCTTTTAAAAAGCAGATTTCTAGCGAATTATATGACGGAGTTAATATTGCTGGAGAATTTAAATTTTACTCATTTGCTAGGGCCATGTTTTATTTATCAAAAGGCGCCATGCCTTTACATTTATATTTTTCAGGACATGGTGTTTACGATAATTGCTCATATTTACTTGGTGGGCATGTACAAAGTGTTTTAACGCCCATTTTAAATATAAAAATTGAATGGCTTGTAAAATCAATTTTAGTAGCTACAGGCTTGATGATAATTGCTAAAAAATACAAGGAAACTAATAGTAATTTATTTGATGTAAAACAAAAAATTATGTTGTTTTTATTGTCGTTTGCACTAATTTATGTACCTCATTTTTTGTTGGCGTTAACTGTTAAGTACCAGTATTATACTAATATGGGAATGGATAACTATATAACTTCTTATTTCAGCAGTTTTATTTTCTTTAGTTGGTTAGTTTTTCTGACATATTTAATTCTTTCTATTAAATATGATTTGGTAAAAAATATAGTTTTTGCACTATTTGTTTTTATTGTTTCTGTTAGCTCTATTTTGATTGATTATAGTAATTTTCATGCAAAAAAAGATCTGGAGAAAGTGTACGAATTTTTTGAATCAATTGATTATTTGGTTAAAAGCGAAGATTTTAAAGCAATTAAAGATAGTAGCGTTATTGTTGCTCCCGATTTATTTAAAGTTAACTCTGATATTAGTTATTACAATGTTGGTAATTTTGATATTATGCGTTACGTTAAAGCTAAAACCAATAGAACATTTATCTTCTTTAAAGATTCGAGTTTAATTAATACTCCTAACCCCAACAACTACTTTTTAACCTATAAAACCACTAAAAATGGTTATTACTTTTTAATAACGAAAGCAAATAGTCACGAGACAAAATTGTTTATAAGAAGTACAAAAAGTAAAGAAACAATCAATGTTTTTGATAGAGACTCAGTTTTTTCAGATAATATTACCTTAAACAATAAAGAAGGTATGAGTACCATAACATATAAAAAGTTTGACCACAATCGTTTTGTAGTAGCAAATTAGGATATTTATTTGTTATTCTTCTTCTCCTTGATTAGGGATTTCCAAAATTCCTGTTTCATCTATAATAATGCTATCGTTAATCATAGAATCATTTTTAATAATATAGGTTTTAGCTGGTCCTGTAATGTTAATTTTATAGGTTAGTCCAATTGTATCTTCGGGTAAGATCAGGCTTCGAGCCACCATTTTATTGGTGATAAACTTAAACGAACGTTCCATGTAAGCGCGCATGCTGCCATCTTTTTCAAATTTGTACATAAATCCTTTAGGACTAGGCACTATACTTGCCAAGTATAAAGCTTCGTTAAGGCTAAGTTCGGCTGGTGATTTTTGGAAATAAAATCTTGATGCTTCGCCAATTCCATATACGTTTGGTCCCCATTCTATGAGGTTTAAATACACCTCAAACATACGCTCTTTCGAAACGATGTAATTGTTCTCTAACATATAAACCAATAAAATTTCTTCAAGCTTACGAGCCATTGTTTTTTCGCGTGTAAGAAACACGTTTTTTATCAATTGCATGCTAATGGTACTTGCGCCTCTGGCAAATTTTCCAGTTCTAATATTTTTAGCAATTGATTGGCGGAAAGCCTCATTTACAAATCCTCTGTGATACATAAACGATGGATCTTCGGTAGTTAAAATGGCTTTTTTTACAAATGGCGAAATATTTTCGTAGTTAACAAAATTTGGGTTTTCGGGCCCAACTATAAATGAGCGCATGGCTCTTCCTTTTTCGTATGGCGTGTGCATAAAACTTTCGTTTAGTTTAGCCAAATTTGCTGCACCATATCTGGTAATATGTAAGTTGTCTTTATCAATATTACTCTCAAAAACCATTTCGTCTGGTTTATGAATATCCAAGTTAAAGTCTAATCTATAAGTAAAACTTCCACTTGCTTCCATGCCTTGAATATGGCTAAATAAAGCGGCAGGTAATGAATTAATAAAATCTTGAGCAGGCGTTTTATCGGTTTGCACGCTCATGGTAACTATGTATTTATTAAAGAATTTATAAAAACTATTGACCTTGTTACGAGGAGCACGTTTTTCTGTATTTTGTTCTTCGGAGCGTTCGCTTAGCCTCAAGTAGGGGTGAAACTTTGTTTTGTTAAATGTAACCACAGTAGAGCTATCAAGTGATATGAAATTTGGTCCAAATAAAAATTTATACTTGGCATCAGCATGGTTAATTATTACATCGGTTTTGGCTATGCGTATATGGTTTAGCATAAAACTATCAATAGAAGCTGCGCCAGTAATATTTAACATGTCGTCATCAAAATCAAATCCATCCAACTGAAACCTAATAGAGTTAAAGCCAGTTTTTAAACCAATTTTTTCGTAGAGATAGGGAATTTGAACAGTAACAGAATCGGTGCGAGTAAAGTTCAAATCGGCCTGGCGTTTTTTAGGATTGGCTGTTCCGTTTATTTGCCATTGCTGAATGGCATTATTACTGTTTACGGTAATATAACTATCAAATACCTGTTTGTTTAGCGATAGTTTGGTTAAGTTGAATGATACATTTTTATCATCATCTTTTATGCGTAAGTCAAAGTTTTCAATTAACACCTCGCTGGGCACTTGTGCAAATAACCTCGACATTAGTTTATAAACCACTTTGGCATAGTTTATATCTGTTTTTGGTTTTTCAATTTGTTCTATTGTATCTTGTAGAGTACTGTCTTTTTTGCTTAAAAAATCTTGAAAGTTTTTATACTCACCTTGTTTTACCAATTGAATATAACCTTGTTTTAAACCAATATCCTGTATCCTAACATCGGCTATAAGTAAATACCAAAACCTAACACTGGCAGTAAAATAATCAATGCTAATCAATGTATCACCAGTTTGTGGTACCAATGTTATTTTCGATAATTCAATACCGCTAATGCCTTTAAACGATGCATTATCAATTTTTAAATCAGCATTGTATTCGGTTTTAAATTTAGCTGAAACCTTATTGATGGCTTTATTTAAGAAATAGCCTCGTAATAGAAAAAATGCCACAATTACAATGGTCAATAGTGCTCCAACTATTTTAAAGAATGGTTTTAGAAATGCTTTGATATTAATATTTTTTACTTGCACAGGGTATGTAATTGTAATAGGCTAAAATGAAAAATAGCAATGATTCTTTGTGTTTAAGAATCATTGCTAAATAAAAAATAAGTAATAATAATTACTCTTAAACGTGCATAATTTCAGCTTCTTTAATAGCTAAAAGGTCGTCAATTTTTTTGATGTAAGCATCAGTTGTTTTTTGAACTCCAGCTTCAGCAGTTTTAGCTTCGTCTTCAGGTAAACCATCTTTTTGTAACTTTTTAATGGTTTCGTTGGTTTCTTTTCTAATATTTCTAACAGCTACTTTAGCATTCTCTGATTCGCCTTTAGCCTTTTTAGCAATTTCTCTTCTTCTTTCTTCAGTTAATGGTGGTAAAGTTATGCGAATAATGGTTCCATCGTTTGTTGGATTAAAGCCTAAGTTTGAAATTATAATTCCTTTTTCAATGGCTTGGAATAAATTTTTCTCCCAAGGTTGAATGGTAATTGTTTTGGCATCAGGGGTACTAATATTGGCCACCTGGCTAACTGGTACCAACGAACCATAATATTCCACTTTTACTGCATCTATCATACTTGGGTGCGATTTTCCAGCACGAATTTTTGTAAACTCGCTTGTTGCATGGTCAATTGCAGCATCCATCATTTGCTTTAAATTATCTAATACTGGTTTTAAACGTGGGTCGCTCATATTATTTTATAATTAGGTTATTGAAAAATTGTGTTTTTAAATCAGTCGCAAAATAACATTTTAAAACAATTTAAAAATTTACTTTATGCGCAATTATATAATCTGGTCTGCCTTTTACTTCATCAAAAATATTGGCAATATACTGGGCTACTAAGCCAATGGTTAACAATTGAATACCTCCAAAGAATATCACAATGGTAAGCGTACTTGCCCATCCGGCCACAGCTTTATTGCTAAAAAAATAGCCATAAAGAATATAAATTAACAAAGCCAAAGCAATTATTGTACTGAAAAATCCAATTTGAATGGCCAATTTCAATGGTTTTTTTGAAAAATACATAATGCCATTTAAGGCAAAACGAATCATTTTTTTTAAAGGATATTTGGTTTCACCTTCAAGGCGTTCATCTCGTTCGTAGTAAAATGGAATTTGTACAAAACCAATCCAACTAATTAAACCTCTAACAAATTTATTTTTTTCGCCTAATTTTTTAAACTCATTAATGATGTTTTTGTCAATTAACCTAAAGTCACCTGTATCAAGTGGAATAGGCACTTCGCTTAATTTATCCATTAATTTATAAAAATATTTGGCTGTAATTTTTTTAAATAGAGTTTCACCTTTACGAGTTTTTCTTACGCAATAAATTGCGTTGCAATTGGATGAATTGTATAATTCCAACATTTCACCAAAAAGTTCGGGTGGATCTTGCAAATCGGCATCAATTATGATTGCCAAATCTGTTTCAGTATTGTTTATTCCTGCAGTTACTGCTGCCTGATGACCAAAATTTCTAGAAAAATGAATTACCTTGACATTTGAATTTTGACTTGCAATAATATTTAGTTTGTCAGCTGTTTTATCTTTGCTACCATCATTTATAAAAATTATACTCGATTCATAATAAGAAAGCTTTTCAAGCACAGTATTAACCCTTTGATAGGTTTTCTCAATCAATAATTCTTCATTATAACACGGAATAATTATGGTTAATGTTTGTGGCATGAATTGTAAATTACGAATAATGAATTACGAGTTATTAATTAAGAATTATGGTAGCTGAACAAAACTCGAAGAACATAAGCCGAAGCATGAATTTAAAAAACTATAAACTGGCAACTAAGTACTGAAAACTAAGTACTAAGAACTAAAAACTATGTGCTACTTTTTTAATTCTAGTTTTTTCCAAGTATCTGTTCTGCCAAACATACTTACACCAATAAAGCCTCTAATCTCCATGGTGTTTTTATCGGCTAAATTAATTTTACACTTATATGTTTTACCACTTTCGGGGTCATAAATAGTTCCTTCATCCCAAACATTATCACCCTTGTATTCAAATCCACCAACCAATTGTAATCCTAAAATTGGTTTAATTTGTTTTGCAGGATCTTCATTATTTACATCCAATTTAGGTTTTCCTTCAGTATTTAAAGGTTCTTTTAACCATACAATTCTACCAAAATAATAGTTTCCTACTTTCGTTATTTTAACTCTTGCTTTTCCGTTTCCTGTTTCCCATACACCTAAAATATCATCCGCACTTTGTTGTGCTTTGCAATTGTATAAGATTGATAATAAGCTAAATAAAGTAATTAGAATTTTTTTCATGTTTTTCTTTTTTATTTATTGCAATTAGCAAAAATTTTAATTCAAAAAAAAGTAGTTTTTTTTGATAATAAAAAAGCCCATTTAACTTAATGTCAAACGGGCTTTTTTTATGGGTTAAAATAGTATTATTTACCAGAAACAATAAACTTAACAGTTTGCTTCATATTATTATTACTTAAATTTAAGAAATAAACGCCATTGTTTAGTTGGCTAATATTTAACTGCTCGTTAAAGTTTTTAGTTGTGATGGTTTGTTTCACAACTTCTTTACCTAACATATCATAAATTACCAAATTGGCAGGTAATTGGCTGATATTTTCAATGCTGATGTTTAATTCATTGAATGCAGGAGAAGGGTAAACTTTAATGGTATTATTCAAAGCACTCATGTTTTTAACACTGGTATTTCTTGTTACAATTACTGTTCTAACTTGGGTAGCTTTATTACCTGCTAAATCCGAAACGGAATAAGTAATGATATATGTACCAATTTTACTTGTATCTAAAGTACTAAGTTTAGTAATCTTGTTGGTAATATTACCATCTACATTGTCAGTTGCAGTTGCACCTGGATCAGTGTATGATTTATTTTGCATTACAGTATCAGGATTGTTGCCCAACAAAGTAATAATTGGTTTAATTGTATCAGGTGCAATAACATTAATAGTTCTTACTATCGAATCAATATTGCCTGCTTTATCGTTAACAGCATAAGCTACATAGTAAATACCAGCAACTTTATTATTTACTGTTCCAGAAGTTCTAATTTTCGAGGTAATATTACCATCTTTATCGTCCGTTGCAGTAGCACCTAATTCATTGTATGCACTATCTTTTTTTATGTTAATAGTAGCAGCACCATTCAAGGTAATAACTGGCTTAATGGTATCAATATTAGAAAAGTCTGCATCATTTGCATCGCGAGGAATTAATTTAAAGTTCCCATTTGCAAAGTACATAGGTCCTTGAATAAAATTCATTTTCATGCCTACATAAACTAAGTTGTTAAAGTTCTTAAAGTTAGCATTATAATCATCAACTCTAAATGTTGATCCACCGTTTCTACTTATACCAAATTCACCAAAAGCACCAGTTGGTTCGTCAGGATTTTTACTTGAAACTGTTAAACTATCAAATTTAACTAAAACACCTTCCCATTTACGACTATAACTTGAATTTCCTAAAGCAAATGAATCTATAGATAATGAAGTTTCGAACGCAGGTAATGGATTACCAGATGAAATAACTGTACTCAATATGTTATTTAAGGTAGTTATTCCAAATGATTCTCTAACAGTTGCTCTTGTAATCAATACTGAATCTCCTACATTCCATTTAGCAGTACTATCAGCACCTGAATTTCTCGCAACAAAAATAGCAGAGTTTGCACCATTTCCTTGTTGTATGGTTATTAAACCACCAAATCCTTTACCTGTTACAATTCCATGAACATTAATATTTAACAAAGAATCACCATTCCAAACTGTTGCTCCGTTTGGTAATGAGCTATATTGTAATGTGCTAATTTTATCTATACCATTTGGACCAGTAATATAATATCTATTTCCAATATTAAATGGATCAGGAACTAATGTAGTTCTATTTTTTTTATCAATAGCACTTACCCAATAGCTCATTTCGCATTCAGCATTGGTTGGTGGAATTTGAGCTAAATAATAATTAGGAAAAGAAGGAACTGGTGTTAATCCAACTGAATCCATTGTATTTGTTATTGAGTTTTTAAAATATACTTGACTTGATGATAATGTAGTATCACCAACTGTAATTTCAAAAATTAATTTTGTAGTATCACTTGATTTTATAGTAGTTGGGTTTTTGCTTATAAATTTAATTGAAGGAGGGCAAGCAGTACAAATTTTATAATCACTAGGATATAAAGGAGCAATTCCATAACGGTTTATGCCATTAACTGTGTATTCAGTAATAATTCCTTGCAAAAATTCTAATCTAGTTCCAATTGGTGGAGCATTAAATCTATTTGGATTAACAGTATTCAATCCAGTTGAATCGCCATTGCCATCTCTGCGGTAATAAGCTGAAAAATCTCTAATATCAATTACATTTCCATTATCATCAATAACACTCCAAGTTGATCTATTTCCACTAACAGATGATTCATAAACTGTAACATTTCTTAACCTTACCAATGTACCTTCTAAAGCCTCACCAGTAAATTTTTGTTGCACTCTGCTTGAATTAGGATTACCCAACATTAATTGGTCTGCGGTTATTTCATTATAAACTAATGTATCAGGAGTTAAACTCAATTGCTCCACACCATTTTCCCAATTAGCGTTACTTCTTATTAAATTAATTTGTGTTTCTCCGTCCTGAAATTCCCTTATTACACCTGTAACTCTTACTTTATATCCTACCACAAAATTATCGTAGAATTTAGTTTCAGCTAAAAGATTTGCTAATGTTGTACCTGTTCCTGAAGGTTCACACATAATTTGGACTCCACTCCAAGGTCCTCCGCCTTTTTTTTGTAGAAAAGAAGCTTTTCTATTAGCAGATAATCCATAAGCCTTAGGATTAAAAACTACTATTCCTTCTATTCGTACCGTATCTTTGTAAATGGTATCTTTAAAGGTGGGTGTCGTATAATCTGGTCTGGTAACAGTGCCTCTATTAGAATTTATAGTAGGAATTGCTAAACGTGTAGGGTTTACATACTGAACAGTATCAGTTGGAATAATTGGATAAGGATTTTGCGCATTGGCAATTAATCCACCCAATATGGTTGTGATTAGTAGAATTGTTTTTTTCATTATATTATTTGTTTATTTAGTTTATTATTTTCGGTTGTTGAGTTTGTCCTATAGCTATAGAACGATGTATTATTTTATTACTGCAAAGTTACCTGTTTGTACGATACCACTTTGTAAATCTTTTACGCTATACATATAAATTCCTTGTGTAATTTGGTTTTTCGAATCACTTAATAAATCCCAAGCATGTTCTCCACCTGTCATTACTGTTTTTTCTCTATCACTTAACCTATCAAACCAAGCATTTCCTTCACCATTATATGTATTAGCATCATGTTTAAAATTGGCAATTACATCACCACTGGTAGTGTAAATAGTAATTTCGCAGCTTTGAGGTAAATTATTAAAATATAACTTTTTGGTTCTTGAAGTTGTTCCATCCCAAGCAGCGCTGGTACTGTATGGATTAGGATAAACACCTACTTTTGTGTTTTGGTCTTCTTTGGTAAAATTATTAATACTGCTACCACTAAAAACCCTAAAATCATTGCCACTAAAAGAAGATTCAAGCGGTTCAAGATTTAGTTTTTTATTACCTTTATCAAATGCTGTTACAATAATTAAATACTGCCAACCGTTACTTAAGTTATTTAGTGTATAAGAATAATAATATTTGGTGGTATCTCCATCAAAAGTAACAGGTTGAGGTAATTTTATTAAATCAAATCCATTGTTAAAACCAACATCATTCCCTGTACTATCCCATTGTCCAATTAAATTCCTTGCATCAGTAAAATTAGGTTTCAAATCATCTCCAACTTTACTTGAATATATTTTATATCCTTCAAAATCTTTTTCTCTAGTAATTGGATCAACTGATGATTCAGCATTATTACTCCAATAAATGGTTGCTTTCTTGTCGCTAGCTATAATTTTTACTTTTGGATCTTCAGGCGGTTCGGGTAATACAAATCTATCCAATCTGCCATTTTTGTTTAAATCCTTATCAATACTGTAAATACCATTTTCATCAGAATCTTCACCTACATAGGTTGATCTACTTCTATTAAAATGTTCTTTTAATTCTTTTTGAGAGCCCTCTGTACTTAATATAGTTAATGATTGGTTTTGAGTTGCTTCTCTTAATTGTTTTGCACAAACAAAAGCCATGGTATAAGTCATGCTTGAATCAGGTTCTAAGTGACGAAAAGGACCCACACTCATTAATTGTAACCAATTCGATGCAGGTCCATAAGTTGGGCCCGATGTTGAGTTTAAATCATTTGAATCAATACCTGCTGCTAATTTACTAAAACGAGTTTGTTCATCGTTAGGACCAATATAAGGTGGAGTTGTAGAACCAAAGGTCCAAAAATTTGCATTAAAAGTTGGAGCAGTAAAACCTTTATTGGTAAATATTTCGGGTTTTGAAGGATTAAAAAATAAACCTTTCCAATCTACACCCAAAAACTGCATAGCGCCATATGAACTGATAAAGTTATAATCATCCGCATTTTTAGCAGCCATGTAGGCTACAATGGCACTGTTTTTTGTATCAACAAAATTTCTTCCTCTTTGAAAAAATAATGAGCCTGTTTCTCTTGTTACATTAACATTTCGAACCACTAAATCGCTGTAATTACCAATATAAATGGAATCCCAGCGTTGCTTACTTTTATTAGTTATGGTATAATTTAAAATAACAAAATAATCAGCGTATGAATAATTCCAATTAAGTACTTCCACTTTTACTACTGCCTTCAATGGGTTATCATGTCCGTTAATTGGAATAGAAGTTCCTGGTATAATAACATTACTGTCGGTAATGGTCATTACAAAATCTTGATGTGATATAGCCGATTTAGAATAGTTTGGACTTTTGGTAAGATTTGATTTTTCTACAATATTTGTTAGTGGAGTAAATTCAAAATTTGCTGCTCCCGTTGAATAACCAGCGCTGCTCTCTGATGATGAGGTTGAAACTCTTGGTTGTCCATTAACATATGCTCCAATCCAAATTCCACCTTCAAATAAATGTTCAACCCCACTTCCTGTTGGATATGCCATAGAAGGAGGTCCACTTGTATTTGACCTTACATTTGGTCTGCCAATAGTTCCTGAGTTATTTACAGTAAGCCCTAAACGAGCCGCACTAGTATATTTGCCTTCATTTTTAACTTGACCATAATTGCTAGTAATAATGGTTAACATTAAAAAAGATGTAAGAATTAAATAATTAACTTGTTTTTGCATATTTTACAGTTTGCAAATATGTAAAAATTAACAATACCGAACTGTTAAATTATTATTTTGCAGAATATAATTGATAAAAAATATTTTTCAACAACTTAAAAACCTCTAAAACATTGTGAATGTTAAATTTAATGATACTTGGTGTCTATATTTTCAATGATAATTGTCAATAGATAAAATTATTTTTACTACTATTTGACACCATCATTATATTGCAACACATTTACACAATAAAATTAATAGAATTATACCAATGAAGCATTTGAAAATTAAAGCATCTTTTGTATTAATGATAGCTATGTTACTTTTTAGTAGCTTATCAGTATTTGCGCAAGATATGAACGAGGAAGCAGCTGAAGCGGCTCAATCAACAGCTAGTAATATTAACTGGTTAATCGCAGGAATTGCTATTTTGTTGGTTTTTATTATTGGAATGGTTTTCGATATTTTATCGAAAGTTGGTGATGTTCAAAAGAAACCAATTATTAATTGGGGAAGAATTAATGCTAATTTGGCATTAGTATTTTTAGTAGTAGGTTTAGCTGCAACAGTTTGGGAGTTTATGGTTCACGGAAAACTAACATTGTTTGCTCTGCCAGCTGCCTCAGCACACGCTCAAGAGTATGATAATATGTTTATGATTACTCTAGCATTAACAGGTGTGGTTTTTGTAATAACCCAAATATTATTGTTTTGGTATACCTACAAATACAAAGAAAATTTGAAACGCAAAGCATTGCATTATCCTGATAATCACAAATTAGAGTTAATTTGGACAATTATTCCAACTTTTGTTCTAACAATTTTAGTGGTTAGAGGTTTAATAGTTTGGAATCATATGACTTCAAGTAAATCAGAAAATGCAATGAACATAGAAGTATTTGGCTACCAATTTGCTTGGAATGCTCGCTACAGTGGTGCTGATAATAAATTGGGCAGATACGATTTCCGTCAAATGGGTGTAGTAAATGCTTTAGGTGTAGATAGTACTAAAGAATTTGCTGGTGATGATATTATTACTAGCGAATTACATATTCCAGTTAACAGAGATATTTATTTGCATTTTAGAGCGAAAGATGTAATTCACTCAGCATATTTACCTCATTTTAGAGTTCAAATGAACGTGGTACCAGGTTTACCAACTAAATTTAGTTTTACGCCTACTTTAACAACCAACGAAATGCGTGTTAAATTGGATAATCCTAATTTTGATTACATATTGTTATGTAACAAAATTTGTGGAAGTGCGCATTACCGAATGAAAATGAAAGTAATAGTTGATTCGGAAGAAGAATTCGAAAAATGGATTAAACAACAACCAGCTTTAACAGCAAAAGGTACTGAAACTAACAATGCTTTTTCTTTTAAAATAAAAAATAGCCCTTTGGCTTCAAATTAATTTTTAACACTTAGAAATAAAATAATAGATATATATGAGCGCAGTTGCAATGCATACCGATGGACATCACCACGATGACCACGGCCATCACAAAGAGACCTTCATTTCGAAGTACATTTTTAGTATGGACCACAAAATGATATCAAAACAGTTTTTAATAACTGGTATCATTATGGGTACAATTGGAATGTTAATGTCGTTAGTTTTCCGTTTACAGCTTGCTTATCCTGATACTAAGTTTCCAATTTTTGAAACTATTTTAGGTGAGTGGGGTAAAGGTGGAAAATTAGATCCTAATTTCTATTTAGCTTTAATTACTATACATGGTACCATTATGGTATTCTTTGTATTAACCGCTGGTTTAAGTGGTACGTTTAGTAATTTATTAATTCCATTACAAGTTGGTGCTCGTGATATGGCTTCACCTTTCATGAACATGTTATCATATTGGTTCTTCTTTACCTCATCGGTAATTATGATTTGCTCATTATTTGTGCAAGGTGGACCAGCGTCTGCAGGTTGGACAATTTACCCACCATTATCAGCATTGCCAAAAGCAATTCCTGGTTCTGGTACTGGTATGACTTTATGGTTAGTATCAATGATTATGTTTATTGTATCATCATTATTAGGTGGTATTAACTATGTAGCTACTGTGGTAAACATGCGTACCAAAGGTATGAAAATGACTAGAATGCCTTTAACTATTTGGGCATTTACATTTACTGCTATTTTAGGTATTTTATCTTTCCCTGTTTTATTTGGTGGTTCTCTTTTATTAGTTTTTGATAGAAGTTTTGGAACATCTTTCTACTTAAATGAAATTCCTGCTGACTTAGCTGGTGGAATTGAAAGAGTTGGTGGTTCACCAATTTTATTCCAACATTTATTTTGGTTCTTAGGTCACCCTGAGGTGTATATTATTTTATTACCTGCTTTAGGTATTACTTCTGAAGTTATTGCTACCAATGCTCGTAAGCCAATTTTTGGTTACCGTGCAATGATTGGTTCAATTATTGCTATTGCTATTTTATCATTCATTGTTTGGGGTCACCATATGTTTATTACAGGTATGAATCCTTTCTTAGGTTCGGTATTTATGTTAGGAACATTAATTATTGCTGTTCCTTCGGCTGTAAAAACATTTAACTATTTAGGTACTTTATGGCAAGGTAATTTGCGTTTAAATCCTCAAATGATGTTTGCTATTGGTTTAGTATCATTCTTTATTTCGGGTGGTTTAACAGGTATCTTCTTAGGAAATGCTGCTTTGGATATTAACTTACACGATTCATACTTTGTGGTTGCTCATTTCCATTTAGTAATGGGTAGTGCTGCTATATTTGGTATGTTATGTGGTATTTACCATTGGTATCCTAAAATGTTTGGTAGAACAATGAACGAAAGCTTAGGTCATATCCATTTCTGGATGACAATAGTTTCGGCTTATTGCGTATTCTTCCCTATGCACTTTATGGGTTTAGCAGGTGTACCTCGTAGATATTATGCATTTACTGCTTACGATCAGTTCAATGTTTTTGTTGATATGAACAAATTCATTACCTACGCTGCATTTATCGGTGGTATAGCACAGTTCATTTTCTTATTCAATTTCTTTTACAGTATGTTTAAAGGTAAAAAAGCGGTTCAAAACCCTTGGGAAAGTAACACTTTAGAGTGGACTACTCCAGTTAAACATTTACATGGCAACTGGCCAGGAGAAATTCCTCACGTTTATCGTTGGCCATATGATTACAGCGTACCAGGTCACGAAAGTGATTTCATTCCGCAAACAACTCCAGATGAAGGTCAATTAGACCCATTATCTGAACCAAAGGCGGTTCCTGCTCCTGAGCGTAAAAAAGTTCCTACTTTAGAAAAAGAAGAAGCAGTTTTATTTTCAGTTGTAAAACGTTGGTTGGGTTTTGCTCAATAATTTAAAAAATAAAAACAACCGCACTTTTATTGTGCGGTTGTTTTATAAATAGAATGATTTAAAGTCATTCATAATAATGTTAGAAACTAAAAAATACGAAATTAGATTTAGAAGATTTGGAATTGCAACCATCATTGCAGTTTTCTTTCTAATTTTTGTAGGAGGTTTAGTAAGAAGTACAGGAAGTGGAATGGGATGCCCTGATTGGCCAAAATGTTTTGGTCAGTATGTGCCGCCTACCAATATCAATCAATTACCTGTTGATTATAAAACTAAGTTTGCCGTTCAAGGGAAGCAAATAGCTGATTTTGATGTTTACAAAACTTGGATTGAATATTTAAATAGGTTAGTTGGAGTTGTTATTGGTTTATTTATTTTGTTGACAGTAGTTTTTGCTTTTCCTTATCTAAAATCAAATCCTAAAATATTTTGGCTAAGTTTTGTAGCTTTTATTTTGGTTGGTTTTCAAGGTTGGATTGGTTCCAAAGTTGTTGCTTCCGATTTAGCAACTTGGATGATAACCATTCACATGCTGATAGCTTTGTTAATTGTAGCATTATTAATATTTACAGTTACCAATTCACAAGAGTTCAGTATTGTTCAATATAAATCGGATAGTTCTTTAAAATTGTTTATCATTATTGCATTAATTATTAGTTTAATACAAATAGTTAGTGGAACTCAAGTTCGCGAAAAAGTTGACCATGTGGCTAATCTTTTGGGTGAACAATACAGAACTCAATGGCCCAAATTTTTTATGGAAGAGTTAATCTTTAAATTACATAGAAGTTGGTCAATTTTGAGTTTACTTATTTCAACACTTTTGCTTTTTAAATATAGAAGTTTGTTTGAAAGAAGTTCTTTAATTTATAAATGTGGATTGGGAATTATTTTGCTGTTATGTTCCCAAGCACTTAGTGGAAGTATTTTGGTAAATTTAGGTTTTCCAAAACAAGTTACTTCCATTCATTTAACAGTAGGAAGTATTATTGCTGGCTTACAAATTTTAGTAGCCATTTTGATTTTTAACAAAACAAAGCAAATAACTGAATAGTTGTAGGCATAAAAGATATAAATTGGATAAAATAGAACAACATATTGCTATTGAAACAACAAGTTTTTGGAAACAAAAATATGATGATTACATGCAACTTATTAAAATTAGGTTGAGTAGTTTAGTTGTATTCAGTTCAGTTATTACTTATTTAACTGCTGCGAGTGGCACTATTAATTGGTTTGAGGTATTTATACTAGGTGCTGCTGGCTTATTGGTAACCGGTGCAGCTAATGGAATTAATCAAATTATTGAAAAGGACTATGATAAGTTAATGACTAGAACGGCTAATCGACCAGTTTCAACTGGACGTATGAGCGTTTTAGAAGCCGGAATTAGCTCAACTTTAATGGGGCTAGTAGGGGTTTTCTTGATTGGTTTTTACTTAAATCAATTAAGTGGAATTTTAGCATTAGTTTCTCTGTTGAGTTATGCATTTGTTTATACACCGTTAAAAAGAGTAACTCCTATTTCGGTTTTTGTGGGTGCGTTTCCTGGAGCTTTTCCAACCATGTTGGGTTGGGTAGCTTATACAGGAAAAATTGATTTAGCAGCTATTGTTTTATTTACCGTTCAATTTGTTTGGCAATTTCCTCATTTTTGGAGTATTGCTTGGCTTTTGGAAGACGATTACAAAAAAGCAGGTTTCAAAATGTTGCCTTTCAACCCAGGAAGAACCAAGAAAACTGCATTCCAATGTTTATTATTCTCGTTAATTTTAATTCCAATTGGAATTTTACCAACTGTGTTTGGAATTTCGGGAGTGGTAGCCGCTGTGGTTGCTGTATTTGGTGCCTTATATTTTAGTTTTTACGCCTATAAATTATATAAAAGTTGTGAACTAGCTGATGCTAAAAAGTTAATGTTAGCCGCAATTATCTATCTACCCATTGTTCAACTTTTTTACTTGATAGATAAAATTTAAATAATGATACAAACTGTGAATAAACAAATAATTGATGAGCGCGAACCAGGTGTAGAGCCTAAAAAGTTTGTACTTTGGTTGTTACTAGTGAGTAGTATAATGCTATTTGCTGGTTTTACAAGTGCTTATATAGTGCGCAGGGGAGAGGGAGAATGGGTAGTTTTTGAACTACCAATTATGTTTATGCTAAACACTGGTGTGGTAGTTTTAAGCAGTGTTTTTATGCAATGGGCATATATTGCTGCTAAAAAAGACGAATTGAATCAAACTAAATTAGGACTTGGTTTGGCAATAGTATTAGGAACTTTATTTTGCATAATGCAATATTGGGGTTGGAGCCAAATGGTTTATAATTCAATTTATTTTGGATTTGCTAACCCTAGTGGTTCATTTGTATATGTAATTACTGGATTGCATATGGCACATGTTATAATTGGAATTTTATATTTAGTAATCATATTTATACAAACTTTTAGATTTAAAGTACATAAAAAGGCAATAAGAGGCATAGCAATGTGTAATACTTATTGGCATTTTGTAGGAATACTTTGGATTTATCTTTATGTATTTTTACTTTTGAACAGATAATATTTAAATAAACTAAGAAACAAATAATAAATAATAAATAATGGCAAACTCAGCTACTTTAACTACCGACAGCAAACAAACATGGGGTGGTGGTAAATCACCATTTAGTGTAAGTTATGGTAAATTAATGATGTGGATTTTTCTACTTTCAGATGCATTTACTTTTTCATCATTACTAGTTGCGTATGGTTTTGTAAGATTTACTTTTACAGGCTCATTACCTAACACAGTTGTAAAACCTTTTGCTCACCTTTCGCATAATTTTGTTGAAGAAATGCAAAAAGCAGGCTTGTTTGTTACTGAACGTTGGCCTTCACCTGAATTAGTATTCAATCATTTTCCTTTCTTACATGGTATTCACTTGCCTTTAATGTTCGTAAGTTTGATGACCTTTATTTTAATTTTTAGCTCAGTTACTATGGTATTAGCTGTTGAAGCTGGTCATAGAATGGCTAAAAAAGAAGTAGAGAACTACATGATTTTAACAATCATTGGTGGTGCAGCTTTCTTAGGTTGCCAAGCTTGGGAGTGGACAAACTTTATTACTGAAGGTGCAAGCTTAAGTAGCAATCCTTTTGGGCCAACAGCTTTTGCCGCTTTGTTCTTTATTGTTACAGGTTTCCACGGAACTCACGTTCTTTCTGGTGTTATTTTAAATATAGTTATTTACTTAAATGTAGTTAACGGAACCTACGAAAAAAGAGGCCATTACGAAATGGTTGAAAAAGTAGGTTTATACTGGCATTTTGTTGATTTAGTTTGGGTGTTTGTATTTACATTCTTCTATTTAATATAATTCTAAAATTTAAGAGTTTAATAGTTTAACACATTATAAAAAAAATTATCATGGATCACATAGAACATTTAGAACACACCGAATCGCCTGCTAATATGAAAAGCCAAATTTGGCGCACATTTTGGGTATTATTAGCTTTAACTTTAGTCGATATCGTTTTATATTTCGTATTACTTTCGAGTCACTCCATCGCTAAAAATATTCTTTTTGTATTTTTAGGAATAGTAAAAGCATTTTATATCGTTTCGGTATTTATGCATATGAAATTTGAACGTAAATTCTTAGTTTGGATTATTATTGCGCCAATGATATTTGTATGTTTCTTAATTTGGTTAGCTTTAACTGAAGCAGGATATACATTTGGAATGCGTTTATTTTAAAAAATCATTTTCGTAAAAAAACTTTAAGTAAGTTTTTTACTTTATATAATTAATGAAAAGAAAATCATTTTGGGTAGCAATTGGCCTTTTAGTAGTGCCAGTTGCTCTCTTTTTTTTATTGCGTGCTAGCAAACAAAACTACAAGCACCTTCCTCATTTAGGTTATCATACAGAGCCTAATGGAAAAGATATTAAGGACACTATTTTTTACCTAGTTCCTGAATTTTCAGTTACCGATCAAAGTGGAAAAGAATTAAACACCAAAATGCTGAGCAATAATATTGTGATAGCTAATTTCTTTTTTGCTAGCTGCAAAGATATTTGCCCTGCTATGAACCATAATGTTTCTGCATTTTATGAAAAAGCCAAAGAATGGAGCGAGGTTAAATTGGTTTCATTTACCGTTGATCCTGACAACGATTCTACAAAAGTATTGGCCGATTACGCCAATAGATTTAAAGCTGATAAAAATATTTGGCATTTTTGCAGAACCAATAAAGAAAATTTGTTCAAAATTGGGCAAGGTTTTTTATTACCTGTATCAATTGAAGATAAAACAGTTGACCATAGCCAACAAGTAATATTAATGGATAAATCGCGCTGTATTAGAGGGGTTTATAATGGCCTTGATTTAAACGATATGAAGCGATTAGATGATGAATTAAAAGTACTTTTATATGAATACCACGAACCAAAATAGTCAAGATAGAATTGTTTTCAATATAATTACAATAGTTTCAATTGTAGTTTTTATTGCTGTAATTGTTTTAAATCAAAAGGTTTTACCAAGGCCAGAAATAATGCCAAGTTGGGTAATGTATTTACCTAAATTGAATGCATTAATCAATGCTACTTGTACAGTATTACTTTTGCTTTCATTGTACTTTATCAAGCAAAAAAATATTGCTGCGCATAAAGCCATTAATTTAACTGCTTTTGGATTATCTTCATTATTTTTGGTAAGCTATATACTTTACCATTGGATGGCAAATGAAACTACTTTTCCTGAAGATAATTCAATGAGAGGTCTGTATCTTACCATTTTAATTAGTCATATTATTTTAGCTGCATTGGTTTTACCTTTGGTATTACTGGCCTTCTACTATGGCTTGCAAATGAATTTAGAAAAACACCGTAAAATTGTACGATTTACTTATCCTATTTGGTTATATGTAACTACCACAGGCGTTATAGTTTATGCTATGATTAGCCCTTATTACAAATTTTAGTGTTAAAGAGTAAAAATTTAAAAGCCTATTTAGCATTTATTGCGGTAGCGATTTTTTGGGGAACTACTTTTTTAGCCATTCGTATTGGAATCAATTCCGATGGCGTGCATCATTTTCCTCCATTTTTATTAGCTGCATTTAGGCATTGCATTGCAGGGCTTTTGATTTGTTCGTATTTTATTTTTTATAAAAAACAGCCTTTACCTACACTTAAACAATTTAAGTATTTTAGCATCAATGGTATATTGATGTTGGTAGGTGGAAATGGAATTATAAGTTGGGGAATGCAATATGTTGATAGTGGATTAGCTGCTATATTATGCGCACTTACGCCACTTTGGATAGTATTTATAAACTTGGCAATTGGTAGTGACGAAAAGGTTACTAAGGTAATGTGGGCTGGGTTTATTATTTGTTTGCTAGCACAATACCTTATTTTTTACGATAAGATAAATATACTTTCCGATAAAAATTACATTTATGGTTTAATAGCCATTATTGTTTCAAATATTTGTTGGGCATTTGGAACAGTGTTTTCCAAATCTAGTACTTCTCCTTTTCCTGCTTTGTATAATGCCGGCTTACAAATGATTCCTGGTGGAGTTATTCTTTTAATTTTTTCAACATTAACTGGCGATTGGATTAATTTTAACCCAAGTACCAATTCAGTTTGGGCTTTGGTTTATTTAATTTTATTTGGTTCATTATTAGCTTACGGTTGTTTTATGTATATCATTAAAGCATTGCCCGCAGCTTTGGTATCAACTTATGCTTATATCAACACCATTGTTGCAGTTATTTTAGGTGTGGTATTTTTAAATGAAGTAATCAACGCCAAAGTAGTAATAGCTATGTTGCTCACTATTTTAGGAGTTTACTTAGTTGGCAAAAAAGCCAAAGCGAAGGATGCGAAATAGCATTTAAGTAAATATTGTTTATTCTAAAAAATCCCTATGCTTTCGCTTAGGGATTTTTTTTAATAAAATAATCGTGTTATTCAATTGCATAACAAGTTTAAAATTATTTTATGTTTACGAATGATTCACTTAGGAGTAATAATTATTAATGCCAATATATTTTTGATTACTGTTGATATGATTTTATATTGCCCCAATTTAAATTTACAATTCACATGAAAGTATTTAGTTTGTTTCTTTGTTTTATGCTATGTCAGTTATTGGCTAAATCCCAGCATTTAAGCAAAATAAAAGTAATTGCTGTTAATCAATCTGAAACTGATTTGGTTGTTAACTTTGAGATTTTAGATGCTAATTCTGCCAATAAGTATGATTTTACACTAAAACTTTTAGACTCAACTACTTTTAAAATTATTACACCTACTCAAATAATTGGAAATATTAATAATGTTGTTGGTGGAGGAGTTAGAACAATTCGCATCCCTTTTTCATCAAACAGTTTAGACCCAAAGTTAATATATGGTGTTATGTTTTTAAATATAACACAACACACCATTATTGTGAATAATAACGCAATTCTTAAATCTGTTTTTGTACCGGGGTTGGGCAATAAAAATTTATATAAAAACGGTGGAGTTTTAGCAACAGGAATTGCCATTGCAAGTTATGGCTGCATTGCTTATGGTGTTTATAATAAAATCCAAGCCACCAATTCATATAATAGTTACAAAGATGCTTATTTGCAAAACGACATTGATAAACACTTTAACGATGCTGAAAGTAGTCAAACTCAATTTATGGTTTTTACAGGAATTGGTATAGGCATTTGGGCTTTAGATGTTTTGCATGTGGCTTTAAAGGTCAAATCGGATAAAAAAATGAGCGCAGCTGCTAAAAATACTTCAAGTTTTAAAGTAGGCTACTTGCCACCCGTTTTTAGCAATCCTAATAGTATTTCACAATTTACTTTATCTTATAAATTTTAAATAATGGCAATTAAAAATTATTCTAAAAAAATAATATTATGGGTTTTGGTTGTTACCATAGCTTCGTGTTCAAAATATGAACGAACCAATCCAAATGATATATTGGGAAGTAATGGAACACCTATTTTGTCTATTGATGGTTATAAAGTTATTAGCGACAATAATGGAGATACTAAATTACAGAAAAATGAAACTGCTACATTAAATGTGTTGGTCAAAAACACAGGAACTAAACTTACTCAACTAACTTCAGCAATATTTACTAGTAATAGTACCAAATTAGTTATTGAGAATTTTAGTTTAGAAAATACAATGATGTGCTATGTTGGTAAAACAAATTCTATAGGTAATTTGCGCATAAAAGTAGCTAGTAACGCTAATGTTGGCGAAATGTTTACTTGTAATGTAAAACTAACAGATAATGCTGGAAATGTATTTAACACAACACTAAATTTAACAGTTAGTGATTTTAAGCCAAGTAATTTATCCTTTAATTCGGTAGTTTTTGAGGGATTTGAAGATGCAGTTGGAAGTACTCGGGTTTATACTAAAGGATTAACTCCATATATTAGAATGGAAATTAACAATAATGCGAACACTGAATACGATGACTATTTAAACTTTACTATAACAAGCTTGGATGCTTCATATCCCTATCAATATTCAAATAAATTTGATGCAATAATACCTTCAAGTAATGCAGGTAATTTTGAATTTCCTCTTGATTGTTTGCCACAATATATGCCCGACAATTACAACTTAGTATTGAATGTTGCTATAACAGATAAATTTGGTGGATCGATAGAAAAACAAATTACTGTAAAAATGTTTAAAAATCTCGCAAAGCTTGATTTTACCTCCTTCGAAATTTGGAATGGTGGCCTAAATCCGGGTTCATTGGTTTTTATTGATTGTGTTGTAAAAAATTCAGGAGGTAGAGCATTGGCTTTTTCTCAAAGTGGTGCCAAAATTTCGACTACATCATCATATTTAGATGATTTAAGTATTCAAATAACAAATGGAACAATAAGCCAAAACGAAACAAGCAACAACCTTGTAAGTTTTAGTGCTGCAATCGCCTCAAATTGCCCTGTAGGTACTAAAATTCCTGTAACTATTGAATTAACTAACAACGAATCTTGTCCTACTAAATTTACTTCAGTAGTACAATTAGTAGTTGAATAAAAGTATTTATTATGACATTAAAGTTCCTGTTTTTTTTAATTGCAAACGCAATGCTCATTTCCAATTGTTTTGCACAGCGCGTAAAACTTAATGTGTTGGTTTCTCCCGATTCCTCTGTTGTAATGCTGAACAACAATGTGATAGGTGTAACCCCATTACAAGAAAATGTAACACTTAATTTTGAAGAATATTTAAAATATAAACTTACCATCAAGCATAATGGTTATTACGATACAAGCTTTTGGATTGATATAGATAATTATTCAAAGTTTGATAAGAACTATGAAAATAAGTTAGAATTTAACTTAAAAAGAAAATATAAAATAATTCCGCAAGGTGAACAAAAATTGCCAATCGCTTTTGAAAAAATGGTGATAGATTTTACAAATGGTCAAAAAATTGGTGAAATAATTCGTTACAATAACAAAAAACCATTTTATTGGGAAGAATCAGGCATTAATAATGCTACAGTTGAGTTTAATAATATTGCGGAAAGAGAATTAAGTAATGGTGGTTATCAGGTAGTGAAACAATCTAAACTTTTTGCAGAAGAAGAAACCGTTAGTCCTAAATTATTAATAGGAGGTAACCTTAAAAGTTTAAATTATACAAGTAATTACAACAATGGTTTTATGGCTATAAATAGTAGTAGTTTAGAAATAGAATGGCAGGTTTATAATCGTGTAAAAAATAAAGTAGTATTTAATTATTTTACAAAAGGTACCTTTACAAAGGTTGATGGCAATGCAGATATTGTTATAAAAGAAAGTTTTAGAGACGCGTTAATCAACTTAATGCTTAGTGATACTTTTTCTGCAGTTATTTTAAATCAGGAAGCTAGTAAAAAACTAGATGAAGGCATTAACCCCAATTCAGTTTATATAACCAAACAAACCGCTGCATTTAAAACACAAGCTGATATGCTCAATAATTCTATTAAATCTTGTGTTACAGTAAAAAGCGATGGCGGACATGGTAGTGGTTTTATTATTTCGTCAGATGGTTATATAATTACCAACCACCATGTAATTGACGGTTCAAAGGAAATCTACATCTTGTTTGAAAATGGTTTCAATATTCCAGCTGAAATAGTTTACAGTAATGCTGATTTTGACTTGGCACTACTCAAACTTAAAGGAAAAGGATTTAAACCAATTTCTATCGGGAGCTCACAAAAAGCCGAAGTAGGTATTGATGTATTTGCTATTGGTACTCCAAAAATGGAAGAATTTGGACAAACAATTACCAAAGGAATATTGAGTGCAAAACGCACATTTGAAGGCCGCAGTTTTATACAAACTGATGCTTCTGTTCACCCTGGTAACAGCGGAGGTCCTTTACTCAATGAAAAGGGTGAAGTTATTGGTATAAATACATATAAATTTAAAGGTTCCGAAGGCTTAAATCTTTCTATTCCAATTGATGTTGCTATTGAAAAGCTTGGAATAATAATAAAATAAAAGAATTAGAATCCAAACAAACAAGCCAACTTTTAAAGTTGGCTTGTTTGTTTGATTACCTGAAGTTATGTTTGCCTCTATTATTATTCAAATATTACTGAATATTAACACATTTTGACATTAGATTTCAACCTTTAAAAACCAGTCAGATTGAGTGTTAAATTACCTTCTGTGATAATATTTAAATTAAGCGCATTTGGTGTAACAAAAATAGTATTTGGTTCAATTTTTTTTATGTTTCCGTTTAGGTTAATGCTGTTACTCCAATTTTTGTTAACGGCCTCATTTGCCATTTTTTGTGCTTCCGTTAGTTGATTAGCAATAGAAAAAACCAATTGTTTTTCTATATTTTCTCTAAACTTTTTTGAGTTCAATAACCAAGATGCACTTTTAACTAAAATATCTTTTGTTTTTATGTCAAAATCAAATTCTGTTATTTCAATACTTTTGTTTTGCATATTGTATTTTGGTATACCCGTAGCATAAACTATTCCTTTAATTCCTTTTCCAATGATTCCCTTTTTTACCTTTCCATCCAAATCAATACCTATCATAATTTTATTACCATAGGGAAATGCTTTGGCTTCCTTGATATTTATTTTATAGCTATCGCCTTCTAATAACATTGGTTTATCAATAAATTGTTTGCTTAATGTTTCATTTATTTGATTGAACCCAACCGTTGCATTTAGATTAATTTTCACATTATCATTTAGGTTATTAACTTGCCTTAAGGGTGGTAAGTTTACATTAAATGAGTCATTGGTTGGTTTATAACCCGAAACTACTTCTATAATGCTTGATATGCCCAATTTTATTTCCATTTCATTTGTAGCATAAGTAATGGGTGTAATAAATATGTTTTTCGGGTTCAAAAGTAACCAAGCCTTGTAGCTTGAATCTAATAAAATAGGTTCTGCTAATGTTTTCCATGAGTTACTTACTATTTGTTTTAAATTCAAAGCTTTCGGAACTTCTTTATTAATTTTTACAGCCATTTTATCTACTTGACTTTGCATTATTTTTCCAAAAAGTTTTGGTAAATCTAAAGTAGTTACTCCTAAGTTAATGCTTGGTAAATCGTCCCAAATAATTCTTCCTTTGCTATTTAAATTGAGGTTCCAATCCCTATCAACTGATGGAGTGGTAGTAAAAAATACAGTTAGGTTAAGTGAATGGCTAATTGGTTTTTCAAATCCACCAAATAATTTAACATTATAAATAAAATCAATGTGTATGGGTGCTGAAATATTTAATCCATCTGCAGATGTAGTTAAAACCAAATCACCTCTTTTTAAAACAGTGAGTTTTAAATTATCGTTTTCATTGTCATCAAATTTATCGTCCTTGTATAACTCTAAAGGAAATTTTGAGTTAATAGATTTTGTTATTCCTTCAGTATTAATATGAATTGGTAAACCTATAATAGACGCTGGTTTTGGTATTGGAACATTAACAGATGCAATCGGCTTAGGTGCGGTTATTTGCTTGGTTGCGCAGCTATTTATAAATATTAAAACTATAAATATGGATATACAAAGGTAAAGGAATTTCATTTTTTATGTTTGATTAATATGTAACAGCCTAGCTGTTTATAGGTTGATATCAATTGTATCGTTTAGTTTTTCTAAATGCAATAATGTAGTTGTTCCATCTTCAGAGGGTGAAAACATGGGAACAAATTTTTTATTCCAAATAATTTCATTATTCGCATATCCGGTACGTGTATGAACAGTTTGCGAATAGCTTTCATCAAATGCTTTTAAGAAAAATAAAAGTTGTAAATCTATTTCTTCAAAATCTTTGGCTGTTAGGTTAAATAATGGAGATTCTTCATCTATTGGATGAACAATGGTCCAGCTTAATGCTAATGAAGTAATTGATTTTCTTTCTAACATTAAAGGGATAAACTGAACTGCAGGATTTTCGGCAGTTAACAAAGAAGCAATTAATGTTATTTCTAATTCAATCAAAGGATTTTTGCGCGCATTTACGATTCTAAACATCAAAGCTTTTCCATTTTTATAAGGTGCTATTATTGCATTTTGGCTTTGTAAAAGTTTGATATTAGGCCTCGCAAAACGTCCGTAAATTAAACCAGTAGCCAAAGCAAAACTCATTAAGCCAACTAAGCTTTCTAATGCAGCAATTGCACTAATTAAATTGCCTTGTGGGTTAATCCGTCCATATCCAACAGTAGAAAATGTTTGACAGCTAAAGAAGAATGCTTCCATTATTTTTTCCGAAGGAGTTTCAGCAATCATTCCTCCTAAATGTTCTACACCTATTAACCAATAAATTCCTGTAAAAAATAAATTCATTAATAAATATACTGCCAGGATTAGCAAGTTAAATTTACTCCAACTAATGGCTATTAAATCATGGAATGAGTTAAATTTATTAAAAAAAGAAACCCCAGTTCTCTCTACATTGTAGGAGCCATCCTTATTAATAAGTCGCTTGGCTTGGCTTGAGGCCGATGCACCAAAACCAGTATCATTATCTGTTTTAAACTTACTAAATAATTTTGCCATAAATTAACCTATAAAATAATTAAATCATTAAACAATTTGGAATTAAATCCAACCCTTTTTCTTGAAGGTAAGCAAAACAGCACCCGATGAAATAACCATAGCCAAAATACAAACAAAGAATCCAAATGGTTGGTTAGCACCTGGAATATTGTTAAAATTCATTCCAAACATACCCGAAATTAAAGTAGGAGGTAAAAATGCAATTGAAAAAACGGTAAAGCGCTTCAATACCTTATTTTGTTCTAAGTTAATTAAACCCGTAATGGTGTTTTGTAAAAACTCTAATCTTTCAAAATTAAATGCACTGTATTCAATAAGGGATTGAATATCCTTTAATATGATTCGGAGTCTAATCTTTCTATCTTCAGGAAACAAACTACTTTTAAGCAAATTTGAAAGTACCCTTTGTTTATCAATCATACTTTCACGTAACATCATTGTACTCTCTTGAAGTTCTGTAATGTCTAATAAAAAATCACTGCTTGTATTTCTTTCTGTACTTAAAGTTCTACTATATACTGTTATTTCGTTTGAAACGCGTTCAATTAAATCCGCCTCTAAATCAATTCTTGTTTCTTGCAAACTCATTAATACATCAAATCCTGAAGTAAACATTTCACTGTTAGCTTTCATTTTTCTAACCACGTCTGCAAAAGTTGAAAGATCAGCTTGTCGAAAAGTGTACAATACACTATCTTTAATTATAAATGAAACGGCATGTTTTTCATATTGCCCATTTTCAAGTCTGAGAAAATTACTGTTTGCAGTTATTTCATTGTTTCGTTCAAAGTAACGAGAACTACTTTCAATTTCAGCAATTTCTTGTGGAGTTTGAATGCTGATGCTTGTTTTGCTTTCAATCCATTCCTCTTCTTCGTTTGTGGGCGCTTGCATATCAACCCATAATATATTTGATAATGAATCTAAACGTTTTAAATCGTTATCTTTTAATATTTTTTCATCTTGCTTATAAAAAATACGAATCATGGCGGGCAAGATAAAACTTTTAATAAAATGTATTACATTATTTAATTATAAAAAAACGGCTTATTTGCAAACTACCTAATAATAGTAATATTTCCTTTTTTATTATAAAACTCATCATCAAAACCCGAGTAGGTGATGATGTAAAAATATACTTCGTTTTGCACAGAATGGTTATTTAATTCAGCTTTCCATTTTTCCTTTTTGTTATTGGTTTCAAAAATTTGCTCACCCCATCTATTAAATATTTTAAGGTTAAAAGTTTTAACAAAAGAATTTGGAATTTCTAAGTCATCATTTAAATTATCATTATTGGCCGTAAATGCATTTGGTGGATATACATTTGGTTGTTGAAATAGAAATATTTCATTCGATTTGCTTTGAGCCAAATTCCTAGTTAAAGTTCCATCAGGAGGTGCTTCTAATCCATTTATATAATAATAATATGCACCTTCATCGGTATTGAAGTTTTTATCAATATAGGTATTTGGTTTAACCCTAACCAAGGTTTGATAAGGGTTTGATATATATCGTCTGAAGATTTGATACTCATCTACACCATTGTCCCAACCTATATATTTATTCCAATCTAGGGTATGGTTAAGGTATTTAGAAATACCTTTTAATAGAATTGAACAAGCTATTTTTCCTGTTGGCCCCATATTATCGCACGTATCATACATTACTAAATGATAGCAATATGATTGTTTATTAATATTTACCTCCTTATCAATAAAAAAAGTATCTAATACATTTTCCAATGTTTTGATTAAACTAAAGTTAACCCCATTATTATTAGACTTGTAAAGTAAATATTTCGCAAAATCTTTTTCCGTACTCGGCAACCAACTGATACGAATATTTTCGTTTGTATCTACCGTTACAGTAAATAACTTTTGTTGTTTAGGAATATACTCAATTTGTTCAAAAGTACTAATTGAATCACTAGGCTTGCCTGATATTTCGCAATTGTTTACTCCTACCATAAAGTAGGTGTAATTAATGGTTTTATTATTGGGCGAGTTATTGTCTAAATAGAAGCGGTTCTGTTTGTTTCTTATCGTATCAATTACTTTGAAATTACTATTATTGATGCCTCTATAAATTAAATAGTAGGCAAAGTTTTTGCTAGAGGTTGAATCGCCATAATAAATATAAGTTTTATTATCATCGCTCAGTGTCATACAAAGCATATCAGTGGCGTTAATTGGCGGTAGCGGCAGTATTTTAAGCCAAATACGTTTGGTAACAATATTGGTTATTGGACATTTTAAATCTTGAACTTCTATGTCTACAGGAAAGTAGTTAATATTATAAGCCTCACACGATGGAGTCCAACAAAATTGGGTAATTACACTATCTTTTCCGTAATTAATTTTGTTCACTATTGGCAAAGTACCAACTAAATTATTTGAAAATAAACTTGAGGTTAACTTTTGTATTAATGAATCACCTAAATCAACTGATTTTATATAAAAACAGTTGTTCTCATTTACTTGAAATTCAATGGTATCGTTACCAATATTAGTTGATAAACTATCAGTTTTGGAAATTATTGGAATACTTTTAATGGTTCCTAAATAATCTGATGCAACACCTTCTGAATCGCATTCGTTAACACTTGTAATTTTATAGGTATAATTAATAGTTCTGTTTTGAGGCGAGTTATTGTCAGTGAAAAAATTTACTATTTTTCCTACTTCACCTAAAAGAACATAACCAGTATCATTAATTCCTCTGTATATTCTATAACTTTTTAAATAAGGCGAGTTATTAGTATCAATCCAATTTAGTTGTGTTTTGTTATTTAATAATCCTATGCAATTTAAAAAAGGCGGAAGCATGGTTTTCATAGGTTTTATTTTTACTATGATTTCACTCTTTGAAGTTTTTGATAGTGGACAGCCATTGTCACGCACATCGGAAGTAAAAGTAACTGAACCAACTCTCGATAATTCACAACTTGTATTCCAACAGAATCTATTTACAATTTTTTTGTATCCAGCTACTTGCTTTGTTATTGAAGGCTGGTTTGTATAGGTAGAAGTAAAAAATGGAGATGAAATTTTCATATATAACGAATCTCCTGGTGCACTTGTGTCTTTTGCATTGATGTCAAAGCAAATGGTATTGGGTATTTCTACTTCATAATAGGTTCTAAGTAATTGTGCATTGCCAGTATCGCTGTAATTAATATTTGGTGCAGGATTACTTGCACATGTAATTATGTTAAATTGAAGTTCAAGTCTAACCTCACCAATTTTAATACCATTTCTAAATTCTTCTACTTTTATGGCTGCTACATATGTGCCAATAGAATTTGGTGTTACTGTAATGTCTCCAGTTTGTGCATTTATGCTAAGTGATGGATTTCCAATAATGGATGATTTTGCATTAAAACCTGTACTCCAATTAACAGGTGCATATGGACCTGAAAAATTAACAGGGTTGTTGGGAGCACCGTTATTATTATTTTTATCTAAATTGCCATTTAGTGGGTCTGTAATTGAATAAACCAAAACATCATTATCAGCATCGGTATAGCCAAAATTATAAGTAAAAGGAGCTCCTACACATAATAATGTAACTGGATTATTGGAATATTTTGGTGTAGAGTTATTAAATGATCTTGGAGGAATTTCAGCATAAAATGCGGTACTGGCATCGCCAGGAAAATTTATATTATCAATAATACTATTTCTGCAACACCTTTCCCAACTTATGTAATAACCTCTAGAATTATCTAATCCTGGCATATTTACAATGGAAGAATAATATCCTTCATCTGTACATTCAAAATTAGTTCCAGCACATTTGGGATTTATAAATTCTAACTTTTTTGATGAAATAAATGCAATGTTGTAGTAGGAGTAGAGTACATTGTTATTTTTTTGGTATACACCAACTCTTATGCTTGGTTTGTTAAAATCTGCTTGCCCATTTCTACAATCCCTAAGTACTTTTAAGGTAATTCTATAACTGTCGCCACCTTGCCACTGCACGTCAAAAGCACCACCTACAATATGGGTTGCAAATGATGAATAATTAATTATTACTAGTAAAAATATGAGTAGTTGTTTTTTCAAATTCTATTGCAATATAGCTTATATTTTTGCTTTTTTTGACTATCTACAAAGCTTACATTTTTTTTACATTAACGTAATTGGTTAAATATTGTTTAAAAAATATTTGTCCTTTAAAATAGGTAAAACGGGTGCAGTATTCATTTGAATGCAGTATTTTACATCATCAGTATTTAGGTGAATTAGAGAGAATCGTTTGGCATGTGAAGATTGGCGAATCAATAATTCTAATTGGTTTTCATTTTGCTTATACAGTAATTCCGAGCTTAAGGCGCTATCACAATCTATTTTAAAGTTTGTTCCAATTTTATTTACAACAGCACCTGCAAATAAGGTATCTTCAAGGTTAAATTTATTTTTCCAACCGGCACACAATAACAAAACATCTTCTTGTTCATTGTTTAACCAATCACAAAGTGTGTCTATATTTAAAAATGAACCGATTACTATATTTAGTGCACCATTTTCTTCAGCATATTTTATGGCTTTAGTGCCATTGGTGGTTGCTAAAGCTATACTTTTGCCTTCTAAAAGTGGATTTTCAAACTCAAATGGTGAATTCCCTAAATCAAATCCGGGCACTTTTACTGCATCTTTTTCCGCTGCAATTACAAAGTTAAACTCTTTAAATAATTTACATTCTTCGGCCGATGATAATGTTAAAATTTTTTCAACCCCAGTTTTAAAAGCCACACACATACTGCTTGTTGCTCTTAAAATATCAATAATTACTACTATTTTTCCCTTCACATTATAAAATGGCAATAGTGCTGGACTTATAACTACCTCTAAATTTCTCATTGTATATTGTTTGAACTTCTCAAATTAAATATAAAAATGGCAATAAACTAGTATAGTAAATAATGATAAATAGCTAATAATTTATGTTTTGTATTAACGAAAAAAGACATAAAATTGCGCTGCTTAAAAATTTACCAATTATTATATGTGTTACTCTAAGTAATCTATAAAAATAAATTTATTAAGCCCCCCAAATTTTAAAAAATATTAAACATAAAAATGGCATATCTATTCACATCAGAGTCCGTATCAGAAGGACATCCAGACAAAGTAGCCGATCAAATATCTGACGCGCTAATTGACAATTTTTTAGCTTTCGATCCTGAATCGAAAGTAGCTTGCGAAACTTTAGTTACTACTGGTCAAGTAATTTTAGCTGGTGAGGTAAAATCGAAAGCATATTTAGATGTACAAGAAATAGCTAGAGGTGTTATTCGTAAAATTGGTTATACCAAATCTGAGTATATGTTTGAAGCAAATTCTTGTGGTATTTTATCAGCTATTCACGAGCAATCGGCCGATATTAACCAAGGTGTTGATAAGAAGAAAAAAGAAGAACAAGGTGCAGGTGACCAAGGAATGATGTTTGGTTATGCAACTAACGAAACGGCTAATCACATGCCTTTAGCATTAGATTTAGCTCATGCTATTCTAATTGAATTAGCTGCATTGCGCAGAGAAAATAAGGCAATTAAATACTTACGTCCAGATGCAAAAAGCCAAGTTACTTTAGAGTACAACGACAATAATGAGCCTGTTCGTATTGATGCTATTGTGGTATCAACTCAGCATGATGATTTTGATACTGAAGCTAAAATGTTGGCTAAAATTAAAAAAGATATCATCGATATTTTGATTCCACGTGTTAAAAAGAATTACCCTAAATACGCTCATTTATTCAATAATAAAATTAATTACCATATCAATCCAACTGGTAAGTTTGTAATTGGTGGTCCACATGGTGATACAGGTTTAACAGGCCGTAAAATTATTGTAGATACTTATGGTGGTAAAGGTGCACATGGGGGAGGAGCATTCTCTGGTAAAGATCCTAGTAAAGTAGATAGAAGTGCTGCTTATGCTACACGTCACATTGCTAAAAACTTAGTTGCTGCAGGTGTTTGTAGCGAAGTTTTAGTTCAAGTTTCTTATGCAATTGGAGTTGCAAAACCAATGGGTATTTTTATTGATACTTATGGTACTTCAAATGTAAAAATGACTGATGGCGAAATTGCTAAGGTTGTAGAAAAAACTTTTGATATGACTCCTTACGGAATTGAAACTCGTTTAAAATTACGTAATCCTATTTACAGCGAAACTGCTGCTTATGGTCACATGGGTAGAAAAAATGAAGTGGTAACTAAAGTGTTTACTAGCCCTGATGGTAAAAAAGTAACTAAAAAAGTTGAATTATTTACTTGGGAAAAATTAGACTATGTAGAAAAAGTAAAAAAAGCTTTTAAAATTAAATAAGCTTATTTGCTAAATAAACTGAAGGCTGTTCTTATATAGGAACAGCCTTTTTTATGCATTTACATGGAGCGAATATGGTTTACATCGGTTACAACATTTTGAAATTATAATTATTGAGCTTTCATTAATTTAAAATCGATAAAAATAGCATCAGTCATGCTGAAAGCATCTTTTCTTGACTTTAAAAGATTCCATTCCATTAGCTACTACTATTAACTCATCTCATGGAATGGTACAAGGCGCGACAACGAGATGGCTTCAAAATATTTTATATTGTTTATTTGATAGAAATTATTCCTGAATTATTTAAAAAATATTAGGCATAAAAAAAGCTTCTACAATTAAGTAGAAGCTTTTTTTAAATAACTGTTAGCTATTAATATTCCCACATGTCATGTTCTTTTTCAAACAAGTCTTGCTTAATACGTTCACCTTCTAAAATGGCTGCTACACCATTGTCTTTGAACTCAGCTCTGTCTTTTATGTACAAATCTTGGTCGTTCGACTGTTTGATGATATAACTTGAAAACATTCTGGCTTCAAACCAATCATCAAAGGTTATCCTTGCAGCATCATTCTGACGGTTAAATACTTCGTAATTAATAAACAAATGTCTTAAGTCCATTTCAGTTGAAGGATTATTTACATCCGCATCTCTTGCATGGTATTTAAGTACACATAAATCTTGCTCATTCAAAGGAACTCCACCAATAATTGGTGTAAATTGAGGTGCAATTGAAATAATACGTACAAAATAAGTACTTAACTTTTTATCAAAAATCCAATCTTCAACTACCCTGTAACGCTTAATCCTATCTATAGGTTTAAATGTATTAATTACAGTGTCAGTTACTGTATTTTCAGGATTTGCTGGATCAGGATTTTCAACATAAGATGTATCAACTGTAAATTTAAGAACGTCTTCTAAAGTCATCGAGCTACTTAATGAGTCGTCTCTGTAAGGAACCATTTTACCTTTAATAATGGCATCATAAACCACTACAGCTAAAGGATTTTTAGGCCAAGCCATAACTTGGTTTTGTTTTTCCCTTACATCAATCATCCTAACTATTCGCTTTGAACTTGTAACATCTGCTTCACGCAAATATGGCCAAGCTACTACTTTACGTTCTTTAACTGCCTGACGATTATAAATGAAATCATCATACACACCTTGTGCTTTTATAGAAACAAAAACACTTAGTAATAAACATATTGATATAATACTCTTTTTCATAATTTTTATCTACTAATTGCCACAACACTACTAGGTATTTGAACCATACCTTGAGGTCCCTCTGCTTTAATATTTACTACAAGAACTTTATCACCAGTTCTTACATTTTGTAAATATCCTCTCATTCTTGACGGAATTATTCCATTTCCACTTACTGATTCGAAAATTGCAGGACCTGTTTTCGGTTGAAACACAATTGTGAAACCTTTAACAGTGTAGTTAATACCTTCAAATGCAAAATCCTTAAGTAAAGTAAATACCGCATTTGCTCCTTTTATTCTTGCAGCGTCAACTTCTCCACTTACTTCAATTGAACCTAATTGAGGAGTTGGTTTAGGAATATTTTTTAACCTAAAACGCATTTCACCCATTTTTTTCATTCCACCATCTGCTTTTACAGAAACAGAAATAGTTAAGTCTGCACTTGAATTTGTTGGAGGAACTAAAATATTATACATTCCGTTTTGACCTGCACTTGTTAATGAGCCTGTTGAAGCACTAACAACTACTTGACTTGCGTCAAATCCTGGTACAGAAACTGAAATTGGATTTGGAATAGCTCTATAAACCACATTCATTTTGGTAGCTGAAACTACTGCTAATGGTTGAGTTACGAAATATTCTCCTTCAAATGGATATTCTACTTTTTTCCCATCAATTTGAGTTTGTGTAATTACACCTTTGTATTTTTTCTCACCTTGTCCACTAGCAGATACTGAATATTTTCCAATTCCACTTTCAACATCAACTTTTGAACCATTTACTGTTAAATCAAAAGTTGAACGTGAACTTGATGCTGCTAAAAAAATATCAGCTTCGTATTTACCACCTGCAATAATGTAAGTACCTTTATTAGGGATTACTTTAGCTTCAAATTGATCAACTACAACAGCAATTTTAGTTAAATCTTTTTTCAATTCATCTAAAACTTGAGCTTCTGTGTTTTTTACATCATTTTCAATTTTCGTTAATAAGGTAACTACAGCAGCTAAAGGAGAATGTTCGAATAATTCTGATTCCCAAGTTTGAGTACTACCAGGAGTAACATCAGTATTTAAATCACTTTTAACAACTTTTCTTAACTCAGGCGATAATACTGCAAGCATATCATCTCTCCATTTGTTAATATTGTCTCTTAACTCTTTTCCTTTTCCTTGAACGATGAATAAATTTGCGTGTTTCTCCATATTAGAGGCATCTTCAATTTCTCCATCTGCTTTTCCTTCTTTTCTACCTGAATTTTTTCCTCCTTCACCATCAACTAATAAAGTTTTCAAATCACCTAAGTATTTTAATGCAGCTTTTGCAGTTTTATCTACTTTAGCAGCTTCTACTTGAGCATTTTTACCTTTAGCATCGGTTGGATTATTTGAAACATATGAATCAATAGCTTTTAAAATATCAGCATTTTTTTTGTCAATATTTAATCCAGCTTTACTCATACTTACTTCCACTAAGTGGAAGGCTTTTAATATTTCGGCTGATACGTTTAATGCAAGTAGTGCAGTTAACACTAAGTACATCATATTTATCATTTTCTGCCTTGGGGATACATTTCCTCCTGCCATTTTATTTAATATTTTCTTTTAAAACGATTTATAAATACTTTTAGTTTAAATAAAATATAAAGGATTAACCTTTAACGTTCATTGCTGATAACATGTTGCCATAAACATTGTTTAATGATGATAAATTTTTAGATAATTTATCCATTTCAACTTTAAATGTTTCTGCTTGCTTGTTAGTTTCGCCTAAAGTAGTAACTGTTTTATTCAATCCACCTACAAATTCATTGATTGATTTTAAGTGATTGTTTGATTCTGTAATTTCTAATTCATATACTGAATTTAAAGAAGCTAAGTTTTTAGTCATTCTTTCTATTTGTCCAGCATATTCTTTTGAACCTGCACTCGACATATCTTTTAATCCAGTTACATTTTCATTTAAAGCACGGAAACCATTTCCTAAACTATTAATTAAATCTGGACCAATTTTAGCATCTTCTAACATTTTATCCAATTGTTGTGTAACGCTTGCACCTGTTTTAGCTACTTTTTTAGGTTCTTTAGGATCTAAACCTGAAAGTTCAGGATATACTAAAGTCCAATCTGGTTCTTGGTGTGGCTTTTCAAACGCTGAAATGGTAAAAATTGCAGCTTCAGTCAATAATCCTATGGTTAACATTAAATCAGCACCTTTCCAATGCGTAATTTTGAATAATGCTCCAACGATTACTACTGCCGCACCTAAACCATAGGCTTTACCCATGAACGACTTAAATCCTTTGCTTTCTAAGAAACTGTTTGCCATCTTTTTTAATTTTTAATTTGTTAAGGTTGTTTTTATTAAGATTTATTTGATTTTATTTTTTGTCCTTATTTGATCTTCCAATATAACTCATTACACAACGGAAACCTGTGTATGAATTACAGCTATCTTGATACTCATAAGTTCTTGTACCACACTGTAAGTAATAAGCTACATCTTTCCATGAACCTCCACGAATAACTTTACGTTTTAGTGTTTCTGCTACATCTGGATCATCTTCGTTTACTTCAAATTGGTAATCAGGGTTATTATCATGTGAGAATAAGTTAGTATTCGTTTCGTATGCAGTACTAGTCCATTCTGCTACATTTCCACTCATGTCATATAAACCAAAATCATTTGGGAAATAAGAACTAACTCTGATTGGGTAATGTCCACCATCCGAAACGTATTCTCCTCTTCCTGGCTTATAATTCGCTAATGAACATCCTTTTGCATTTTTTACATAATAGTTACCCCAAGGATAATGATTTTGATCTCTTCCGCCACGAGCAGCATATTCCCATTCGTATTCGGTTGGTAATCTAAATTCAGTTACAGTTGGTTCGTCTACATTAGTATAAAAACTATTCAAATGATTTGTTCTCCAATAGCAGAATGCACGAGCTTGATGCCAACTAACACCTACAGCAGGATAATCATCATATTTTGGATGCCAAAAATATACTTGAGATAATGGCTCATTGTATGAATAAGTAAAATCTCTTATGAATACTAAAGTATCAGGGTAAATTTTAACAATTTTTTCTTTTTTGAAATCAGCTCTAGAACGTTTGTATGCATCCTGACGCTTTAATGCAGCAGCAGCTTTTAAGTCGATATAGTTATATTTATATTCTAACTTTCTAACGTCTAATTGTTTTTGACGGTAATAACTTTCTGCTTCGTTATAATACATATCTTGTAATGCAGATATATCTGCATTTTTATCAATCTTTTTATTATAATCTAATGCTTGGTATGTATTACCAAAACCATCATCAACTTCTTGTGTAAATTCTAATTTGGTTCTCATAAAAGAATCAACAACAGCATACACAAATTGACGGTACTCGTTGTTGGTTATTTCTGTTTCATCCATATAGAAAGCCGAAACCGAAATTTGTTTATTCGGAGCAAGCATTGCCATCGGAACGTCTTGTTCGGTAGCACCTATGTGAATTGAACCAGTTGGAACATAAACTGTACCTTGTGGTTGTGGATGAAACCACTGTCTACGTCCTGGAACCCCAGTAAGTTCTCCATTATTTGAATTACATCCTACTAATGCAATGGCCATAATGGTTAACAATATCAAGTTTATTCTTTTCATTTTTTTATCAAAAATTATTAAAATCAGAAAGGCAAAAATATATTTTCTATTGAAAAATACAAGTTCTAAACCAATTTTAAGTTAAATGTTAATTATTCAAACGTTATAAATTATTTATTATTATAATTTTCTTGGTGTTTTTATTGGAAATATTGCTTTGGGTGGTTTTGATGTAAATTTCAATCCAAAACAATACCTTAAACTAATCTCATGCGAGCCAGAACTATATGAAATAATATCACTTGTAATTAAATCATAGCTATACATTAACTGTAGAGGATTTACAGAATTTGAAAAAAAGTTATAACCTGCCAATATTGAAAATTCTTGAGGTGTTCTGTATGAAACTCCACCAATTAATTTTTGTTGGTATTCTGCCAAACAGTTTAAATCAAAACTATGTTTTACACCATCTGTTTTGTACATAATATTGGGCTTTAAATCAATAGTTCCTAATTGATAAGTAGCACCAGTCATTAAATAGTAGTGTCTATCTTGATAGGCTTTACCACTGTATCCATCTTTATCTAATTTTACTACAGGACTATTGATGTGTAAGGTTGATGCACCAAAATAAAAATCGTTGAAAATACTTAATTGAGGCATGGTATAATAAACTCCAAAATCTAAATTAAGGGCATTTCCAGTAATATCTCCGGTTGGAATCAATGGATCTCCCGGATCAATTGCAACTAATTTTGAACCATTCAAACCTTTTTGAACAATACCTACACCTACACCTCCTGCCAAACTTGAACCATTAGGGAAAGGTTGAATATATGATAAACTAACAGTGGGTGATAATGTACTACTAAAACCCAATTGATCTTTCCATATATTTAAACCTAAACCTATTCTACCTATGTTCCCATGTATACCAAAGTTCATAGTAGATGGTGCATCTCCTTGTCCAACAGGTTTTGCTCCTGTTCCTTCAGGAGTAAATGCTGTTCCTCCACCATAACCAACCCACTGGGTTCTGTATGTTGCGTTTACACATATTTTGTCTTTGCTTGAACCCGCAAAACCAGGATTATAAAACAATTTATTGTTCATAAACTGAGTGAATTGTGGATCTTGTTGAGCAAAAGTTTGTAAACTCATTAGCCCAACAATTATCAATAGTATAGTAAATTTTATTTTCATCAATGGTGATTTTTTTTATTTTACAATTTTCAATAATAATAAAATTATTCAAATAAACAAACCTTGTTTGTTCAATTTAAAACGAGGTTTGGGCGATTTATGTATATTTTTTAGTGTACATAAAAACAAAATGCCTTAAAACTTTTTAGTAATAAGGCATTTATATAAAATATGGAAAATATTTTTTTTTACTTTTCTTTATTTATTTCAACAATAAATTTATCAATAGCAGCTACCATTGATGGTGTTTCAGGGGTTGGTGCTTGAATATTGGCTGTTAATTTATCATCTTTAATTGCTTTTATGGTAGTAGCTCCCCATGCTGCAATAATGGTTTTATTTTGAGCAAAATC
>CANHVU010000020.1 GCA_947464275.1 Bacteroidota bacterium
ATAAGTTTTAAATAAATACCATATTTACTTAAGCATAAGTAGTTAATTTAAAGTAATTATTGAATAATATTTCTTAAAATTAGTACTCGTTTAAAACAATAAAACTTAATCAAAGGTATTAAAATACCCAATTGATTAAGTTTTAATGATTTGAAGCCTGGACCGGTTTATCCAAAACGGTTGGCTTTTAAGATTACATAAACGTAATTTAGCTAGGCTAAATTATTTTTTCTTATGTCTGTTTTTACGAAGACGTTTTTTACGTTTGTGGGTTGCTATCTTATGTCTTTTTCTTTTTTTACCGCTTGGCATAGTTTTTATTTTGTTTGTTTAAGATTGTCAATTAATTTTTTTATGTCTTTTTTAGAATCTTCGTTTGCACTTGGAATCAAATTCATACAAGTTTCATAGGCAATAATAGCTTCTTTTTTCATATTTAAACTACTATATGCTTCTCCAAGGTAAAAATAAGCTTCACTATTTAGTGGATCTAGTTGTGCTAATTTTTCAAATCGAATGCGTGCCTTGTCCCATTGTCCACTTCTTCTGCTTAACATACCTAAGGTGTAATTTGCTTGAACATTGTTTGAATCACGCTTTATTACATCTTTAAGTAGTTGAACTCCAGCCATCACATCTAAGTCATTTTGTACATAGCAAATGGCCATTGCATTTTTTGCTTCTAAATTATGTTCATTTATGGCTATCACTTTTTCAAATGCAGTAATAGCTTTTTTTGATGCATAAATTTGAGCACCTGTATCTATTGTGTTAGCAGCAAAATCATAAAATTTAAAACCAGCATTAAACCATGAACGTTCATCATTTAACCTTATTGCTATATCATTTACATATTGAGCAGCAACTAAGCCTAATTGTGATTCATCGTATAAGCGAGCTAATAAAACATGTGCTTGATAGTTTCCAGTATCTGTTTTGATAAGATGTTCTAAACTATCAATTTTAAATTTTAATGCAGGTTTGATACTATCTCTAACTGCTATGAAATAATCATCATAATTAAATGGTTTACTAACAGTAGATGTACTATCTGAGGTTTCTATTGGAATTTCGCTACCAGTTGAGTTAAAATTTAAATAAGCAAGCCCACTCGCTAGTATAACAAGCGAAATAATAATAACTATATATGATTTATTGGTTTGCATGATTTAATTTATTTAGCTCAAATTAGTCTTCTTTCATTGCTAACTTAGCTTCTCTTTCGCGTTTTGCAGCGTTAGTTTTTACTGACTCACTTTTTTTGATTTTATCAGTAAAACTTTTAGCAGGTTTGAAAGCTGGAATATAATGCTCATCAATAACCATTGCAGTATTTTTAGAAATGTTACGAGCAATCTTTTTAGCACGTTTTTTCAAAATGAAAGAACCGAATCCACGGAAATATACGTTTTTTCCTTCGATCATATTATTACGTACTACTTTGAAAAACGACTCTACCGACTCCTGTACTTGTAATTTGTCAATTCCTGTCTTTGTTGAAATTTCTGTGATAATTTCTGCTTTTGTCATGATATTTATACTATTGATTTAATGAATTTTATATATTTTTTATTTAAATAAGGGTTGCAAATGTATAAAATTGATTTTTAATTTATTGAAAAAAAATAAGATATTTTTACATAACTAATAAAAAGCAGCATTTGTCTGAATATTATTGCATTATAATGTAAAAAATGCAAAATAACTTCTAATTTTTAATTAAAAAGTAATGAAATCCACTTTATAAAAAACTATTTTGCCCACTTTTTTCTTACCTCGATATAATAAAATTGAAATTTAATGCATCAAAAATTGCATAATTGGTATAATACAAACAAACGTAATTTACCTTGGCGAAACACAAATAATCCATACACCATTTGGTTGAGTGAAATAATTTTGCAACAAACCAGAGTAGAGCAAGGCTTACCCTACTTTTTAAACTTTGTAAATAATTATGAAACGGTTACTCAATTTGCCAATGCTAATATTAATGACATTTTGAAACTTTGGCAAGGTTTGGGCTATTATAGCCGGGCAAGAAATATGCACAATACGGCACAAATAATAAGGGATAACTATAATGGTGAGTTTCCATTAAATTATAATGAACTCATTAAGCTAAAAGGGATTGGACCATATACTGCTGCGGCCATAGCCTCGTTTGCTTTTAACGAAGCTAAAGCTGTTGTTGATGGAAATGTATATCGAGTTATAGCTAGATTTGCAGGAATTTATACTGATATTAATTCTACAGAAGGTAAAAAGGAATTTGCTTTAGCTGCACAAGAATTACTCGATACCGAAAATCCCGCAACTCATAACCAAGCCATGATGGAACTTGGTGCCATGGTTTGTAAACCTCAAACCCCTGATTGTTTAAACTGCCCAATACAAGAGAACTGTTTTGCTTTTAGCAAACAACAACAAACAAATCTACCAGTAAAAATAAAAAAGATAAAAACTAAAGAGCGTTACTTTAATTATTTAGTTTTTGAGTTCGGCAATAAAACCTACTTGAAACAGCGAGGTCCTAAAGATATTTGGCAAGGTTTATTTGAGTTTCCAATGTTAGAAAAGCCTTTATTAAAAAATCCTTCAGAGGTTTTTGATGAATTGGTATTAAATGAATTTGTTGAAAAAAATGAACTAGTTGAAATTCAGTTTTTAGAAAATTACAAACACATTTTGACTCATCAAAAACTAATGGCTTCGTTTTGGAAAATTTCGTGTAAAACAAAGCCTAATTTATCAAATGACTATATAGAAATAGAAATTGATGAAATAAAAAAATATGCTGTACCTAGATTGCTTGAAAAATTGATTTCAAATGATAAATTGCAACATCAATTATTTTAAAAATATTTAATTAAAGGAGGTAAATTTATGTCGTACAACAAAATTATTTTAATTGGAAATTTGGGTAGAGACCCAGAAATGAGACATTTAGATAACCAAAAGGTGGTTGCTACTTTTTCGTTAGCTACTAATGAAACTACTACTGACAAAAATGGCGAAAAACGCACTGAAACCGAATGGTTCAATATTGAAATGTGGGATAATCAGGCAAAAATTGCTGAAAGGTACTTAAAAAAAGGAAGCCAAGTATACATAGAAGGTAAACTAAAAACCGAAACTTGGAAAGACAAAGAGGGTATTGAAAAATCTAGATTAAAGGTTCGTGTTCAAAACTTTACACTTTTAGGTGGAACTAAAAATAACAATGAAGGTGGCGCACCAATGCCGCCTAGTAATGGTTCAACAACTAATACAGTTACTCCAACTCAAAACGACAGTTTGAGTGATGATTTACCTTTTTAAAAAATAAAATTACATTTGTAGCAGAAAGCAGGGTTTTTAATCCTGCTTTTTTTATATCATTTACATGGACGCCAAAGAATTAAAAATTGCCGATTTTACTTATCATTTACCTGAATCAAAAATTGCCCAACATCCTTTAAAAGAAAGAGATAAAAGTAAATTATTAATTTATAAAAACGGACAAATAACTGAAACAGTTTTTAATAAATTACCTGGTTTGTTAAATGAAAACGATTGTTTAATTTTTAACGATACCAAGGTGGTTCATGCGCGTATTTTGTTTCAAAAAGAAAGTGGAGCACGCATTGAGATAATGTGCTTAGAACCTTTTAATCCGAGTGATGCAGCTATTTGTTTTAAACAAACAGAAACTTGTCAATGGGCAGCTTTAGTAGGTAATAATAAAAAATGGAAAGAAGGTTTACTAAGTAAAAATTTTGAAATTAATGGAGAACAAATAACATTAATTGCAGAACGTGTAAAGCAGCATTTAGATTCCTATTTAATAAAATTTACTTGGAATGGCGGCCATACTTTTGCTGATATAATATACTATGCTGGTCTTTTGCCATTACCACCTTATATGGATAGAGAGGCTGATGAAGAAGATGAAAATCGTTATCAAACAGTATATGCAAAATTTGAAGGTTCGGTGGCTGCTCCAACTGCAGGTTTGCATTTTACGCAACAAGTTTTTGAAAAATTAACCCAGAAAAAAGTAAAAACAGACTTTGTTACTTTACATGTAGGTGCAGGTACATTTAAGCCTGTAAAAGCTGAGGTAATGGTTGACCATCAGATGCATGAAGAGCATGTAATTATTGAAAAAACGCTGGTTCAAAATTTATTTAATTGTATTGAAAATAAGAACCGAATCATTGTTGTTGGAACTACTTCGCTCAGAACTATAGAAAGTTTATATTGGTTTGGTATAAAACTATTCAATAACAAAAGTGATTGGAAAAATATTAATAAAATGGAAATTGGTCAATGGGAACCATACGAAACCGAACATAAACTAACTTCCAATGCGCAAGTTTTAAAAACCGTTTTAGATTGGATGGAATTTAAAAAAGTAAGTCAGATTCATGGTACTACGCAAATCATGATTGCCCCACCTTATGAAATAAAATTGGCAAGTGCCATTATTACTAATTTTCACCAACCCGAAAGTACATTGCTTTTATTGGTTTCAGCCTTTATTGGCGAGGATTGGAGCGATGTTTATTACTACGCGTTAAATAACAATTTTAGGTTTTTAAGCTATGGCGATAGTTCGATTCTATTTAGATAGTTTATAAGAACTATTTTGACTGATAACTAATAGGTTGGAAACATGCATATACTCACTTTACTTTGTACCTTATAAATTATGGCAAAAGAAAAACCAAGCATTCCTAAAGGTACCCGCGATTTTGGGCCACAAGAAGTAGCTAAACGAAAATATATTTTAAATACCATTGAAAAAGTTTTTATAAAATATGGCTTTATGCCAATAGAAACACCTACCATGGAAAACCTTAGTACCCTTACTGGAAAGTATGGCGATGAAGGCGATAAATTGCTTTTTAGAATTTTAGATTCAGGTGAAACTTTAGAAAAAATTCGAAATTCGAAATTCGAAATTCGAAATCAAAATGAATTCAATAATTTAATTGCAGAGAAGGGATTACGTTACGATTTAACAGTTCCTTTTGCGCGCTATGTGGTAATGAATAGAAATGAAATTACCTTTCCGTTTAAGCGTTACCAAATGCAACCCGTATGGCGTGCCGATAGACCACAAAAAGGTCGTTACCGTGAGTTTTGGCAATGCGATGCCGATGTGGTAGGAAGCGATAGTTTATTACATGAATTAGATTTGATAAACATTTACCAAGAAGTTTTTAAGGGTTTATGTATTGATGTTGAGATTAAGATTAATAATAGAAAAGTTTTAGCAGGAATAGCAGAAGTTGTTAAAGGAATTGAACACCTAAACACCATTGCGGTAGCAATTGATAAACTAGATAAAATTGGCAAAGAAGGCGTAAGCAAAGAATTAACGGAACTTGGATTTACTATTTCAGAAATAGAAAATCTTTTTGATATAATCACCATTAAAGGTACCGAGGCAGAAATGCTTGAAGCTTTAAAACTAAAACTTCAAAATTCATTTGAAGGTTTAGTTGGAATTGAAGAATTAGCATTCATTTTCAAAAATATCAACTCATCAACTAATGAACCAACCAACTTAAAAACTGATTTCTCACTAGCACGTGGCCTTTCTTACTACACTGGTTGTATTTTTGAAGTTGCAGCCATGGAAGGTTCGTTAAGAAGCAGCATTGGTGGTGGTGGAAGATATGATAACCTGACAGGGATTTTTGGTTTAGATGGCGTTTCGGGCGTTGGAATTTCGTTTGGGTTAGATAGAATTTATGATGTTTTGGAAGAACTTAAACTGTTTCCTGAAACATTATCACAAGGTAGTAGCAAAGTATTAATTTGTGCAAATAACTCTATTGAAAATATTGAGCTTGCGCCAGTGTTACAATTATTAGGCAAACTAAGAAATGAAGGCATTGCATCGGAAATTTACACTGAAAAAATTAATGTAAAAAAACCTTTGGAAAAGCCTATTAAATATGCGAGCAGCAAAAAAATTCCTTATGCTATTATTTATACCGAAAACGAAACTTTAAAACTCAAAAATTTAGAAACTGGTTTTCAGGAGGAGTTGAGTATGGAGGAGATAATAGAAAGATTACAAAATTGAAAAATTAACAGATTATAAAATATCGGACAAGCTCAGCGACCAAAAGTTAACATAAAAACTAAGTACTAAGCACTATAAACTAAGAACTAAAAAATGTACGAAATAAGCACCCAAATAAGCATTGAAGAAATTCAAGATATCATTGCAAACAACAAGCAAATAAAATTAAGCGATGATGCTAAAGCTCGCATTGTAAAATGCAGAACTTATTTAGATGAAAAATTAGCCAATAACGAAAAGCCAATTTACGGAATAAACACTGGTTTTGGTTCATTGCATAGCACCAAAATTAGCAACGAAAACTTGGTTCAATTACAAGAAAATTTGTTGCTTAGTCATGCTTGTGGAACTGGCGATTTAGTGCCGCATGAAATCATCAAAATTATGTTGTTGCTAAAAGTGCAATCACTGGCTTACGGCCATTCGGCAGCACAATTAGAAACTGTTGAAAGATTGATTTATTTCTTTAACAATAATATTTTACCAGTAGTTTTTGAATTAGGTTCTTTAGGCGCCAGTGGCGATTTAGCTCCATTAGCTCATTTAAGTTTACCGATTATTGGCGAAGGAAACGTGTGGGTTCTTCAAAAATCGAAATTCGAAATACGAAATGCGAAATTAATTGAAGAAGAACACAAACTTAATCCTATAAAACTTAAATCGAAGGAGGGTTTGGCGTTGATAAATGGAACTCAATTTATGAGTGCGTATGGTGTTTATTGTTTGATAAAAGCCAACCAACTCTTAACTAAAACTGATTTTATAGCGAGCATTTCTATCGATGCTTTCGATTGTAGATTGGAGCCTTTCCATTATTTATTGCACGATGTTCGTCCTCACAAAGGACAAATAAATACAGCCAAAAACATATTGGCCAATTTAGCCGACTCAGAAATTGCAAAACAACCAAAGGTTCAAGTACAAGATCAATACGCTTTTAGATGTATTCCGCAAGTTCATGGAGCCAGTAAGGATGCAATTGAGCACATCAATAAAATTTTTACAACCGAAATAAACTCAGTTACCGATAATCCAAATGTATTTGCTGATGAAGATTTGATACTTTCGGGAGGTAATTTTCATGGACAAACATTGGCCATACATTTAGATTTTTTAGCCATTGCTTTGGCTGAATTAGGCAGTATTTCTGAGCGCAGAACCTATCAATTAATTTCTGGCCAACGTAATTTGCCAGCATTTTTGGTAAGCAATCCTGGTTTAAACTCAGGCTTTATGATTCCGCAATACACCGCTGCAAGTATTGTGAGTCAAAATAAGCAATTGTGTACACCTGCTTCGGTTGATTCGATAGTAAGTAGTAACGGACAAGAAGACCATGTAAGTATGGGTGCAAATGCCGCAACAAAATGCCTACGTGTGGTTAAAAATATAGAAAGAATTGTGGCTATTGAATTATTGAATGCAAGCCAAGCTTTGGAGTTTAGACGTCCGCTAAAAAGTGCTTCAAAAATTGAAACATATATAGCTGCTTACCGCGAAAAAGTTCCGTTTGTAACTAAAGATCGTTTTTTACATGATGATATTGAAAACAGTATTTTGTTTTTGAACGATACAATTATTTAAAATCATAAAAAGCCTTTTTTGTTGGTCAAGCTTGTAAAGAATTATTGTATGAAAAGAATTGGAATAGCCTTGTTACTTTTTGCGAGTTTTTTTGCAAATGCACAGGTAAATGTATCTAATGGAAAATTAGTAAGGTATCAAGATTTCAAATCGGCTTTTGTGGATGCAAGAAATGTGGACGTTTGGTTACCTAGTAATTACAATAATCATAAGAAATATGCTGTGCTTTACATGCATGATGGGCAAATGCTTTTTGATTCAACCCAAACTTGGAATAAGCAGGAGTGGGGCGTAGATGAAACCATAACTCAGCTGATAAAAGAACATAAAATTAAAGATTGTATTGTAGTTGGAATTTGGAATAGTGGTAAAAACCGTCATATAGATTATTTTCCTCAAAAACCTTTCGAAGCTTTAAGCAAAGCAGAGCAAGATTCAATGTATGCTGCAAAGAGGCAAAATGGAAATTCGGTTTTTAGTGGTAAGGTACAATCAGATAATTATTTAAAGTTTTTGGTTAATGAGTTAAAACCATTTATTGATAAAAATTTTAGCACCAATAAAACGCCATCATCTACTTTTATTGCGGGTTCAAGCATGGGTGGTTTAATTTCTATTTATGCGCTTTGTGAGTACCCAAAAGTGTTTGGAGGTGCAGCTTGTTTATCAACTCATTGGCCTGGAATTTTTAAGGCTGATAATCCTTTTCCAAAAGCCATGCAAGCGTATTTAAAAGCCAATTTACCCTCAGCTAAAAACCATAAAATATATTTTGATTACGGAACAGAAACACTTGATGCCATGTACGAAACTTTTCAATTACAAGTTGATAGCATTATGATTAGCAAAGGTTATTCGTTCAAGCATAATGATTGGAAAACGCAAAAGTTTGAAGGTGAAAATCATTCGGAAGTGGCTTGGCGCAAGCGATTGCATATTCCAATTTTGTTTTTGTTGAAAAAGTGAATTTCATAAAATTTAGTTTTTATTGAAGAGTATTTTTTATTGAATGAAAAAGGACTAAATTGAGACGATTGGTAAAAGAGGTTTACAAATTTTCTTCTTTCTTTTTCCTTAGATGAAAAAGAAACAAAAAATCAAGGCAAAAAAATGCTTCCACCCACATCCCGATAGCTATCGGGACTGGGCTGGCCCGCTTTTTTGCCGGTCCAACCCACAACGTTAATGGAATAGTTAAATATAGATTATTTAAGGTTTCATAAAAAATAGATTGAAATAACCACCCCTAATTTTATATAAATTGATAGATAAAAAAACATTATTTGAAGCATGTAAAAACATGCTTTTACAGCGTATAGCCGATGGTGAAAAGGCTATGTTAGACGCACAAGAAGCTGCTAATTCAGAAGAGAAAAGTAGCATGGGCGATAAGTACGAAACTGGCAGGGCCATGAGCCAATTGGCCAGAGATATGAGTGCTAGACAGGTTTTTGAAAACAAGCAAGAATTAGCCAATTTACTTAAACTAGAAAATACCAAAACTGATAAAACCATAGTGCAGGGAAGTGTAGTAATGGCTAATGAAAAAGTTTTTTATATAGCTGTAGGCCTTGGCGTTATTGATTTTAATGGAACGCAAGTAACAGTGTTATCGCCAAAGGCACCTTTAGCACAATTGATGTTGGGTAAAAAAGCAGGCGATTTATTTGAGTTAAATAAAAAGCAATTTGCCATTGAGCAAATAAATTAGGTTTTAAATATTAAATAAATCATTCCAATTAGCATAAAACTGTATTCGGTTATTAATCTATATTTTTGATTGGTGAGTTTGGTAAAATGAATTAAGTGAATGGCAAAGCAACTAATAAATCCAGTTGTGATTGATGCTGAAAACTGGAATCTAAAAAGCAAGTATCCTGCTAAAAAATAGAGTAAAATTAGCAATAAATTAGAAAGATTTTGTCCAATAACATTCGAAATATTTTTTATTTGTAAATCCTTGTCAATATTGGTTTCACGAATGGATATTTGAAGTAAATTAATTGAAGCTAACACCAATAATTGCATGCAAAATGCAATAATGAAAACTTGAGAAAAAAAATTGCTTTCATTCACAATATAAGGATAAAAACAAATACCACCAGCGTATATTAAGGCTGCAAAAAATTCTTTAATGAACCATTTTGTTTTAAAATAATTGAGCAAAAAATAAATAATGCAAACCAACAATATCCATATACTTTTGGTTAGATGATGAAAGCTAAAGTACTTTAAAACCAGCACTGTATTTACTGTCACAATGATTGCTGCAATTATTTTGAAAACAAATTGATGTTTTTGAATAAAAACATGTCGTTCACTAATCACAGTGCTCAATTTCATTGAATCTAATAAATGATCGAAAAAATAAATAAGCCAAACAGAACTGGGTAAAATAAAGAACCAAGCCAAGGTTGGTTTTATGGAAATTTGAATGTATAGTGGCAGCATTAAACTGATTACACCAAGGCAAATATCGAAACTACCCCAATGTAAAAAGTAAATTATTTTTTTTAGCCTGCTTAACTTCATTTATACTTGCACAAATGTTACGTTTAAAATTCATAATTTTTTTATTATTTATTATTAGCATAAATAATTTACAAGCTCAGTACAATGATGATTTTGTAGAGCCATACGTGGAACCTAAAGGAACCAATAATTGGTTTGTGGAGTTAGGTGGCGCAGCATTACTTTGGAGTGCCAACTACGAAAAATATTTATTTCAAAATCAAGCTAAGTCGTTAACCTGGACAGGCCGTGTTGGATTCGGTTTTTGTCCGCTCGATTACCGATTATTAAATAGTGTTTATTTAGAAAAAAACTCAGTAGCCATGCCGTTTACTACCAGTTTGGTATTGGGCAAACGCAAAGAAAAGTTAGAAATTGGAGTTGGTTATACTTTGGCTACCAAAAACTTTATAGAACGTGAGGTTTTTCCAACAGCTGCTTTAGGTTTTAGGGTAATTGATAATAATGGAACATTATTGCGCATAGTTTATACCCCTCATTACCGCGATGACAAAGTAATTAATTGGTTTGGAGTTAGCTTAGGTAGAAATTTTTAATCAACCAATCCCAGAATCAACCAATCCCTCAATCAACAAATCAACAAATTTCCAAATCCCCAAATCAACCAATCACTAAATCAACTAATCTCCAAATCAACCAATCCCTAATTCTCCAAATAAATAATTGTGAACACCGCTTACCAATTTTACCTTGAAAAACTTCAAAGCATTTATGCTTTAGATGAAGCACAAGCCATAACCAATCAGGTTTTTGAAGAGGTGTTGTTGGTAAAACCGCATCAAATAAAAATGTTGAATAAGCCTTTATCCGATGGGGAAGAGGCTAATTTAATGGATATTTTAAACCGATTGCTCAAGCACGAACCTATGCAATATATATTAGGAAACGCATGGTTTTATGGCAATAAATTTATAGTAACTCCTGATACTTTAATACCGCGCAGCGAAACCGAAGAATTGGTAGAATTGATTTTAAATACCGTTGCTAACAATGAGGTTTTAACGAACTCAAATCCTAAAATTATAGATATTGGAACAGGTTCAGGTTGTATAGCTATTTCGTTAAAATTAAACTTACCTCATGCTCACGTTTGGGCACTTGATAAAAGTGCAGCAGCATTAGTCATTGCCAAGCAAAATGCCAAAGAGTTAAATGCAGAAATTCAGTTTATTGAAGATGATATTTTAAACATAAAACAAGCTGAAACAGCACAAGTTTTTGATATAATTGTTAGTAACCCGCCTTATATCTTAGAAAACGAGCAAGAAAACATGCACGAAAATGTACTTGCTTTTGAACCTCACCAAGCGCTTTTTGTAGCCAATAATAAACCACTTTTATTTTACGAAGCCATTGCGAACTACGCTTTAAAGTATTTAAAAACCAATGGCTATTTATTTTTTGAAATTAACCAAGCATTTGGTCCTCAAACTTCGGATATGCTAAAACAAAAAGGATTTACCAATGTGAAATTACTACAAGATATAAACGGAAATGACAGGATGGTTATGTGTTATATTTTATAAAAATAAATTACTCTTTTCTTTTCTTTTCTTCAAATCATTCATTAGAATAAGTTCTAGAATTTACTAAATTGTATTTAAATGGGCTTTATTTTCATTTATTAACAATGAAATAAAGAGCGATGGTTTAGAATTTAATTCACTTTTATTAGTTCCCAAACGGTTGCATTAAAGTTGTTTTTATTTATTCCTGCAATTTTCTCCAATGCTTCAAAATAGTTGGCGTTTCCTTTTTCTTGTTTACCACAACTTAATAATTCAATTACTGCTTCAAATCCTTTTTCTTTTTCAAGTCGTTTAATAATTAAAGCATTTATTACCATATCTACATTTAACGGATACTTTGCCTTTTCATCAAAATTTTTGCTTTCATTATAAAGCGTTAACCAATCCGCATTTTTATTAGTTTTGGCAAATGTTTTAAAGCGTTTTAAAATTTGTTTCCATGAAAGTCCCCAACTGCCTCCATATAAATAGGCCGTGCCTTCATCTACAGGTTTATTAATGATAGTGATTGGAATTTTTTTGTGTAATCTATTATGCCATAAATCGTGAGGGTCAAATACTTTGAAACTGGCAGTTAATGTGCCATTCATTATTAAATTAGTTTTGTTTTCGTATGCAGTAAATGTATTGTATGTTTTGCCATTATATGCAAGTTTATAATCTACACCAACAAGTTGTAAGGCCTCATTAAAATTATCGCAACAGTAAAACTCGGTGGTATTAATTGGTAAGTTTAGTTTTGTATCAAATTTATTTGAAAGTTTAACGAACTTATTGGCTTTGTTTTTATTTAAATTTTTTTTGAAATAAATTTTTGTGTTTGCTATTTGATGGCTATTCCATGTAGTTGTATTGTGCGTTAATGGTGAGTAGAAATAAAATTTATCTGTACACTTTTTAGCCATTATTATAAAATTTGCATGGAGGCTTGCTACACTATTATTTGTTCCTATATAAGCTAATTGGATTTTATATATTGAATCATTTAGTCTAAGTATATTTGTTAAATAAGGCTTGTAAAAAGTATCGTTTTTAATGGTTTTATTTTTCTCAATTTCCTTCATTTCATCCAATAAAATCGAGGTTTCCAACAAATGCGCTTTTAACACAAATGTATTTTCATGGTTAGCTAATTCTTTTTGTAATAAAAAACCATTTAAGTTGGAAAGGATTAGTTTTTTTACAATGGTGTCTTTGGGTAAATTAATGTTATGGCCAATAATTACTTCCAAATTTTGACCTATTGCAGTGAAGGTTGTAACCGTAATCAAAAAGATAGTTGAAATAGTTTTTATCATTTAAGTATGGTATTTATTTACCAATAGGCAAATAGCATTAATTAAATGGAATTATAAAATGAGGCATACCTCTAAATTCATAATAAACTATTAATAATTTGTGGAGTGCAAATTTAAAAAAGTGCGGAATGTAAGGTGTGAAATGTGGTGAAGATTTAAGATGTAAGATGTGAAATGTAAGATGTAAGATGAGTTAGTGTAACTATGCTTCTATACAAAATAAAAAAAAGTAGTCATGCAGCGCATCTTCCTTGTTCGGCAACCATTATTCCATTAACTAACATGGTTGCCAAGGAAAGGAGATTCCAACTGAATGACTAGAGACCGAGTCGTGCTGCAAGCATCTTCTTGGCTTTAGCTGATTATATTCCATTTACCGTAGACACGAACATTTAATTGTATTCTTTTCTATTGTCCATGGACTATTAACCATTAACCAACCTTACCTCTCCACCACAAATTTTTTACCAGCCATTTGTTGTTTGTTAGTAGTGATAATTAATAAATAATTGCCATTGGCCAAGTCTTCGGTATTAATTTTTGTTGTTTTACTTACCGTTTTAAACAACTGCCCTTGCATATTATAAATAGCTAGGCTTTCAATTTTTATATTTCAATTTTCAGTTTCTACATTTATTTCATTTTGAGCAGGGTTAGGGTACACAGTAAATACTTTTTCGGGGTTTATTATTTGTGCTATACCATCTTTGGCATTGCAGCCCGGTATTATGCAACCATTGGTATCTGTTTTAATGAGCCAAGCATCAGAGTCGCCTTTTTCGTGGGTGCTGTCTTTGCTATCGCCACAAATTAAAAAGCCATCATCAAGTGCAGTAAGGCTGTAAGCCCTGTTGCTTGCATACCAATTGCTAAACAATCGTTTCCATAAAATATTTCCTTGTAAATCAAACTTAGCAAGCATTACATATTGCGAAAGGTCTCGTGGGTTTTCTCGTTCAGAAGCGTAGTTATCTATGAGGGCATACATACTACCTTTATTGTATTGGAGCTGTTTAATAATTGAAAACAAACCCTGTATTTTTCGTCTTTCGGTAAAAAGCTGCTTATGCCAAATGATATTACCTGTTTTATCATCAATTTTTGCAATGGTACAGTAAGAAGAATCGCTATGCAAATTTATTGGGATATTAGAACTAAATGCTAATAGAGAACCTGACAGATAAATATCACCGTTGATATTGCTTGCCCAAAAATCATCGGCTAAAAAGGGACTTCCTCTAACCAAATCTTTTTCCCAAAGTATGTTTCCCAGAGTATCTACTTTAGCATACCAAGCAAAAGCAGAGTCTTGAGCTCCAAGACTCTCACCATAATATTTTAGCCCAGCTAATATAAAATTACCGTCTTTGGTTTGTACTGCATTAATAGTAAGGCATCTTTTGTCTTGAAATACTTTACCCCACAATAAATTGCCATTGGTATCGGTACACTGGATAGATAGTTTTAGTTTGGAAGCTACAAAGGTGGTGTAATCGGCACAGAAAAAGTAGAGTTTGTTGTTGTTTAAATACACGTTACCAGGAGAAGTTATCTGATTTTTATTAGGTAATATTATAGGAATGGTATTCTGGATATTTAAATTGGAATCATAACTACAAATAAAATATTTCAAATTGTTTTGGGTAGTATCTATTAGCCCATATATAAATTTATTTTTTAAAATGTTAATAAACATAGGTAAAGTGGGGTTATAAAAGTTCTTTCCTATTATAGTTTTATTTATTATGTCAAAGTTATTATCATACTTAATAAGAACCATTCTACTGAAACGAGTGCTATCTGAAGCAAAAAGCTCTCTCGTATCACAAAAAACCTCTAAATAATTTGGGTCAGCCTTGATTAAATTAGTAAAGGTTTCCCATTCTCCATAAGTATCAATCATTTTGGAGTAGTACTTTTGTCCAAATAAATTAGTAAAACTAATTAGGAATATAAATATAGCAACAGCTTTTTTCATGTTATAACAAAAACAGCATACAATGTATAATGTATGCTGTTTTATTTTTTAATTAGTGTGTAATTATAATTTTTTTGGTTTACTTATCCAATTGAACTTGTAAAAAAATCTCAATGAATTTGCTTTGTTTTTTATTCGATTTGGAGTGATTGGTGAGTACACTAACCACGGACAAATCCAGATTATATAAAAAAAAGATTTGTAATCCGCTTTTTATCATTCCTCACATAAAGCAAATCTATTAAAAGGTATAGGTGTTTTTCACATTGCAAATGCTAATAGTAATAATTGCGGTTTGCAAAACTGCATCAGCTGTTAATAAAAAAAATTCTGAAGCCTTCGCTCCATTATTTTCTTTTAATAACTAATCCCGATAGCTATCGGGACTAAAAACTAAGAACTACGAACTAAGAACTATCTTCCAAAAACCATTTCCACAATCCAACAAATCATTTAACTTTGAAATTTTCAATACCACAATCAATAAATCAAAAATCGCTAAATCAAAAAATAATTAAATGCAATCCATCAACCTTTCGCAATTACTTTATAAAATAGACGAAACTCTACAAAGTCAGTTTGGTTACCAAACCTTTTGGATTAAAGCCGAAATAACTGATGTGAAAAAGTATGAATCTAAACGTTGGTGTTTTTTGAAATTAATTGAAAAAAAAGACGAGCAAATTATAGCCGAAATGAAAGCCACTGCTTGGAGTCAAGGTTATGTGTTTGTTGAACAATTTGAACGTTTAACCCAACAGCCTTTTACCAACGGATTGCAAATAGTTTGCAAGGTAAAAGTTAAATACAGCATCAAATATGGTTTAAGTTTTGATGTGTTGGAAATTGATAACAGCTTTGCTTTAGGACAAATAGAATTGCAAAAACAAGCTACTTTAAAACGCTTGGTGGATGATAGCAACGGACAAATTATAAAAGACGATGAGCAATATTTCACCCCTAATAAACGTTTAAAATTGCCCTTTGTAATTCAGAAAATTGCTTTAATCACTGCTCAAAACAGTGATGGTCAGCGCGATTTTAAAAACGAATTATTGAATAATAATTATGGTTATGCATTTCAAGTAGATGAATACTTATGCCAAATTCAAGGTGATAATGCACATGAAAACATCATCAAACAGTTTGAGCAAATATTTGCAAGTAATATTCAATATGATTGTGTGGCTATGGTAAGGGGAGGAGGGAGCGAAACCGATTTTAAACCCTTTGAACAATACGAATTAGCTAAGTTAGTTGCCTTTTACCATATTCCAGTTTTTACGGGCATTGGCCACGATAGAAATACTTCCATAGTTGATTTAATGGCGCGTCAATTAAAAACACCCACCAAAGTTGCTGCCCACATAGTTGACCATAATTTTATGTTTGAAAACAATTTGTTGTATCAGTTTAACCAAATAGAACAAACCATTGCTTTAAAAATAGATAGAGCCAAACAAAACTTGGTTAATTTAAAACGTTTATTGCAAAGTTTAGACCCCGAAAATGTATTGAAAAAAGGGTATGCTTTGGTAAAATTAAATAATAAAATTGTGAGCAATGCCAATCAGCTAAAGGCTGGCGATGAGGTAGAAACTTATATTAAAGATACTAAAGTAGTCAGTGTAGTTTCGGATGTTCAATAGGCAATAAGCAATTAGCAATAGACAATAAGCAATTGACAATAAGCAATTGACAATAGGCAATTAGTAATAAGCAATCGACAATAAGCAATTAACAATAGGCAATTGACAATTCAGCAATAAAACAATTCAACCATTCAACAATAAAATCAAAAATGAATCAAGAAATAACATACAGCCAAGCGCAACAAAAATTAGAGGAAATGGTAGCGCAAATGGAAAACAATGAAATAGATTTAGAAACACTTTCGCAAAAACTAGTGGAAGCCAAAGCATTGGTAAAGTTATGCGAAGTGAAACTAAGAAACATAGAAGATAGTATTGAAAAATAGCTATCAAAATTTCCTTTTATCAAAATAACTTTTTTATTGATTATATAAAGTTCATTTTTGACAGTACATTTAAATGAAAAACTTTAGGATAATATTTACGCAAATAAAAGAAAGTGCCATAGCTGCGCTTCATACTATGTATGTAAATAAGGTTCGCACGTTGCTTTCTACCTTAGGTATAACAATTGGGATTTTTTGTATCATAGCAGTATTAGCAGTAGTTGAAAGTTTTGAAAATAACTTGCATCAAAGTGTAGAAAGTTTGGGAAATGATGTGGTATTTATTGAAAAAATGCCTTGGACATTTGGACCAGGTTATAAATGGTGGAAATATATTAGCCGCCCTAATGCTTCATTAAGTGAGTTAAAATCAATAGAACAAAAATCGGTATTGTCAAGTGCTGAAATGTTAACCATAACCATTGGAGGTAAAACTATAAAAAATGGATTGAATAGCGCTACAGGAATAGATATTCAAGGAGTTACTCATGATTATTATTTGGTACGTAACTTTAATTTATTTGATGGTCGTTATTTTACCGAAAATGAATCGGAAAATGGAAATTTAATATGTTTGATAGGATATAACTTGGCTCAAACATTGTTTCCAAATGTAGGTGCTGTAAATAAAAGTATTAAAATTTCAGGAACTAAATTTGGGGTGGTTGGTGTTTTTGCCAAAGAAGGAGAAAGTTTAATAGGAAACAGTTTGGACAATGCCATTATCATTCCAATAAATGCAGCCGCAAAATTTGTTAGAATTAATAGTGATGATGTAAATAGTAAAATACATGTAAAAGCAGGTATGGCGGGCGTTCCCGCCTTAGAACAAGAGCTAAATGGAATCATGCGCAGCCAACGTAAGTTACGACCAGGACAAGAAGAAAATTTTGCATTGAATAAAATTACACTCATAACCCAACAACTAGATCAAACATTTAAAACGGTAAATATAGCGGGTTGGATTATTGGTTTATTTGCTATGCTAGTAGGTGGTTTTGGTATAGCTAATATTATGTTTGTAAGTGTTAAGGAACGCACCAATCAAATAGGCATACAAAAAAGTTTAGGGGCTAAAAATTATTTTATCCTCATCGAATTTTTAATTGAAGCAGTTATCTTGTGCTTATTAGGCTGTATCATAGGTTTGTTATTGGTTTGGGGCATCATTGCTGTATTGGGTGCTGTTTTTCAAGTGGTGTTTTTTTTAAGTTTAAAAAACATCATAATTGGAGTTTTAACAAGTGTTTGTATAGGCGTTATTTCAGGCTTTTTGCCCGCATTAAGTGCTAGTAAGTTAAATCCTGTAGATGCAATTAGGAGTAAATAATTTTTTTAATTTTTATTCTTCAAATAACAATACATTCGTTTTTTTAATATTATGAAATTATCACGTAAATCATTTGTAAAATCGGCAGCATTATTGGCAGGTGCTACCTTGTTAAATTCTGAAAAAACTGAAGCAAAAATAAATAATGTTTTAGCACAGCTTAATAACGATTTTATGTTAATGCCACTTGGCTATAGTTTTGATGCCTTGGAGCCATTTATTGATAAACAAACAATGGAAATTCATTACACCAAGCATCATAATGCTTATGTAACCAAACTGAATGAAGCTAAGGCAAAAATCACTTCATGGAAATTTAAAAACATAGAAGATGTATTAGGAAATTTGAATACAATTCCAAACGATTTGAAAGCGGCAGTGCGCAATAATGCAGGTGGTCATTATAACCATACTTTATTTTGGAGTCTTTTAAAAACCAACACTCAACCTAGTGAAAAAACACTAAAAGCAATTAGTGAAAACTTTGAAAGCCTAGAAAACTTTAAGCAACAATTTTCAAAAGCAGCTATGGGTACTTTTGGTAGTGGTTGGGTTTGGTTAATAAAACAAGATGGTAAACTAAAAATAGTAAGTACTCCAAATCAAGATAATCCGCTAATGAAAGGAATCATCAAAGATTTAGGTACTCCAATTATAGCTCTTGATATATGGGAACATGCCTATTATTTAAAATACCAAAATAAACGAGTTGATTATGTAGCTGCGTTTTGGAGTGTATTGAATTGGGATAAAGTTAGCGAATTATTAGGTTAAGTTAGTTTCTTTTTATCGCCATACTTATTTCTTCAATTTTATTTTTGCGAAGTATAATTTTTAACTTAATTTTTTTTACCAATGAGCCTGCAGCTAGGAGCTAAAAGCCTGAATTCGTCCATAATTCTCCCTTGCAATTATTTGCCCAATTTAACATACATAAAACAAGTGCTTTTGGCTGATGAAATAGTAGTTGAAATTTGTCAAAACTATATAAAACAAACATACACCAATAGATGTAAAATATTAGGTGCAAATGGTATACAAGTATTGAGTATTCCCGTTGTTAAAATTCATAATACCAAACAAGCAGTTAAAGATGTTAAAATAAATTATGAAGAGGATTGGCAAAAACAACATTGGCTAGCCTTTCAATCAGCTTATGGTAAGTCAGCTTTTTGGTTTCATTATAAAGATTACTTTGAATCGTTTTATTTCCAGAAAAAGTATGATTATTTGTTTGAACTTAACCGTGATTTATTGATATTGATACTAAAATTACTGAAAGTTGAAAAGCCAATTTTATATACCCAAAACTTTGAGGTGGTAAAAGAAAATGGTTTTGATTTGAGAAATTTTTTTGATGCAAAAAATAGAAATATTGAAGAGCAGAATGAAGCCAATAATTTAAAAAAGTATTTACAAGTATTTGCCGAAAAATATCCATTTCAACCTAATTTATCCATCATTGATTTATTAATGAATCAAGGTCCTCAAGCTAAAACCTATTTATTAAATGATTAGTCCTATTAATAGCATTGAAGCACTTTTAGAACTAAAAGAAACAATTACCTTAATTGATGTGCGAGCTCCAATTGAGTTTGAGCAAGGCCATATACCTGGAGCTATTAATTTTCCAATTTTAAATAATGAGCATCGCAAAGAAGTAGGAACTTGTTACAAACAAAATGGTCATGAGGCAGCTGTTATTTTAGGTTATAAGTTAATTGGCCCTCAATTCCATTTACTCATAAAACAAGCCTATAAATTAGTTCCCAATAAAAAGATAATTATTCATTGTTATAGAGGAGGATTGAGAAGTAAAATTATGGCAAACCTGCTTAGTACTGCTGGTTTTGAAGTGTTTTTATTGCAAGGTGGTTATAAAAAATTCAGACATTGGGTTTTAGATAAGTTGGAAGCAGATTATAAATTCAATGTATTAGGTGGTTATACAGGAAGTGGTAAAACAACTATTTTAAAGAAATTAGAAAGTAACAATATTCAAGTTCTTGACTTGGAAGGAATAGCCAATCATAGAGGTTCAGCATTTGGTAGTTTGGGAATGCCCGAACAACCTACAAACGAGATGTTTGAAAATTTAATTGCAACAACCCTTCATTTGTTCAATAATCAAATACCTATTTGGGTGGAAGATGAAAGTAATATTATAGGTAGGTGTAAAGTGCCAACTAAAATTCATGAAGCAATACGTAGTAATAAACTTTACTTTTTAGAAGTTCCATTAGTTCAAAGGGTTCAAAATATTGTTAATGATTATGGACATTTTGATAAAGAATTATTAAAACAATCTACTCAAAAATTATACAAACGTTTAGGTGATTTAAGAACTCGACAAGCTCTCCAAATGCTTGATGACAACAATTTATCAGCTTGGGCAGAGGCCATGTTATTATATTACGATAAAACGTATTTGTTTGGTGTTTCCAAAAGAAATTCGGACAATATAATTAAGGTTGGTACTTTGGAGTTGGATAAATTAATGTTTGGCAGTATTAGCAATCAACGATAATGCTTTATTAATCCTTGCTGTTATTTAATTTATTCTAATAACAATTTCGACTTATTTTTAGCTTAACAATTAAAAGCCTAAATTCATACTCTGTATTATAAAGTTCGTCACTCAATAATTTACAAATAATTTTTTTAATTTTACGTTTGAATAAAAAACAACTATGAAAAATCTATTATTTTTAATCATGGGTATGCTCCTTTTAAAAGCAAATGTATCTGCACAAATTTTACCAAAAGCATGGACTAAAAGTGGCACTTGGGCTGGAAGTTACAATATGGAAATCAAAGCTAAAGAAGGAATAAACGAATCAAAAGCAATTATACTTGAATCTGTTGGAAAAGATATTTATGGCTCGGGTGCAGTAATTCAAACCATTAATGCAAGGAACTATTTGGGAAAACGAGTTAAACTTTCAGCATTTATTAGAACAGAAAATGTGAAAGATTTTGCGTGCTTAATTTTGAGTCCACAAAATAAAATGGACGATTTTTGGAATAATAGTTCTAATAATTCGGAGGATAAGAAAACCTATTTACAAGGAAATCATGCGTATAAAAAAATAGATAGCTATTTAAACGTAATCGATAATGCAGGAAACTTAGTAATTGGAGCCATGATTAAAGGTGAAGGCAAAATTTGGATTGATAATATCAATTTAGAAATTATTGAAAATTTGCCTGAGAATCCACAAGCGCTTTCTAAAGAACTACAGAATACTGATTTTGAAGAAAGTTTGAGTATTGCACCAAATAATAAAATTGGCTACAGAGTTGAAAATAATTTTGTAATTTTTAGTTTTAACCCAATCCAATTTGAAGAAACTACCGATGGAATGACAGGCTGGCGAAAAAATTTAACTGATGAAAATATTAAACAAGTATATTTAGCTGGTGATTTTAATAAGTGGGCGCCTAAAAACAAAGAATATTTAATGGAGAAAAAAGGCGATGTGTACGAAATAAAACTGCCTTTAACTAAATTTAATGATAACAAAATACATGAATTTAAATTTGTAATAAATGGAAGAAAATGGGTTGAACCAAAACCTAATATGGTTAATAAAACGCAATCAGGAAGCTGGATGGGAAATAATAATTTAATGATAATTCTTTAAACTAAAAATCCGCATTGTTCAAATACAATGCGGATTTTTTATTTTTTAATTGTTAGCTTAATTACAAACGTCTATTTACTATTTCTAAAGTGCTTTTTTTCCAACTTACAAAATCTCCTGCCAAAATATGCTCGCGGGCTTCGGTAACTAACCAAAGATAAAACGATAAATTTTGAATGCTAGCTATACTGGCTCCTAAAAACTCATTACACTTAATTAAATGTTTTAAATAAGCTTTTGAATATTGTGGCGTAAATAATTCATCTAAAGGCGAAAAATCGTTTTTCCACTTTTCATTTTTTATATTGATAATTCCTTTACTTGTAAAAATAAAACCATGGCGTGCATTACGAGTAGGCATAACACAATCAAACATATCAATTCCTAAAGCAATACATTCTAGAATATTTTCAGGAGTACCTACACCCATTAAATAACGAGGTTTATCTTTAGGTAAAATATCGCAAACCAAATCAGTCATTTCGTACATCATTTCGGCAGGTTCCCCCACAGAAAGACCTCCAATAGCATTGCCTTCTCTTCCTTGGTCGGCTATAAACTTTGCACTTTCAACCCTTAAGTCTTTATAAGTAGAACCTTGAACGATGGGAAATAAAGCTTGTTTTTTGCCGTATAAATCTTCGGTACTATCAAATCTATCAATACAACGTTTTAACCAACGATGCGTTAATCCCATCGAATCTTTGGCGTATTTATAATCGCATGGGTATGGTGTACATTCATCAAATGCCATCATGATATCAGCTCCTATTTTTCGCTGAATATCCATTACCGATTCTGGCGAGAAAAAGTGTTTGCTTCCATCCAAATAACTTCTAAACTCAACACCTTGCTCGCTAATTTTTCTAATTTCATTTAAACTAAAAACTTGAAAACCGCCACTATCGGTAAGCATTGGTTTGTCCCAATTTATAAATTGATGAATTCCACCAGCATTATTTATTACCTCGGTTCCAGGACGTAAATAAATATGGTAAGTATTGGCTAAAATAATTTGAGCTTTAATTCTATCAGCTAACTCGGTTTGGTTTACACCTTTCACTGTTCCTTGTGTACCAACAGGCATAAAAATTGGCGTAAGTATTTGACCTCTATCGGTTTCAATAACTCCAGCGCGCGCCTTTGAATTAACATCGGTATGATTAATAGTAAATTTCATAAGAAAATATTAAATAATGCATTTTGATAATTGCTGTTAAGCAAATTACTCAAAATGTAAACTTATTTGAATAAGTTGAGGGTAAATAGCCTCAATTGATTGAGTGTATGGATAGATATCTCTGTACAATGCATTGCCAATTGTTTGACAAGTTTTTATTTCAGGCGAGAATTTAAAATATTCAAAATAAATATCCATTCCAATTCCTGCTTCCCAACCGTAAGTAAATGGAACTAATGATACCACAGGATTTTGAATACCGCGAGTTTTATCAACTGTACTTCCAAAATCAAAACTAAAACGAGGTCCTGCAACAATATAAGTTCTTGTGTTTTTTCTGCGTTCAGATTTGTATTTAATCAATAATGAAGCATCGCAATAAGCAGACTCCACTTTTACCACTTTTTGTGAATTATCAAAATCGTAAGTTAAATTACGTTGCACAAAAGAAATAACTGGAGCCATCAGACGAATATCCCAATATTTACCTAACTTAAAATTAGTTATTGCACCTAAACCTATACCGGGAAAATTAGCCACAGATACATTTCTAAGCGTATCGCCAGCAAATAAATTTGGCCTAGTTTCTACTTGCATTCTACCAATATTGCTAGCTAAAGTAAAGCCAAAGTGAACTTTTTTAGCATCGTATTGCGGCAAATTAGGTTGAGCGGTGGCCAACTTATTTTGAAGAAAAGTAAATGTAAAAAAACAGATTATATATCTGAAATAAATACTTAATGATTTTATTTTTGAGCTACGTAAATTGTACAAGTTCCGAATGTTAAAGGTTGTACAATTATATTGCTAAAACCGCAATTTTGCAAGTGCTTTGCAAATTCTTGTCCTTCAGGAAAATATTTTACGCTTTCAGGTAAATATTTATACGCATTTCCGCTGTTTTTATTTACTAAACGCGAAATGGTTGGTAAAATAAATTGAAAGTAAAAACCAAAAATTTGCTTAAAAGGAAAACTTTTAGGGTTAGAAAACTCTAATACTACCAATTTGCCACCGGCTCTTAAAACCCTATTTATTTCGGAAAGACCTTTGTCTAAATTTTCAAAATTACGAACCCCAAAACTTACAGTAACAGCATCAAAATAGTTATCATCAAAAGTTAAATTCTCACTATCGCCTTTAACCAAAGTAATTTTACCTGAAAGCTTGGCATTTTCAACCTTTACACGACCTACTGCTAGCATTTGTTCCGATAAATCTAAACCTACAATTTTTGAGGGATGTAATTGTTTGTTGATTTCTAAGGCTAAATCAGCAGTGCCGGTTGCTACATCTAAAACCAAACTAGGCTTTAAAGTTTTTAAATGAGCAATGGCTTTTTTACGCCAAATAGTATCAATTCTTAATGAAAGAAAACGGTTCAAAAAATCGTAACGAGCTGCTACATTATCAAACATTTCTTCTACTTGTTGCTTTTTCGATTTATCAGAATTGTAATCAGGTTTTACTACTTTCATGGGCTGTTTTAAGGGATACAATATTAGCTAATTGAGTTTCGAACGCGTTGAAAAAATTCGCGTAAAGCAGTTGATTTATCTTTGTTCTCGTTTTTTACACGTTCTAACACATCAATTGCACCTAAAATATGGGTTAATTGCTCTCCTTCATCATCGCCATCTACTTGAATGGCAATAGGTTGTTCATTTAATAATTGCTCTTCAGCTTGTTGCAATTGCTCAAGCGTGTATAGCTCAACTAATTGTTTAATTACAGGTAATTTCATTTTTAACTAATTTAACAAACCAATCATTTTTTCTACACCTTCTTCTTTTGCAGTGGTATCAGCGGCCACTAATTGTCCATCCTTAACAACTACAAAATATGGTAAATTGGTTACACCACCAAATTTTCTTGCCTCAGGATTTTCTTCCGCATTTACATCTAAAAATAATACATCAGCATATTCTTCCTTATTTGATATTTTAGTAAATTTAGGTGAAAATAATCTGCAAGTACCACACCAATTTGCAAAATACTTAATTATTACTTTTGAGTTGGAGTTAATTAATTCTTGAAATTCTGCATCTGTTACCTTCGTTACCATTATTGTATTTTTATATTTTAAGTTTTAGACAAAAAGCAAAAATAGCTTTTGTTATACCTTAAATTAACATGATTTTTATTGAATAGTTTTAAAATAATGAATTAAACTTGTGGTATGATAAAACGCGCTTTTGTTTATGGTGATTTGCTTTTTGAAAGTATGTTGGTTCAAAATAATCAAATTGAACATGCTCAAAAACATTATGAAAGGCTCGTAAATAGTGCTGCTATTTTAAAAATGGAACTCCCACAAAATTTTGATTTCGAACATTTTAAAAATGCCATTTATCAAGCAATTCAAAATTCAAGTTTATTTAATAAAAAAGATTGCCGAGCAAGGTTTATTCTACATAGAAACAGTTTAGGTTTTTACTTACCCGAAGCCAATTTAACAGATTATATCATTGAAACCTTTGAATTAGCTGATAATTGGAAAGAACAAGCGCTAAAAACTAAAAAAGTGGGTGTTTTTAACGAACAAAAAAAAGCTATTGGACCCTATTCAAATCTTAAAACAGGTAATGCACTCATTTATGTTATGGCCAAACTTTGGGCCAAGGAAAATGGATTAGATGATGCCTTGATTTTAAACCAAAACGGAAATATCATTGAAGCAGCAAGCTCCAATATTTACTGGAAAAAGAATAATCAAATTTATACAGTTCCGCTAAGTGAAGGTTGCATAGCGGGAGTATCAAGGCAAGTGTTTATAGAAAAATGTGCATTGCAAAACGCACCAGTTATGGAGCAAATTTGTACCATAAACGATTTGGAAAATGCGGATGAAATACTGATGAGTAATGCAGGTAGTGGCGTTTGTAATATTGAATTGACATAAAAAAAGCCGTTTTTAAAACGGCTTTTTTTATACAGTATTTTTTAAGTTAAAATCACATAAAATGCGTGAACAATTCCTGGTAAAACACCCAAAAACCAAAGTATTATATTGATAAGGACAGGTGTTGATTCCCAATTGGTATGTAGACCAACTGCAACAGGTGGAATGAAAACTGCTAGTACATACAGCAATACTTTATCTACTTCAGTTCCATTTTTTTGAGATTGTTTAATATGATTATATGCCATTGTAAACAATCTCTTTTTTTCTTTAATAGAAAGTTTTTGAACTTCCGCTTTTAAAGCATAAGGAGTAATGGTGTTGATGTTTTTTGCTGTGAAATCGTACAACATTTCAGCTGTGTAATCTTTAATTACTGTGTTGGTTTTTGCACTTAAGCTTAAAGTTCCAAAACCAATTAAGGCCATTAATAATACTAGTGTTTTTTTCATAATTTTAAAGTTTATTTTGTTTAGAGTTTGCAATATAATTTAGTAATTTAGAAACTAACCTTGAGCATTTAAATATTTATACACACATGTTTTTAAATAGCTTCAGCTACTACAAATGTGCTTCCACCAATAAATATCAAATCATTGGTTTGCGCATTTAGTTTCGCTGCTTTAACTGCTTGTTCTACTGTATCAAAAGCAAAACCAATTAAACCAAATTCTTTTGCTTGCAGTTGTAATTCAACCTCGTTTAAAGCCCTTGGCAATTGCGCCTTACACCAATAATATATAGCATTTTTAGGTAAAAGCTTCAAAATTTTTGTAATATCTTTATCCTTCACCATTCCTATTAACATATGTAATCTTTCAAATTGTTGCATACCAATTTGTTCAACAATGTATTCAATGCCGTTTACATTATGTCCGGTATCGCAAATAATAGTTGGCTCAGTTCCTAATATTTGCCAACGACCCATTAAACCGGTGTTTTTTATCACATTTTCAAATCCAAGTTTTATTGAATTAAAACTACTAATAAATCCTAATTCTTGAAGTTGTTTGCAAGCTACCAATACTGTTTTAAAATTATTTTGCTGGTAAATTCCTCCTAGTGGACAATTTAAGGTGAATCTATGTTGTTGAAATTCTTTCGCTATTTCACCATCAAAAAGCATATTGTCCTTAAACTGAACCATTACACCATTTGGAGTGGGTATAAATTCTTCTATTACAATTTGTTCTTGAGCAAAAATTAAATTTGTTTTACATTCATTGGCTTTATCAATAAAAACTTGGTTTATGTCAGGATGTTTTTCTCCTAATATAGCAGGTGTGTTTGGTTTAATTATTCCTGCTTTTTCATATGCAATTTTAGGCAAAGTATCACCCAATAAATCTGTATGGTCCCAACCAATATTGGTAATAACTGAAAGCAATGGATTGATAATATTAGTAGAATCCAATCTTCCGCCAAGGCCCGTTTCTATTATGGCTACATCAATATTTTGTTTGGCAAAATAATCAAAACATAAAGCAACTGTCCACTCAAAAAATGATGGACTTATTTCATCAAAAATGCTTTTATACTGAGCTACAAACTCCACTATTTCTTGCTCAGGAATCATTTCGCCATTAATTTTTATGCGCTCTCTAAAATCTTTTAAATGTGGTGAAGTGTATAATCCAACTCTTAACCCATTTTCTTGCAAAATAGAAGCTAACAAATGGCTGGTGGAACCTTTTCCGTTGGTACCAGCTATATGAATAGTTTTAAATTGGTGTTGTGGATTATCTAATGCAATGCAAAGCGCTACCGTATTGGTAATATCTTTTTTATAAGCAGCTGCACCAATGCGGGTAAATAAGGGTAATTGTTGGTATAAATATTCTAACGTTTGTTGGTAGTTCATTTTTTTAGTTGATTGAAAAATTACAAGATTGAAAGATTACAAAATTGAAAGATTGTAATTTTCTATCGTCTATGGTCTGAAAACTATAAGCTATTAAGCTATTTCATACACCTTTCCAGGCAATGAACGGATAATTCCCTTGAACTCTAGTTCTAGTAATTTAAAGGAAAGTAATCCGTTATCAAACCCTAAATCAAAGGCTATTTCATCAATAGCTATTTTATTTTTTTGTTTAATATAATTAACAATTTTGGAATCGTCTGCGTCTAAATCCAAGTTTAAACTTTGCTGTTTAGGCTTTTTGGTTTTCTTAGCTTCTAAATCCCAATTCATTAATTCTAATAAATCAGCAGTTTTAGTTATCATACTTGCTTTATTAGCTTTGATTAAATAATTACAGCCTTGAGCATATTGGTCAGAAATTCGACCTGGCAATGCCATAATATCTTTGTTATAACTATTGGCTATTTCGGCTGTAATCATAGAACCACCACGTGTGGCTGTTTCCACAACTACTAATACATCGCACATTCCAGCTACAATTCTGTTTCTTGCTGGAAAGTTATTTGCATCGGGCCTAGTTTTACTTAAATATTCAGTTAAAAGTCCACCATTTTCTATCATTTGTTTGGCTATTGCTGCATGACCTCTTGGGTAAATTTCATCTAACCCATGAGCTACTACACCTACAGTTGGTAATTTTTGATTAATTGCTGCTTTATGACTTTGGAAATCTATACCATAAGCCAAACCACTTACTATTAATGCATTGGTTGCTTTTAAATCTTCCACCAAATTATCGGTAAAAGCCTTGCCATATTCGGTAGCATTGCGTGTACCAATTATGGATACAACTTTTGAGTTATTTAAATCAGCATTCCCTTTATAAAACAACAAAGTAGGTGCATCTTCAATATCTTTTAGTCGATTAGGATAATCTTTATCTAAATAAAAAAGGGGCTTTATTTTGAATTTTTCAATAAATAAAAGTTCATCCTCAGCACGTTTAAAATCTTTGAATGTAGCAATGCTTTCGGCAGTAGTAGCTCCAATACCGGGAATTTTTAGCAGTTTTGATTTACTTTGTTTAAAAACATTTTCAACTCCACCGCAATAACTAATTAAAGTTTTAGCAGTTACATTACCCACATTTGGAATTTGCTTAATAGCTAATTGATAAAATAATTGACTATTAGCACTCATTTAGCTGGTAAAGTTTAAATAATAAGATGCTTCAAAAGAATTGCCTTCTGGTAACTGAATAATTCCTTTTTTTGTTGCTATATCTCCTTCAAAACCAAGCTCATCAGCATAACCTAACCAAGGTTCTAAACATACAAAATTATGGTTCCCTTTTTTTGCCCAAATGCCTAAATCGGTAAAGTCATTAAACGAGCACGAAACTTTAAAATTAGAATTTTTATGGTTTAAACTAATTGTTTTGCTTGCGCAATTTTTTATTACAATGGCATCTTTATCAAATACTTCTTCGCTTAAATTCAATTTGCTATTTGTTAATAACAATGTTTCTGTTTCATTATTAAACAGACCATCTGCTAATAAATGACGTTCAATAGAGTTGCCTTCAAAAAAATCAATTTCGTATTCATTTAGATTAGCTATAGGTAGCATAAAACCTGGATGAGCCCCAATGCTAAAAGGCATTTCTGTTGTTGTTTGATTCACAATTTTATAAGTAACCTTTAATTGATTACTTTCATTAGTAAATCCATAAATAATATATAACTCAAATTGAAATGGATATTTTACTAAAGTTTGTTCGTTGCTTTTCAATAAAAATTGCAATTCAGTTTCGGTTTTATTTACCAATTCAAAATCACAGTCGCGCGCAAAACCATGTTGACCCATTTCATACAAACTATTGTTAATTAGCACTTTATTGTTATTCAATTTCCCAACAATTGGAAAAAGTACCGGTGCATGCCTATTCCAAATAGCAGGATTGGCATTCCACATAAATTCAAATTGATTATTTAATTGCAGTACAGAAGCCAACTCAGCCCCCATTTTATTTACTTTGATTTTTAAATTTCCATTATCAATGCTAAAACTTCTGTTATCCATTTCAGTTTATTTTTATTTCAATAATAAATACATTTTCAAAAATATGTGAATAAGGCAAAAATTTAATTGGTTTTAAAAAAATATATTTGAAGTGTTAAAAACTAGCTAATTAAATTATTATGTTCAGTATTACCCGATTTATAAAAGTAATTATAGTAACTTTTATACTAACTTATGTTGTTGTAGCTTTCCAATCAATTATTGATGGATTCGACTTTACGGTTGAATCAATTGAATTTATTTTAAAACCAATAAAAGCTATATTTAAGGGTTTGTAACCTTAAATATTTTGTTACATTTGCAAAAATTAATTTTAAAAAATACAACAATGGGAAAAGGTGATTTAAGATCAAAAAAAGGTAAAATGAAAAACAAAAGCTTTGGTAAATTACGTAGCAAACGTGCATTATCAGCTAAAAACAGAATACATACCAAAGCTGCTTAAGCTTCGGCTTCGGTGGTGGAATTGGTAGACACGCCACCTTGAGGGGGTGGTGCTTGCAAAGGTGTAAGAGTTCGAATCTCTTCCGGAGCACTGTTTAAATAATATTTTCAAAGCAGCACTTTTTTATAAAGTGCTGCTTTTTTTGTAAAATGCCAAAACTATTATTGCTTTAAATTTAAAAATAAATATTGAAATTTGTTATGACCAATCAAATTATTGATCAAATAAAACTCCTTGCTGAAAACAATCGTTCAAAGTTTATAGAGATGAGGCACCATTTACATGCCAATCCTGAATTATCTTTCGAGGAGTTTGAAACGAGTAAATTTGTGAAAAACCAATTGATCAAAATTGGAATCACCGATATTGAGCATGTTGCTAACACAGGAATCGTAGCTTTAATTAAAGGTAAAAATTCTGAAAAGAAAGTTATTGCCTTAAGAGCCGATTTAGATGCTTTGCCAATTTTGGAGCAAAATGATGTTATGTATAAATCAAATAATTTAGGAGTTATGCATGCTTGTGGCCACGATGTACATACAACATGTTTGCTAGGTGCAGCTGAAATATTATTTAATTTAAGAGAAAGTTTTGAAGGCACCATTAAACTTATTTTTCAACCAGGTGAAGAAAAACTACCAGGTGGAGCCAGTTTAATGATAGCTGAAAATGTGCTAGAAAATCCATCACCAGAAGCTATTTTTGGCCAACATGTTATGCCATTGATTCCAGTTGGTAAAGTTGGATTTAAAAGTGGCCTTTATATGGCTAGTAGTGATGAGATTTTTATTAAAGTAATTGGCAAAGGAGGGCATGGTGCCATGCCGCATTTAAACATTGACCCTATTGTAATTGCGGCTCAAATTATCATTGCATTGCAGCAAATTGTAAGTAGAATGGCATCTCCAATTATTCCAAGTGTTTTGTCTTTTGGAAAGATTAATGCCAATGGTGCCACGAATGTAATTCCAAATGAAGTTTTTATTGAGGGTACATTCAGAACATTAGACGAAAAATGGCGTTTTGATGCACATGAAAAAATGATAAAAATGGCCAGTTTAATTGCTGAAGGAATGGGTGGTAAATGTGAATTTGAAGTGCGCAAGGGTTATCCTTTTTTGAGGAATGATGAAGATTTAACATCATTGGCTAAACATGGAGCTATTGAGTATTTAGGTAATGAGAATGTGATTGACTTGGATACTTGGATGGCTGCTGAGGATTTTGCTTATTATAGCCAAATTATACCAGCTTGTTTTTATAGACTAGGAACAAGGAATGAAAAAAAGGGAATAGTATCATCTGTTCATACACCAACTTTTGATATTGATGAAGACGCATTAAATATAGGAGTTGGATTGATGGCTTATTTGGCAATTAAAAAACTTTCTAATTAGGTATTAAAATGTTAAAAAAAATAATAGTTGTGGCTTTTTTTATTGTTGGTAAAATAAGCTACTCACAAAACAAATTACCAGAATTAACTTTTGAAAGTACAATATATAATTTTGATACAATTCCATTTGATGAGCCCAAAAGTTATAGTTTTAAGTTTAAAAATACTGGAAAAGCTGATTTACTTATAAAAAATATTGTAAGTCCTTGCGGTTGCTCTATTCCAGAATGGAGTAAATCACCTTATAAGAAAAAGAGTAGGGGGGTAATAAAAGTTACTTTTAATGCAAGAACAAAAGGTAGTTTTTTTAAAACATTATTGGTTGAAACAAATGGTAAAACACCCAGCCAAGCTATTACCATAAGAGGATATGTAAAATAAAAAAGCCCCACAAATTAAATTTGTGGGGCTTTTTTATTTTGTGTTATTATAATTATTCTTGAATCATTAATTTAACAGTTGCTGTTTGATTGTTACTGTTTACCACATTAACAAAATAAACACCAGCTTTTAATTCATTACGTTCAATTTTTAAGGTAGCTAACTCGTAGTTGTTGTAAGTACGAACTACTTTACCAGCTAAATCTAAAATGTTTACATTATGAGATGCAGCATTATCACTGAAAGCTAATACTGAATAATCATTTGTAGGGTTAGGGTATAATTTAACATTATTAGCTAACACTTCACTTACATTAGTTCCTGGTATAAAACCAACTTTACAACCATTGAATTGGTAAGAAATTGTAACAGGTGTAGCTTCTGTTCTTACAAAAGTTCTGTTAAATCCACCAACACCATTAGGCTCAACGCAACCGCGTGATAAGCTATCTGGGTATGATTCTTCATTTGTTTTAACGGTAACGTCACCATTCATGAATTTATAAGAAATTTTACCTGGGCAAATTGAATCAATGGTAACAGAGTATACACCTGGTTTACCAGCAATTTGAGTTAACTCAACTGCACCTGATTGCCATTGTGGTTTTGTGAAATCACCAATTAAGTATATTTTAGAAGCAGGTGGTGGAGCTGTAGGGCTTGTAAAATCAGCAATGAAAGTTACTTTAGAAGGAGCAGGTTTGCTAGGGCAGTTACCAACTACTCTAGAACCAAAACAAGTAATTTTAGTAGTATCGTTTTTAGTTAAAGGTAAAATTCTATTATCGCCACCTTCCCAATTTGTGTTTCCATTTTTATGGAAACGATATTTGAAATTAACTTCACCTGAATCTAAATCAGCAACAGTTAAAGCATATATTTTCGAAGTTCCAACTTGATTCATTTTTAAACCAGCACCAAAGCCTGTTAATTTTGCACCAGCACCAGCAACAGTTACTGAGTCAAATCCACCATCACAATTTGAATTGCTCATATCTACTTGAAACATGTATGAGTAAGTAGGAATTGGTGCAGATGGACATGCACTGCATGAACCAAAGCAAATTCTAGCTAAAGCAGTTGATGCACTAGCAGCTTGGAAAAAACGATTTTGATTTCCATTACCTTTTTGGCAAGCAGATGGAACTGATTCGTTAAATGGCCAATCATTTCCATTTAAATATTTGAATTCAACTGCGTCTGTGTTGCCTACATAAGCAATGTATTCATAAACTTTATTTGAACCAAATAAATTAACCATTCTCGATTCATTTGGCTTCCAATCACCTGAAGCTCCATTTGAACCTTGGAAATTACCTGCAATGTAAACACCATTAGCACTTACTGCTGTTTCCTTTTGTAAATCTACTGCGAAACGTAATGCAATTTTACCAGCAGGTGCTTCTCCTCCAAATAAAATAGCAGGTAAAATAGTTGTATCATTTTTTGATGAATCAATGTAAGCCCAACGATTACCGTTTTGTCCACCATTTGCAGCTGATTCAACTTTTGAAATTGCTGGAATAGACTCTTCTCCTGGTCCCCAGTTGTTATCATTTATAATTTTGAATTCATACACAGCCATTGCTGGAATATCAACAACTACTGAATAAATATTTCCAGAACCACCATTTGTCATAGCAGTTTCACTTGGTTTCCAATTATCTGAAGCACCTGCTGCTTTTTGAAAATTTCCTGCAATGTGTACTCCATTAGGACTGATTGTTTTTCCAGTCATATCAACTTGGAATTTAACTTTTTTAGCAAATAAACCACTTGTTGCGGCCAATGCTGCTGTCATTAGTAAAAACTTTTTCATTTTATATTTTTAATTTTAGTGTGAGCAATTTACAAATAATTTTAATAAAAAAACAAATGATATTGATTATTTTGGCAAATAAATGTATTTTGCAGTCAAAATTAACTAGTTAAAATATGAACAAAATAGTATTTAAATTCCTGAAAAATCAACTTTTAATTCTCATTTCCTTCTTTGTTTTTGCTAAAGCAAATGCTCAAATTGTGACTTTAAATCCAACTTTTGCAACTTCTGAAACCAATGGTGTAATTTTAACTTTCAATGCAGACCAAGGAACTGCAGGCTTAATTGGCCAATCAACAATATATGCCCATACAGGAGTTATAACCAATTTAAGTACTTCAAATAGTGATTGGAAATATGTGATTGCTCCATGGGCTACAAATTTACCAAAGGCTTTGTTAACTAGAGTTGGAAACACCAATGCCTACACGTTAAATATTGGTAATATAAGAAGTTTTTATGGAGTTCCTGCAAATGAACAAATCTTAAAAATTGCGGTAGTTTTTAGAAATGCCGATGGAAGTAAAGAAGGCAAAGCTACTGGTGGTGGCGATATTTTTGCTGATGTTAACCAAGGTGTTTTTCAAATAAAAATAAATAGCCCAGTAAAAGGCACTTTTTACAATTCAACCGATAACGTCACTATCAATTGTTCTTCATCTGATTTAGGTGATTTGAAGTTATTTGCTAATGGCAATTTGTTGAAATCTGTTAACAATGACAGTACTTTAAGCTACAGTGGTTTGTTTAATAATTTAGGAACAGGTAAAATAAAATTAGTGCTTGAGGGTACTAAAGGTGCTAACAAATATTATGATACCTCATATATAATTGGTAAACAAACTCCTAATATTGCTGCTTCGCCTGCTGGTGTGCAAGATGGTATTAATTATGTAAATGATAATACTGTAATTTTACAATTATTCGCGCCAAACAAAAGTTACGTTTATGCGCTAGGTGATTTTAATAATTGGGAGTTTGATAATAACTATTTATTGAATAAAACTCCTGATGGTAATAGGTATTGGATTCAAATTAATGGTTTGACCAAAGGTAAAGAATATACATTTCAATATTGTATTGATGATGCTCAAATGAGAGTGGCTGATGTATATGCCGATAAAGTTTTAGATCCGTTTAATGATCAATATATTCCAGCAATAACATATCCTAATTTAATAAAATATCCTGTTGGAAAAACAACAGAAGTAGTTTCGGTGTTACAAACTGGCCAAACATCTTTTAATTGGACAGCTCCAAGTTTTACAAAACCAACAAACGATAAGTTAGTAATTTATGAATTGTTGTTAAGAGATTTTATTGGTCGTCACGATTTTCAAACATTGAAAGATACGCTATCATATTTACAAAGATTAGGTGTTAATTGTATTGAGTTAATGCCAATAAATGAATTTGAAGGTAATGAAAGTTGGGGATACAATCCTATGTTTTATTTTGCCTTAGATAAATACTATGGAACCAAAGATGCTTTTAAGCAATTTGTAGATGAATGCCATAAAAGAAAAATGACAGTAGTGTTAGATATTGCTTTAAACCACTCATTTGGTCAAAATCCACAAGTTAGAATGTATTTTGATAAAAATGCTGGTCAGTATGGCCAACCTACAGCTAATAATCCATGGTTTAATCAAGTTGATAAGCATCCTTTTGGTGTTGGTTACGATTATAACCATGAAGCTCAACCAACAAAAGATTTTGTAGATAGAGTTTTAAAATATTGGATTACCGAGTATAAAATAGATGGTTATCGTTTTGATTTATCAAAAGGATTTACACAAAACAATACTTTAGGAAATGTTAGCGGATGGAGTGCTTATGACCAAAGTAGGATTAATATTTGGAACAGAATACGTGGCGAAATTATTAAGTATTCACCTGATGCTTATTTAATTTTGGAGCATTTAGGCGATAACTCAGAAGAGAAAGTTTTAGCAAATGCTGGTTTTATGCTTTGGGGTAAAATGACGGAGGCTTATGCCGAAGCTAATATGGGATACAATAATTCGAAAGCAGATTTTAGTTGGGGTAATTATAAAAACCGTCAATTTACTTTTCCTAATTTAGTTACTTATGCCGAAAGTCATGATGAAGAAAGAATAATGTACTCCACTTTACAATTTGGAAACACTTCTGGTTCATACAGTGCAAAAGATTTAAATACGGCTTTAAAAAGAACCGAAGCCTACCATGCATTACTAATTCCTCAGAAAGGCCCTAAAATGATTTGGCAAGGTGGTGAGTTGGGATATGAAATTTCAATTAATACAAATGGAAGAACTGGTAATAAACCATTTAATTGGTTGTACCAAAGTAATATTAACAGAAATTCTGTTTACAATTCAATAAGTAAACTAGCAAAACTTAAGCAGCATGTTTCATTTATTTCAGATGATTATTCATACAATGTGGCTGGTACCGGGAAGTTCTTAAAAGTTAATCATGATAGTATGAACAGCATTATTGTAGGAAATTTTGATGTTGTTAATTTAAATATTACCCCTGTATTTCAGCGCACAGGTTGGTGGTATAATTACATGACTGGTGATTCAATAAATGTAACAGATGTAAATAGAAATATTCCTTTAAGTCCAGGAGAGTATGTGGTTTATACTGATAAAAATTTAAATAAAATATCCACTAGTAATGGTGGAGGAACTTCATTTGATCAAATTGAGATGAAAAATAATGTAAAAATTTATCCTAATCCTGCTTTTCAAAATGTGACAGTTAACATTGATTTTAAAAATTCATCTGACTTAGAATTAACAATTTATGATTTAGTTGGAAAAAAAGTGTATGAATATCAAAATAAAAATCAATACTTTTATGGGGAACAAAAGTTTGAATTGAATCTAAATAATTTGCCAAAAGGAATGTATATTATAGAAGTAATTAATGCGGATGGTAAATTCAATAACAAATTACAATTGAACTAAAATTTCGTGTTTATTCACATTAAGTAACAGCAATTTAGAAATTGCTGTTACTTTCAATAATAAAAATTTGAATTAAATAAATATATGAAGAGAAAATTACTATTAACAATCGTAAGTTTTTATCTTGTTACCCAAATTTTTGCTCAAAGCATTAAAGGAAGGGTTGAAGATGAAAAAAAGATTCCTATTGTAGGAGCAACTGTTATTATTGAGGGAACAAAGAAAGGTTCTTTTACTGATGCACAAGGTACTTTTGAAATCAAGGAAGTTAAAGCAGGTAAATACAAATTAAAGATATCAAGTTTAGGTTCTAATGCTGGATACAAGGAAGTAGAAGTTGGTGCTAATGGTGCATTTGTGAATATTCAACTAAAAGAAGATCAAAAAAAGTTAGACGAAGTTGTTGTTGTTGGATATGGTGTTCAACGTAAACGCGAAATAACTGGATCAGTTGCCCAAATAAGTGGTAAAAGTTTAAATGACATGCCTGTTCCAAGTTTTGAATCGGCATTGCAAGGAAAATTGGCTGGTGTAAATGTTACAACAGGTAGTGGTTTGGCAGGTTCTGGCGCTGTGGTGCGTATTAGAGGTATTGCTTCTATTGGTGCTGGTGGCGATCCATTATATGTAGTTGATGGAATTCCAATTACACAAGATTATTTTTTAAATGGCAATGGTGGTGGTATGAATAATAATCCATTGGCTACTATCAACCCCAATGATATAGAGACAATTGACGTTTTAAAAGATGCAGGAGCAAGCGCAATTTATGGTTCAAGAGGAGCAAATGGTGTAATTTTAATTACAACCAAAAGAGGCAAAAAAGGAAGTAAAAAAGGGCCTAATGTTAACTTCTCGGCTACGGTTGGAACTTCGCAACCTACAGCATTACCTAATATGTTAAACACCTCTCAATATTTACAATTACGCCAAGAAGCATGGGAAAATGATGGCGGAACTGGACGTGTTTGGTTACCTGGCTATTCATCTGCTCAATCATCAGCAGCAGCTCGTGAAGCTGCATATAATAAGGCAAGTCAATACAATACTGATTGGGTTAAGTTAACCACACGATTAGGCTTTAAGCAAAATTATGATTTGTCAATAAGTGACATGTATAAAAAAATTAGTTACTATGCTGGTATTTCATACAGTAATAACGAAAGTTATTTGGTAGGAAATAGCTATAATCGTTTGGCAGGTCGTTTAAATCTAGACTTTAGAGTTAGTAAAAAAATTAAAGTTTCAACAAATTCAAGCATTGCTCAAGGTAATAATTTTAGAGTAAACAGTGCTTGGGCAGGTGGATTAGGTTCAGCTATGAGTACTGCTTTACCAATTTACCCTGTAAGATACAAAGATGTAAATGGTGGAGATAGTGCTTATTTTAGAGGAGGTGATAATCCATTAATTGCTCAAGAACAAAAAGTTTGGAGAGTAGGTGAAACAAGGGTAATTAATAATGTGGCAATTGATTATAACCCAATCAAGAATTTATATTTTAGAGGTCAAGGTGGTTATGATTACATGCAATTATTGGATGACCAATATAACAGCCCACAATTATTAAATATTGCAGATTCTATTGGTGGAAATGCAAACAGAACAGGAACATTTACCAATAACTTAAATTATTTTGTTACAGGTACATATAATTACAACCCTAACGATAATAATAAATTTAGTTTTATGGTTGGTAATGAGTTTCAAAAATCAACAGCTTCAGTAAGAACTCAAAGAACTGAAAAGACCTCTGGTCCTTTTTATGATAAAACGCCAGATTCATTATACCAAAATCAAGTATCTCCAGGAAGTGCTTGGGCCTTTTTAAGTTATTTTAGTCGTGTAAATTATTCATTTAAAGACAAGTATTTTGCACAGTTAATATTACGTGCTGATTGGTCATCGCGTTTTGGTGAAAATTATCGTGTAGCATTTATGCCAGCAGTTTCAGCAAGTTGGGTATTAAGCGAAGAAAAGTTTTTACGTAATAATAAAAGAATATCGTTCTTAAAATTAAGAGCTAGTGCTGGTAGAAGTGGAAATTCGAATATTAATGGAAATGCTCGTTTTTTAACTTACCGAACAGATGGATTTTATAATCAACAAGCAATTACATACCCTACTCAAGCTGCTAACCCAAATTTACGTTGGGAAACATCATTTATTTGGGATGCAGGTTTGGAGTTAGGTTTGTTTAATGATAGAATTTTTGCAACTGTTGATTACTTTGACAGAAGAGTTTCTGATGCTATTATTGAAAATTTAGCAATTTCACCTTCTACAGGTATGGATAATTATACTGCTAATGTTGGAAGAATAACCAATAGAGGTTTAGAATTTGGAATCAAAACCAGAAATTTAGTTGGTAAATTCAGATGGAGTACCGATTTCAATATTACAAAAATTTGGAACTCAATTGATGATATTGGGGCTTATTCGCAAGATGCTGTGGGTGGTGGAACAAACGACACTCGTCCTATTATTGGAAGTCCTATTGGAACCAATTACCTGGTAAGGTTTAGTCATATTGACCAGCAAACTGGTTTGCCAGTTTATTTAGATTTAAATGGTAACCCAACAAGTAAATGGGATATTGCAAATAGAGTAGGTGCGGGAAGTGTTTTACCTGATGCTTCGGGTGGATTAACAAACACTTTTTCTTATAAGGGATTTGACTTAAGTGTTTTAATTAATTTTGTTATAGGTGGAAATATTTATGAATCATCTGCTAAACGTCAATTAGGTGTAGTAACTGATTGGAATATGAGAACAGATATATTTGACAGATGGCAAAAACCTGGCGATAATGCTCAATTTGCACGTTTAACATTAAATGAGGCAAACTATGGTTCTAACACTGTTTGGATTAATACTACACAGTTTTTGCATGATGCTTCTTTTGCTCGTTTACGTAATATTACTTTAGGCTATAATTTACAACCTAAAGCAATCAAAAAACTTAAACATGTACGTTCTGTTCGTATGGCTGTTATTGCAACTAATATTTTAACAGTTACAAAATACCCAGGTTTAGATCCTGAAATAGCTCGTGATTTTGAGAATGCTACAGATAGAAATATGAGTCCTAATATTACTTATTTAACTCCTCCGCAAGAGCGTACTTATTCATTTCAAATCAATGTTGGATTTTAATTAGTAAAGAAAGTAGAAAATGAAACATACATATAAAATAATATCAGTTTTAAGTTTAATTATATTTTTTAGTTCATGCACTAAATGGACAGAAATTAAACCAGAAGGATTTTTACTTGAAGATGAAGCCGTTAAAAGTGGGCAAGATGTTAAACGTATTGTCAATTCAACATACGATGCCTTAGCTAATCGTTTAAATGGAAGTGCACAAATTTACAATGATTTATTAGGTGATGAGTTAGCTGATTATAATATAACAGGCGATAGACGCGAAATGTACACAAGAGGAGTTATTCCTTTCAATAGCACTTCTAATGATAATTTTAGAGGAATTTATCGTTGTGTATTTAGAGCAAACACTTGTTTGGATTATATACAAAAATTCAATGATTTATCGGCAACAGAAAAAAGCACTTTGGAAGGTGAAATTAAATTTATAAGGGCACTTTCGCATTTTGAAATTGCTAAATTATATGCACATCCAATGGGTACTTCTTCATTGGTTAATGCCAATGCTGCACAATCAGGTATTCCTTTAAGAAAAACGGTTACCATAGATCCTGTATTAAGAAGTTCAATAGCTGAAACTTATGCTTATATAGCCGAAGACTTAATTTCAGCAATTTCTTTATTACCTGAAAATCATCCTTTAAATACTACCAAAAAAGTATATGCAGATAAAGATGCAGCTAAAGCACTTTTAGCTAAAGTTTATTTTCAAAGTAATCAATACCAAAAAGCAATTGATGTATTAAATGGTTTATTGGCTAATACAAAATATAAATTAAGTGATAGCTTAAATCATTTTGACAATGCAAGTTTTAGCGGTGAGTATTTATTTCAATTTGTAAGTACAGGAACTGGAGATAACAGAGCGTCAGCATATACTGGTAATTACAGAACCGATAATGTGGCTGTTCCCAATTTACAATTATCAGCTTTGGCTTACAATTTCATGAAACTAGATACAACAGATAAACGTTTAGGTCTAATTAAAGTTATTAATAAAGGTAAGCCAGAAGAAGTGTATGGTTCAATGAAATTTAACAAAGATTTTTTTGATGTACCATATTTGCTTTTAACTGATATGTATTTAATGAGAGCTGAGGCACTTGCTATTACAAATCAAAATTTGCCTACTGCTGCCGAAGATTTAAATAAAATTATCAATCGTTCGTATATGAATGCAACTGCAAAAATTTTAACAGGAGCCGAAATAGCTGATGTAATTAAAGCAAGGGCTAGAGATGAGCGTAGAAGAGAATTTTTATTAGAAGGCGATAGAATTCAAACCTTTAAAAGAATTGGAGCAAATGGTGAAATACAAGTACCAAACACTATGAGAAATGCTGCTTTTAATTGCAATGGATTAATTTTCTCATACCCTCAAACAGAAGTAACAATTGGTTTTGCACAAAACCCATTACAAACTTGTAACTAATTTAAATATTAACTAAAAAATGAAAAAAGCAATAATTATAGCAAGTATATTTTTAAGTATAATTGCTTGTAAAAAAGAAATAAAAGATATTGGAACTCCATCAAGTAAATTAGATGGAATCCAAGCAAAATGGGGATTAACTAGTTGCACCATGATTGATGAACTTTCATTGGTTAAAGAAGCAACTTCAATGGGCGAGTTTCTTACTGCTAAAAAAGCACCAAATATTACTTTTGAAACGGTAGGTGGTATTAAAAAATATACTGTTGATACAGCAAATGTATTGGTTAATTTTTTCCAAGCACCTTCAGGTACTTGGAGTTTTGATAATGATGAATACCCAACAATGGTTAAGTTTATACCTGATGGTGGAGTGGAATTTAGCCTTCCTTTAGGAGCTACGGTAAGAACTGTTGATACTTTTTTAAAGTTGCGTAAACCAGTGTATTGCGGTGGCGAACTGAAGTTTTCGTATGTATTAGAGTTTGAAAGAAAATAAATTATAGGAGAAAAATAAATGAAAAGAATACTAACATTAATTATAGGCTTTAGTTTAATTTCTGCTAAAGTTTTTGGACAAGCTAATTGGATTGAACCTGAAAATCCAGATGTAACAAAAAAAATCAGAATTTATGTTGATTTAACAAAAACCACCAATAGAAGTTGTGCTGATAGTACAGGTCCTTTTTATATTTGGACTTGGTTGCCAAAAGAACATCCAGTAGGACATCCACTAAGAAATGGCTCTGGTGAGAAAGAGTGGCAAAATTCTAATGAGGCATTAAAAATGACCAACGATGCTGCTAAAGGTCCATTGGTTTGGTATTACGAAATGGTACCAACTGAATTTTATGAAGTGCCTGCAGCTGATGTTTATAAAAAAGGAATATCACTTTTGGTAAAAACTAAAAATGGCGGAGGTTATGGTGCTCCAGATGTTAAAACTGAAGATTTGAATTTTACAATAGAACCGCCAAAAACTGATAGAGGAGCAATTTATTCAGCACCTAGTTCAATGGCTTTAAATGAAGTTGCCAATATTATTTACGATAATAACTTTGAATTAAATGACTCTATGGCAAATGTTTCAAATGATGATTTGTATGCGTGGGTTAGTGCATCAATTAAGGATACCGCAACTAGCATTACCAGAACTTTTGCACCATCTTCCTTTTTTAATGTAGCTTCTAACCCTGACTTGAAGTTAATAAAAGTAGATTCAAAAAAATACAGATTATCTTTTATACCTAGTAAATTATTTAATGTTACTTCTAATAAAGAGGTGATTACTCAAATTGAAGTTACAGTAAGAAGAGGTAATTATACTGGTCCAAATGACAAAAGTGAAGCACAACCTAAGTTGAAATTTGCTTGTCAGTAATTAATTGATAAAAAATAAATTATTTAAAATGCAACTTCCAAAAAGAAGTTGCATTTTTGTTTACTGAAAATTCTAATAAATATTGAAACAATTCATCAGACAAAATAGTTGGTTTATAGTTGGTTATTTTGTAATACTAACCGTAGCTTCATTATTTTTATTGTTATCTAATAGTGAAACTGTTACCTTAAGCATTAACCAAATGCACCATGCTATTTTAGATGAAATTTTTAAATTCACCACTCATTTTGGTGAAGCTTGGTTTGGTGTTCCTATTTGTGTTTTTTTATTTGTTAAAAATAAAAGTTGGGGAATAACAGCTAGCATTGTTGGTGTTTTAAGCACTTTAATTACTCAATTTAACAAACACTTTGTTTTTGATAATGCATTGCGTCCATCGTTATTGCTTAAAGATTATAAGCTTAATTTTGTGGATGGGGTTGAAATTTTGCAATACAATAGTTTCCCTTCAGGACATACTACATTTGCTTTTGCTATTTTTACTTGCTTGGCATTGTTTTATAAAAAACCTTGGCAACAGTTATTTTTTCTATTGTGTGCAGTAGCAGTTGGTTTTTCACGTATTTATTTATTACAACATTTTTTGCGTGATACTGTTGTTGGTTCGCTAATTGGCTTTATCTGCGCTTTGGTTTGTTATTGGTTTATTATTGAACAAAAAAGTAATACCACTAAATAGTTTACTATGATAAAAAACCTTATTGCTAAATATCCTTATTGGTTTGTAACACCTTGGGCTGTTATGTTATTCATACCTTTTTTGGGTAATGTGCACCTTTTTGATTGGGATGAAATAAACTTTGCTGAAAACGCCCGCGAAATGCTGTTAACTGGCAATTACCAACAAGTTCAAATTAATTTCCAACCGTTTTGGGAAAAACCACCTTTGTTTTTTTGGTTACAAACCATCAGTTTTAAAATATTTGGTATCAATGAGTTTGCTGCACGTTTGCCAAATGCTTTGGTAGGAGTGGTGGTTTTAAATGTTGTATTTTATTTAGGCAAAAAGTATTTCGATACCAAATTAGCTTGGATTTGGGTACTTTGTATTACTGGTAGTTTTACGCCTCATTTGTACTATAAAAGTGGAATTATTGACCCCATTTATAATTTATTTATTTCAGGAACTGTATATCAGTTTTTTTTAATTGCCACAGGCAGTGATGCAAAGAGAAAGAATTTAAATGCCCTTTATGCAGGTTTGTTTATTGGCGCAGCTATAATTACCAAAGGACCCGCTGCATTATTGGTTTGTTTGCTTTGTGTATTGGTATATTTAGCATTGCATAAATTCAAACCATTTTTTACCTTTAAGCACATTATTATTTGCGCTATAACTGCTTTATTGGTTAGTGCTACCTGGTTTGGATTAGAGGTAATTAAAAATGGCCCAACCTTTTTATTAGAGTTTATTTTATACCAAATTGATTTGTTTAAAAACCCTGTTGCAGGCCATGGTCAGCCATTTTGGTACCATCCTATAGTTTTGTTATTGGGGTGTTTTCCTATTTCTATTTTTGCTTTAAATGCCTTGTTCAAACGCAAATTTGCGCACGATAACGAAGTTCAAATTCAGTTTTTTAAATGGAGTCAAATACTGTTTTGGGTAGTATTGATTTTGTTTAGCATAGTAAAAACTAAAATAGTGCATTACTCATCTGCTTGTTACTTGCCATTAAGTTTTATTGCTGCGCATACCATTTATAACTATGTGTTCGATAAAAAAGGCGTTGAAAAATGGAAGTTGGTAGCTGTATATATTTTTGGTTTATTATTAAGCATTGCCTTAGGTGTATTGCCTTTAATTGATTTATTCAAGGAAAGCATTATTCCATTTATAGACGATGATTTTGCAGTAGCTAGTTTAAGCGTAAACGCCAACTGGCAAGGTTTGGAGTTTATAATGGGTTTTATATTTTTATCCATTACCAGCATTGCTGTATTTTATTTATTCCGCAACGAGTTGCAAAAAGGCTTTTACACCTTATTGGTATTTATTTCGTTATTTTTACCTATTTATTTATTATGGGTAGTTCCTAAAATCGAGCAATATAGTCAAGGGCCTGCCATTGATATGTTGCAAAAAATTAGCCATGAAGATTGTTATATAACCACTTTAGGTTACAAAAGTTATGCGCATTATTTTTATGGCAATGTAAAACCTTATACCAACGATTCTGCAAGAGATAATAATTGGCTTAAAGAAGGAAAAATAGATAAGCCTGTTTATTTTTTATTGCATTTAAACGATACTCAAAACCATACCAACCCTCAAATGCATTGGATAGAAACGCAAGGCGGTTTTATGCTGATGAAAAGAGAAAGATAGAAATGTTGAATTTTGAATGTTGGATTACCCGGTTGCTGAGCTTGTCCGATAGCTATCGGACGAAGCATGAATTTTGAATTATTGCGAAATGAATGTTGAATAGGTAATATGCAATAGATAATTAGCAATAAGCAAATTTTCATTTAGTTCAGTGATTGAAAACAATTAAACAATTACGCAAAGCATATTAACAATACAACAATATAACAATTACGCAAAACGTATTAATAATATAACAATTCAACCATACAACAATCACGCGAAGCGTGAAAACAATCAAAAATCAAACAATTTGAAATCCATCATACTACTCTGGTTATTCCTTTTTGGAAATGTGCTGATGGCGCAAGTGCCTACTAGCAAAGCATCGGTTGCTGCTTATGCCCAAAACGAGGTTTCATTAAAGCAACAATTTGCCGATAAAAAGTTAAAGTGGGGTAGTGCAGTATTTATTAGAATTTACAAACAAAGCAACGAACTACAGGTATGGGTTAAACAAAACAATCAGTTTGTATTGTTTAAAACGTATGCCATTTGTTATTACTCTGGCACTTTAGGTACTAAAACCAAAACAGGCGATGGGCAAGCTCCTGAAGGCATTTACAAGGTTTTTCCTCAACAAATGAATCCTTACAGCAGTTATCATTTATCGTTTAATGTTGGTTACCCTAATGCTTTTGATAAAGCCAACGGTTATACTGGTAGCCATATCATGGTGCATGGTAGCTGTGTTTCTATTGGTTGTTTTGCTATGACAAACCCTATTATAGAAGAAATTTGGACATTGATGGAAGCTGCATTTATCCAAAAACAAGCGTATGTAAATGTGTTTATTTTTCCATTTAAACTAACCCAAGCTGCTATTGATAACAATGTTACCAATGGTTCGGTAGGATTATGGAAACAGCTTTTGCCAATAGATAATGCCTTTGACCAAACACATAAAATACCTAATGTAACAGTTAAAGGTAAAAAGTATGTTTTGGTTGATTAGCTTAGTTTAAAAAATCAAAAAAGTTCCTATAATAGAAAGATTTTATTCCTCAACTATTCACAAAAATGTATTTATTTGTACTGTAACTATTTTAAGTATGGTCTCAAAAAAAAATATTTTAATAGCAAGTTTGGTAATAGGTTTCTCAATTGGTTTTAAGCAAGGTAATGCCCAAACCGATTCAGCCAAGAAGGTCAGCTATTCGCTATTGCCTGTATTGGTTAGCGATCCCTTTATAGGCTTTGGGTATGGTGTATTAACCAACGTAAATTTTTTATTAGGTCCTAAAGAAACTACCCGTTTTAGCAATGCACAAGCTTATGTAATTAATACCACTAATGGACAATTTGCTGCGCAGTTTAACCATCAAATATTTACAAAAAACGAAAACTGGATTTGGCAAGGTAAACTCCAATATTTAAACTGGCCCGAAAATACTTATGGTCTTGGTTCAAACACCAAAAACGAAGTATCAACCGATAAAGAAAACGTGGCTTATAAAGCTATAGAGCTAGAGGAAAGAGTATTGCGAAAGCTGAAAACACATCATTTTTTAGGATTGCAATACCGTCTTTATAATTGTTGGGATTTAAAATCGGATAAAGATACTTTGAGTTTTTTTGAAAACAATGCCATTGGCACCAAACAGTTTACCGCTTCTACACTAGGCGTGCATTATATTTTTGATAGCCGAGATAATGTTCAAAATGCATACAAAGGTAAATATTTGGAGGTAGCAATTAATCCATATATCAAAGTTTTGGGTAGCACACAAGACTGGATAAACATGCGTTTAGATGCACGTTATTATTATCAATTTAAAACTACTCGTAATTTGGTTTTTGCTAATAGAATAATGGTAGAACAAGCGCTTGGTGATGTGCCTTATATGATAATGCCTCAAACAGGAAGACAATTTACAACTCGAGGTTATGTGCAAGGACGTTATCGTGGTAAATTATTTCTGCATTACGAAGCTGAACTAAGGGCGCATTTATGGAAATTTATTGGTGGGGTAGCATTTGCTGGAGTTAATACTTTAAGCGAGCCTAACGATGAAATAAAATACATAAACCCAAATATGGGCGCTGGATTAAGGTTTAATATCAATAAATCGCAACGCACTAATATTAGAGTAGATTATGCCTTTGGGTTAAATAATAACTCAGGGTTGTATTTTCAAATATGTGAGGTTTTTTAGACGACAGTTCGGAGTTCTTAGTTCTTAGTTTGAAGTTTGTTGCGGGTTTCGAGTTTTTTTTAGTTCAGAGTTCGAAGTTCAGAGTTCGAATTACGAAGTTCGAAATGCTCTTCAACTAATTAACCCCATTAACTTAATCAACCTATCAACTCAAAAATAAAAAAAGGAGCGGAATAATTGGTGTGGGTGGATGTCCACTAAATGCGCGAAATTTTAATTTTTCGGCTCAAGTGGCGATGGGAAGTGCGAAAGAAAAATTGAAATTTGGATTTAGTGGTGGGCTTTTTGCTTTACTTTTTGCCCAAACAAAAAGTAAAAAGAAGTTTGTGTTTATTTAGTTTTTAGTTCGAAGTACAAAGTTCTGGGTTGAGTAGTTCATTTCAACTCATTCAACTAATTAACCAAGCAACTAAAATTATAGTGAAATAAAAAACCACATAGATACAAAGATTACATAGTTTATTAGCTATGTTTACTATGTGCCTATGTGGTTTAAGTATAGTTTTTTAAGTATTCAAACGGTCTTTTTTTGTGAATGTATTTTTTAGAAATTACATATCGAAGCCTAAAGCACCTAGGTATCTTTCAGCATCTAATGCTGCCATACAGCCACTGCCTGCAGCAGTTACCGCTTGTCGGTATGTTTTATCTTGCGCATCGCCACAAGCAAACACACCTTCTACTTTGGTTTTGCTTGTTCCGGGAGTGGTAATTAAATATCCTGTTTCATCCATATCTAAATAATCTTTAAATATTTGTGTGTTAGGAGTATGACCAATAGCAACAAAGAAACCTCCAATTGCTAAAGTAGTAAGTTCGCCTGTTTTATTATTTTTTATTCTAACACCTTCTACTTTATTTTCTCCTAAAATTTCATCAGTTTCTGAATTGAATAAAATTTCGATATTCGGTGTGTTTTCAACTCTGTGTTGCATAGCTTTTGAGGCTTTAAACTCTCCTTTACGCACTATCATGTATACTTTGCTGCAAATTTTGGCTAAATAACTTGCTTCTTCGCAAGCTGTATCGCCTGCACCTACTATGGCTACATCTTTACCTCTAAAAAAGAAACCATCGCACACAGCACAAGCCGAAACACCATGACCATTTAATTTATTTTCGCTTTCAATGCCTAACCATTTTGCGCTAGCACCAGTTGAAATAATAACAGTATCGGCCAACACTTCTTTACTTTCATCTACTTGAATTTTGTAAGGCGGTTTTCCACTAAAATCAACCTTGGTAACCATACCATAACGAATATCAGTACCTAGGCGTTCTGCTTGTTTTCTAAAGTTTTCCATCATTTCTGGTCCCATAATTCCATCAGGGTAACCAGGATAATTTTCTACATCTGTTGTAATGGTTAATTGTCCACCAGGTTGAGGGCCAGTGTACATAACAGGTTTTAAATCGGCACGCGATGCATAAATAGCTGCTGTGTAACCAGCAGGTCCACTCCCAATAATAAGGCAGTGTATATGTTCTAATTGTTCTGACATTTTTATTTGAATTAAGATTTCAATTTTAGCAATTATTGCTTACTTATTATAAACAAAAATGTAACAGAAGGTTTTGGGTGTTATTTGTTGATTTATTGATTGTTGAATTGTTGATTGAGTTGATTGGTTGATAAGTAAATTGGTAAGTTAAGTTCAGAAAAATTTGTTTTGCCCATTGCCCATTGCCCATTGCCCATTGCCCATTGCCCATTGCCCATTGCCCATTGCCCATTGCCCATTGCCCATTGCCCATTGCCCATAGATTTAAAGATTTTTGATTTAAAGATTGATGGATTGTTTATTAGGTTGAATGTTTGGATTGTTGGATTGTTAAAAATAATTGGAAACCATATCTAATAATTTACGACAAAAGCTTATAACATTTAAAAAAAGTTTGTGCGCTAGATAAAATTGATAAAGAGGTTACCCTTAAAAGCCAAAGCGGTTCACAAGTAATAACTGAAACAAGAACGAAATATGATTGGGTTGGATGGAAGTTTGGGAGGAGGACGTTTAATACTGGCAAATTACTAGATAAAGCATCTACTGAAGCAGTGGCTTTTGCTGTTTGACATACAAAAACATCCACTAAAGCTAAATACCATCATGCCACTACAGACCAAATGGTTGAATCACTCTATAAGTAATTTGATTTCTTAGCAGCTTTTAATTGTTTTTTTTTGATAATTATTGACTATTTTTTGGTTTGTATATACTTTTTTGAACGAGTCAAAAATTAAATTGGTTACATATTTACCTGGGATTGTTATGAATTTAAGGATTAAAGAATCATATATAACTTTAAATATGGAACATAATACAACTTCAATCATCTATTTTATTGGTAAACCTACATTTAGTAATTTAACAATTAATAAGTAGAATAATTCAATATTTAGTTACTTTAAAGTAACTAAATATTATTTAGACCAATATTTATTTTAAAAATACTGCTCAAGCATTAAAATTAGCCTTTAATACTTAATAGAAGTAATAACGTACTAAATTTTGTGCTTAATTCAAATGGTTTGTTACTATTATAAACTACTTTAAAATTAGCCTACTTGGGCTGAGTAGCTTTAATGGCCATTACGTATTTATAAACAGCATCCTTTTGTTCGTTCGATATTTTAGCCCTTATTGCCATATCATCTACAATAATTTTCCATTTCGGTTCACTATACTCATAAATATTGAACGCATCATGACATTTTACACAGGCACCCTCTGTATAAATAGCATGACCATATTTTAACTGTTGTAAAGTGGTCTCTTTGTATTGTAATTGAATGGCTTTTAACTCTTCATTTCCTGGTTCATAAATTCCATTTTTGGATTTTAATAAAAAAGTATTTGGTGTTTTAGGAGTGTTAGGTGTGGCTATACTCTTAGATGAATCTAGAGTATAAGTTTGAGGGGAAGGAGCAGATGTTGTTATGTTCTTCTTCATGGTGCTACACGCAACTATAATAATGCTTACAATTGCTATAGAAGTTACTTTGTATGTTTTCATTTTTTTATAATTATTATGTTTTTAAATATTTTATATCGCTATTTTGGGTTAATTATTTTTACCTTGTCTAACAGCCTCCTCCACCAAATGGAATAATAAACTCTTGTTTAACTTTTATTCCTTTCGAATTTTTGGCTGGTTTCCATATTGGCATTTTATTAATTGCTTCAAGTAATAATTGATCTATTTTTATATCAGATGAGGTGTTAAATATTTTACTATTTACCACTTTACCCTCTTCATTAATAGTGAATTTTAAACTGGTTTGTCTAATTTTATCTGTGTTACCTTTTTGAGTAATTTTATTAAAAAAATTATCATTTAAGTAGGCCGATATTTGTTTAAAACCTCCTGGAAATTCTGCTTCCATTGCTGGAACTATTGTAATGGAATATTGCCCCTCCATTATTTTTTTATAAATGTCAGCAGTGTCATAATCTTTGTTTTTAAGTTTGAACTTAATTTTTATTTGAACATCTGAACCCAAATCAGCATTCATTAAAGCACTTTTTTGTTCTTTAGTCAATTTATCACTGGTACTTTTATAAGTTGTCAATTTGCCATTGTAAGTAGTTACTATTTCTATAGCAAGATAATCAACTACCATATTATAACCGCCAAGAGGAAACAAATAACAACCCAATGCATAATCTATTTTTCTTTTTTTTTCTAATTCATTGCGTTGATTATTGGGCATTGCTAAATGGCGCCAAAATTGGGGAGAAATATCCGTAATAGAATTTACTTCATTCAATTTTTCTTGTTGAATGGTTGGAGTAAATCTTCCATAGTATTCAAACTTTGAATTTTGTGCAAATACTAAATTTACAAACAGAAATAAAAACAATGTGATGGTGTAGTTTTTCATTTTGATTTATTTAATTGATGAAACAAAAGTAGTTTTTATAAAAAAAGCTTGGTGTTACTGAGAAGTTATTGCTTTGTTATTGACTTGTTAATATTATTATATAGCCTATAAAATGCCTAATTTTGACCCTTCTAATGAAACAGAGTCGAACTAAAATATTCATCATCATTTCTTCTATTTCCTTAATAATTTTGTTAGTTATTCAAGTGAATTGGATATTGCATACAGCTAAAATAAAAGAAGATCTGTTTAACGAAAAGGCCAATATGGTTCTTTCAAAAACAACTGAAGCTATTCGTTCCGATGAACAAGCATGCAAGGAAATAGGCGCTTGTGCTGTAGAAAATGATGAGGGAGTGGCTGCTAAATTAGGTAAAAACGAAATTCATAAAATAGATTCCCTATTTAAGTATTATATGAAATTCTATAATTTTTATATTGATTATACTTTTGAAGTAGTAAAACCAAAGGTTAAATCAAATAATGAAACTGGTTTTTCGAATCATATATTTAATAAACCCTTGCAAAATTTAGCGGGAAATAATAGCATTGAATTGAAACTAATTTTTCCGGAAAAAAAGCAATTTATCATGGCTGAAATGGGCACCCTATTTATTACTTCTGTGATCCTAATTCTAGTTGTATTTGTTCTTTTTTGGCGAACCATTTTATCATTGCTAAAAGAGAAAAAAATATGGGAGCATACCACAGACTTCTTGAATAACATGACCCACGAATTTAAAACACCTTTAACAAACATAGCTTTAGCTAGTAAAATGCTTATGAAGGATTCAACCAATAAGCAACCTGATAAAATAAAACATTATTCCGAAATTATACTCGAAGAAAATGAGAAATTAAACTTACAAATAGAGCAAGTTTTAAGTATGACCGCACTAGAAAGAGGTGAAATTCCTATACAAAAAATGAAACTAGATTTTCATCAGTTAATCAATGATACTTTAAAATGTATAGGTATACAAATTGAGAACCAACAAGGAAATATAAAATTAAATTTGCTAGCTGAAATATTTGTAATATTGGGCGATAAAACACATCTTACCAATGCTTTGTGTAACCTGATTGACAATGCCATTAAGTACGCTAAAGAAAAACCAGACATAACCATTTACACTTACAACAGGGGTAAGTTTTTAGTGATGGAGATTTCAGATAATGGAATTGGTATAGAAAAAAAATATAAAAAAAAAGTGTTCGATAAATTTTTTAGGATTCCAACCGGAGATATACATAATGTAAAAGGATTTGGGTTGGGTTTAGCTTATGTAAAAAAGATTGTTGAAATACATCAAGGAATAATTGAAATAAAAAGCGAACCAAATAAAGGAACAATATTTACCATTTCATTGCCCAATGTTTAAAGAAAAACACCGCATATTATTAGCAGAAGATGACCTTAACTTAGGAATACTTTTGGTTGATTATTTAGAAACTGCTAGTTTTGAAATAATACTTTGTAGAGATGGAGAGGTGGCTTTAAAAACATTCCAAGTTAACCGTTTTGACTTATGCCTTTTAGATGTAATGATGCCAAAAATGGATGGATTTACCTTAGCTAATGAAATCAGAATAATTGATAAAAACATACCCATTATTTTTATTACTGCAAAATCTTTAAAACAAGATAAATTAAAAGGTTACAACTTGGGGGCGGATGATTACATTACCAAACCATTTGATGAAGAAGAATTGCTTTGGAAAATAAAAGCGGTTATTCGTAGAATCAAGGAAAATAAAGAGGAAAGTCAGACGGAAATTATTTCAATTGGTCAATATTTATTCGACTTTAATAATCAGTCTTTATCCTTAAATGGTATCACAAAAAGAATCACAGAAAAAGAAAGTGATATCCTTAATTATTTATACAAGAACAGAAACAAGGTTTTAAAACGAGAAGATATTTTAAAGGAATTATGGGGAGAAAATGATTACTTTTTAGGCAGAAGTTTAGATGTTTTTATCACTAAAATACGCAAATACATAAAAGATGATTCCAATTTAAGTATTGAGAATGTATTTGGAGTAGGGTTTATATTTAATATTCCAAATAAATAATTTTACTACTCTAAATTTTTTCGAAACTTTAAATTATAAACAAAAAGTATTGACAGAAATTATGTAAATCTATATCAGTACAAGGCATACATTATTTAGTAACTAAATATTGTAGCTAAATATTCAATAAATTATTGTTGTTTTTAGTTTTTGTTAATAGTTTGCAGCCAGATAAAGCACCACCATTAAATACAATACATGCAAATAATAAAAGGCATCATTTTAGATAGTTATTTGGCAGCAGGATACTATCGTTGGCAAAGCAGTATTTTTACAGATAACTGCTGTTACGATGCAGCTTCAGATAATATTGTAGATGTATTTTGGTTAAGAACCAATTTAGCCAAGGTGGGTGAGGTGAAGAATTTAACAATCTACCGCAAAAACAAACGTTTTTCTGTAAGTTTAACCCAAGCAATCATTACTACTGAAATAGAAGAGCTATACGAAAAGTACAAAACACATATCACATTCAATGCGCCTGAATCTGTAAATCAAATACTAAATGGTAATCCTGATGTAATGGCAACTGCTTTATTTGACACCCAAATGATAACCATTAGAGATGGTGAAAAGCTAATTGCAGCCAGTTATTTTGATTTGGGTAAATTAACCATGATGGATATAGTTAATTTTTACGACCCAGATTACAAAAAATATAGCCTAAGCAAATACATGATGTTGTTAAAAATGGAATACGGAATGGCGCAAAATATGACTTATTATTATCCTGGTTATATAGCATTAAACACTACTGTATTTGATTATAAAATTTTCCCTAAATCCGATGCTATGGAAGTACTTTTAACCGATGGAAATTGGTATCCATACAACAAATTTGGTAAAGAAGGGCTCATTCCTTATGGTTTTTACGCTACGTTTGAATTGGAGTAAATGCATAACTGATTTTTATATTTTTTAGCTACATTAATTAGTAACTGATTACTTTAAAAGTAATACCATTAATTCTTAAAATGACGAAATCTAGCGATTGAATAATCATAAAATAGGTTCAACTTGTATTTAATTTAGTGGTTACTCAGAATTACAGTAAATTTTTATTGCCATAATTAATTTACGATGGTATTTTTATTCAAGTTTTATAATTCTTTACGTAAACCAATTTTAGGACAAATCAATTGATAACTTATTTGAAGATATAAAAAAATTTTGTTTAGCTATAAATGGTTAGTTTTGATTTATGTTGAATGAATTATTTTTATCGTATGAAACTGCATACCTTAGTTGTTATTTTTGTTTTTGTACCACTAGTTGCATGTGGCAATAGCAGTGATTCTGGTAGAGGTAGAAAACCTGTTTATGTAAAATCTAGTGTTGATTATAAGGGTAAATATAGAAATGGGCATCTCTGCATGCCAGTAAGCACTAAAAAGGATGCAATAAAAAGTCAGAATCGTTCAAGGTATTATTACCAAACTAGAGGTAAATACAGGCGTGATAAATAATTACTACCTTCAAATACTTTTGCGTAAGTGATTTGCGACATTAGTGATTCAAGCCGCTAATTAAATTTTACCTATTATAATGTTTGAATACATTAGCATAAATAAATTCTATACAGAGATAGCGAAGAAGCTTAGAATTTCATTACCTAAATTAGGTGAATTTCGTAAAAAAAACCGTAGAATTTTAAATTTTCTATGGTTTTGTTCTTAATTTTAGTGAAACTCTTATTTTAATGGGGTTTAAAGCCCTATTAGTACCCGGATCCGCGCTACAATAAAAAACAACTAAATAAGGCGTAAATATTGAGTAATAGCAATACTTTAGCGATTTTTATGTTTATAAATTTTATTAGTTTTTATTAGTTTTTTCGTACTTTTGTCTACGGTTTTGTCTACGGTTTTTAAAATCGTAGACAAATTTAATTGAATGAATATGAACTTTAAATTGAAAACTGCTTTTTACTTAAGAGATAAAAATGCAAAAAAGAAAACTAGTTTAATTTTAGCTTTAACTTATGATGAAGGTCAAAGAGAAAGATTCAGTTGCGGTATTAGTTTGTCACCCAAAGATTGGAATGAGGAAAAGCAAACTTCAACTGATAAGTCAGTTAAAGAAAAAATAGCGTCCATAAATCAAATTATTGAAAATTATGAAATTGATTTTCGATTTAAAAATGAAAGAGATTTCGATTTTGTTGAATTAAAAAATTTATTATTTAATGAAAATCCTCAAAAAATTGAACAAACAAAATCAACTGATTTATTTTGTACATACATTGGAGAGTATTACGAACTTCATAAGAATGTTAAGGCCCCCAATACTATTAAGAAATATAAAACGTTAGAGAAGTTTTTTAAAACTCATTATCCTAAATTAAGAGCAAATCAAATAAATAATGAATTTGCCACTAATTTGAAAGCATACTATTTGAAACAAAAGTTTCTGAACAATACAATTAGTAAAAATTTTCAATTAATAAGAGTTGTTTTAACTTGGTTGTTTGAAACCAATAAACTTAACGAGTTTTCACTTAAAAAATTTAGTCATGGGGCAGATGAAAAAGTGGAGGAGGTGGTATTAGAATTTGAAGAGTTGGAAAAAATTGCTCAATTAGATTTGAGCGATAAGCCTCATTTAGAATCCATCAGAGATTATTTTTTATTAGCCTCTTACACAGGCACTGATTGGTGCGACCTACACCATTTAAATAAAAAAAATTTACACACTACAAGTGGTGGTAAAAAGTACTTTGTATTTAATAGAGCAAAAACAGAAAAAAAGGCAATCATTTCACATCCACCGTGCAGTTTAGAATCTGAAAAAATATTGGATAAATATAAATGGAAACTAGAATTCATAAGTTACGATAAAAGCTTACAACACTTAAAAACTGTTTGTGCCTTAGCTGAAATTAATGAAGAGATAACGCTAAAAAGCCAAAGCGGTTCACAAGTAATAACTGAAACAAGACCGAAATATGATTGGGTTGGATGGAAGTCGGGGAGGAGAACATTTATTACTGGTAAATTACTAGATAAAGCATCCACTGAGGCGGTGGCTTTTGCTGTAGGACATAAAAAAACATCCACCACCGCCAAATACCATCACGCAAGTCCAGACCAAATGGTTGAACTACTCTATAAATAATCAATTTTCATTGCAATTTTGAATTGTTTTATTGAATAATTGTTGACTATTTTTTGGTTTGAGATAACTTTTTTTGTACAAATCGGTAACTAACTATTCAAATTTTAGTTTCTAATTATTGAATAGTTAGCTGGTTTAATGCAGCTAACTATTCAATTTGGTAATTATTTATCTTATGTCGGAGTTTTTACTGAACTTTTAATAACTAATGTTGATAGCATCTTCCGCTAGAACTTGAAGTCATTCTCCTGCATCTACTTCCTTTTTTTGTAGTTCCAGTACATTGAGTGGAAGTGGAACCACTGTAAGTTGGTTTACTACAATTTTCCTCAGTTTTGCTTTTCGAATCATCACCATTTAACTGCGCTTCGTGGCTATAACAATAACCGCTAGCATTTAATGTTTTCCTTTTACATCGGTGTCCAGCTTTGGTTATTCCATTACATTGAGTCGATTCTGTTACTTTGTTTTCATTCTTTTTATTGGCCGATTTAGTATTCATCCACGACCAACATTTAACACAAAGTGTATTTTCTATCAATTCTTCTTGTTCGTCTTCTAGTAATGGAAAAAAGTTAATTCCAGTGAACTTCTCAACACTGTCAATTGAAACTGCATAAGTTTGAAGTGGTTCTTTTGAACCTGTATTTGGTAATATAAACCCAATACCTTTAATATTTGGCTCACTGTAATCTAAAATTACTTTATAGTAATAATTGGGAATCGAAACCTCGTTGGGTCCAATAGTTTCAAGGTCATCAGTTAGCACAGGACCTGTAATTACATATACACTATTGTTTTCTATTGCCCAACTTCTTACCAATTCCTCTAGTTTTTTCCAAATACCTCTATTAAAACTAGGAGCCTGCGGACTCATATTACTATAATAAAATGATTCAGCCATGGTTGCAGATGACCAACCCATGTCAGATGCAGGTGCTAGGTGTCCTCTGTCGTAGCCCGAACCTTCGTAATCCTTATCATTGGCACTTCCTTTTTTTACTTTAGGGTCTATTATAAATTTATCAGTACGCTCATACTGTTTATTGGTTTCCTCTTTGGTAAGGTCGTAGGCTACCCAACTAGCTTGTTCGTGTTTTTCGTTGTACAAAAGTGAATAGCCTGTATGTGTAATTATTTTATCTCTGGAATTAGTTTTTGGAATTTCTAAGTTAGCAATGGTTGTAGCTTTAATATTGAATAAAGGAATTAAAAATTACTATTTACTGATTACTTAACTACAATATTTAGTTACAAACTATCCAATAAAATTTTATTGGTGGCTATTATACTTGCGATTGTTGCGAATTGTTGCGAATTGTTGCGAGTTGTTGCGAAGTCAAAGTGACTCGTACTAAAAAAAGTTTACATATTATTTAATTAATACTACTATGTGTTTACAGTATATTTTATTCCTAAAACTAGTTTACAGTGATATTTTATTCATATTTTACACTTTTTTGTGTAAACCTATTTTAGGACAATTCAATGATCATTTACCACATTCAATTCTATGATAATATCCGCATGCACCTCATTAATTATTTAAATTTTATAATCAAACCTACTTTTAACAATAAATATCCAATAGTTAGTTAGTAACTATTCAATTTTTAGTAACTAACTATTGAATAGTTAGCTGGTTTAATGCAGCTAACAATTAAAATTGCTACTTAATTATTTAATATTTTACTCAATATTAGTAGGTTTTACAGCACCGTTTGTACATTTAAGGGTTTTTACCACATTATTTGTATAGACCAACCAAGTATTGAATATTTAGCTACTATTTATTGAATAGTTAGTTACTTTTTTAATAATAGTTAGTTACTTTTTATTGAATTCTTAGCTGCAATAGTTAGTAACTAACTATTCGAAAGCTCGTGTACAAAAGAATGTTGCGAATTGTTGCGAGTTGTTGCGAATTGTTGCGAATGAAAGTTACGGATTTAAGGCCTAATTATCATGAATTACACAGGATTTGGAACATAATACAACTTCAATCAACTATTTTACTGGCATACCTACTTTTAACAATTATAACAAATAATTAGCTACCAATACTTCAATATTTAGTTACTTTTTTAATAATAGTTAGTTACTTTTTATTGAATTCTTAGCTGCAAAAGTTAGTAACTAACTATTCAATAGCTCGTGTACAAAAGATTGTTGCGAATTGTTGCGAGTTGTTGCGAATTGTTGCGAATTGTTGCGAATGAAAGTTACGGATTGTTACGAATTTATGGCCTAAATAATCATGAATTACACAGGATATGGAACATAATACAACTTCAATCTACTATTTTACTGGCATACCTACTTTTAACAATTATAACAATTAATTAGTAGCAATAATTCAATATTTAGTTACTTTTTAAATAATATTTAG
>CANHVU010000021.1 GCA_947464275.1 Bacteroidota bacterium
CTTCGTAGCTGATTAACTCCATGCTCATGCTAGCTAATTCGGCTACCTCGCTTGGGCAATTTTTAAATGCAGCCAATTCTAAATCTTTACTCAAAAACGAGTGAACTGCATGTCCGCCTTCGTGCACCATGGTTTCAACATCGCGGGTTGATGAAGCAGCATTCATAAATATAAACGGAACACTGGTTTCTGCCATTGGGTAATTATAACCTCCTGGAGCTTTGCCTTTCCTGCTTTCAAGGTCTAGTCTATCCATATTATCCATAGTAGTAATACACCAAGCAAAATAATCATCTACTTTTTTAAAACATTTGACTGTTTTTGCCAATAAATCTTCGCCTGTAGTAAATGGCTCTAATGCCTCACGGTTTTGTGTATCTACTTCCATATCCCAAGGCTTTAAGTCAAAACCTAACTCAGCCTTACGCTTTTCATTAAATGCTTTAACCAATGGCAAAACTTCGGCTTGTATGGCATCGTGAAATGCAAAACAATCGGCTGGCGTGTAATCAAACCTGCCTAATGCAGCAAACATATAATCTCTAAAATTATCAAAACCTGCATTCACGGCTACTTGATGGCGTAAGGCAATAAGTTTATCAAATAATTCATCCAACTCAGCAGTGTGTTTGCTGCGTACTTCGTTTATTTTTAAAAATGCATTTTCTCGAACGCTTTTATCAGGATTTTTCAAGAAATTAGCTGCTTGTTGTAGAGTTAATTCTTTACCATCTATCTCTACGCTCATGCTGCCAACAATGCTGCCATACTTTTGGCTTTCGGTAGCTATTTCAGCCATCAATGGCACGTTTTCTTCTCTAAAAATTTCAATCTCTTTTTTTACACCACGTAGGTAAATAAAGTACTTATCATTATCTAACTCGTTAATAAACGAGCAAGCCACTAACTTACGGTTTAACTGATCGGTTAAAGGAGAAATTTGAGGTTCAATTTCAGTAACAAAAAATAGGTACGCTTGCTCTAAATCTTTATTGGTGGTATCGCAAGTCATTTTTACATAACGCCAAGCTAAATCTTCGCTTACAAAAGCTTCTAGCTCACTCCTATCCTTTAGCCAATTTTCTAGCTCCTCTTTGCTATTAATGGTTCTTTCTAATAATTGATTAAAGTATGGTGCTAATACATCCCACGATGTAACTTTAATTTTATTGGGTAAAAATCTGCGGTTTATTATCGTTATCATAATCTAAATTATTTATGCCACAGATTTAGTATAGTTTTAGATAAGAAAAAAATATTTAGGTCATTAATTTTAGTGGTAATTAATTTATATTATTCTAATCAATCACTTACTCTTTTTTATTATAAATTCGATGCTATTTAGCTAAACCAAAAAGCTAATTAAAGTGAACTGCCCCCAAATAGTAGCTAACTATTTGGGGGCAGTTCTAAATATATTTTTTTAAATTTTAGAAATTTGGTTTGATTGATTTTTCAGCAAAATAATCTAAAATATAATTTACTGCATCGTCAGCCGTATCCACTAATTTAAACATATCTAAATCGCTTAGATGGATATTCCCTTCTTTTTCACCCATAGTGGTTTTAAGCCAATTTATTAAGCCTCCCCAAAAATCAGAACCAACTAATACAATTGGAAATTGAGCTACTTTTTGAGTTTGAATTAAAGTTAACGCCTCAAAAAGTTCATCCATAGTTCCAAATCCTCCAGGCATAGCCACAAAACCTTGAGCATATTTCATAAACATAACTTTACGTACAAAAAAGTAATCAAAGTTTATTATTTTATCTCTATCAACGTATTGGTTATTAAATTGCTCAAATGGTAGTTCTATATTTAACCCAACAGACTTACCTCCTGCTTCATACGCTCCTTTATTACCCGCTTCCATAATTCCTGGCCCGCCACCAGTAATTACTCCAAAACCAGCAGCCACTAATTTTGCAGCAATTTCTTCTGCTAATTTATAGTATTTGCTATCATTTTTAGTTCTTGCTGAACCAAATATTGATACACAAGGGCCAATTTTGCTCATTTTTTCAAAGCCTTCTACAAATTCGGCCATAATTTTAAAAGTAGCCCAACTATCAGTGGTTTTAATTACTGGCCAATCTTTTTTTTCGAATGCTTTTGCAATTCTTTCTTCGTTTTCAGTCATTATTCAATATTTTTTAATTAAAAATCTCTTTTAAAACTGTTTGAATCATTTTTCCATCAGCTTTACCTGCCAATGCTTTCATGGCAACTGGCATTACTTTTCCTACTTCCACAGCACTTGTGGCGCCTACTTCTGTTACAATTTTTTGTAACACTTCTTTTATTTCGGCTTCGTTCATTTGTTTTGGTAAATAACGTTCCAAAACAGCTATTTCTTCATTTTCTTTTTCGGCTAATTCAGTTCTACCGTTTTGCGAATAAATGTCTAAACTTTCTTTACGTTGCTTAGTTAATTTTTGAAAAGTTTTAATAGCAACCTCGTCTGTTAATTTACCATCTTGGCTTGCGCCTTTTTCGCTTGCAGCTATTAATAATGCGCTTTTTACAGCACGTAATGCACGTAAACTTACTTCATCTTTTGCCTTCATGGCAGTAATTATATCGGCATTTACTTTTTCTTGTAAACTCATTTTTTTTAATTTTAAATAAAGCACGAATATAATTCATATTTATCAATACTTCAAAAGGTTTTATTGTTGAGGAATCTGTTAATTAATAAACTATAATTTTAACCAATTCGTTCAATAAATAATTTTCAGTACAACCAATTCTTGAAAATAATTCACTATTAAATAAACCAAAATTATTATGAAAAATCTAATTGTATTTCTATTGTTCATATTACTGGGTAATATTTGCAATGCACAAAGTTCAGAGTTTGATGAATCAAAAAACGGTTTAATATACTCCGACAACACAATTTCGCAATTGAAACATATAGTTGACTCACTTAACTTAAAGTATAAAGTATGTGATATCAACAAAGTTTATAAAAGCAAGTTTATAGGTAAAGTTCATTGTATAACCATGGAAAAAGGTACGGTCAAACAAGCCAAAATTGATATGGATAACAACATATCTTTTGAAAAATTTATTGAAAAATACAACCCAACTGAAGTATCAAAAGAACTACTTGTGGTGAAGTTTAATTACGAAAATTATGAAAACAAAAAAATAACCGAATACCAAGTATTTGATTTTAAAAATGGGTATAATAAAGAATACAAAAAAGAGAATTGGAATAATAACAACCAAAATAATTTAAAGGGAAAATGGATTTATAATTATTACAGTAAATCTGAATATAACAAAGAATCAATCAACGCGGTTTATTTTATAGATGACCTTGTTCAATATGATTTACCTATTAAATATGCTAAGTTAATTCAGTATTCTGATTGTTTGATTGATACCAATACAACCATTTTCAAAGAATCAAATTCAACAAATTACAAAAGCAATAAAAAGGTAAAAAAAGAGAATGCAGTGAGTACTTTTATAAGTTATATTCATATTGTTACCAACAGACCTGAATATAATTATCATGATGATGATGATAATGATGGTTCAAAGTACAAGGAATATCGCGAAAAATATTCAATATGGGATTCTTTGAGACCTTATAAAGTTGATAGCTTGAAAATAGCTGATAAAAAATTTTGGATGCTTCTCAACAGTGCGGTGATTGAAGTAAAAAATGAAGGAGGTTCAAACGATGAATTGGAAGAATATGTAGGAAAATATATTTCGAAAAAAGAAGAGCTCATTTTAAAAAGAAATCGTAGGGTAGTTGGTGGTTGTAGTATGGATAATAGCCCAAGAATTCATGCTTTAAACATTGCAAAACTATCTGCTGAAACCATTAATTGGGAAGTTTTTTTACGCGCTCACCTAGATATTATGAACGATAAGTTTGAACGAATGTCGGATGGAAGTTATGCTTTTGGAGGAAGAAAGACTTATTTAAAAGAGTTGGAAGTCCTAGACATTTATACCAATGATTTGCTTTTAGGTATTAGTTTACGATTTGAAAATGCAGCAGAAAACCACTATTGGGGATCTATTTCTAGAATTGGAAGGTCATTTGCCGACACTAAAGATAAGACCATTATTGAAAATAAAATGCTTGAAATTATTGCTGATAATACATTGGATGATTATAACAGGGTATTAATTTATTACTTGTTTTTAAATTACAACCGCTACTTAACTGATGAGCAAGAACAATTGAATAACAACAAAAAACTCCGTTTGGCTGTTGCACAAATGCCCAATTATTTATCTTCAAAAATTGTAATTAAAGATAAAGAATAAACAATAATATTTTCATAAAAAAGGCTGCCTTTTGATTGGGCAGCCTTTTCTATTTAATTTATCTGACTTTACTCTTCGGTAACTACTACTTTGTTCATTACATCACCTTGGCGAATGGCATCAATTACTTCTACACCTTCTACCACTTTACCAAAACAAGTGTGGTTTCTGTCTAAATGAGCTGTGTTTTCGCGGCTATGGCATACAAAAAACTGTGAACCACCAGTGTTTCTTCCAGCATGCGCCATTGAAAGTACACCTCTATCATGATATTGGTTTCCACCAGTTAACTCACAGTCAATTTTGTAACCAGGTCCACCTGCACCAGTTCCTGTAGGGTCACCACCTTGAATTACAAAGTTAGGAATTACTCTATGGAAAGTTACACCATCGTAATATCCTTCTTTGGCTAATTTAATAAAATTGGCTACTGTGTTTGGAGCATCTTGCTCGTAAAATTCAATTTTCATTACACCTTTGTCGGTGTGTATTTCTGCTTTTTTCATATTATTTTTTTGCTTCTAGCTGTCGGCTTCAGGCCTCTGGCTTATTATGTATTATTCTTTATTACTTTTCTCTTATTAAAATACTAGAAGCCAGTGGCTAGCTGCCAGCAGTCTAACTAAAATCCAAATATTTCTTTCAATTTAGCTTCTAAAGCTTCTCCGCGAAGTTTTGTAGCTATAATTTTACCTTCTTTATCAATCAATACTGTGTGTGGAATCGATTCAAAGTTATACGTTTTTAAAAGTGGTGTATTCCATTGCAATAAATCGCTTACATGGTACCAAGTTAATTTATCTGCATTAATGGCATTCATCCATTTTTCGCGGTTATTATCTAAACTAACACCAAGTATTTCAAACCCTTTATCATGGTATTTTTGGTACAATGCCACTACTTTAGGGTTTTCTTTTCTGCATGGTGCGCACCAGCTAGCCCAAAAATCAATCATTACAATTTTACCACGTAAACTACTTAATGCAAATTCTTTACCATATGGGTCGTTTAATTTAATTTCAGGAGCCACACTTCCTTTAGCTGTTGCTGCCATTCCCTGCACTCTACTATGCAATACGGCAGCATATTTTGAATTTGGGAACTTAGGATATAATTTTTTATCTATTTCATTTAAAAATGCAAACTCTGCTTCAGGCATCATAAAATTAGCTGCAAAATAAGGAACAATGCTATTCATTTTGTCAATAGTAGCCTTTAACTGCATTTCATTGCTACGCGTAATGCTATCAAATTGTGATCTTATTTTAACTTGTTCTGCTGCAGGTGGCATACTGTTGCCATACATGGTAGTATATTTTTCTTCTAATTTTCTTAAATCTTCTGTACTGCGAGCGTTTATATCCATAATTGCTTTTAACTCAATATTATCTTTTGAGTTTTTAACAGTGTAATTATCTACTTTATCAGCATCTACATTTATTTCAAAATTGCTGTTACTATCTACTACCACAATAATATCGCCTTTAGGTAAACGGATAACACAAAATGTTTTTTCTTTAACAGTTCCGTTTAATTCAAAAGTACCATCTTCTAAAATTACAGAAGTATCTAATGGCAATAAACCTGTGTTGGTAATTTCTTGAATATTGATGCTTCCCTTTGCATTTTTAATTACACCAGTAACTGCAAAACCTGCTTTCCCTGGCTTGTCTTTATTAATAGAATTGCCACAGGCAATAAAACTACTAAGTAATAATATAAAAAATATATTTCTTAAATTCATCTTCTTATTGTTTATCTAAAGTTTCTTTAACTAGTTTACTTGCTATTTTAGGATCAGCTTTACCTTTACTTAATTTCATTACATCGCCCATAAACATGCCAACTAAGCTTTGTTTACCAGCTTTATATTCAGCTACTTTTGCAGGATTTGCAGCTATCGCCTCATCAATCCATTTTTGCAATTCATCAGTATTACTTTCTTGAATTAAGTTCAATTGCTGTGCAATGTTTTCAGCGCTTTCGGTAGGATTTTCAATCATGGCTGCAAATACTTTTTGCGCAGCACTACTACTTACTTTTCCACCATCTATTAAAGCAATAATTTCAGCAATTTGTTTTGGTTGTAGTTTAAAATCGGCAATATGCAAAGCTTGCTCATTTAGGTATGCCTTAACCGAGGTCATCATCCAATTAGCACCTGCTTTAATGTTTTTGGTAAACGCTAAAATTTGCTCAAAATAATTGGCTATTTCTTTGCTTTCAATCAGTACATTGGCATCGTATTCATTCAAACCAAACTCGGTGGTGTATTTATGGAACAATGCTTTTGGCAATGCTGGCATTTGTTGTTTTACATCATCAATAAAAGTTTGGGTAACACGCAATGGTGGTAAATCTGGCTCAGGAAAGTAACGGTAATCAGCAGCACCTTCTTTACTACGCAACGTAAAAGTTGTACCTTTTTGTGCATCAAACGAGCGAGTTTCCATTACAATAGTTTCGCCTGCTTCAATTGCTTCAATTTGGCGTTTTACTTCGTAATCAATGGCTTTTTGCACATTTCTAAACGAGTTCATGTTTTTAACTTCTACTTTGGTTCCAAACACTTTACTGCCTTTTAGCATTACAGAAATATTGGCATCGCAACGCAGGCTACCTTCTTCCATATTTCCATCGCAAATGTCTAAGTATTTTACCAATTGCTTAATTTCAGTTAAATATTGGTAAGCTTCTTCCCCACTTTTCATATCGGGTTCCGATACAATTTCAATTAAAGGAACACCCGCACGGTTTAAGTCAATTAAAGTGTTGTACACATCTTGGTCGTGCATACTTTTCCCTGCATCTTCCTCCATGTGAATACGCGTTATACCAATGCGTTTTGGCTCTTTGTCCTTTAGTTTTATTTCAATAAAACCATTGGTACAAATGGGAGTTTTATCTTGTGTAATTTGATAACCTTTAGGCAAATCGGCATAAAAGTAATTTTTTCGCGCGTAATGCTGCCATTCGGCAATGGTACAATTACAAGCCAAGCCCATTTTAACAGCATACTTTACTACTTCTAAATTATGCTTTGGCAATGTGCCTGGATGCCCTAAACTAATAGGACTAACCTGTGTATTTGGATTTGCGCCATATTCGTACTCATCGGCACAATAAGCCTTACTTTTGGTAAGCATTTGGGTGTGTACCTCTAACCCTATAACGGTTTCGTATTTGTCGTAAATTGATTCGCTCATTTTTCGTGGCGCAAAATAAGCTATTTATTTGATTTGAAATTCAGAATTTTTAGACACTGTTTTATTTATTTTAAGCTATTAAAATAATTGCAAAAGAGTGCATAAAATAAAATCTGAAAAATAAGTATTCAATTATAACTAATAGTAAATACTTCAAATCAAACTTTTAAACTGTATGTTTTTTATTTTGCAAAATACATTGTTAAAATCAGTAATGATTCCAAATTGCAAACTTTAAGTTTTAATAAAAATATCTTTAAAATTTAGGAGAAAAATTCCCAACCAATAAAGATTGAGAGTAATAAAAAATAATGTCTCAATCTATCAAAAGCCTTTAAATTATTGGTAGTTTAAACAAATTAAGGCAAAAGATTTCAAGTCATGATTATAATTTCTGACTGGGAATAATGCCCTACTATTCGGATCCAAAACTTGTTAATAAAAATAATTTTAGGTGTATTTTAAAACTAATTCTCAAAATTATCTTTAAAATATCTTTCAATATTTAACTATTTACTCCTTCGAAAACTTGATGAATTTAGATTGATTCCCAACCTGAATTTTCGCAAAATAAATTCCTCTTGTTAAAGCAGAAACATCAATTGTGTTATGTTCATTAAATGCAATTTGAACTTGTCCAATAGCGTTATAAATTTCAATTGAAAATGCTAAATTTTTTAAACCGGAAATATTTAACTGATTATTCACTGGATTTGGAAATACATTTATTTCATCCAAATCATTTTCAGAATTTTGTAAATTGGTTTTATTGCAAATTACTGCATTCAATTTTTGCCACATTTGGTTTAAAAATACTGTTGGTACTTCGCCAAAATTTCCAGGAGCATCTCCCATTCTTACTACCACTAAACCTTTACTTTTTGAAACACTTGCTATTTGCCCGTTTTTACCAATTGCTGCAAACATATCTGCAGGGGCCTGAGGCGCTAATGAGCCTGGAAATGAATTTTGTAAAGTAGGAATCATATACGATGACTTTCCATTCAGCCACCATAAATATCCATAAGAAGGATTGATATTTTGAGACGAATTGGTCATTTGGTTTATGTAATTGGCATCGTTAAGCAAAGCCTCTCCGTTCCAAACACAATTATTTTGAAACAACAAACCAAACCTTGCCATATTGCGAGGTTTGCTATAAAATACATTGTCGTAACCTGTTGTAAGCCAAGCACCATTTATACCTGTTTTTAGCGAAAGTTTAGAAGCTGTATAAGTATTAATAGGCTTATTAGTAGCAGTAGTTATTACTTTTTCTAATAAGGTATATGGTGCATTATGATAAGCCCATCTGGTGCCAGCATTTGCTTTAAAAATCAAACAACTTTTATCGGTACAATGGTTATCGGTTATACCATCGTCCAAGCCAGTTGTCATTGTTATTTGGTTTAAAATACTAATTTTATTTTCTTGCTGTAATGTGCAATCAGTCCAACCCACACCTAAATATTTAGAACTGGTATCTGAAATTTTTAAAAAACCTTCTTCTTGCGCTTTAGCAATTAAAAATGAAGTTAACGATTTACCTGCCGAAGCCCAATACCAAATACTATCTTTGGTAAAAGTTCCAAAATACTTTTCTAAAGCAATTTTTCCATCTTTTAGCACTATAAAGGCTTTGGTATTTTGCTGCTCTAAAAATCCATAAAGCGAGTCAATATTTGGTAAACACCAACCCAAAGATTCAGGAGAAACAGTATCCCAATTGGCTAAATTACTTACAGGTGGGAAATATAAATTTTGTGCAGTTAATGCCTTGTTTATACCTAGTGAAACTAATAAAATAAAAAGTAATTTTTTAATCATAAACAGCAGATAAGAAAACAAACAAAAGGTTTAAAATAAAATATATTAATCTTCTAAGCCATCCTCAAAATCAAATTTATATAAATCATCCATGGCTGTGCTCCTATCGTATTTTATTAAATCCTTTAAAATACCATTTTTTAAACCATAAACACACCCATGCAAAATAGGAAACTCATTTTTTTTCCAAGCTTTTTGAATTATAGATGTTTTGGCTAAATTATTTACTTGCTCAATAATATTAAACTCTACTAAAGCATCTATTTTTAGCTCTTCTTCGGTAATTTTACTTAATTCATCATTGTGCAGGCGGTATACATCTTTGATGTTTCGTAACCATTTATTTAACATACCATAATGATGATTAGTAGCCGCAGCTTTAACTCCTCCACAACCATAATGGCCGCAAACTATAATGTGTTTTACTTTTAAAACTTCTACAGCATACTTAAGCACACTTAACATATTTAAATCGGTATTTACCACCAAGTTGGCAATGTTTCTATGTACAAAAATTTCACCTGGTTCGGTATTGGTAATTTCGTTAGCAGGCACCCTACTGTCAGAACAACCAATCCATAAAAATTCAGGTTTTTGAATATCGGCTAAGTTGTTAAAGTAATCTTTATCCAAATCCAACTTATCGCTTACCCACGATTTGTTTTGTAAAAGCAGTTTTTCGTATTCGTTCATGTTAGTTTAGTTTTTTAAAATAAGGATTTGGGCTTGAAGTTGATATTTTTTTATCAACTGTAATATTTTTGCAAGGAGCCATCAATATAAACTCTTCAATTATTTCAATTATATCTTTATCAATAAATAAAGCACTTGCACCATCAATAATGACAAATGCACCATTAGGCATTTTTTCGAAATGATTACGCAAAACAGCTTTGTTTAAAAACGAAACATTTCCTTTTAAACGAATTAAATAATTACCAGCATCGCTTGTTAGTGAAACCGAACGCTTATAGCTGTTTTTTATAATAAAATAAACCGATACCAATAAACCAATGGCAACTCCCTTTAACAAATCTGTAAAAACAATGGCTAAAACAGTAATTATAAATGGTAAAAATTGGTCTAAACCATTTTTATACAATTCTTTATACAATACAGGCTTAGTTAGTTTATATCCTACAAAAAGTAATAATATAGCTAAACTAGATAAAGGAATTTTATTCATTACAGCAGTTAAAAACAAAACACTAATTAGCAACATAATACCATGAAAAATTGCCGACATTTTTGATTTTGCACCTGCTACAATATTGGCACTGCTTCTTACTATTACCGCAGTAATAGGCAATCCACCAATTAAAGCTGAAATGGTATTTCCTGCTCCTTGAGCAATTAACTCTTTACTGGTTGGAGTCAATCGTTTTTGTTCGTCTAATTTATCAGTAGCTTCTATACTAAGTAATGTTTCTAAACTAGCCACTAAAGCTATTTTAATTGCTACTATGATTACTCCTATTTGAGCAATTTTTGAAAAATCGGGAAAATGAAAATTTTCTTTACTTAAAACAGAGGGTATTTGTACCAAATGCTCGCTAGCTAAAGCCATTTCTGGAACAGCTATTCCAATTATAATACTAAATAATGTACCAATTATAACTGCTAAAAGCGAAACAGGAACTGCTTTAAAAAAACTAAACTTTTTAATTTTTTCGTTTTCACCAAAAAACAATACGGCAAAAGTTATCAAACTTGTTAAAACTGCTGTTGTAGTAAACCTACTAAATACATTTAATAACTCAGTAAAAGTATTTTGATGATCTAATTGATCAAACGATTCATCTCCCTCAAAATCAATATCGTAACCAACAGCATGAGGTAATTGTTTAAAAATTAAAATAATACCAATTGCAGCCAACATACCTTTAATAACAGCTGATGGTACAAAATTTCCAATAATACCTGCTCCTAAAAAACCTAAAATAATTTGTATTAAGCCGGCTAAAAGTAAAGCTGTTAAAAAAATATCGAAACTACCTAATTGCTGAATAGATGCTAAAACTATTACTGTTAAACCAGCCGCAGGACCGCTAACACTGGTATGTGAGCCACTAAAAAATCCAACTATTATTCCTCCACATATACCTGCAATAATACCAGAAACCAATGGAGCACCTGAGGCTAGTGAAATGCCTAAACACAATGGCAAAGCCACAAAAAAAACGACAACAGAAGCAGATAAGTCAGAAGAAAGATTTTCTTTTTTAAACATGGAGTGAGTAGTTAAATTTGTCAAATATATATTAGGTATGCCAAACTAAAAAACAATTCTAAGCAAAATTAAATTACTTGCCAATATGTTAGCTGTTTCAGTTTATAACTCTTATTATGCTTAAAAAATTGTTTATTGCAAAACGCTATTGGAAACAGAAAAAATATATAATGAACACAAAAACTTGGTGTATAACTTGGCACTTCAGTATGTTCAAAACATGGAAGATGCTGAGGAAATTACGCAAGATGTATTTTTATCCATTTACCAATCAATAGACAGTTTTAGAGAAGAATCTAAACTAAGCACTTGGATTTATAAAATTACTATCAATAAATCAATTGACCTCATCAATAAACGTAATCGCAAGAAACGTTTTGCATTTCTTACTAGCCTATTTAACTCAGAAAATGACAAATTGATACACGAACCTATTCACTTCAATCATCCAGGAGTTCAATTAGAGCAAAAAGAAGCCTTGAAAAATTTATTTGAATTAATAAATCAATTGCCCGAAAAACAACAAACAACGCTGATATTAATAAAAATTGAGCAAAAATCGTTAGTTGAAACTGCTAATATTATGGAAATTAGTCCTAAAGCAGTTGAATCTTTATTACACAGAGCTAAAGTTAATTTGCAAAAAAAGTTACAAAATATCGAAGGAAAATAAAAAAACAATAGTCTAAAATAATATCGCCATGAATAATGAGATTATAGATAACGAGCTAAACAAACTAGGACATATACAAAAAGTAGATGCTCCTCATTTTTTGTTTACTCGCATACAAGCTAAAATTTACCAACAAAACCAAAGGTTTGAGCCTAAATTGGTTTGGAAATTAAGTATTGCCATGGTATTTATTTTATTATTGAATGCTGTTGTAATTACAATCAACCTAAAACCCCAAAAACAAGAAAATAGCCTAGCAAAAGCTATGCATTTGATTCCTAATAACGAGTTATATTAATGAATAAAATAAAACTTTTAAGCATACTGGTAATTGGATTATTGGTTGCAAATATTATACTAATTATATTTTTGTTTTTAAGTAAAAACAATAGGCCAAAGCACGAAGGACCAAGAGATGAAATTATTCAAAAATTGGACTTTACTCCTGAACAAATAACTGATTACGATGGTATTATTTTAGAACACAGAAAAGCCATTAAAGAAGCTGATAGACAAATAATGCAATTAAAAAATGAATTGTATAAAGGCTTAAATAACAATACAAATGGTGCAGCAAAAGACTCACTTATTGCAGAAATAGGCAAAACTCAAATACAAATTGAAAATATTCATTATAAACATTTTGAAAATATAAAAGTCATTTGCAAACCTGGCCAACAAATGCAAAAATTTGAACTATTAACAACCGAAATTGCCCAATTATTTAACCATAAGCCAAAACAATAAAGACATGAAGTTAAGTAGGTATGTTGTATTGATTTTATGTATTTCTTGTTCATTTGTATTTGCTCAAAAAAATACACTTGTTCAAGTTAATTTCAAGGGATTGTTTAATAATTTACCTTTACAGTTAGATAGCAACTATATTTTACCTAATAATGATACGGTCAGTATAGAAACTTGCAGATTTTATGTTTCAAAAATTCAGTTATTCAATAACAACCAAGTAGTTTTTACTGATTCAACCTTAGCTTATTTAATTGATTTAGCAAATCCAACATCATTAACCATTAATTTATTATACCCACAAACCCTAAAATACAATGCCATTCAATTTAATTTAGGAATTGATAGTAACATAAACGTTTCTGAAGTATTGAGCGGAGATTTAGACCCAACCAAAGGCATGTATTGGGCTTGGCAAAGCGGTTATATCAATTTTAAAATAGAAGGCAAAAGTAAAAATAGTCCATCAAGATACAAGCAGTTTCAATACCATTTAGGCGGTTATTTATATCCTAATAATGCTTTGCAAACACTGCGTTTTAAAACCAATAAAAAACAAAAAATTACTTTTATATTAGAGGTAGATAAATTCTTAACTGGTTTAGACATCAGTAAGGTATATCAAATTATGTCGCCAAGCGAAAACAGTGTTTTACTTTCAAAAAAATTAGCACAATTATTTAAAGTAAAATGAAAAAGTACTTATTTGTTTTAATGGCTATTGTTTTGGTTTTCTGTGGCTTTAAGCTACAATCAACTTTTGATATTATTATTCCAAATGGTTGGCCAAAACATGCTTATGATTTTAGTAAAAATCAACTCACAGAGGAAAAGATTTTACTTGGTCGTGTTTTGTTTTACGACCCAATCCTTTCAAAAAATAATACCATTTCTTGTGCTTCGTGCCACTCGCAATACACCGCCTTTACCCATGTTGACCATGCTTTAAGCCATGGAATAGAAGATAGGATTGGAAATAGAAATGCTCCTGCTTTAATGAATTTGGCTTGGCATACCAATTTTATGTGGGACGGTGCCATACATCATTTAGATTTTCAATCGTTAGCGCCTATTGAAAACCACGATGAAATGGATGAAAAAATAGAACAAGTTATTTTAAAACTTAACCAATTGCCACGTTATAAAAACCTGTTTTTAAATGCCTATGGCGATAGTTTGATTACGGGCGAAAGAACCTTAAAAGCTTTGTCGCAATTTATGTTAACCCTTGTTAGCGCTAACAGTAAATATGATAAAGTAATGCAGCAAAAAGATACTTTTACCCAACAAGAACAAAACGGTTATTTACTTTTTAAACAACATTGTGCAAGCTGCCATACCGAACCATTATTTACCAACCTTCAGTTTGAAAACAATGGTTTGCCTGTTGATTCTATTTTAAACGATTGGGGAAGAATGCGTATTACGCAAAAAGCCAACGATTCACTCAAATTTAAAGTACCTACTTTACGCAATATTGAATTTTCGTTTCCATATATGCACGATGGAAGATTTAAAAAGCTATCTCAAGTATTGAATCATTATACCAACGGAATAGTGCATTACACCAACCTCTCTCCCACTTTAAAGCAAACCATTATACTTACCAGTAACCAAAAAGTAGATATTACCGCCTTTTTACTTACCCTAACCGACAAAGAATTTTTATTTAACAAGCAATTTAACTACCCGAAAGAAGCAAACCATTTAAAATAATTGATCAAACGTTATTGTAAAATTTTAACTACTTACTTACCTTTCTCAAAAACTCTCCATCAAACTTTATTTTACCTTTACTTATAAATGAGCCTTTGGTATAATCTTTATTGTATTGGTAGTTGGTTTCGCTATAAATATCGTTGGTAAGTACAAAACCATTTTCCTTTCTTAAGAATGCAATTTCACAATCTGAGTCTTGTCCTTCTTGTGTAGAGTTAAACATCGCGTACAATGTATCTCCATTCATTTTTCCGGCATAAATAGTTCCTATTCTACTATCTTTTTCAAAAGGTAAAATGCTTAAAGTACCTGTAATTTCTTCATTGGTGTTTTGTAGCATTAACAAAACAGTATCGCCATTATTTCCATATAAATAAGCGTTTGATTCAACTACAACTGCATTGGTAGTATCGGTGGCAATTACAGCATTTTCTGTGTTTGGTTTGTTTTCGCTGCAAGAAGCAAAAATACAAGCAGCAGCTAAAATAGTTAAAGAGTGTTTCATAAGGCTTTAGAAAATAAAATCCGAATATATAGATTTTTAAACAAGGGCAAATTACTTTACGGCTTGATTTTTATATTTTAACACAAACTCTTTTGCTGCTGCCATATTTTTAGGGTAAGTCACGTATTTTTTTGCGTTACTCGGAGTTGTTTGGTTTGCATCTTCATCATAAATATGCTGAAAACAAAAGCCATTTTGCCATAAAAACTTTACTAAGCCCAAGCTTTGTTATCGGTTTTTACAGGAGGCCTGAATGTATGTGAAAGCATAGCCATAGGCTTTGAACATGTCGGGCATGGGTATGCTAATCCTGAACCGCTATCGTAATATCGGTTAAAGCAAGTTTTACAACCAAAACAAACTTTTTTATAGCCCATGGGTTAATGGAGTTTTTACTAAAAATTATTAATTTTTGACTTCAAAAATAAAATTATTTTACTTTAAAAAATCCAAAAAACATTTTGAAATGCGCAATAAAATTTATTTACATTCGTTGTACTTTCATATCCCCATTTCATGAGCCCCAATATTTTAAAAAGTACCGCGCTTTTTTCGTTCTTATTAGTTATTTTTAGTATTTCGCAGTTAAAAGGCAAAAAGGTTGTAATCAATCGTGCCGTTTATTATTGGAAAAATAGCGCAGTTTTTGATAATGATAAAGACAGTATTTACAGGCAATTTGTATGTAACCATAAAATAAAAAAGGTTTATGTAAAAATGTTGGATGTGGATTGGGTATTAAAAAGAGGAATTGTGCCAATAACCAAAACCTCTCTTTCTGAATATAGTGCTGGTTTAGAATATTTAAAACCATATAAATTACCTATCGATAGTAATTTAGCGTATTACGAAAGGCCAAAGGAAAACATTGCATTTATACCGGTGGTTTTTATTACCAACAGAGCCATTGCGCATTTAGACAGCAGCAACCAAAGTTACATTGCTGAGCAAATTTTAAGGCATTTGTTTAGGTTAGAAAAATACACAGGCCAAACCATTAACGAGTACCAAGTTGATTGTGATTGGTCGGAAACTACCAAAGACAAATATTTTGCTTTAATTAAAAAAATGAAAACCTATTTGCCTACTAAAAAAGTATCGGCTACTATTAGGTTATATCAATACAAATACTTTAAAAAAGCAGGCGTACCGCCAGTGGATAAAGGCATGTTGATGCTTTATAACTTGAGTAATGCTACTCAATACAATTCAAAAAACTCCATATTCAATTTACCAGAAGCCATAAAATATTTACCTATCAATCATCCTTATCCATTGCAGCTTTCTGTTGCTTTGCCTATGTTTAGTTGGGGTGTTTTATTTAATAATTACAAGTATAAAGCGGTGGTTAACGATATGAATACAAGTAAGGCTAAATTTTTATCGTTTTTACGCGAAATCCGCCCATACGAATACTTGGTTACTTGCGATACCATTTACAACGAAATTCCCTTTGAAGCGGGCGATTTGCTTAAAATAGAACAATGCAGAGATATGGAATTAGACTTGGCAAATTTTGCCATGAGACGCTTGCCAGTAAATGATTCTCTCGAAGTTTCTTTATTTGATTTAAACGCATTCGACATTAATAATATTAGATATGAAAGCATTGAAAAAGCCTATTCTTGGTAGTTTTTTTATAGCGCTATTTTGTTTGTTTTATAAAGGAACCGATAGCTGCGGAGTGTATGTGTTAACGGGCGATTTATCGCGGGTTTGTTTGTTTCAACCTGCTACTAAAACGCCACTAGAAATGTTTCCATTTTTTTATTCAAACAGCTATTACTTTCAGCCGGATATTTATAATGGGTATTCGCATATAAATCAGATAGATATGGATAATAAATACTATATATCTGATTATGAGGTTATTGCAAATGATTGGGTAAAACACTTTAACAATAAAGTTTCTTTTGACGAAGTGTATCAATTAATATTTGCAAAAGATGTAAAGGATTTTTATAAAGAATACGATTTATTAAAAGCCAGCGATCCATTTTTTAAAGTACTTCAAAAGCCAGAATACAAAGAGGAGTTGGCCTATTTTGAAATAGTAAAAGAGCTTGAATTATTTGCATTCGATAATAATGAATGGTCTTGTGATGATTGCCCTGCAATTAGTAAAACAGGTAAGTTGGTTTGGATAGATGCTTACAGCAACGATTATTTAAATAACAAGGAATATGTAATGAATGATAATCCAAGTAAAACCGATTTGGAAACAAGAATTTTAGAAAACCTGACTAAAACTAAAAATCCATTTATAATAAATAGATATGCCTTTGTGTTATGCCGAATGTATTATTATAGTTTTCAATACAATTTACTTGAGCAAACTTACGATAAATACTTAGCTAATTTACCCGATAATTATTTTTTAAAAAATTATGGAAGGTACTTTTTATCCCTAACAAAACCTGCTACTGAGCGTAATTATTTGTTGAGTTTGGTGTATAAAAATTGCCCTGAAAAAAGGTATAGAACACAAGAATTATTTACCAAAAAACTATTACCTCAAACATTGCAATTAGCCAAAAACAGTGAAGAAAAAGGAACTATCTTAATTATGGGAGTTTCTCAAAATCCATACAATTGCATAGCCGAGGTGGAGCAAATAGTAAAAGTAGCGCCTAATCATGAGTTAATACCATTTGTTATTACTCGCGAAATAAATAAAATTGAAGATGGATTACTTGGCGATGAATATACAGGCATAGGTGGCGAGTTGGCCAATATGAACTATGAGCCAACTGAAGATTTTGATTATTATTACTATGTAAATAAAAATGATGCGGCAGATGAAAAGAAAATTTTAAATAGAACTTTAAAGAAAAAACTGCATTTAAAAAGGTGCTTGAATATGCTAAAAGCATTGAGTGCTAAGCCAAGTATATATCAATCATTTTACCAATTGGCAGCAGGTTATTTAAGCTATATCAATAAAGATTATGGGCAGGCCAATTACTTTTACATGCAAAATGCTTTGGTAAACGAAAAGGATAAAAAAGTAAGCTTACAATTGGCCATCAATAAGTTGTTATTAACCATTAGTACTTCTGATAAGTTAGATGAAAAGGCAGAGTTTGGCGTTTTAAATATTTTAAACACACTTAAAACACATAAAGCAGATTACTTTTTTCCAGAGTATACCAAATCGCAATTGCTATTTTTTGTAGGAAAATTGTATTTAGAAAAAGGCGAAACCTATAAAGGAATAATGCTGCTAGGCCATAGCAGCAATGTGTTTGATTACCAAGAGCCTTATTACGCCAAAAATGCTTACCACTTAATGTTGGATAAAGCCAATGAAGCCGATTACGACAGCATTATTACAGTAATTGATAAAAAGCAAAAAACACCTTTTGAAAAACTACTTTGTGCTGATGGCATTTTCCATACCGAACAATACGATACCACCAATACTTTTTATTATGACGAAAACTATTATGAAAAAATAAGCCATAGTCCGTGGGATTTAAACCGCATTTACGATATGAAAAGCACTTACCACATGCAGCGAAACGAAATTTATAAAGCTTATGCGGCCACTTGCCATATTGATAAAAACTATTGGAATATTTTCCCTAACGATTATTTTAAAAATGATAATCCTTTTTGGGTGGAGCCTGCTAGTCCACATTTTTCTTTTAATAAATTTGATAAAACGTATAACAAACATGTGGTTTTAAAAGAGTTGATTCATTTGATTAATACTGCCAACAATAGCACAGGCAATAAAAAAGCATTAGTCTATTTTCAAATAGCCAACTTTTATTTGAGCATTACCGTTCATGGCAAGTTTTGGATTATGCAAAATAATTATTGGTACGATTACAATCCTGGAGAGGAAAATGAGGAGTATGGTAGTTATACCAAAAAATTTGTAAATGACCATAGTAGTTTTTTTAAACCAAAGTTGGCTTTAAAGTATTATTTAATGGCGTTACAAGAAGCTAAAAGCGAAGATTTAGCAGCAATGAGTACTTACATGGCTTGGGTAGCTAATAATAAAATTAAACACAGCGATACCAATCCATATTTAAAACATTTGAAAAACAAGCGTTTAGGAATGTATTATTACGAAAATTTCTCTAACTGCGAACTCATCAATAAGTTTTTTGATAAGTACTATCATAACTAATAATAGAATAGAATAGAATATTCAGTTTTGATTGCCTGTTTTCAAGTATTATTACTTAAAATTGCTAACCAACTGAATTTAGTACAACAAAAAATATTATAAAAATGAAAGTGTTTTTTACCATATTGACTACATTATTAAGTTCAGTTATTTGGGCGCAAACCAACAAGCAAATCAAAAACAACTATTTGGTGGTTTATCCTATAGAAGCTTTAGTTGGGCATTTAAGAATTGGTTATGAAAAAGAGTTTAGCAACAACAACTCATTTTTAATTGAAGGTCAATATTATTTTACCGATGATAGGTTTCGAGATTATTTTATTTCTAGAAATAATTATTGGGGTTTAGCTTTAAAGTCTGAAGTAAGATTTTACGAGAACAACGAGGAAAACAAAAACAGAACATTTTTGGGTGCCAATTTAATGGTGAAAAGAAATGAAAACATGAGGTTGGATGTTGGGGAAACTTTTAACAATTTTGTGTTTAGTTTAAATCTAAAGAAAGGCACAGAGTTTTTTATCAATAAAAATTGTAAAATGGATTTATATTTTGGTTTAGGAGTTAGGGTAAAAACCGTTGGTATTAAATCAACAATAGGTGGAACTGAACCACCTGAATTGGTAAAAGAATTAGTTTATCCAAATTTACTTTTGGGATTAGATTTAAAGTTTAATTAGCTATTATTTTGTTGCTAGGTATGATAACTAAATTTCGTTCTAAGTAAGCTAAAGTTAAAATAATAGAAGGTAAAGCAACAATTCCAGTGTAACCAGCAATTTGCCAAAATAATTTTGAATTAAAAGTCCAATTAGAATAGCTAATACAAAATAGAGGTGAGTATAAAATTGTTTCCGTTGTCAACATTGCTGTTAATTGATAAACTTTAGCTATTGGTGGTTGGTAACTAATTTGATTAATACTTGAACAGTTAATAATTTTAGTAACACCTAATATAGAATCTTCTAAAGTTCCAATTATTGAATCAAATTTTTTTTCGTCTTTACGAGTTGGGTATTTATAATGTAAATCATCGTAATTTGATCTAATTGGACTATAAAAATAAATATGTTCTTCAAAGCACTTTAGGATGAGAGTTGTGTCGTTTAATGACATTAGATAACCCACATAATTATGTGAGGTAAACGTTTTGTTAAGGCTATCTTCTATATTGTTTAAATAAACACGAATAACAGTACCTGCATTTAAATGAACTATTTTATCATTTCTCAATCTGTAAAATGTATAATCATTTTTACTTTCTTGCGCAGAAGTAAAATTTATAAATAACAATGCAATTAGTAAGAAATAAATGTATTTCATGGAGTTTTTATAGTCAAATATAAAGTTTAAAATTAATTAAAGAAATTCAATTGTATCATTTTTTTATAATTGTTACCATAACTAATAATTGAAAATAACGATTATTTTTGCCAAGTTATCAAACTAAAAATAATTCAAAATTCAAAACTTAACATTCAAAATTTATAAATAATGAACGGATTTTTTAAAGTACCTAGTCCTGTAAACGAACCAGTATTAAATTATGCTCCAGGCAGCAAAGAGCGCAAAGATTTAAAAGATGCTTTAACTGAAGCTCGCTCAAAGGTTATTGATGTGCCAATGTATATTGGTGGTCAAGAAGTTCGTAGCGGAAAAACCATGGATATGCGTCCACCACACGACCATCAACATTTGTTAGGTCAGTTTCATATAAGCGATGCAAGCCATGTAACCGATGCTATTAATGCAGCTTTAGCAGCTAAACCTAAATGGGAAGCTTTAACTTGGGAACAACGTGCGGCTATATTTTTAAAAGCAGCTGATTTAATAGCAGGTCCTTTTCGTGCTAAATTAAATGCTGCTACTATGTTAGGCCAAAGTAAAAATGCATACCAAGCCGAAATTGATTCAGCTTGCGAATTCATTGATTTCTTACGTTTTAACGTAAACTTTATGAGCCAAATTTATAGCGAGCAACCGCAATCGGGTAAAGGCATGTGGAATAGAATTGAGTACCGTCCGTTAGAAGGTTTTATTTATGCTTTAACGCCATTTAACTTTACGGCTATAGCTGGTAATTTGCCAACTAGCGCAGCTATGATGGGTAATGTAATTGTTTGGAAGCCAAGTAATACACAAGTTTATTCGGCCAATGTTTTAATGGAAGTATTTAAATTGGCAGGCGTGCCTGATGGTGTAATTAACTTAATTTACCCAAGTGGTCCTGTGGCTGCTGAAGTAGTATTCAATCATCCTGATTTTGCTGGTATTCACTTTACTGGAAGTACAGGCGTATTTCAAGATATTTGGAAAACCATTGGAAACAATATTCATAAATACAAAACTTACCCAAGAATAGTAGGCGAAACTGGTGGTAAAGATTACATAGTTGCGCATAAATCGGCTAATGTAGATGCGGTAGTTACTGCTTTGGTGCGTGGTGCTTTTGAATACCAAGGTCAAAAATGTTCAGCAGCTAGCCGTGCCTATATTCCAAGTAATATGTGGGCTGAGGTTAAAGAGAAAATGGTAAAAGATATTGCTAGCTTTAGTGTAGGTCCTGTTGAAGATTTTAGAAACTTTGTAAATGCAGTTATCGATGAAAAATCGTTCGATAAATTGGCAAAATACATTGATGAAGCTAAAAATGATGCAAGTTGCGAAATAGTTGCAGGTGGAACTTACAACAAAAGCAAAGGTTGGTTTATTGACCCAACGGTTATAGTTACTAGCAATCCAAAATACACTACCATGTGCGAAGAGTTATTTGGTCCAGTATTAACCATTTACGTGTACGATGCGGATAAATTTGAAGAAACCTTAGAATTAGTTGATTCAACTAGCGAGTATGCTTTAACTGGTGCAGTTTTGGCTCAGGATAGATATGCCATTGATATGGCTACTTGGAAATTACGTAATTCAGCAGGTAATTTTTATATCAACGACAAGCCAACAGGTGCAGTAGTTGGTCAGCAGCCATTTGGTGGTGCACGTGCAAGCGGAACCAACGATAAAGCAGGTGCTATGATTAATTTAATGCGTTGGGTTAGTCAACGTACCATTAAAGAAACATTTGTATCTCCAGAAAGATACGAATATGAATTTATGAAAGAAGCGTAATAGTTGTTGGTTGACGGATGTCAGGTGATAGATTAACGATTTTGTAGAGACGTTGCATGCAACGTCTTAATTAATTACAATCAACAAATTAATATTATCAAAAAGCCCAATTGAATTTCAGTTGGGCTTTTTTGTTGTATAATTAATTATAAGAACAAAATCATACATATAATTTAAAAACTTCAAATAAAAAGTTCATCTTTGTGCCCCAAAATCATGGAACAAAAAATATTAATTATCGATTTTGGGAGTCAGTACACACAGCTAATTGCCCGCAGATTACGCGAATTGAATGTGTATTCCGAAATTCACCCTTGCACTCATTTACCACTTGTTGACGAAGCTACCAAAGCAATAATTTTAAGTGGAAGTCCTTTTTCGGTAAACGATGGTCTTTTACCTAATATTGATTTAAGCGCTTGGCGTGGTAAATTGCCTATTTTGGGTGTTTGTTATGGTGCTCAATTAATGGCTCATCAAAATGGAGGTTTTGTTGTTCCATCAAAAATTAGAGAATATGGTCGCGCTAATTTAAGTTTTATAGCCGATGATGTGTTGTTTACTGGCGTTAGTGCAAATTCGCAAGTATGGATGAGCCATGGCGATACTATTCAAACCATTCCTGATAATTTTAAAGTAATAGCAAGTACTGAATCAGTAAAAGTAGCTGCATACAAAATAGAAGGCGAACCTACCTATGCTATTCAGTTTCACCCTGAAGTAACGCATAGCCCCGAAGGTGCTTTAATGTTAGAAAACTTTGTGAAACATGTTGCTAAAATGGATCAAGATTGGACTCCAGTTCATTTTATTGAAAATATTACCAAAGAACTTAAAGAAAAAATTGGTGACGATAAAGTAATTTTAGGTTTAAGTGGTGGAGTTGATAGCAGTGTGGCTGCCATTTTGTTAAAAAATGCCATTGGAAACAACCTTACTGGTATTTTTATAAATAATGGTTTATTACGTAAAAACGAGTATGAACAAGTACTTGAAGCTTATAAAGGAATGGGCTTAAACGTAATTGGTGTTGATGCTGGTGAAAGATTTTTAAGTGAACTAAAAGGCATTTCAGATCCTGAACAAAAACGTAAAACCATAGGAAGAGTTTTTATTGAAGTTTTTGATGATGAAGCTAAAAAAATAGATGGAGTAAAATGGTTAGCACAAGGAACCATTTATCCTGATGTGATAGAAAGTGTAAGTGTTAAAGGTCCTTCAGCTACCATTAAATCTCATCACAATGTAGGTGGATTACCTGAAAAAATGAATTTAAAAATAGTAGAACCATTGCGTACATTGTTTAAAGATGAAGTGCGCAAAGTTGGTCGTGAATTAGGAATTGCTGATGTTATTTTAAATCGTCATCCTTTTCCAGGTCCAGGTTTAGCTATTCGTATTTTGGGCGATATTACACCTGAAAAAGTAGCTATTTTACAAGAAGCTGATCACATATTTATTAGTGAATTAAAAAGCAAAGACCAATATAAAAATGTTTGGCAAGCGGGTGTTATTTTCTTGCCTGTTCAATCTGTTGGGGTTATGGGCGATGAGCGCACTTATGAAAATGCAGTTTGTTTAAGAGCGGTAACTTCGGTTGATGGTATGACAGCAGATTTTTGCCACTTACCTCATGAGTTTTTAGCTTTAGTTTCAAATAGGATAATTAATGAGGTTAAAGGTATTAACAGAGTAGTTTACGATATAAGTAGCAAACCTCCTGCAACAATTGAGTGGGAATAATTTAAAAAATTATAAAAATTAAAGGAAGGTATTTATTGCAAATTAACTTATAGTTTATGCAATAAATACCTTTTTTTATGTCTATAATAAGTGTTTTAAAATCTCAATAAATTTAATGGATTTATTTTTTTATAGAGATAAATTTGATCAAATTAATTACACATTTAAAAATAAATGAAATCCAAAAATATTTGAATTAGGGTAAGTATATTTAGAACAGAGAAATAGTTAGGCTTGACTAATAAAATAATCTTTGAGTTTTGAATGTTCTTTCAGATTATTTAAATTATCCATTCCCAATGCTTTATCGATAAAAGTAAAAACAAAAGGATTTGAATCTGCTTTGGTTTTATCATCGGGATTTACACTAGAAGAAAGTAAAGCTATTTTTACTTTTTTATGTAGTTCAATATATTTTTCTGAGAAAAACTCTAAAAACTCCCAACCATCAATAACAGGCATGTTCAAGTCAAGTAGAATTAAATCTGGAATTACTCTTTCATTCTCATCTAACAACATTTGGTTATCAAAATAATCCAAGGCTTCTTTTCCATTTTCAGCAGTTAAAATTACTTCACAAAATTTAGTTTTTTGCAAATTAAGCTTGTTAATCATTAAAGCAACTTTATCATCATCTACACAAAATACTATTGGAATCATTGTTGGTATTTTTAATTATATATTACAAATATGTTAAAAATTATTGAAAATACTGTCTATTATCAATAAATATAATTTAACTCTAAAAAAATAAAAATGTTTTAGTAAAAAAAAATATTATATAAATTGCATCATAAGTACTCACAAATTCTAAAATTTTCGACAATGAAAAAATAATTTTTCACCTGCATTATTTTGGGTAAAAAACAAATAGTCGTCTCCACCATCTTTAATTTTAAATTGTTTGGCTATTTCTGCTTCATTAATTGGAAAATTTCTTCTGCTAATATTTGCTTTATTTATTTTATTTTCTTTCAAATAATTGGTTAAATACGACTTACTAAAAATACTTGAATGTGAAATTTTAAAAGTTCGTCCCATAAAATTTGTTGGCACAATTTGTCCAACAAAAAAGTGAGAATTTTCTGCCAACATTTTTAAACCTAAACTTTCAGCATAATTAGCACTTAGATTAGCTTTAATAATGGAAGCATTGGGCTCGAAAAAATATACAGATTCAACTAAATTAGCTGTTTCTAGATTATTAATTTTTATGTATTCAAATTGTTGAATACAGTCCTTATTGATAATATTAATTGCTTTAATTTTAGGTTCTGTATTGGTATCAAAATTTAAAAATAATAAGATTTCCTTTACTTCATTTTTTACAGCGACTACGTGTATTTCAACAATATTTTGAAGAACTATTTTACAATAATTAATATCAACCAATGGAGAAAGCTTTATTAGTAATTTATTAGTAAACTGCTTTACCGCTGGCAATATTTGAATAATATTAGGTGTACAATCCTCTAATTTAAAAGTCTTTAAATTTCCTCCTGGCCTTCTATCCGCATCCATATAAACCATATCAAAAACAACACTATTGGACTTGATATACTCTTCTGCAAAAATGGAAATCCTTTCAATATTATTGATATTGAGTTTTTTAAAATTCCATTTAACAATTTCATTCAACTCTTCATCTGCATCTAACGATATTACTTTTTCAAATTGTCCAGCAAAGGCAATATCATCAACTCCAAGTCCACCACATAAATCAAGAATACAATTACCTTTTTCTAATTTTGATTTGTAAAAAGCAGTCAATTCACTACTTGCCTGTTCATAACTTTTAGCGGGTAACCAACAATACTTTGATGCAAGAGTTGGTAATTTGTAGAGTGCTTTTTTATAACTTGATACTGTTTCAATTAACAAATTAGCATTAAAAGTATGGCTTAAATTTGATTTGATTTTAATAGTCAGTTTCGTCTTATCGTCATTAATATGATTAACAATGAAATTTTCTAAATTAAAATTTAAATGTTCAGTTAAAAGATTATACTTTTGCAAAATAATTAGAATAAAATAAAATTAGTTAGTATAATAATAAAATAGTTATGAAGAAATTAGCACCATTTGCCATCTTTGCATTAATCGTTATTTTAATGGTTTCATGTAAAGGTTCTTGCCCTAAATTTTAATTTTTAGGGTATTTATTTTAAACAAATTGAAAGTTTATATCTTGAATTAAATCAGGATGTAAACTTTTAGCCACAGGGCAACTTAAACCTATTTCAATAATTTTCACCTCATCTTCGGGAGTTAAGTTAGCTTTTGGAATAAATATATTTATTTCAATTTTGGAAATTCGTCTAGGATTACTAGCCATGTGCTTATTAACAGTCAATTTTGAGTCAATTAAATTGTATCCCATTAACCTAGTTTGAATGGCTACAGTTGTAATTAAGCAACTTGCTAAAGACATAGCTACCAAGTCAGTAGGCGAAAAAGCTTCCCCTTTTCCAAAATTATCTATTGGGGCATCAGTAATAATTTTACTGCCTGATTGTAGGTGAGTTGCCTCGCATCTAAATTCACCTAAATAAATTACTTCTGCTGTATTCATTTTTTGTTATTTTTGACAACAATAATAAAAGTAACGACACTTTGCAAAAACGAATTATAATTTTAACCATTTGCTTCTTAATTTTAGCTTTTAAAAGCAAAGCTCAGAATGCGCCCATTACTGATGGTGAACTTTTATATTATAAAGATTACAACTTAGGTTTTAATTTAAATACCTATGGTGGTGGCGGAATATACTATAGATACGGTTGGCATAAAACGGGCAGTAAGAAAAATGTAATTGAAAGTGAGTTTGCTTATATTAGGCATCCCAAAGAAGTTTGGCGATATGGTTACCAAGAAAATCCATCTTCATATACCTATGGAAGATTAAATTTTGTATATTTTTGGCGAAATAGTATTGGCCAAAAAATTGAATTAACAGAGAGAAGTTATAAAAATGCTTTAGGCTTAAATTTTATATACAATGTTGGCCTAACAATAGCTTTACTTAAACCAGCATATATTGACTATTTTGTTTTAAATCCTGATAATACGAACTCGTTAGTTACAGTTAAATATGACCCAAACATTCATGTTGATGAATTTAGAATTTATGGTAATGGTCCTTTTTTATCTGGTTTAAACGAAATAGATGCTAAAATTGGATTATTTGGAAGAGTTGGTTTAAATATTGAATATGGCCAATATCCTGACGAATATAAATCATTAGAAGCAGGTATTACTTTTGATGCTTTTAACGATAAATTGCCAATGGTTACTAGAGCAGAACAAATTCAGTTTTTTCCTGCTTTTTATGTTGCATTTAACTTTGGTTGGAAAAACTAGTTTCTAAATTTTTTTGAAATAATATTATAAAAATATAATGATTGAATTACCAGTATTAAGCGAGGCTAGAGTAAAAAAGCCTAGCTGGTTAAAAGTAAAATTACCAACAGGCGAAAATTACCGTAAAGTGCGTGCCTTGGTTGATGAATATAAATTACATACCATTTGCGAAAGTGGAAATTGCCCAAACATGGGCGAATGTTGGGGCGAGGGAACAGCTACATTTATGATTTTAGGAAATATTTGTACACGCAGCTGTTCGTTTTGCGCTGTGGCTACAGGTAGAGCTCAAACATACGATTTAGGTGAACCTAAACGCGTAGCCGAAGCCATTAAGTTAATGAATGTAAAACATGCGGTGCTAACTTCGGTAAATAGAGATGAATTACCAGATAAAGGTGCTAAAGTTTGGGCCGATACCATTAGAATGGTTAAGGAAATGAATCCAAATACTACCATGGAAACATTAATTCCCGATTTTTTACGCAAATGGGATTTGTTATACCAAGTAATTGATGAAAAACCAGAAGTGGTAAGCCATAACATGGAAACTGTTCCTCGTTTATACCGTAAAGTTCGTCCTCAGGCTAAGTATGAACGTAGTTTGGAGCAAATTAAACTAACTAAAGAACGTGGCCGCAGAACCAAAAGTGGTGTTATGTTAGGTTTAGGAGAAACAGAATCTGAAGTTTTTGAAATTATGGACGATTTAGTAGCTCATGGTTGCGATGTGTTAACTTTAGGCCAATATTTACAGCCTACTAAAATGCATATTGCAGTAGAAGAATTTATTACTCCTGAGCAATTTGATTATTACAAACAAGTTGGTTTAGCTAAAGGATTTAAATATGTAGAAAGTGGTGCATTAGTTCGCTCAAGCTACCATGCCGAAAAACATATTTAATTCAAACAAAAAATAAGAAATTTAATGTTACAAAATATTATTGAACAAGCATGGGAAAACCGTGACTTGTTAAAAGAAGAAGCAACTCAAAATTCTATTAGAGAAGTAATAGAATTACTTGATAAAGGAAAATTAAGAACAGCCGAACCTACCGAAAATGGTTGGATAGTGAACGATTGGGTAAAAAAAGCAGTTATTATGTATTTCCCCATTCAAAAAATGGAAACCATTGAAGTGGGTCCATTTGAGTTTCATGATAAAATGTTACTAAAACGTAATTATGCTGAATTGGGTGTTCGTGTTGTTCCTCATGCGGTTTCACGCTATGGTTCATTTTTGGCTAAAGGCGTAATTTTAATGCCAAGTTATGTAAATATTGGTGCTTATGTAGATGAAGGAACCATGGTTGATACTTGGGCTACAGTAGGCAGTTGCGCTCAAATTGGTAAAAATGTTCATTTAAGTGGTGGTGTTGGAATTGGTGGTGTTTTAGAACCTGTTCAAGCTGCACCAGTAATTATTGAAGATAATTGCTTTATTGGCTCACGTTGTATTGTGGTGGAAGGTGTACGCGTTGAAACTGAAGCTGTTTTAGGTGCTGGTGTAACTATTACCATGAGTACTAAAATTATTGATGTTACAGGTCCTGAACCGATAGAGTACAAAGGTTATGTGCCAGCACGCTCAGTTGTAATTCCTGGAAGTTATACTAAAAAGTTTCCAGCAGGCGAGTTTCAGGTTCCATGTGCAATAATTATTGGTAAACGCAAAGAAAGTACTGATAAAAAAACTAGCTTAAACGATGCTTTAAGAGATAATAATGTAGCAGTTTAATAATTAAATTATTTCAGGAAAATTTTGATGAAAATAGGGTTTGATGCCAAGCGCGCTTTTAATAATTCAACAGGTTTGGGCAATTATGCACGCTTATTAATTAAATCGCTTATTCAAAATTTTCCTGAACATAAATACTATTTGTTTACACCCAAAATTGATGAAAAGTTCAAAGACGAATTCATTGACTATAGACAGGTAGAGATAATAAAACCAGAAGGTTTTTTGAATAAAAAATTCCCTTCGGCATGGCGTAGTTTTAGTGTTGGTGATATTGTAAATAATTTAGGGCTAGATGTTTTTCATGGATTAAGTAATGAATTGCCAACCGGCATAAATCAACAAAAAACCAAATGCGTAGTAACCATTCACGATTTGATTTTTTTACGTTACCCCAATTATTATAACAATATTGACGCCTACATTTATAAAAAGAAATTTAAAAATGCCTGCCAAAATGCTGATTTAGTATTGGCAACCAGCATTCAAACTGAATTGGATATTATTGATTTTTTTCAAACCGAAAAATCAAAAATAAAAGTACTTTACCAAGCTTGCGATGATGCTTTTGCAAAAACTTATTCTGAGCAAGAAAAAGACATAGTTTCTCAAAAATACCAATTACCAAATAGGTTTATACTTAGTGTAGGTACTATTGAAACCCGCAAAAACCAATTAACCATTTTACAAGCTTTAAACAATTTAGAAAGCAATTGGCATTTGGTTTTAATTGGTAAAAAAACAAGTTATGCCGATGAAATATTGGCTTACGCCAATGCAAATCAATTAAAAGATAGGCTTCAAGTTTTCGAAAATGTATCGTTTGCCGATTTGCCAATTATTTTTCAATGTGCTAGTTTATTTGCTTACATATCCGAATTTGAAGGCTTTGGAATTCCTGTTTTAGAGGCCATGCAAAGCAAAGTTCTAACAGTTACTTCTAATGTATCGTCATTACCAGAAGTAATTGGAAATAAACAGCAAACTATCAACCCATTAAACAGTATCGAGTTGGTTCAGTTTATAGAAAACAAGCACAATAATTCCGAAACCAAAACACAGTTAATTAATGAGGCATTCCAAAGGGCTGATATTTTTAATAAAAACCATTTGGCTCATACTTTAATGGATTTGTATAAAAATATTTAACAACATTTTAGTAAATAAAACAAGCTACCTAATGTGGTTTTTGGGATAATGAAATTCATAATTATTCCATACCAATTTTGATATTAAAAACAACTGTATAAAATTGCCAAAGCCCGATATGGCGGATGTTTTCCGTATTGCGACTCATTTTGACAAAGAGTCTTTTGCTTTATATTTTGACAGCATAAAACAAAAAACCTTGCATTTATTACGAAAAAAAACGCCTTTACTTTAAGCAAAGGCGTTTTTTTTATTTCGTTATCGTCTTATCAATTTTAAATCGCTAAATCTTTGCTGGAATTCTCACCAATGTTTCTAGTAAAAATGCCCAATATTTTTGAACTGAACTTATTTGTACTCTTTCATCTGGTGAGTGAGCTCCCTTAATATTGGGCCCAAACGAAATCATTTGAATATGAGGATAATTGGTTCCTAGTATACCACACTCCAAACCAGCATGACAAGCACTTACCAAAGCATGTTCGTTATATCTTTCAAAATATAATTCACTCATTAATTTAACAATGGCAGCATCTTTATTAGGTGTCCAGCCTGGGTAAGAACCACTAAAAGCTACACTAGCTCCCATTAATTCAAAACAAGCTTGTAAGCTAGCAGCTAAATCCATTTTTTCAGTATCTACTGAACTTCTTGTTAAGCATTGAATGCTATAAGTTCCATTTTTTACCAAAACTCTGGCCAAATTATTACTAGTTTGTACCAATCCTTCTATGCTTGAACTCATGCGGTAAATCCCATTCACACAACTGTACAGACTACTTAATAACTTGGTTTGAAATTCACCATTCAATACTTGAGTTGGCATTTCGGTATTTTCAATTCCAATTACCAAATTAGGGTCTGTTAAATGGTATTCAGCTTTAAAAATTTGCTCTTGTTCTTTTATAAAAGTTTCAAAATTAAGTTGGTTATCAGCAGGCAATACAATGGTTGCCACCGATTCGCGTGGAATAGCGTTTCGCAAACTACCACCATCAATGCTGTTAATTTGAACTCCAAACTGTTTAGTTGCTTGCCATAAAATTCTATTCATTAATTTATTGGCATTGCCTCTTCCTCTGTGAATATCCATTCCTGAATGTCCGCCAGTTAAACCTTTCACACTAATTTTTTTAGCTATAAAATTGCTTCCAACACTTACTTCATTATAATTTCCAGTGGCTGTAACATCAACCCCACCAGCGCAACCAATGGTTAATTCGTTGTCATCTTCGGTATCAAGGTTCAGCATAATTTCAGCATCTAATAAACCACCTTTTAAACCCAAAGCACCCGTCATTCCGGTTTCTTCATCAATGGTAAACAAAGCTTCAATTGGCGGATGAGCAATCGTTTTAGAAGCTAAAATAGTCATGATGGAAGCTACACCAATGCCATTATCAGCACCCAAAGTGGTGCCATTGGCTTTTATCCAATCGCCTTCTACAAACATATCAATTCCTTGTGTATCAAAATCAAAATTAGTACTAGCATTTTTTTGATGCACCATATCTAAATGACTCTGCAAAGCCACCACTACCCTATTTTCCATTCCGGCTGAAGCAGGCTTTTTTATAATAACATTCCCAACTTCGTCTTTATAAGTTTCTAAACCTAAGTTTTTGCCAAAATTCATCATAAACTCAATTACACGTTCTTCCTTTTTTGAAGCGCGCGGAACTGCATTTAAATCTGCAAAATTATTCCATAATTCAATTGGATTTTGTTCTCTAACTGTGTTATTCATTTTTTATGTGTTTAAGTTATGGGTTGTTAAAGTTTTGATGTTTTGGAGTGTTTAAGTGTTAATGTATCTGTTGTTTTCTTGTAATTAACTTAATTAACACAACCAACTAAACCTGCTTTCGTTCGCCAATTTGCTGACGCCACATGGCATAATACAAACCTTTTTCAACCAATAATTCTTCGTGTTTACCTGTTTCAATAATTTCGCCTTTTTCAAGTACAAATATTTTATCGGCATGCATAATGGTTGATAATCTATGTGCAATTAACACTGTTATTTGTTCTTTTCTAGTTCCAATTTGTTGAATGGTATTGGTAATTTCTTCTTCAGTTATAGAGTCCAAAGCCGATGTAGCTTCATCAAAAACTAATAATTTAGGTTTACGCAACAATGCCCTTGCTATTGATAAACGTTGCTTTTCACCACCACTTAATTTCATACCACCTTCACCAATTACAGTATGTAAACCATTTTCACTACGTTCTAATAAGTTATTACAACTAGCTCTTTCTAAAGCTTCGTTTATTTGTTCATCGGTAGCGTTTGGTTTAACAAACAATAAATTTTCCTTAATGGTGCCACTAAAAAGCTGCGTATCTTGCGTTACAAATCCGAGTTGTGCGCGTAACTCATCAATTTCTATTTCATTGTAGCTTATATTATTGTAAACAACATTGCCTTCCAATGGCGTATAAAGTCCAACTAAAAGTTTTACTAATGTACTTTTACCACTTCCACTTGGGCCAACAAAAGCTATGGTTTCACCCCTATTTACTGCAAACGAAATATTGCTCAATGCTTTGTAAGATGCTGATCTATGTTGAAAAGCCACATTTTCAAAACGCAGTGTTTCAATATCGTTCAAAAGGATAGGATTGGTAGGTTTAACTTCAACTGGAGTTTCCAATATTTTCTTAAAATTATTCAATGATGCTTCAGCCTCGCGGTAACTTAAAATTACATTTCCCATTTCTTGTAATGGATTGAATATAAAGAAAGAGAAAAACTGTAAAGTGATTATTTGAGCAACTACCAATTCGCCTTTAAACACCAAATACAACAAAAAGAACATAATTGATTGGCGTAAAAAGTTAACAAATGTACCCTGCACAAATGAAATACTGCGAATGCTACGCACTTTTTTTAATTCCAATTGCAAAATCTTTTTAGTTGAAATATGCAAACGATGCGTTTCTTGTGTAGTTAATCCTAAACTTTTTACCAATTCAATATTACGCAAACTTTCAGTAGTAGTTCCTGCCAATTGCTTGGTTTCAGCTACAATGGTGGTTTGTACTTTCTTTATTTTTTTCGATAAATAGTTAGTAATTACTGCTAAAATTCCACTCGATACTAAGTATACAATGATTAGCATTGAATTTACCTGAATGGCATAAATAATAACAAATACAATACCTACCACTGAAAAGAACAGCACATTGATAAAAATAGAAATAAATTTTTCTACATCTGTTCTTACTTTTTGTAAAATATTTAAGGTTTCACCACTACGTTGGTCTTCAAACTGACTAAATGAAACTTGCAAAGTATGTTTCAAACCATCGGTATACATATCAGCTCCTAAACTTTGAATAACCAAACTTACAAAAAAATCTTGAAATGCTTTGGCAATGCGACTTACCATAGCCACACTAATGGCCGCAAGAATCAATAGACCTACTCCTTGAATAAAGTCGTCAAACGTATAATTTTTAGGGGTGGCAGCATAATTACCTATTAGTTTCCCAAAAATGATGGGATCTAACAAAGAAAAAACTTGGTTGACAATAGCAAATAATATGGAGATTGCTACCAGTTTTTTATATCTACCAAGGTAGCTTAATAATAGTTTCATGTAAGTAATTTTAAAATAAAAATGGCTGCAATAATACAGCCATTTAAATATAAGTTTTAGTAAATTTATTAATTAATTTTGGGTGAACATACCCATGATTTCATTTTGTGTATCAATGGTTTTGTTTTTAGTGTACCAAAGATGTAAATCTGTTTTTACCTTTACCAAATCAGCACCATCAACTTTTAATTGATTAATAAAATCTTGAGCTCCTTTTGGTCTTGGACCCCAATTCCATAATTCAGAATTACTTTCGTTATAACATATTAATTTGGGTATGGCTCTCCCACCATTGGTTAAATATTTATCCATTAGTTCCAAATTTTCGTCTCTGAGTAGCAATTCTAAACTGATTTTACCATTTGAAGCTTCTGCAATTTTATTAATAACAGGAACTATTTGAGCAGCATCGCCACACCAACCTTCTGTTAAAACAATCCATTTAACGTTACTTTCCATTTTACTAAAAAGATACTCCCATTCATTTAACAAAACAGTAGTTTTATCTAGTCTATTCATTCGTTGAATATTTAATTCTGCATAATGAATCATAGCCTCTGATTGATCACTTCCTGTCGTTTTTCTTTCGGCCATTAAATTGTTTAATAAAGTTTTATATTCTAAATAATTCATTCTTAATGATATACAAAATAGTACAAATATTGTTTGATTTTGAGGTGAAAAAAGACAAAAAAAAACCAAACCAATAAAGGTTCGGTTTTCAATATTAATTTCAAAAACTAGTTTTTAGTAAATGTTTTAGAAATGGTTTTACCATCGTCTTTAAATCTTAAAAAGTAAATACCACTTTCTAAATCTTGAATGTTAACAGTAGTTTGACCACCATACAATGAAAATGTTTTTACCTTACTTCCTAAAATATTAAAAATTTCAACTTGGAAATTTTCTTTTGAATTGTATTTTAAAACTAATTCATCTTTAGCTGGATTTGGGTAAAATGAGAATTCCTTATTTTGTTTAACTGCATTTTCTTTAACCGATACAGACCAAACTTTAGCTTCAGCACTTATCGTATCTGAATATCCAGTTTTAACGCTTTTAACCAAAATTTTAGCAGTTCCTATTCCAGAAGTTGTATTAGGTGAAAAATCAATTTTAAAAATTCCAGAATTTTCTCCAAAAGTATTCTTCATTGTAAAATCATGCTTAAAACCAACTTTTCCACTACCTTCTAAACATGCAAATGGGTCGCAAATTTGTAAGTCCCAAGCATTAGGTATATTTACATCTATTACTTCATAAGTAAAAATTGAATCTGCTATATCTGATGAAGTATTTGTGAAACTAACATTAACTTCAATTGCGTTTTTCACACTTGAACCTTGCGATTTTCCTGATCTTGGAATAACATTAAAACTTTGAGCAGCTACAAAGTTTGTTAAAACAAGTAGCGTTATGATTATTGTAGATATTTTTTTCATATATATTGTTATTGTATATTATTGCTGTGCAAAAGTATAGTAAATTAATTTAAAAATAAACTTAAAATCGTGAAACTTATAATCATTAATGGTCCAAATTTAAATTTATTGGGCAGTCGTGAACCAAATACCTATGGTTCTACTAGTTTTGATACTTATTTAGAAATGCTTCAAAGCTCTTATAAATCAATGGTTGAACTAGCTTACTTCCAAAGCAATGTGGAAGGCGAAATCATTAATAAACTGCATGAGACGAATGATAAAAATAAACCAAAATTTGACGGAATTATATTAAATGCAGGTGCTTATACACATACTTCTATAGCCATTGCCGATGCAATTGCAGCTATTGAAACAAAAGTGGTAGAAGTTCATATAAGTAATGTTTTTGCTCGCGAAGAGTATCGCCATGTTTCTTTTATGAGTAAAAATTGCGTTGGTTCTATTATTGGTTTTGGTCTTAAAAGTTATGATTTAGCCATTGACTATTTTTTGAAATAATGAATAATGTTATCATAAAAACCATTGATTCGGCTAGCGAAATGATTGCTCAATATGAGCTAATTAGCCAACTTAGTCCAAATGTAACTTTAAGTGATTACAAACTCATGATTAACGATATGGTTAAACTAAACTACCAACAAGCTGTTTCTTATATAAACGAAAAACCTGTTGGCGTTTGTGGCTTTTGGATTAATACCAAAATTTATTCAGGTAAATATATTGAACTTGATAATGTAATAATTGACCAGAATTTTAGGAATAAAAATATTGGTCAATTATTGTGCGATTATGTGCTTGAAATTGCAAAGCAAAATAATTGTAAAACAGCCATGCTTGATGCTTACCTAGAAAACACCCAAGCCCATACTTTTTACGAAAGAATTGGTTTCAAAAAAAAGGGGTTTCATTTTATAAAACCCCTTTAACAAATATTTTAATTTTTAACTACCAAATATTTACACGCAGACTATCAGTTAAATACATCTTATCAGTTGGCTTAATATTCCAAACTTCATAAAATGAAGGCACGCTTTGAAACACGCCATTTACCCTGTATTTAGCAGGAGAATGAACATCCGTCATTAATCTGTTTCTTAGTTGTTCTGAGCGTTGATGGCCTAACCAACCCAACGCATAACCCATAAAGAAACGTTGCGCAGGAGTATATCCATTAATTGTTTTATTTTGTTTGTAACAATCGGTTTTAATAAAAGCATCCCAAGCTAAAACAGCACCACCTAAATCTGCAATATTTTCGCCTAAAGTAGCTTCACCGTTAATATGTAAATTATCAATAGGATTAAACTGATTGAATTGATTAATCATTTTTTGGGTACGCTCAGTAAACTTTTTACCATCATCGACCGACCACCAATTGGTTAAATTTCCAATTTTATCAAATTTACGTCCTTCATCGTCAAAACCATGAGTAATCTCGTGGCCAATGGTTGTTGCACCTGCGTAACCATAAACCACAGCATCATCCACTTCTTCATCCTTAAATCCTGGAATGGCAAAAATAGCTGCAGGCAATACAATTTCATTTAAGCTAGGATTGTAATAAGCGTTGTAAGTTTGCGGAGTCATATCCCAAGTTTCTTTATCAACTGGTTTTCCAATTTTATTCATTTCATAGTTATGCCACCATTGGCTGGTTCTTAACATGTTTTGAGCATAACCATCATCCTCAATAACTAAAGTACTCAAATCTTTCCATTTATCAGGATAACCAACTTTTTTATTGATAGCAGCTAATTTATCAATGGCCTTTACTTTGGTTTCTGAACTCATCCATTCAAGGTTTTTTATTCTATTTTCAAGCGAAACTTTAATGGCATCAACCAAATCAGAGTATCGTTTTTTAGCTTTGATATTAAAATATTCTTTTACATAAAGTTGGCCCAAAAGCTCGCCCATTACATCTTCTTCTTCGGCTAAAACCCTTTTCCAGCGTGGCTTTTGTTCGCTTGCGCCACTAAATACTTTATTAAACTCAAAACTTGCATTTACAAAACTACTAGGTAAATAATCGGCCATATCGCTTACTAAATTAAAAGTTAGAATGGCTTTAATAGTTGGTAAATTTTGAGGTGTGAAAATTTTATCGAACGATTGATAGTATTCAGGCTGACCCAATATTACAGAATCAATATTTTTAGCATTTATTTTATTTACAAACGCCTTTAAGTCAATATTTTTTGAGTATTTAGCAAATTGACTTACACTCATTTTATAGTAATTTTTTTCCGAATCGCGGGTAGCAGCAAGGGTTCTATGTGTTTTGGCTATTTGAGTTTCTAAAGCCAAAATTTTTGATGCATCGCCTGAGTAATTAATCAATTTAAATAATTGATTGATGTAATTAACATAAGCTGTTCTTATTTTTTCGTTTTCTTTATCTGCGTTTAAATAATATTCACGCTCAGGTAAATTAAGGCCTGCTTGCCAAAATTTTAGTAATACTAAGCTACTGTTTTTATCATCTTGCCCTACATAACTGCCAATAAATTGATTGATTCCATTTTTGTTTAACAAAGCCATGCAATTAACCAAATCAGTATTTGTTTTGATGGCGTTAATTGAATCTAGTAGCGGTTTAATGGATTCAATACCTGATTTTTCAATGGCTACTGTATCCATTGCGGTACGCCAGAAACTTCCAATTTTTTGAGAAACACTCCCCTTTTCAGCTTTTTCCTTAGCTGCATCTTCGTTTATTTTTCTTAAACGTTCATAGTTTTCTTTGTAAACTAAATTACCTATTCCCCAACCACTTTCTTCGGCAGGAATTGGATTATTTTTAATCCACAAACCGTTAGCAAATGCAAAAAAATCATCTTGCGGACGAATAGATGTATCTGCATTAGAAGCTACTGCATCTTTATTGTTTTCAATTTTAGTTTCATTACCACAAGCAAAAATGCCAAGCAATGCAGCTAAATGTAAATATTTTTTCATGAATCAACCTAAATTTAGGCTGCTAAAATACAGTATTAGTAGTTATTTAAAATACCACTTAAATAATTAATGGACTATTTTATTTGCACAACAACTACTAGCAAAAGCATCAGGTTTGGCTTTAAATTTAAAACCCATCCCAAGTATGTAACCCATTGCTTCGCTTAAAGCCGAATTTGACTTAAATTGAGGGTTAGTATTGATATCGGCATGCACTTCCATATCCACATCGTAAAGTTCTAACAATGGGCAAATTTCATAAGCTATAGCAATAGAGCGAGAAACTTCGTTTAACATACGTTCTTTAATACCAAGAACTTGTTTGTTTTTTTCAGAACTAACTAACATAAAACCTCCACGTTCTTCCCTTACAAATACTATTACAGTAGCAAATTCAGTTATGTTATGATTAACCTGACTATCGGTACCAATACAAACTTTGAGTTTATTGCCAGCTTCAGTTTCTGCCACAATAATGCGTTCTACTTCCTCTAGAATAGGAAGTTTAATTTTCTCACCATTTAATTTGCGCCATTCCATAATTAATAATGTTTAACAAATAAACTAAAAAAACCACATAATTGTTTCGTTAAACAATACAATAACAATAAGTTAATGTACTATTTAGTATTAGGAATATATTCGTAAACTACCTGAAATGGTGTTTTAGAAAATTCAGAAGAAATTTGACCTATTAACAAATTTTCTGATTGAGGTGTAGGATCACAAATAGAGTAATTACGGCCATTATGCACAATTGGGTTTCCCTCTGGCTTATCAAATTGAACTGCTATGGTAATATGCGTTGGGTACAAAACTGCTATCATTGGTAAATTGTAAATTTCTTTTACCAAATAAAAAAATAAAGCCGCTCTGTCATCGCAATCGCTGTGTTCAAAAAGTAGGGTCTGTTCAGGACTTAAACGCTTTTCTTTACCAAAATTAGTTTGGTCATTTTCGTATAAAAATGCATAACGGGTAAAGTTCATCAAATAGTCAATACCTTCTTTTTGGTTCAATGTTTTTATGTTTTCACTTAAAAATGGAATCAATGAACTGTATGTTTCGTTACTTAACGGAATATTGAAATACGACTCAAAATCAACAACTGGATAATTTTTAAAAATTTGTTGAACCTGGTTATTTAATTTAACATTAAACTGATATGTTTTTTGCTTGTACTCAAAACTAATTTGTTTTTCAGAATAAGTATTCGGAGCAAAATTAGGTAATTGTGTTACCTTGTATGAGAACGAATTAACGCCTTCAGCTATATTGATATTTACTAGTTTTAAATGTTCTTTTTCAAAATTTATTTTACCAAAATCGTGGTAATTTAAACAAACATATTGATTTCCTTTTTGCATAAAAAAAGGAATATCATACACGTTTTCGTCTGATTTAACATAGAGTAATAAAGATTTATTACCGGTAACTAACTTAGCATCGTAACCCGATTTATTTAATAAATACCATTTAAAAACAGAATAACCATTATAGTTATTGGTCTTAGCACATAAACTATTGGCAGCTTTGCGCACTAATTGGTAGTAAATCCAATCATTCAAGTTTTTGTTTGTTTTATAAGCCAACAATTGAGTTACTATTTGAATATTTTCAGGAGTGTTAATTTGATTATAAAATTCCGATATAGATTCATGGTCAATGCCAACCGTTTTATTAGAAACCTTTACCCTATTGGTATTGAATAAAACTGAATCACCATAAAATTCAAAACCAAATACATTTTCCTTTAACTGAGCTTTTGTTGCCTTTGGCAATAAAAGACTGCTAATTAAGAGAATCGATATGTAAACAAGGTTTTTCAATTTTATTTGCGCTATAATCACAAATGTAAACATAATTTAACATTTACATAACATTTAATGAAATTATTTTACAGTTAAAGCAAGACAAGTACATTAAAAATGTAATTTGTATGGTTAAAAGTATCAAAACTAATAGATAAACCATGTAATATTTAACGTTCAGCCTTTGCTGGCTTCCTCTCCTCCAACAAAAAAGTATTTTTATTTGAATACAATTTAATTTTGTAACGCATGAACCATCATACAATGCTCTTTTTTACATCTACCATTTTGTATTGGCAAAATTTGTTATCGTTTAACGAAACCAAACAAATAGTTATTGATTCGCTTCAATTTTTAGTAAAAAACAACAAAATAAAACTTTATAGTTATGTCATTATGCCTAATCATATTCATTTATTAATTGAAGTATTGAACCCTCAATCCAAAAACGAAAATTTTCAACATAGTTTATTGAGTTATACCGCACACCAATTTAAAAAGTATTTAAAAGCCAATAATTACAATGAGCTGAAAAAGAATGAAGTAAATGATTCTGATAGAACATATCAATTTTGGGAGAGAAACCCATTGAGTATGGAAATTTATTCAAGAGAAGTAGCAGAACAAAAATTAAGGTATATTCATAATAATCCTTATCAAGAAAAATGGAACTTGGCTACCAATAATGGTAAGTACAAATTTTCATCGGAAGAATTTAATAATACCAATCATGACGAAAAGAATATACCAACCCATTACTTAGATTATTTTGAAAAATAGATTATGGTTTTTAACAAATAGACTTATTATTTTTTTATACATTTGCTTACTAAGTTTAAAATATGAAATATAAACAGATAATTATTCTGCAAATTGTGATTGGATTGTTTGGCGTTTCAAACATTAATGGACAATCAAATAAAGAGCGAAAAAATTATTATGTCGAAGTAAAGGAAAATATTAGTTTCCCTGTTGGGTTCGATAAAGCCAAAGCTGAAGAAATTATTTCGAATACTGCACTTGAAAAGGCAGAATATTTTGAAAACGGACGTTTGGTAAACGATGAATTTCTACAAAAATATGTAAACCAAATTGCAGCTAGGTTGTCATTTAATGACAAATCTTTGTCGGATAAAGCAAAGGTATATGTAATAAGAAACCTTTCAGCTAATGCAATCTCATTTTTAGATGGGAGTATTTTTATTAATCAAGGGTTGTTTTTAAATATTACCAATGAAGCTGAGTTAGCTTTTATTATTGCTCACGAGTTAGCACATATAAAAAAACAACATGCTTTAAAAGAAATTACTAGAGATAAAGAGGTAATCAAACAGGAGATAAATGTAGAAAACAAAGTGGGTAGAATGTATCGCTATTTATCGCATTCTAAAGAAAATGAATATGAGGCAGATGGATTTGCTTTAAATACGATAATTCAAGCAAATTATGATCCATCCAAAGCTATACATGCTCTTTCAACACTTGATGATACCTTATTTTTTCAAATGCCCTTAAGTGTAATATTGTTTAATATGTTAAGTAATGATATTTCTGTATTTGATAGTTTGCCTTTAAAGAAAAAATTAAAAACAAATAAAAATAATTACATGACAAATGATGTGGATTTTTTAGAAGACAATCCGGATGATTTTTCAACACACCCTGATGTAGATAAACGTATTTTATCACTTATAGAGCAAATAAAAATATATGAAAAAAGTCTTTCCGCTCAAGTAAATCAAATAAAAACACAAGATGATTTCGATATGCTAAAAAAAAATATTAATACAGAGCTTATAAATAGTGCAATTGACCAATTTGAATATCATACTGCATTTTATTTTTGTTTGAAGCAACTTGAATCAGCACAACAAATAGAAAACAATGCAATTGCACTTAAATGTCTTTATTTTATTGCACTAGCAAAACAAAATAATTATGATGAACAAATGCTCAGCAAAACATCCATAATTAAAAGCACTGACATTATTCAATTAAACAATATGTTTTTAAAATATAATACTGATAAATTTAAAAATTTAATTTATGGGTATGCCAGTAATCTTTATGAAAAAAATAAACAAAATGAAGATATTCATTTTTATTATGCATTGGTCAATGAATTATATCTTGGTAAACAAACATCTAAAATTATTTTCCAAAATCTTCAAAACAAGTTTCCATCAGGAAAATATTCATCATTTATAAAAACTAAACTAAACTGAAATGTATCATCGCTTTAATATCCTATCTTTATTGGTACTCTTTTTAAGTAGTTGTTCATATTCAATTAAATCAATAGTAGAAAAATCTGAGTCATTGGTTGGTGAATCAAAGAAAATAAACCAACAACCAATCTTTTATTTAGAACCCGAAATTGATTTATTCAATATATCAAGTACTTATACCAATAACTATTTATTAACAGAACAAATAAATAATACTTTAAATATTGAAATAAAGAGAAGTGCTAAACATTATAAAATAAAGATATTGCAACCTAATATGTTTAATTTTAGCAATTTAACCAATATAGAAAAAACTAAATATTTATCTTTAAAGAGAAGGATCCTAGTTGCAAATCGGATTCAAGATAACCCACTTAATTACATAGAGCGTAAAACCGATAAACCTTTTGTCCAGCAAGTTTTTACCACTGACCCATTTATAGGATATGATTACGCAGATTTGGCTAAAACTTTAGGCACAGAAATGGTTGGAATAATTGGTGTGTATTCTTTTGATATAAAAAATAAAGACAAAACACTTATTCAAGATATTTATTCAAAATATGGTTTTAAAAATAAATGCTTCATCCAATACCATTACATTGTTAATTTAATTACAGGCAATATTATTTATACGGAGTTTCGTTTAGTAGATAAAAAACTTACTCCGACTTATTTGTACACAACTATTTATGATAGTTTTTATTTGTTAAAGAAAAATTTAAAGCAATGAAAAAAACAATTTTAATAATTTTATTGGGAAGTATTATTTCATTTCTCCAAGCACAAAATAATGGATTTGGTGGAAAATATTGCTTATTGAAATCAAATGCCATTAATGGCACTTATGGTTTTTTTAACAATATACAGACTGAATTTCTTTTCCATAGGGATTATACACTTAGTATTGGTTACGATTTTTTTTCAACAAATGTGAAACAATCTTATATTTCTGCCGAAATGATTAAAAGAGTTAATGCAGGAATTGTAATGGCAAATAAAGCAAACGTTTCTTACACAGGAATTAATATAGAATTGAGGAGGTACTTTAATGAAATTCCTGCTCCTAATGGTTTTTATGTTTTGGCTTCTTATAAGAATGGAAATCTTGATATTGAAAAAGGAAGTTACACATCCGATTTATTTGATAATTTTGAACCCAATTACACAATTACATACTCTTTATCTGGAATTGGAGTAAATAGTTTTGGTGCTGGTGCTGGTTATCAAAAAGCAATAAACAAATGGTTATTTATAGGAGGAAATATATCATTTGATTATACATTTTATGGTGATGTTATTGAAGGGGTTCCTTCTAAGTCTTTTTCCGGTGTGGCAAAAAATTTTGGTCCTAATATTTTACCAATTAATTTATTGTACAATCAAAAAGAACCATTTAAAAAAAGTTATGGCTTTTCGGGTGTATTTCAAATAGGGTTATTATTATTTTAGATTTTTAAATTAAACAATATGAAAAATAAATTTCTAATCATTTTAATCACTTTGTCAGTATTTTCTTGTAAAAAAGAACAAGTTTACTCAGATAGTTTAGGCAACATAATAAATGTTGAAACCCAAAAAAATGACATACGTTATAAAATACAAGGCACTTATGCATTGAATTGTTTTTTTAGTTTTCTTGGGGAGAATGGTAGCTATGATGCAAAAATTAGTATGTCTCCAAATAAAGATAAATATGTTATTTCACCACTCAGATTATCAAAAAATGCTGGTACAATGTCCGAAGGTGATTTTGTTATTTCAATTAATTCGCAAGGTTTAATATCCTTTAATAATATTAATAATTTCATTGATTACACTGCTAATGGTTCAGGTACAATTAATACTGTTTCAAAAGAGATTCAATTCAATTTAATCACAACAGATCAACGCTATAAATGTAATTGCACAGGAAAGAAAAAATAATTATTTGTTTATTTGTCCTAAAAAAATATCCTTTATGATACTAAAGCCCAACTATTCTTAGTCTTATATCTATTCAGCTATAGTAAGGATTTACACTAGCATCAGGTTAGACAGGTTTTAAAAACCTGTCACGTCTTAATTGGAGAACAAGTTTCCAACCGTAACTTCTATTCATTTTATAGTTTTCTGTGTAACATGAGCCATTTTAAAAAAGCTTATAATTGAAGATGGTTGAAAATAATTTCAATATAACTGGTTTAACAAGTGAGCAAGTAATTATTGCCCGCAATAAATTTGGCCAAAACAAGCTAGATTATAAAAAAGAAAGCAACTTTTTAGATGCTTTAAAACGTACCATTAAAGACCCAATGATGATTCTGCTACTAGTGGCAGCATCTATTTACTTTATGAGTGGCAAAATTGGGGATGGTATTTTTTTAACCGTTGCCATTGTGTTCCAAACTTCTATTTCGTTATACCAATTTTCGAGAAGTAAAAATGCATTGGAAAAACTAAAAGATTTTTCGCAACCCAAATCCAAGGTAATTCGCAATGGAGAAGTAGTGGAAATTACAAGCCAAGATTTGGTAATGGGCGATAGCATTTTGGTAAACGAAGGCGCAGCCATAGCAGCAGATGGCACCATTGTTCACTCCAACGATTTTTCCGTAAATGAGTCTATTTTAACTGGCGAATCGTTTGCTGTGTTAAAAGATAAAACCACAGACGACCATTCTGTTTACAGCGGAACGACAGTAGCTACAGGTTTGGCCGTAGCCACCATTACAGCCATTGGCAACCAAACCAAATTAGGCAAAATAGGAAGCAGTTTAGAAAACATAGTGGAGGAAAAAACACCTTTAGAAATTCAAATTGCCAATTTTGTTAAAAAGATGGCCATTTTTGGTGCCCTAGTTTTTATAATAGTTTGGGGTATTAATTATTGGCATTCCCAAAATTTAATAACCAGTTTACTGCAATCGCTTACCTTGGCTATGAGTATTTTGCCAGAAGAAATTCCGGTAGCTTTTACCACATTTATGGCATTAGGTGCATGGCGATTAATGAAAATGGGCATAGTGGTGAAACAAATGAAAACTGTTGAAACACTTGGCAGTGCCACTGTTATTTGCACCGATAAAACAGGCACCATTACCGAAAATAAAATGAGTTTAGCCAAAGTTTTTTTATTGTCGGCCAATACAATTATTGAACCAAAAGATTTACTAAATGATGAAGAAAAAGACCTGATAAAAACTGCTATGTGGGCCAGCGAACCTACTCCATTTGATCCAATGGAAATGGCTTTGCACCAAGCGTATAACAACCTAAAAATTGAAGATGAAAGACCCCATTACAAATTGGTACACGAATATGCATTAAATGGTAAACCACCCATGATGACCCACGTGTTTGAAAACAGCGAAGGCAAAAAAATTATAGCTGCCAAAGGAGCCCCTGAAGCATTAATGCTGGTTTCAACCTTAACCGAAAACCAAAAACAACAAATAAACGCAGCCATTGAACTTTTAGCCATTGATGGTTATAGAATATTGGGTGTGGCAACCAGTAATTTTAGCGAGCAAAATTATCCTGAAAAACAACAAGATTTACCATTTGAGTTCAAAGGTTTAGTAGCCTTTTTCGATCCACCAAAACCCAATATAGCGCAAGTGTTAACCGATTTTTACACTTCGGGCATAGCTGTAAAAATTATAACTGGCGATAATGCCGAAACAACCATAGCAGTAGCCAAACAAATTGGTTTTAAAGGTTTTGAAAACACCATATCAGGCAATGATTTGATGGAATTATCGGAAGCAGAACTGAAAACTTGCGTGATGGAAACAACCATTTTTACGCGTATGTTTCCCGAAGCTAAGTTGAAAATTATCAATGCTTTAAAAGCCAATAACCAAATAGTAGCCATGACAGGCGATGGCGTTAACGATGGGCCCGCTTTAAAGGCAGCACATATTGGAATTGCCATGGGCAAAAAAGGAACTGAAATAGCTAAACAAGCTGCATCGCTTATTTTATTGGAAGACGATTTATCAAAAATGGTACATGCCATAGCCATGGGTCGGAAAATTTACAGTAACCTAAAAAAAGCCATTCAGTATATTATTTCCATTCATATTCCAATTATATTAACTGTGTTTATTCCCTTGGCTTTAGGGTGGATTTATCCTAACATTTTTTCGCCCATTCATATTATTTTTTTAGAAATAATAATGGGGCCAACTTGTTCTATAATTTACGAAAACGAACCCATGGAAAAAAACACCATGCAGCAAAAACCCAAACCACTTACCGATACCTTTTTTAATTGGAAAGAACTTTCTATTAGCATTGTACAAGGATTGGTAATAACAGTTGGTGTATTGTTTACTTACCAATATGCTATATTTAATGGTTCAAGCGAGGCCATTACCCGAACCATGACTTTTACGGTTTTAATAGCTTCCAATATTTTTCTTACCTTGATTAATCGCTCGTTTTACTATTCTATATTTACCACCATCAGGTATAAAAACAATATGGTTTTGTTTATCGTATTTATAACCGTGACCTTAGTGGCATTGATGCTTTACATAAAACCACTCACTTCATTTTTCGAATTTGAAACCTTGAGTTTATTGCAATTAGTAACCTGTATTGTTATTGGGTTTGTTTCGGTAATTTGGTTTGAAATAGTTAAAATATTTAAAAGAAGGAAAAAGAATGTTTATACTAAGTAAAACTTGGGATATGGATACAATCAAATAAATAGTTTATTTATTATTGCAATTTAAATTTCAAAAGTAAATAGTGAACACTTTTATTCTCAAGCCAATTAACCATATAAAATATTCTTGGATAAGTTTAATGTATTTATTGTTGGTTCCGTTTGTTTTTATCTTTACTGGAGAATTTGATATTTTAACTTTTATAATATTATGGACTGTTTCTGGACTGTTTTATTTTTGGGGATTGAAATTACACTACACCTACTACAAACTAGATAATAACAAAAGTATCACCATAGATGAAGCTTTAAATGTAACCATTAGTAATAATTTAGATATCATTTCTTTTTGTTTAAATGAATTAGATTGTATTATAAATGTTCACTCTGGATTACAAAACAGAACCCCTTGGAATGATTATAATTTTTCTATTTTTAAGCTAAAAAATGGAGCTGAATATTCTGTCACTTGTTTAATTCTTGATTTGAATGAAATAGAAAAATTGTTTCCAAAAGAAGTTATTGTAAAAAAAAATGTATTCTACTCATCTTTAAAAATTCATAACTCAAAATTCAACATCCAAAATTCATAATTTTAAATTTATACTTCAAAAAAATTACATTTGCACCCGAATGAAAACAATTGGAATTATTCGCGAGGGCAAACAACCTGCCGATTTGCGCACTCCCCTTACTCCTGCTCAATGTGTGGAATTAATGCAAAACTTTCCTGGCACTAAAGTAATAGTTCAACCATCAAACGAAAGATGCTTTAGCAACGAAGCTTACAGCAATTTAGGCATTGAACTAAACGAAGATTTAAGCAGTTGTGATATTTTGTTAGGTGTTAAAGAAGTACCAACTACCCAATTAATAGCTAATAAAACCTATTTATTCTTTTCGCATACTATTAAAAAACAATCTCATAACCGCAATTTATTGCGCCATATTTTAGCCAATAATATTACCATGGTTGATTATGAAACTTTGGTTTGGGATGCAGGAAATCGTATTATTGGTTTTGGCCGTTTTGCGGGATTAGTAGGAACCCATTATGCATTTATGATGTGGGGAAAAAAATATGGTTTTTATAGCCTAAAACCTGCTCATGAGTGTAAAGATTTTGCTGATATGCTTTCGCAATACCAAGACTTGCATCTATCTCCAATGAAAATAGTTTTATGTGGCGATGGTAGAGTAGCACATGGTTGTTTAGAATTATTGCGCAAGCTAAAAATAAGCCAAGTAAGTCAAGAAGAATTTATAGAAAACGATTATAATAAACCTGTTTATGTGCATTTGCGCAGCGAAGATTATTATAAACGCAAAGATGGACGCGAGTGGGATAAAGCAGATTTTTACAAACACCCAGAAGATTATGTAAGCTCGTTTCAACCTTATTACCAAAGAGCTGATATTATGCTAAATGGCATATTTTGGAAACAAGGTATTCCACCATTTTTCACCCACGAAGAAATGAAAAGCAGTAATTTTAGAATAAAAATTATCAGCGATATTACTTGCGATATTCCAGGTCCATTGCCCTCTACAGTAAAAAGTACCACCATAGAAAATCCTTTTTATGGCTACAATACTTTTTTAGAAAAAGAAGTAGATGCATTTTTACCCAATTCAATTGATGTGCAAGCAGTTGGTAATTTGCCTTGTGAACTTCCTATTGATGCCTCAACCGAGTTTGGCCAACTATTAATTAGACACGTATTGCCTTATTTGTTGGTTGAAGATAATGAGCAAATAATCAAAAACGCAACCATAGCCACTAACGGAAAACTAACAGAAAAGTACAGTTATTTGAGTGATTATGTTTCTTAGTGGAAATTGGCTGCTGGCCTCTGGCTACTGGCGTCTAGCATTTTTAGACTACTTGTCGGATTCAACAATCAACAATTTAGCAATCTAACAATTAGCAATTAAACAATCTAAAAATTCAACAATTCAATTCCCGATTTATCAGGACAACAATTAATCATTTAAGCTGTTAGTCAATTAATCACTTAAACAGTTCAACAATTTAACAATTCAACAGTTAAACAATCAAGTAGTCCAAACACATGGCAAAAAGAGGATTTAATAGCAATAGCGAACAACAAGCAGAGGTAGAAAAAGTAAAGGTCTCAAAAGAAAGTTTGAAGGAAGCTTTGGTACTTTTTAAATACATAAAGCCATACCAAGGTAAGTTTATTTTTGGTTTGGTGTTTATTGCGTTATCAGCTATTTCAACTTTAGCATTTCCAGTTTTATTGGGTAAAATGATTGATGCTGCATCGCCTGGTGCTAGTGGCGCATTACCAACTACTGCCAACAATCCTATACAAAACCAATTTGGCTTTGATTTAAAAAACTTACATTTAGGTTTAAATACAGTTTTACTGTTAATTTTTATACAGTTAGGGTTACAAACTTTGTTTTCGTTTATGCGCATTTATTTGTTTACCGAAGTAGGCGAAAAATCGTTAGCCAATATGCGTAAAGATTTATATTCAAAGCTATTAACCATGCCTATGAGTTTTTATACCGAACAGCGTGTAGGCGAGTTAAGTAGTCGAATTTCATCAGATTTATCGCAAATTCAAGATGCTATTTCGTTAACCTTAGCTGAGTTTTTACGTGGTTTATTTACTTTGGCTGTTGGTCTTTCGGTTATATTTCTTATTTCAACCAAATTGGCTTTAACCATGTTAGGCGTGGTTCCAATCATTGCCATATTAGCAGTGGTATTTGGAATGCGTATTAGAAAAATGTCCCGTAAGGCACAAGATCAATTAGCAGAAAGTGGAACCATTGTAAATGAAACTTTTCAAGGTATTGCCATAGTTAAAGCATTTAGCAGCGAAGCCAATGAAATAAAACGTTACACCAAAAGCATTTTTGGAGTAGTTGATACAGCAATTTCCAACGCCCGTTACCGTGGTGCTTTTGTATCATTCATGATTTTTAGTGTATTTGGAACCATCGCATTTGTTATGTGGGTTGGTGCCAATATGATAAAAACAGGAACTTTAACCATTGGTGATTTAACCATGTTTGTTATTATTTCAGGTTTTGTTGGTGGTACATTTGCTGGCTTTGCCGATATGTTTAGTCAATTACAAAAAACTTTAGGTGCTACGCAACGTGTTCGTGAAATGCTAAGAGATAAAGGTGAAGACGTTGATTTAATAGAAACACCATTAAACGAAAAATATAAAATAGCTGGTGAAGTAAGGTTTGAAAATGTGGCTTTTGCTTATCCTGGCAGAACTGATGTAACTGTATTGAACAATATTAGCCTAACAGCTACCAAAGGCCAACAAATAGCCCTTGTAGGACCAAGCGGTGCAGGTAAAAGTACCGTTGCAAGTTTGTTATTGCAGTTTTATCATACCACGCAAGGCAATATATTTTACGATGATAAAAATGTAAACGATATACCTTTGAGTCAGCTGCGTAAACAATTGGCTTATGTACCGCAAGATGTGATGCTTTTTGGTGGAACTTTATTTGAAAATATTGCCTATGGCAACCCAAATGCGACAGAGCAAGAAGTAATAGATGCAGCTAAAAAAGCCAATGCCTTTGATTTTATAATGGCTTTTCCTGAAAAAATGGAAACCATAGTAGGTGAGCGTGGCATAAAACTTTCGGGCGGTCAACGACAAAGAATAGCCATAGCAAGAGCCATTTTAAAAAATCCTGCTATTTTAATTTTAGATGAAGCTACCAGTGCGTTAGATAGTGAAAGCGAAAGCTTAGTTCAAGAAGCATTAGATAACTTAATGCAAAACAGAACCACTTTTGTAATTGCTCACAGACTTTCTACCATTAGAAAAGCCGATAAAATTATAGTAATCGACAAAGGAACAGTAGCCGAACAAGGAACCCACGAAGAACTGATTAAAAACGAAACTGGTATTTATAAAAAACTGGTTGACTTACAAGCAGAATAATTTAATGTGAATATTATTTTCAATTTACATGATTAGTAATTCTTTTTAACTACAATTTCTAAATATAAACTTAATAAACCATCTTTATTTTTAACACTTTTTAAGTGGTAAAATATAAGTTATAGTTATTAATAATCTTTCAGATTTTCTTTATTCTATCGTTAAAAATATGTTTTATGCTTTTAAACATGGTTTAAACCATTTATAAATTATGGCATATAAATTCATATTAAAGTTGTAATCTTGAATTGAAAAAGTTGGAATTCAACTTTAAAATAATTTAAATAAAAAATATGGTACTTATTTTTCTTGGAGTAATTTTTATTGCAGTAGCAACATTTGTATTCAATGCAAATAACATAAATGCAAAATTTGGAAAACCTATTAAAATAATCGGAGTTGTGTTAATTGGTATTGGTATTTTAAACTCCTGCTTTAAACAAATTGATGCTGGTCAGATTGGAGTAAAATCGTTATTTGGTAAAATTGAAGACGATATTTTAATGAGTGGATTAAACTTTGTAAATCCATTGGTAGAAGTTAAAACCATTGATACCAAAACTCAAAATTATACCATGAGTGGCATTCATGATGAAGGGCAAAAAGCCGGTGATGATGCCATTAGGGTTTTAACAGCCGATGGTTTGGAAGTAACTATAGATTTGACAGTATTGTATAGAGTAGTTCCTTCAGAAGCGCCAAGGTTGTTAAGAGAAACTGGATTAGATTATAATGATAAAATAGTTAGGCCGTTAACCAGAACAAAAATTAGAGATAATGCTGTTTATTACGATGCTGTAGCGCTTTACAGTAGTAAACGTGATACTTTCCAAATACGAATATTCAATAGTATTGAAAAGGATTTTAAAAGTCGTGGTTTAATTTTGGAACAGCTATTAGTTCGCAATATTACTTTACCAACCTCAGTAAAAGCTAGTATTGAATCAAAAATTAATGCTGAACAAGATGCCCAAAAAATGCAGTTTGTTTTACAAAAAGAAAAACAAGAAGCAGAACGTAAAAGAGTAGAAGCACAAGGTATAGCCGATTACCAAAGGATTATTTCAACTGGCTTAAGCGATAAACAATTGCAATATGAGAGTATTAAAGCTAATTTAGAATTAGCCAAATCGAATAACGCAAAAATTATTGTTTTAGGTAAAGGCAATAACCCTATGATTATTGATGGCAAATAACAAAGTAGAGTTAAAATTTGGTATAATTTTTTTTCAAAATCATTCCTAAATTTTATTAGTATTGTAAAAATGTAGTTAGTTGTTATTCACTACACAAAAAAATACAAATTATTAATGAAATTATTTAAATCGTTAGCCATAAATATATTACTTATTGGACTGGTTTTATACTTGTTAAGTTGGTTAGGAGCCTTTTTCCTAAACGTGTATACAAGGCATGGTGAATCATTGACTTTGCCAAATTTAAAAGGGTTAAATTTTGAGGAAGTTGAAAAAATATTATCTGAAAAAAAACTTCGTTACATTATTACAGATACCGCTTTTATTGATGATATGCCAAAAGGTAGTGTAGTGGAACAAAATCCATCACCAAATACAAAAGTAAAAGAAGGACGATTTATATACATAACCATAAACTCAAATAGTACAATTGGCGTGCAAATGCCTAATTTGATTAATAGTTCTCTTAGGTTTGCAGAAACCGTGTTGTTAAGCTCAGGTTTAAAATTAGGCAGTGTAATATATAGGCCCGATGTGGCTGCAGGTGCAGTTTTAGACCAATTATACCGAAACCAAAGTATTCAACCCAACATAAAAATTCCAAAAGGAGCAAGCATTGATTTAGTAGTTGGTGATGGCATGGGAAGTTCCATAGTTCAAATTCCTGATTTAACAAATTTAACATTAAATGAAGCTCGTGGTGTTTTAGAAAGCAGCATGTTGCAAGTTGGAAGCATTGTTTATGAAGGAAAAAATGATTCTTTAAACGCAACTGTTAAAAGACAATCGCCAAGTTACAAGGAAGGCGAAACCATAAAAAGTGGCCAACAGGTTGATTTGTTTTTAGGTGATAAATAACTTATTTTTTCAACTAATTAAATAACAAAAGCGTTAGTAAGATTAATAACAACAAAAACTACCAGTTAACTTTTAAGATATTTATATGAAATTCAATTTAGCTATTATTTCCTTATTGGTATTTTCAATTTTATCTAAAGCACAAGAAAGAAAAATGCCAATAGGCAATAATGTGTTTTTAATTGAAAATAGTAAATACCATCAACAAAATGAAGGTAAATCATTAGGAAAAAAAAGTGCATCAGACATTCCTTTCATTGATTTTTTTAACAATAAAAATACTACAAAGCCAAATCCATCACTCTGGCTTGATAATGATGTAGTGGTTGACAATTTAAATGCGATTTTTGACTCGAAAAGCGAATTGGGAGTGAACTATAATACAGGCTTTAATGAGGCAGATGTGCTTACTTCTAAATTATTGAACACCACTAATGCTGGAGGAAATGCTTTTGTTCATTTAAATTTTTCAACTGGAAATGATTGGCAAACTAACGACTCATTGGTATTTCAGGTTAAAGGAAATTCAGGAGTTTGGAATACATTATGGGTAAATAGCAATGATGTAAATAAAAATAAAGATGTATTTTTTAACATTAATTTTTTTGATGATTTAAAAAGTAATTTACTTCAATTTAGATTTGTAAGTTATTTTAATACCAATAGTGATAAACCAGAAGTTTTTAAAGTACATAAACTAGTAATATCATATAAAAATGTATTGCCTTATTATGAATCATTCAGGCAATATGATGCCATCAATAAAACTCCATTAAACACTAAATGGATAAACTTTACAAATAATATAACTCCAAATGATTCTAACTTTATGCTTTGGGGAAATTCAATCATTTTCAATAGCATTACCGATATTAAAGATTCGAGCTACAATAATAACAATGGTTTGTATGGCAATGCTGATACACTATTATCAAATCCAATAGATTTATCTAAAACAAGCCCAACAGAACAAATTGTCATGAGTTTTTGGATAAGAGGTTTCAAACAAATGAAAGCAAATGATTCAATTTACCTTGAAACTTTAGATAATTTAGGCAGATGGCAACGCGCTTGGGCTAGTGCAAAAATGGATACTAATTACAGAAAAATTTCAGTTTCAATTAATGGTGGAAGATTACGTCATCCTTTTTTTAATTTTAGATTTATAAACAAAGGCACTTATCTGAATTCAGAAATTGCAAGTTTTGCCATAGCAGCATTAAAAATTACTGCTAAAAGAGAATTACCTTTATTTGATGATTTTTCGAGCAATAATGATTATTACCCAAATCAAGAAACTTGGATAGACAATAAAGTATTCATTAACAATAATTTTCCCAAAAATCAACCCAGTTTAAATGTAGCCACTTTTGATGGCTTAGATGAATTTGGTAACGCTTATAGCAAATTACCCATAAAAGGAACTGCTGATGTGTTAACTAGCAAAGGATATAATTTATCAACCTTTACGCTTAAAGACTCAATATACTTTAGTTTTTATTATCAATATCAATTACAAGGAACAACTGGTCAAATATATCCAACAGATTCGTTAGTATTAGAATTTAAGAGCACACCAAATGATGCTGACTCCTTTACCATTGTTTGGCAAAAATCGGCCTTAGATACTTTGCCATACGACACTTTTAATAGGGTTCATTTTGCAGTGCCTAGTAAATATTTACATGATGATTTTCAAATTAAATTTAGAAATGTTGGTAGTTTAAGTGGCAACGTTAGTCAATGGCATATTGATTACATAAAACTTGATGCTGGCAGAAGTCTGAAAGATACTTTTAATGATGATTTGGCAATTTCAGCTACTCCAACTTCTATGTTAAAAAAATACAGAAGCATGCCATGGAAACACTTTATTAAAAACAAAGTAGCCTATACCAATGATTCACTATATTTTTCTGTGTTTAATAATAACAACAGAAATTATTCTGTTGATTACAAAAGACAACTTATTGATAATGAAAAAAGCATTGTATTTACTAAAAATAGTGCATTAGGAAGTGTTCCATTTTCAGTTACCACGCCTTTAATTTTAACCAGCCCCTCTCCTACTAATTTAACTACAACTTCCACCAATTTGGTTAAAACATTTAGTAATAAGATTAGCGTAAGTAGTAATGGTTTTGCAGGAATTGATAATGTTTCAACTAATGATTCAATAACAACATCAACCAAGTTTAGTAATTACTTTGCTTACGATGATGGTTCTGCTGAGGCAGGTTATGGTATATATTTAAAAAACAATGGTGCAGTTGCATTAGCTTATGATTTAGAACAAGTGGATACCATTTATGGTGCTCAAATTTTCTTTAATCAATCAGAAAATAATGTAAGTACTCGTAAATTTGATTTAGTTATTTGGGATAATTTAACACCAGTTAATCAAACTGCAACTTTAGATAGGATTTTATATCGTAAAAATGGCATTAGTCCTATTTACACCAACACAATTAATGGTTTTGCTACCATCCTTTTTGATTCAGCAATAATAGTTCCAAAGCGCTTTTATATTGGTTGGGAACAATTAGGCCAATTTGTGCTGAATATTGGTTTAGATGAAAATTATTATGTTGGGAATAAATTTGTTACTAATCCTAATATGTTCTATAAAACAGATGGATTTTGGTTACCTACTGAAATACCTGGCGCATTAATGATTAGGCCTTTATTAGGCCAATTTAAAGATGTACCAACCAATACTAAAGAAATAACTAAAGGAGGTTCACTTAACTTTTCATTATATCCAAATCCAACTTCTAGCAACATTACTATTGAAACAGAAGGAACTGATGATTTGCATATGAAATTATTTGATTTAATGGGTAATCAAATTATTGAAACAAATTTAAGTAACAATATAAATACTATTAATTTACCAACTTTAAGTACAGGAATTTACTTAGTTAAAGTAACCAATCTTAAAACTGGAGCTAATCAAATAAAAAAACTAATTTTTAATTAATATATGAGCGATATAACTACTGACGAGTTAAAGCAGCGCATGGATGCTGGAGAAAATTTAAACCTATTTGATGTGCGCGAGCAACATGAATATGATGAGTATAATATAGGTGCAACCTTAATACCGTTAGGCTTATTACCCGGTAGGTTAAGTGAAATTGAAAGTCTAAAAAATGAAGAAGTTATTGTTCATTGCAGAAGTGGAGCAAGAAGTGCAAATGCAAAAATGTTCTTAGAAGACAATGGCTTTACCAATGTCCGCAATTTACTGGGTGGAATGCTAGATTGGAGATCAAAATTTTAAACTATTTAAATTACCCCCATTACTGGGGGTAATTTAGTTTTATTTCAAAATTGATAATGCTATTTCTAGTTTTTGCAGTAACTCGGGAATATCATTTTCTTTTAATGTACCAACTGAAATACGGTACCAATCAGTTCCATTTGAGCAGCCAAATGCTGTAAATGGTACAACTGCAAGTTGGGCATTATTTAATAAAAAAGTGGTTATGTCTTCTGTTGTTTTGATTACATCTCCATTAGGCAATTCTTTACCCATTAATGCAAACTGTGCTGTTAAATATATTGCACCTTCTGGAGCAATAATTTGAACAGGAAATCCTTTTGCTTTTAGCTCATTAAAGCCATTAAACAATCCACTGAAGCGAATATCAATTTTTTGTTTTAACTCTGATAAAAATAGTTGCAAAGCAGTTTCATTGTTTAAGAACTTTGCAGTAGCTACCTGCTCGGCTTTTGGCGCCCAAGCTCCTACATGGCCTAAAATTGATTTCATTTTACCAATTACTTCTGCTGGTCCCATACTCCAACCAACTCTTACACCGGTTGCTGCTAAACTTTTACTAATGCCATCTACAAAAATGGTATATTTTTTCATTTCAGGAACCAAATTCACTGGATTATAATGTTCAACTCCATCAGTTCTTAGCATCCAATAAATTTGATCGTATAAAACATATAACGGTTTTTTAATACCTTCACGTTTTTTATTTTCAGCAATTACTAATTCGCAAATAGCCAATAATTGTTCTTTTTTAAAAGTGGTTCCAGTAGGGTTTAATGGAGAGCACAATGCTAACAAAACAGCATCATTTAAATGTGGTGCAATTTCTTCAGGAGTAGGCATAAAGCAATTTTCAGGCTTTGTTTGTATTTCTACTTTTTGCGCATCGCTTAAATGACAATAATGGTTATTATTCCAACTAGGAACAGGATATAAAACTTTATCATTAACATCTACAATCGTTTGGTAGATGGCGTAAATTAATGGACGTCCGCCTCCTGCAACCATTATTTCATCATCTGCAAAATCTAAATGTTCAAATTTCGAAATGAATTGTTGAATTGCTTTTTTTAGTTCAAAAATACCATCAGCAGGTGGATAGTTGGTCTCATCGTTTTGATAAGCAGCTATAATATAATCTTTTAAAACGCTAGGAATATTAAAAACTTTTGGGTTAAAATCGCCAATAGTAAGATTATAAATTTGTTGTCCTTCTTTTATTTTTTGGTTAATTTCATTACCCAATTTAATAATTTCAGAACCAATTAAATGAGCGGCTTTTTCAGATACATTTAGCATGTACCAAAATTAAAAAAACTTGAGTTGGATAGCTAAATAATATTTCAACAATTAAATAACGTTTTATTAAATATCAAATGGAATATTTTTCAATATTTGATTTAGATAATTGAGAGGTAAAACCACAAAAAACTCTGAACCAACGTTGGTTTTACTTTCAACCCAAATCTTACCGTTATGTAATTCTACTATTTTCTTACAAATTGATAGCCCTAATCCTATAGATTTTTCACCAGCAGTTCCTCGTCTGGATGCTTGAGTAAATGGCTCAAATATGGTAAATAATTTATCTGAATCAATTCCAATACCATGATCTGTAATTCTAACCAATACATTACTTTCATCATATAAAGATGTTTCAATATCTATGGTTGAATTGATATTGCTGAACTTAATTGCATTAGAAATTAAGTTGAAAAAAACTCTTATAATTAAACTCTTATCTCCTTTAATTTCTAACCCTGCAAAAAACTCTGTATGAATGATTATTTTTTTTCTTTCAATCAAATCCTTCTGCATAACAATTACAGCGTTTAAAACTTCATTTAAAACAACTTTGTCTTGTTTTAATAATTCTGTTTTTCTGTCAACATTAATTGCATCAGCTAGGTCGTTAATAATATTAAGCGATAAGTCGGCACTTTGATTAATTAATTGAACTAAATTCTGATTTTCTTCATTCAATTCTTCATCCATACTTATTACACCTGTTATGGTTTTAATATTACCTACCGGTCCTCTTAAATCATGAGCTACAGTTGCTAAAATATAGTCTTTTTGCTTATTAAATAAAGATAATTCCTTGTTCTGTTTGTTTACTTCTTCTTGTAGTTTTTTTAATTGGTTGATATTTATTTTGGCTTTGTAAAAAAGGTAAACCAAAATTATTACTACAATTAAAAATACTATACTAAATATTATTATCCATTTATTTTCCATTTCTTTTATCTTTAAATCTTGTAATAATTCACTGTAATTATCAATTTTATTGGCAATTTCAAATTTATCATTTATGCCGTTTTCTAATTTTAATAATTTTAAATTACTAATAGAATCTTTAACCAATATATAGTTTTCAAA
>CANHVU010000022.1 GCA_947464275.1 Bacteroidota bacterium
CGCTCATTGCTCACACAGCTAGTGAGGTTTATTAGTTGTATTTGTAATGCAAAAAACGGATTGCAAATCCGAACTAGCAAGTTAGGCAGCTAGTGAGGTTTTGTAAACCGCACTTAATATTAATTGCATTTGTAATGCAAAAAACGGATTGCAAGTCCTTGTAATAGATGATTCGGATTACAAATCCGAACCAGCGTGGCAGTGCGATTTTGCCATCCTCTCACAGCTAGTGAGGTTTTGTAAATCGCACTTAATATTAATCGCATTTGAAATGCAAAAAACGGATTACAAATCCTTGTAATAGATGATTCGGATTACAAATCCGAACCAGCGAGTAATGCAAAAATGGATTGCAAGTTCTTGTAATAGATGAATAGGATAACAAATCCGAATCAGCAAGTTTGCAAGCAAAAAGTTATTTATTCAAATACAATAAATTTATCCCCGTCAGTTAGTGAAAAGTCACAATTCTTTGGTGCTGCACTGTAAGTATTGCCGCAGGCAGGGCATACAAAATATTTAGATGGTAAACTTTTCAATGTGTTACTATTAATGTCGCCTAAAGCTTGTTCAAAAAAGAATTTATGCTTTAGTTCTGTTTTCATTGCATAAGTTAAACTTAAAAACGCAATTTGGTTGTCAGCAATTTCAGCAGTTTTTAAAAAATTTGGATACATTGTTTTGGCTTCATACGCTTCACCATTAATATCTTCATATAAGTTTTCTTTGGTGGTTTTAACTTTAAATTCAGGAGTAATTATTGGAACAGTTGCTCCAGCATCTTCAATTACAGCTTTATGATTTTTGGCGTGTATGCTCTCGGCTGCCGAAACTGCTTGGTATAATAAAGCTATGTTATGATAACCTTCTTCTTCGGCTTTCTTCGAAAATGCTTCATATTTGGCTGTTGCAGTTTTCTCTCCCTTATAGGCAGTTTGCATGTTTTCAATAGTTTTAGTTTCTGCGTCCATATGTTCTTTGGTTGTTATTTTTCCTTCTGATGTTTTCTTATCGTTGTTGCAAGAATTCGTTACCAAACAACTAACCGTTGTGAAGTATAAAAAGTAGTTTATAAATATTTTTTTCATTTTTTAATTGGTTAATATAAAATAGTATACAAACCTAGTTTTCATGTCAACTCCATTTGTTACATGCTTCATGCTTAAAGTTGTATGATTCACTTATGGTGAGGGTTGATTACGCAGAGTTTTATACTCATTGTCTGAACTACGATTTTATTGATTTGATGAGGAACATGAAATAAAGTTATATGTATGGAAACCATTCCCCCTTGTGGGTTGGAATAGCTTCTGAGAAGGGGTTAGGGGGATGTTTTTGCCTCACATTGCAATCAAATGGAATTATTAACATCATTGATACTCATATCCAAAACTAAAAGCTCCATAGGAGCGATAGTATTGTAACAAAACAAACACACCACTAAACTAAAGCCCAGTAGGGGCGACACTTATTTCATGCTGGTGACGATGCGCTAAAACATCAAAAAGGACAAACACAAACAATAGCTTTAAAGATGTAAAATATATAATAAATCTATTTAAAAGTACAACATTTCAAATAGTTAAGAACGTTACGTTTGTTGCTTAAAAACATAAACTTAAAAAATGAAAACCTTAACACTTAGTATTATTTGTGCCTCTTTCATAGGCATATCAGCATGTAGTAACTCAACTAAAACTGACGAAACAAAAGAATTACAAACTTATGTTGACTCTATTCAAAATGTAACTCTAGAATACAATAATTCATATTGGCAGACAATTGAAGATGGTTATCAATTAAGAGTAGTAAAAGCAGAGGCTGCTGCTAAAGAAGAAGCACAGAAAAAACAATTAGCAGAAAGTAAAGATGCTTACCAAGCACTTAAAGTTAAATACGAAGCCGCTATTAAAGCCAATAAAGAAAAATTGTATAGCACCAGAAAACAAGTACTTAGAGATGCCTTGTTTGGTGAAGGAAAAATTGGTACAGACCTTAATTTTACTTGGATAAACGCTACAAATATTAGAGCTGCTTACGAAAATTTTGTACTTGCAGTGGAAGCTAATAAAAAAGTATATTCAAGAGAAGATTGGGACGAAGTAAAAGTTTTATATGAGGCGTTGGACACTAGAAAAAATGAAGTAGAAAAAAATCTTTCTACAAAAGACAATATAAAAATTGCCAAAGAAAAAATCAAATTTGCAACTATCAATTCGATTGAGAGACCCCTTTCTAAGGTAACTGAAAATGCTGACGCAAAAAAATAATAGTAACACCGCTTTTACTTGCATTTAAGCTAAAATATTAGGGTCTTGTACAGAGTAACTAACAATTATTTTTTATTAAACCAAAGGTAATTGATACACCTACTTGGATGACTATAACGAGTATATAAAAACGCAACTTTATTTTTTATAAAGCTGCGTTTTTTATGTTGAATACTCTTTTCTGTAAATTTAGTCGATATAATAATAACTTATAATTTCTGCCACCTTTCCATTGTCCAAGTATACTTGCCTGATTCTGTAATGCGTATCCGAAGGACTTTCACTGTATTGCAATCCAACGTAATGGCCTTTGTCTTTCTTATATTTTGAATATTTGTATGGTTTCCATCGAACTAAAGGTTCACCAATAATCTCCATTACTTCCTTCTCCGTCATACCAATTTTTATTTGTGCAAATTTATTATGACTATAACCGAGTGAATATTTGGTGTCGGCATCGGTGATTAGTCCTAAAATTTCACCGCTAATACCATCAAGTTTAATAGTGTTACGTCTAACAAAATAAACTACAATTGTGACCAATACAAATAAATAAAGAAGTTTTCTCATTATAACATTTAGGACTTTTCGTAATAAACTTGCTATTGGTATCAAAGTGTTAATCCCGATGCATCATGACCAATCATTTTCTGGATGTAAAGATGAGAATAAATGATAAAAAAACAAAGCAAAAAATTAATAATTCAATACTGTAGGTGAAACTTCACTAAAACACAAAACAGCAAAACCTGTATTAGGTTGCATTATTTTTCTACTCATTATACATTTTAAATATTCCAATATCAAATGGTGTCCAAAAACACGCTTTAAGGTCTGCTGTTTTTAACCCATTATTAGCCCAAGTATTACAAGTAAAAAACAAACTATATTTTCCCTTTGCTTCATAAAATGAATCATTGTACCAATATGATGCACCAGTTATTTGTTGAGGAATACCTAAACTATCTGTGCTAAAGCTTTCGCTTATATAGTTTACTAATTTGAGGTAATGTTCCTTGCTAATACAAATTTTTCTGCACGATTCGTCTTCTTGTAGTCTGTTATAAAATGTTACATGCATTGCTGAACTACTTAAATAAAATAGTGCATTAAATGCTGTGCTAAATTTTAGATCGTCCCATGTTTGGGTCTGCAGGTAAAACCCTTTATCGCCCCAACCAAATGCTACATTAAGAGGTGAAGGATTGCCTGATTTGGTATATGAAGGATTAACTAATTTACTCCAGTCCATGTATTGATTTTTGAAAGGAAGAACTAGGTCTGTGTGAACACCATTTGTAAGGATATGAATTTCTACTGCATCTTTTTCACACTGTTTAAAGTCTGAATTTACTGGAATGGATGAAAGTGCAAATGCTGAAATTAAATAAAGTACAATTAGGAAAAAAAATATTCCTAAAATTTTGATTGTCCGCCAAATTATTTTTTTCAAAACCATTTCTTTTATTAATGCTGCCTAAAATCAAAGTGTAATTTTTAAGTCTTCAAAACCATTCACTTTTTGGTTGTGAACATGCGAATAAATGAAAAAAAACAAAGTAAAAAATTTGTACATTAAATGATGTTGGAGAAGTATTGCTAAAACACTAACAGCGCTAAAATTAGTAATAAGAGTTAATAAATAAATTAACTTATTATGTCCTTGTCTGATGATACTATATTCATTATAAATCTGGAGAGCGCCTCGTTAATTCTGTAGATAAAAGGTACAAAAAAAATTTCCCGCTCAATTTCTTAACTATGATTTTTTTGATTAGGATGAATACAGGGATTGTTACCCATAAATAAAACTAAAAGCTCCATAGGAGCGAAAGTATTGTAAAAAAAATCAGGCACTCCTCTAACCTCAAGCTCCATAGGGGCGATACTTCTTACTTGTTGGTGACGTTTTGCAAAACAAAATAGGCGAAGCAAAAACTTGACATCCAATAATAGTTTATCAATTTATGCTGTTAGTCTCATGCCGATAGCTTTTAGAATAATAACGGACAAAATAAAACCTGGCAATCCAACAATTCAACCATCTAATTTATGTTGTTGGTCAGGAGACGCAACAACGGACAAAATGAAAATTAGCAAACCAACCAAAAAACAATTTAGCAATTCAACCATCCAACAATTTAGCAATCCAACAATCCGACAATCAAACAATTCAAAAAATCTCCAAATCAAAAATCTCTAAATCTCTAAATCTCTAAATCTCCAATTACCCACAAGGAGTGGCTAATTCAAAAAAAATGATATTTTCGCAAGCATGAATAAAAAACACCCCTTAGGCTTACCCTTTTTATTTTTTACCGAAATGTGGGAACGTTTTGGTTATTACTTAATGATTGGTATTTTTCAATTATACCTTACCACCTCCGTTGAAAAAGGAGGCTTAGGTATGGCTAGGGGAGAGGCTGCCGATATTTATGGAACTTTTATAGCCTTTGTGTTTTTAACTCCATTTTTGGGCGGTTTGTTAGCCGATAGAATTTTAGGGTATAGTAAATCCATATTTATTGGAGGTGTTCTTATGGGATTAGGCTATTTAGGTTTGGCCATTCCGGGCACTACCTATTTTTATATTTCTTTGTTTTTAATTGTGTTGGGAAATGGTTTTTTCAAACCCAATATTTCTACCCTTTTAGGTAATTTATATAACGAAGAAAAATACAAGCATTTAAAAGATTCAGGATACAATATATTTTATTCAGGTATAAATATTGGTGCAGCCACATGTACTTTTATAGCTGCATTTATGCGTAATAAATATGGATGGAGTTATGCATTTGGAACAGCGGGTATAGGTATGTTTGTTGGTTTAATTGTGTATTATATTGGTTTAAAAAACTATAAGCATGCCGATGTATTAAAACCAGCCCAAAAAGAAGATATGCCCATGTCAAAAATATTTGCTACTGTTTTTTTGCCAGCTATCATAGTAGGTTTGGGAGCATGGTTTATTCCAGGCGATATATTTGGTAGCGATAGTACGGATGCTTTTATTTTTGGAACCATTCAGGTTGTAGTTTTTTATGTAGGTTTATATGTTAAAGCTAGCTTAGCCGATAAAAAACCGATTGCTGCATTGTTAACTATCATGCTAGTTTCGGTTATGTTTTGGGCTGTGTTTAAACAAAATGGCACCGCTTTAACTACTTGGGCTCAATATTATACGGACAGAGGTACACCCACTTTTGTAAAAAGTACTGCCGAGAATTTATATTTGGTAGAAAAAGTAACCAATAAAGTAGATTCTGTTGAAGCATTTAACGAAAAGTTCTCGGTGATTAAAGAAAACGGTAAAGTTAAAAAAATATGGGATAAAAATGTGTATTTTAGAAATTTACAACCAGCATTAACCCCTGCAGAAAATACCGAAATATCATTATTCAACACCGAATTATTTCAGTCCATTAACCCGCTTTGGGTAATTATACTAACTCCGCTGGTAGTGGCATTTTTTGCATTTTTAAAACGTAAAAAATCAGAACCAAGCACTGCATCAAAAATTGCATTTGGCCTACTTATTTCGGCTTTAAGTACTTTGGTAATGGTAGCTGGGGTAATTTATTGTAGTAATGGTGCCGAAAAAGCATCGGCATGGTGGCTTATAGGTTGTTATGGAGTTGTTACCATTGGAGAGTTGTTTTTAAGTCCTATGGGTTTATCTTTGGTTTCAAAATTAAGTCCTAAAAGATTAACTGCACTCATGATGGGCGGTTGGTTTTTATCAACTTCAATTGGTAATAAACTTTCGGGTATTTTGGCAAAAACTTGGGATAATTATACTGATAAAGCCAATTATTTTTTAGTAAACTTTGTTTTATTGGCATTGGCTACCATTATTATGTTTATGCTTTTAAAATGGTTGAATAAAATTTTGAAAGAAAATATAGAATAACTCAATCCTATTTTATTATTTCCAATTTTTTTAATCAACTAAAGCTATATTTTAAGCAACAAATGAATAAATGGTATTTATTATACACAGCACCAAGGGCTGAAAAAAAAGTAAACCTAGAATTAATTAAACGGGGTTTTGAAACTTTTTTGCCATTACAATTAAAATTAGTTCAATGGAGTGATAGAAAGAAAAAGGTAGAAACGCCATTATTCAACTCTTATTTATTCATAAACACTTCCATTAGCAATTATTACGAAATATTAAATGTAACAGGTGTTGTTAAATTTGTTAAATTTCAGAACCAACCGGTTGAATTAACCGAATCTCAAATAGGTCTTATTAAACTAATGGTAGCCAATTACGATGATTTGGAAGCCATAGAAGAAGTATTTGAACAAGGTGAGGCAATCAAAATTATCGCAGGTCCACTTCAAAATCAAATTGGTGAACTTATAGAATATAAATCGGCTAAAAAAGTGTTAGTCAAAATTGAAAATACAGGCTTTTCATTATTGGTTAGTTTACCTAATAATATTATCAGAAAAGTTTAAAAAAAACCTTATGGATTTATACATCAATATCATTCTTCGCTCTCTTGCTGTTTACGTTTTTATTATTTTAGCCATTAGGCTATTTGGTAAAAAAGAACTTTCGCAGCTTAGCATTACTGATTTGGTGTTAATCTTATTAATTAGTAATGCGGTGCAAAATGCCATGGTTGGGCCCGATTCATCACTTTCAGGTGGACTTGTAGCTGCATTAACATTGTTCCTTTTAAATTATTTAATTAAAATAGTTTCATTTAAAAGTAAGCTATTCAGTAAAGTTTTAGAAGGCGAACCCGTTATGTTGGTTTATAAAGGTTTTGTGAAACATAAAAATCTGCAAAATCAAAAAATAACCATTGAAGAATTAGAGGCTGTGGCCCGCGAACATGGCGTAAAAAGTATAAAAGATGCCGAACTGATTATGCTTGAAAAAGATGGTAGCATCAGTGTAATATCTAAAGAGTTAAAAAACCAAACCATACACAAGCGCAAACGCCTTAAAAAATATGGCGATAGAAATATTGGTTAAACCAAACTGCCCAAAATTGACGAAGGCTGCTTTAAATAGATAAAGCAGCCTTCTTTTTTAAGTATTTAAATATCTTTTTTCATTGATTAAGGCAAATTTATTGCCAATGAATTATCGTTTTATTTTAACTAAAACTGGCTTTAAATTTATACGGGTTTTCATTATTTGGTTAATTACCATGATTAACGAAATACTTGCTGCAATTGTTATGATGAAGGTTGTCATAGTTTTGTTTGTTTTTTAATTAACTTATTGCAATCAATCAACCGTAATTTTAAAATGCTAGTAATTAATACATTAATTTTCATATCTCTCCTAAAGCCATCCAAATTGGAACAACATTGTTTCAAAATGAAACTTTTGTAATGATTAATTATGAATGATAAGTTTTAAAAACTAAAAAGGCTACTTTAATCTTAAAGTAGCCTTTTTTATTCATAACTAATTGCTATTATTTTTTACCCATATTGTTTAAATCAACACCACGACTTTTTGCCATGTCTTCCAATTTTTGTTGAAATTTTGATTTAGTAACTGGTTTCTTTTTATTTTCTTGTAATTCGCTGTGAAGTTTCTTTTCATCTACAAAACCTTTAATAATCAACTGTTGTGCAATGGTTACCAAGTTACTTACAAAATAGTAGTAATTTAAACCTGCCGCAAAACTATTTAAGGTAAATAAGAAAATAACTGGCATAAACATACCTAACCATTTCATTTGTCCTGTAACTCCTGTAGCTTGGTTATTATACATAGCATAAGCCACTGATGAAATAGTCATTAACAAGGCAAATAAACTAACGTGGTCGCCATAAAACGGAATGGTAAATGGTAAGTTCAATACATTATCAAAGGTTGATAAATCTTCAGCCCAAAGGAAACTTTGCTGGCGTAACTCAAAAGCTGAAGGGAAAAACTGGAACATAGCAAACAAAATAGGCAATTGTAATAAAACCGGAATACAACCACCAAATGGATTTACTCCTGCTTTTTTATACAACTTCATATTTTCAGGTTGCATTTTAGTCATATCGCCATCGTATTTCTCTTTTATTTCGTCTAACTCGGGTTTTAATAAACGCATTTTAGCCGCACTTAAATAACTTTTGTAAACCAATGGCAATAAAGCTGTTTTAATTAATAGCGTTAATAAAAGAATAATGATACCAAAGCTACCAATATATTTACTTAAGAAATCAAACACATTGATAACAATGTATTTATTTACCCATCTAAATATACCCCAACCTAAAGTTACAATGCGTTCTAACGAAATATCTAATTTCTCTAAAGTTTTATAATGGTTAGGACCATAATAAATTTTCATAGCAAAACTTTCGTTGGCAGTATGGTTATAAGGAATGGTTAATTGAGAGCTAAATTTACGTAAGTTGGTTTTGTAAGGGTCGTTTTTAGTTTCCAATACAGCATCGGTAAAGCCTTTATCAGCTATAATAGTTTGATTAAAATACTGTTGCTTGTAACTTACCCAATGTACATTGCTAGTAATGTTTTCTTTGTCTTCGCTTCCTTCCGAAATTTTAGTAGGTTCATCATCTTTTATTCTGTAAAAAATGGTTGATACACGCTCTTCCGCTTCACGTGTTTTTTCTTGTACTTTTAAATTAACGGACCAATTTAAATCCAAACTGGTTTTATTACGTTGAATTACTTTTTCTAAACCTACTAAGTTTAAATTGTATTTCAACATATTGCTGTTTTCATCAAAAGCGTATAATTGTTCAATGTATTGGTTATTGCCAATACTTACTTTCATACTGATGCTTTTTTTATCATCGGCTAATGTTGGAGTAAAATACAAATCAGCGGTATTGATAATTTTGTTATCAACTGTCGAAAAATCAAACGATTGAACGTTTTCAGCACCATCTAATAGAACTAAATCTTTCTTTTCGTAAGTTTTGTACTTTTTTAACTCTACACGGTAAATACGTCCACCTTTATTACTAACTGTAATTTTTAATTCATCGTTCTCAATGGTTGAAAACTGTTCAGTTCCTTTGGCATAAGCAGCAAAAGTTCCAAATGTTTGAACAGCCATGTTCGAATCGTTGGCAGCTGTTAAAACTGCATTGGTTTTAGCTGAATCAATAACTGTTTTAGCCAAACTATCTTGTTGAACTTCGGCTATTTTTAAACTATCTTGTTGACGTTTGTAAGCCTCAATTTCTGCATCGCTAGGTTTTAAAAAGTAAGCCCAACCTACTAATAAGGCCAAAATTAGCGTAAAGCCAATAATCGTATTTCTATCTAACATATTTTTTTAAAAAGGATGCAAATGTAATAAGTTACCTTATGGAAAACTCTTATTCACATTGCAAAGCAAAATTATTAATTATTTGATTTTAAATTATTTACCAATAAATTCAACGTTTAAAGCATCACCCCAAAGTTCTTCTACAGCATAAAACTCACGTTTTTCTGTTTGGAAAATATGTGCCACCACGTTAAAATAATCTAATAAAACCCACTCATTATTTTCTAAACCTTCGCGGTGCCAAGGAGTTTCGCCTGTTAGTTTTTTCACTTCTTCGTCCACACTATGCGCAATAGCTTCTACTTGCTTATCGCTATCGGCATTACAAATTACAAAAAAATCGGAACTTGCACCACGTACATTGCGCATATCTAATATCTTAATATCTTGTGCTTTACGCTCAAACATTCCTTGCGCTACAGCCCAAGCCAAAAACTCGGTAGGATCAGTTATTTTAGGTGTTTTTGCGGTTTCTTTTTTAGCAGTTGCTGCTTTTGAACTCACTTTTTTTGCAGCTACTTTTTTGGCTACTTTCTTTGCAGCTACTTTTTTTGCTGGTTTTTTATCAATGCTCATCTTCTATTTATCTTATCTATATTGCGCGCCAAAAATAGCTTTTAAAAACGGTTTTAAAAATTTGTTCCCAATTCATTTTAAATATCATTTTATAAATCAGGTAAATTCTACCAACAATTATATTAAAAACCTGAATGCCGAAAACGGCTTAGTGGTTTATACTGTTCACCAAACAGCAGGAAGAGGCATGGCAAGCAATACTTGGGAAAGTGAACCTAATAAAAACTTGTTATGCAGTGTTTTGTTAGAATTTCATTTTGTAAAAATTGAACATCAGGCATATATAAATATGGCTATTAGCATTGCTTTACAAACAGTTATAAAAAATATTACTCAAAAAACCTGTTTTATAAAATGGCCAAACGATATTTATATTGAGCACAAAAAAATAGCCGGTATTTTAATTGAAAATTCCATACAAGGAACTGTTTTAAAACAAACTATTATTGGAATTGGGCTCAATGTAAACCAAATGTTTTTTGAAAATAAAAATGCTATTTCATTAAAAAATATTTTAAATCATGATTTAGAAATTGAAGCCATTTTACATCAACTTACACATGAAATAAATATTGTATATCAAACACTTAAGAAAGGAAGTTGCAACGAAATTTCAGAACAATACAACCAACTTTTGTACCGAAAAAACGAAAATTGCCAATTTATAGTCAACAACAAATTATGCGAAGGCACCATTGTAAATGTAAATAATTATGGTTTATTGCAGGTAATAATTGACAATAAATTTCGAGAGTTTGCGCACAAGGAAATTGCTATGATAAATGTTGGTTGATTTGTGAAATGTGATTTGTGAAATGTGAGTTGAGAGCTGTAAAATGTAAATTGAATCAAATACTTCGAACTTAAAACTTCGAACTTCGAACTAAAAAAAGGGTGAAAAACATTTGTATTGATATAGGAAACACACAAACCAAGTTGGGTATTTTTGATAATTCAGAATTGCTCGAAACTATTTTGCTGCCTGAACTTACCACAGAGTTGTTGGAACCTATTTTAATCAAATACGAAATTACACATAGCATTGTAAGTAATGTAAACAATAATTTAGAGGCTGTTACTCAGTTATTGCAACATAAAACCAATTATTTACCTTTTAATCATTTTACCAAACTACCTTTTAGTAACCAATACCAAACACAGCATACACTTGGATTGGATAGAATTGCACTAGCTGCTGCAGCAACTAATTTTGCCGCTGAGCAAAACATTTTAGTGATAAGTTTAGGCACTTGTGTAACCTTTGAGTTTTTGAACCGTAACTTAACTTACTTGGGAGGAGCTATTTCGCCAGGATTAAATATGCGATTACAAGCCATGAATCATTTTACAGCCAAATTACCTATGCTAAACTTTAGTGAACCAGCTCATTTTAATGGAAATACTACAGAAAGTTGTATGCAAAGTGGTGCTTTTTTTGGCATTTTAGCCGAAATAAACGGCAGAATAGAATGGTACAAAAATGAATTTGGACCAACAGAAATACTATTAAGCGGTGGCGATTGTTTTTTGTTTGAAAAACATCTAAAAAATGCCTTATTTGCGCATCCTTATTTAACTTTATTCGGACTCAACAAAATATTATCTCACAATGTATAAAGCCCCTGCTAGGCAATCAACTATATTAAACAATAAAATAGGCCTTGGTTTATTGATATGTTTATTATTGCAAAATTTTTACTCTAATGCTCAAAACCTTTCACAAAGTCCGTATTCGTACTTTGGAATAGGCGATTTACAATACTATGGTTCGGCCACTTTAGGTAATATGGGACAAGTAAGCCAAGGTATTAGACGTGGTTATGATTTAAACAATTTAAACCCTGCATCATACAGTGCTCTAAAACAAACTAATTTGGAAGCTGGTGCAATGCTAAGTAATGGCACATTGAAAAGTGTGGGTACACAAATTAATAGCTCATTATCAGGGTTAACGTACTTTAATTTTGGAACTACCATTTCAAAACGAGGAATAGGAGTAGCTTTTGGTGCAGCTCCATATTCTGCTTTGGGTTATGATATCAAACGAAATACTCCTATCCAAACTGATACCGCTGGAATTATCAATGCAACCACAACTCAAACAGGAGATGGAGGATTAAATAGAGCCTATATTGGTATTGGTGCAAAAATTAACAAAAATTTTTCTGCAGGTGTAAATTTGGGATATGTATTTGGACAGAATAATTCTAAAATTATTCAAACTATTCCAACCGATTATTTTATGTTTAACTGGACTCAAGAGAGTAAAAATTATATCAATGGTTTTGTAATTGAATATGGTTTACAAGCTCATTTTGATAGTGTAAATATTAGTTTACCGATTTATAAAAATATAATTGATTCAAATGGTTTTGAGAGAAATAAATTCACAACTTCTAAAAAATATCCAATAACCATAAATGCTGGATTTACTATTAATACCGAAACAAATATTGATATTACTCAAAGATATTCATTTAGAACTCTTTCGAGAGGCGGTATTGACAATTCTAGAGATTCTATAAAAACGGATGACAATAAAACAGGTAATATTACAATTCCAATGAATTTACAATACGGAATAGCATTTACTAATAATTACAATTGGACTATTGCGGCCGATTTTGGAACCACTGCATGGAGTAATTTTAGTAGTTTTGGAGTAAATAGAGGATTACAAAATTCTTGGTTTTTTAAAACAGGCGCTTGTTGGCTACCTGATGTAAAAGAAGATGCTAGAAATTATTTCAAACGTCTGGAATATAGAATTGGTTATAGGGTTGAGCAGTCAAATATTATGTTAGACAATCAATCGGTTAATATTAATGCTTACAGTTGTGGAATTGGCATACCAATTGCTGAAAGAGATAGAAACAGAAAATTTTCTAGGGTAAATGTTGGTTTTGAATATTTAACTAGGGGCGCAAATACTAATTTAATAAACGAAGAATACTATAAGTTTACTGTTGGAATTGTATTTTCTGATAAATGGTTTATTAAATATAAATATGATTAATTTCTCTTTCAAATTCAGAACTATTTTAGCCTTCAGTATTATTACTAGCATACTAGCTTGCAAAAACGATAATATAGAAAAAATACAAGTACTAACTGCTTCCGACAATTTACCAATAGAAGTTGGAACAAATATTTTATTAAATTATACCGATTCGGGCTTAGTAAAAGCCAAAGTATTTGCACCAACCCTTGAACGTTATGATAATGATAAAAGTAATCAATCCATCATGAAAAAGGGTATTACTGCCTATTTTTATAATAATCAAAAAAAAATAACCAGTTATATTAAATCAAAATATGCTATTAGAGATGACAGAGCTAGAACAATGACTGTTAAAAATGATGTGATTGTGGTAAATATAAAAGGTGATACTTTAAGAACAGAATTACTTATTTGGGATGAAAAAACCAATAAAATTAATACCAATGAAGCTGTTAAAATTACCACTCCTGATGAAATTATTTATGGTGATGGTTTAGAAAGTAATACAGAATTCTCTCAATATAAAATATTTAAAATTAAAGGAATTATTAGTTTAAAAAAATGATGGATAAGTGGATTTTAAGAAATTGGCTTGTGCTTGCTGTAATATGCCTTTTAGTAGGTTTTTATATTTCCATTTTCGAAAATTTTGTAGAAGGAAAAGCCTACTTATACTTTATCCTTACCATTGTTTTTACTTTTGTTTGGTTAAAGAAAAGGGGTAGTTTATAGTTTTATAAATTCCTCGAAAACTAAAAATAAAACACAAGCCAAACCACTATTAAAACAGGTAACAAATAAGGAATACTGTATTTGTAAATATATTCACCAAAACTTGGCATTTTTACACCCGCTTTATCCGCAATTGATTTAACCATAAAATTGGGTCCATTTCCAATGTAAGTCATTGCTCCAAAAAACACTGCTCCTGTTGATAATGCAGAAAGAAATTCAATGTTATTTGACTTTAAAAATAACTTCACATCATTAATATTATCAATACTAAAACCAAATTTAGATAATACTACTGCAAAAACATTTAAGTAAGTTGGTGCATTATCCAAAACTGATGAAAAAATACCGCTAAACCAATAAGCTACACCCACAGATATTTGATTACTTATTAATGGATTTTGTGCACTGTGTTCCAACCATTGTAAGGCTGGAATCATAGTTAAAAAAATACCAATAAAAAGCCATGCTACTTCTTTTATAGGTTCAAATGAAAATTCGTTGCTTTCCATGGCATTTTTGTTGCTAAATTTAAAACAAAAAAATGCTGCACTTAATTGGATTATTTCTCTCAAATATGATATTTTCTTACCATCTATGTCAATATGTGGTAATCCCTCTATAAGATTGGGATCAATAAAAATACTAATAATTCCGATTGCTAGCCAAATAAAATTACGTTTTCCATTAATTAAAATTTTATTGGTGTAATGTGCGCTTGTATCTACATCATCTAACTTGGTATTTTTTCTATCAACCAAAAAGAATACAAATAATAGGAGGGAAATAGCCAAAATCCATTTGGGTAACAAATGTATAAAAGTCCATTCAAATGGAACACCTTTCAAATAGCCCATAAATAAAGGTGGGTCTCCAATTGGAGTTAATAATCCGCCTAAATTAGATACAATAAATATAAAAAATACGATGTGGTAAGGTTGAAGCCTGTATCTATTAATACGCATAAAAGGCTTTATTAAAAGTACAGAAGCACCTGTAGTTCCTAATAAATTAGTTAAAATAGCCGCCAAAAATAAAAACAAAATATTGGTAAATGGCTTACTTTCTACATCAATAAATGCATAAATACCGCCACTTGCCACAAATAAAACAGTAAGTAAACTAATAAATGAAATATATTCTGCAATAGTTTCTAAAGAATGTAAAAAACTATCCATTACAAACCCATAATATAAAAATACAACTGCTCCCAAACCAACACTAACTTTCTGAAAATGATGGTGCCAAAACTTACTTAAAAATATAGGGCCAATTGCAATTAAAAGTAAAAGTATGACAAAAGGGAATACCAATAACAAAGGTGGAAGTTGATGCATTATTAAAATTGAATGTTTGAATTATAAATATTTTACTTAATTGCAAATAAATTAGCGCAACAAATATGAAAAAACTATTCGTAATATTAACTTTTTTATTTTTAAACACCTTTGAAGTTCAACAAATAATTGCCAAACCAAATTTGTGCTTTCAAAATAATATTGAAGAAGAAAAAATAAATAAACTTATTTTATTTATTGAAAAAAGCAATGCAGTTTTTATTAGAAATGGCAGTGAATATGAAGCCAAAGAAGCTGCTGATCATTTAAAAATGAAAAGAAAAAAGGCAGGTAATAAAGTAAAAACAGCAAAAGATTTTATTGACCTAATAGCTAGTAAATCATATATGAGTGGGGAGGCTTATAAAATGAAATTTAGCAATGGGTCTATTATCAATACGCGAGACATACTTTATAATGAGTTGAGAAAGCTAGAACGAAATACAAAATAAAAAAAAGCCGACCTTAATTATTAGGGTCGGCTTTTTATTACTTATTAGTTTTTTCTTTTTCAAACTTTTCAGCATTTTCAACAAACTCTTTAATTTGGTTTGCTGCTATTCGTTTTGCTATCACTTTTTTATTGTTATCTAGTATATAAAGCACTGGTGTGCTATAAACATCGTATAACTGTCGGAAATTTGTTTCGTTCAATGGGTCATAAACATTTAATTTCCAAGGTAATTTTTGTTCAATTAAGTACTTTTTCCAATCATCAACACTTTCGGTTAAACTAACCGAAAATACATCAAACCTTAATGGTAATAAATTGGGTCCAATTTTATCTTTGGTTTTAATTTTTGAAAGTGCTAGGTTTTTTTCAATTACATCCTTATTTAATTCATTATATGCTTCAACTACTTTAGGCATTTCTTCTTTACAATGTCCGCATGTAGCATTCCAAAACATAACAAGTGTATATTTAGAATCCATATTATAAAGTGCATGGTAGCGATTATTGGTATCAAGCATACTTAAATTCTTAGCTTTTACACCTATTAAGTTATTACGTAATTTATCGCACTTATCTTTCATTTTCCAAATTAATAAACTATCAACCCAGTAAGCTTTTCCTTTAGCGTAGTAATTGTCTATTAAGTGCACAAATACGGCATCCATTCCCATGTATTGCGATGCTTCGTAATGGTTAGTGGTCCAAAATAGGCAAAATTTAAAATTTTCTTTTCCTTTACTTGCTTGCTTTAGCATTAAGTCAGAACCAACAATAATACTATCAGGAATTTGAGGTACTATTTTTAACATATAGGTTTCAAACTTTGGAAAAAAAGTAGGTGTTCTTGTAATTCTTTCATCCGAAAAATCAAAATTATCGAAATAATGAGTTTTGTAATATTGATATTGGAAATTAGAATCAATTATATCTCCTTTTTCATTTTTAGGAGCTTCAGGTACATCAATTTCCTGCATCATTTTAAAAATTTTACTAATTAAAAAGGTTGGATTTGTTTCTAAAATTCTTTTTCGTTCAGCATTTAAATCAGACATCAATAATTTGTACTCAGACATTAATTTATCTTCCTCTTCCTTGTTTTTATTTTCTTTAGCAGCTTTTATTTTAGGTTCTAAAATACTTGCTTTTCTTCCAACTGTGCTTGTAAATTTAGTGTATTCAAAAAAGGTAACATTTTCAGGTGAGTTTGTTACTTTCATGTTTTCAATGATGCCATTGGTGTCTGTCTCTAATGAAAAATGTTGTTCGGTAACTATAAAATCAAAAAGTAATGATTTGTCAGCAGTTGCAATTAAATAAACTCCACCTTCTAAAGTTTTGCTATCCTTAAAAATCATTTTGCCTTTAGCATCTGTTACTGCACTGTCTCGCAAATACTGTTTATCGCCAAAATAATACCCTAAATAAAACATCTTATTGGGGTATCCTTTCAAAGTTATTGAAATTGAATGACCCTGAGGCTGATTTGTTGGAACTTTTTTTGAATCTAGTTTTTGTGCAAATATTGCACAATTGAATACTGAGAATAAAATTAGTAATGATATTTTTAAAATACGCATATGTATATTGTTATGATTTGGGGGTAAAATTAATAAAAATATAAGCCCATACATACAAGTTAATAAGTTTAATAAATTTTTAAGTTTAGTATTTTTACTTTTTGTGTTATAAAAATAGTAAACATCATAAATTTTACATTTGTTAAAGCGCAAGTGTTTAATAGATTTGCCTCATTAAATAACAAAAATAGAAAAACAATAATGAAAAATATTACAGTAATTGGTTCTGGTACAATGGGAAATGGCATAGCACATACATTTGCTCAATTTGGCTACCAAGTAAATTTAATTGATGTCAATGAAGCTGCTTTGCAAAAAGCATTGGCTACCATTGCTAAAAATCTTGATCGTCAGGTTGCCAAAGGCTCTATAACAGAGGCTGATAAAACGGCTACTTTAGCCAATATTACTACATATACCAATTTAAAAGATGCTGCAAGCAATGCAGATTTAGTAGTTGAAGCTGCAAGCGAAAATATGGCTATTAAATTAGATATATTCAAACAATTGGATGAAATTTGTCCAGCCCACACTATTTTAGCCTCTAATACTTCTTCTATTTCAATTACTAAAATAGCTAGTGTTACCAAACGCGCTGATAAAGTGATAGGTATGCACTTTATGAATCCGGTTCCAGTAATGAAATTGGTTGAAGTAATTAATGGTTTTAAAACAAGCGAAGAAGTTACTGCCACAATTATCGAATTATCGAAAGCAGTTGGTAAAATTCCTGCTTTGGCAAATGATTATGCGGGCTTTATTGCAAATCGTATTCTTATGCCTATGATTAACGAGGCTATTTTTTGTTTACAACAAGGAGTTGGTTCAGTTGAATCAATTGATACCGTTATGAAACTTGGTATGGCACATCCAATGGGTCCATTACAATTAGCTGATTTTATTGGCTTAGATGTATGTTTAGCTATTATGAATGTATTACACGAAGGTTTAGGCGATCACAGATATGCACCATCTCCATTATTGGTTAATATGGTTACTGCTGGTAATTTAGGTGTTAAATCCGGAGAAGGTTTTTACGTTCATACCGCTGGTAGTAAAGAGTTAGTGGTTAGTGAGAGATTTAAAAACCACAGATAATATTCAAAAAACACCTTGCACTTTTAATTAGTTGCAAGGTGTTTTTTTATTAAAATTGATTAGTTCTTAACATAACCAAAGTACAAGCTTCAATAGGTTCAATATTATTTTGAATCAATAAATTTTCAAATTCTTTATTCTCTGTTCCAGGATTAAAAATTACTCGCTTCGGTTTTAAACTCACCACTTTATTAAAATAATCAGCTTGATTTTGAGGACCAACATACAAAGTAACAGTATCAAAATCATCATTAACAGGCCATTCTGTATTTATTTCGGTTCCGTTAATCATTCCTTTTTTTAGGCCAAATGCATAAACTGGATGATTGTATTCCTTAAGCATTTCGGTTGCCAAATAGGCATATCTATCAGGATTAGGGCTTGCACCTATTACTAAAGTTTTTTTCATATTCAAAAATAGCAATCCTATCCTGCATTTTGTTATTTTCGCACACAAATTTTTATAAAACAATTACAATTATTCATTAATGAAAATAAGTTATAACTGGTTAAAAGATATTATTGATATAAATTCAACTCCAAACGAAGTAAGCCAAATGCTTACTGGTTGTGGATTAGAGGTAGAACATGTTGAAAATTACCAAAGCATTAAAGGTGGTTTAGAAGGCATTGTAATTGGCTTTGTTAAAGAAAGAGAAAAACATCCCAATGCCGATAAATTAAGTGTTTGTAAAGTAGATATTGGCACAGGCGAAGATAAACAAATTGTTTGCGGAGCACCCAATGTAGCTGCTGGTCAAAAAGTATTAGTAGCAACAGTTGGAGCAACTTTATACCCAAGCAAAGGAGAGCCTTTTAAAATTAGCAAATCAAAAATTAGAGGCGAAGTGAGCGAGGGAATGATTTGTGCTGAAGATGAAATTGGTTTAGGCGAAAGTCATGATGGTATTTTAATTTTATCCGAAAACTACGAAGTAGGAAAGCCTGCATCTGAATATTTTAAAGTTTATAACGATTTTGTTTTTGAAATAGGCTTAACAGCCAATAGAGGCGATGCTGCTAGTCATATAGGTACTGCTAGAGATTTAAGAGCAATAACGAAATGCGAAATTCGAAATACAAAATTCGAAATACAAAATTCTGACTCAAAACCAATAGCTGTAACCCTAGAAGATACAGAAGGTTGCAAACGTTATACTGGATTGAGTATTTCAAATATTGAAGTAAAACCTTCGTCTGAATGGATGCAAAATAGATTACGCGCCATTGGCATTAGCCCTATAAACAATATTGTGGATGCTACCAATTATGTTTTACATGAATTAGGACAACCTTTACATGCTTTTGATGCTGATAAAATTAAAGGCAATCAAATAATAGTGAAAAAAGCCGTAGCTGGCAGTAAATTTACTACTTTAGACAAAACAGAACGCACCTTAAAAGGACACGAGTGCATGATTTGTGATGCAGAAAAACCTTTGGCATTAGCAGGTGTTTTTGGTGGATTAGATTCAGGAATTTCTGAAACAACCAAAAATATATTTTTAGAAAGTGCCTATTTTGATGCGGCCACCATAAGAAAAGCAGCTAAAGCACATGGTTTAAGTACCGATGCAAGTTTTAGATATGAAAGAGGAACTGACCCTAATATAACTGAAATTGCCTTAAAACGCGTTGCTAATTTAATCATTGAAATAGCTGGTGGTAATATTAGTTCAGCAATTATTGATGTTTATCCAACCAAAATTGAAAATACGGTTATTGAATTTTCATTGACCAAATCAAATCAATTAATTGGAAAAGAAATTGAAAAAGATAGAGTTATACAAATTTTAACTGCTTTAGATATTGAAATATTAGCTGATAAAGGTGAAATTTTAACCATTTCAATTCCCCCTTATCGCTCCGATGTAACGCGTCAAGCCGATGTAACAGAAGAAATTTTGCGCATTTATGGTTTAAACAATATTGAAATTGGGAATGATATTAAATCAACTATTTCGTACAACGAAACGGAACAAAAAGTAAAACTCAAAAATAATTTAGCTGACTATTTAAGTGCAAATGGCTTTAATGAAATTGCTACTAATACCTTAACAAAATCGGCTTATTACAGCGAGGATGAATTGCAAAATGCAGTTAAAATGTTGAATCCGTTAAGTAGCGATTTAGACATCATGCGTTTAAACATGTTGCCAAATGTTTTGGAAGCTTTGCAATACAACAATAACCGTAAATTAAGTAATTTAAAGTTTTATGAGTTTGGCAAAACTTACTTTAAAGGTACTAAAACCGAAGCTGGCGGAATTAATTTATTAAAAAATTATGTGGAGCAATCACACTTAGTTTTAGCTATGACGGGTTCCATTGAAAACGAAAATTGGAATCAAAGTAACAAGCAAGCTAACTATTATATTATTAAAGGATTTGTTCAAAATATTTTAGCTAAAAGTAAATTAACTAAATTAGAATTGGTGTTAACTGAAAATGCCAATTTTGATTATGCGGTAGCGGTGAATTATAAGCAAAAACAAATTGCGATAATGGGAACTGTAAATCAAAAATTAGCTGATAAATTTGACTTAAGTGCACCTGTTTTTTATGCAGATATCAATATTGATTTACTAGTAGAATTAAACAAAAACGAAAAAACTACTATCAAGTTGGTTCCAGCATTTCCAGCCGTTAGGCGCGATTTAGCCTTATTAATTGATGATGCAATTAATTATGCTCAATTAGAAAAAATTGCAGTAAAAACAGATAGTAACTTAATCAAGCAAGTAAATGTTTTTGATGTGTACAAAGGCGATAAAATAGAAAGTGGTAAAAAAAGTTACGCTTTAAGTTTTATGCTGCAAGATGAAAACAAAACCTTAACCGATGAAGAAATTGACTCGGTTATGAAGAAGTTAATTAAGAACTTTGAAAAAGAAGTTGGAGCTAGTTTAAGAGCATAAAATTTATCGAAAACTGAAAAATGAATCAAAATTCATTGTTAACAACTGAAATAAAACTAAAAGTTTTAAAGCTGCTAGCGCAAAATAAAAAATTGAGCATTAGCAATATGGAGTTAAATAATGAAAACGAGGAATTAAAAAAATTTATACAAAATCAAAAAAATAGTATAGAACAGTTAGAAGATAACAATAAAATTATTAAACTTGCGAGTGAAATGCATTTATCGGATTTAGAAAAGAAACAGTTGAAAACAGAATTAACTGAAAAAATAAAACTAATAGATGAATGTATAAAAATGTTAAGCACTTAAATTACTTAACAGTTTGAACGAAATATCAATAAATATCAGTATAGCTGGGCGCAAATATCCGCTAACCATTGCCGCAAGCGATGAGCAAAATATTAGGGCTATAAGCAAAATGATAAACGAAAAAGTGCAAGCCTATGGCGAACAGTTTTCGTTAAAAGATAACCAAGATGCCTTAGCCATGTTCGCTTTAGAATTGGCAGCTGAGTATCAAAAAATGAGTTTGCAATTGGAAGCAAACACGGAGCAAACTAACAAAGAATTGCTTGAAATAAAGCAACTATTGGCTTCTGTTCAACTGTAAAAGCTAGTTTTAGCTGTTTAACTTTATTAATGGTAACTATTTGTTACTGTTAATATTATGAATTAAAACAAAAAGTTAAACCAAAAACAAATGGAAATTTATTTAGTAGTAATTATTGCTATGCTTACATTTGGTGGAGGAGCTGTTATTGCATTTATTGTAAATAATAATTTGCTAAAAAACAAAGCTAACTCCCTAATTAAAGATGCAGAAGCACAAGCTGAAATTAACAAAAAGAAAAAAGAGCTTGAAGCCAAAGAACGATTTATTCAGTTAAAATCGGAACATGAAAAAGAAGTAAACAAACGCAACAGCGAAATTGCTCAAAACGAGAACAGACTAAAGCAAGTTGAAAACAGTTTAAAGCAAAAAACGGAAGCTGCAACAAAAAAAGATGCTGAATTAGAACAAATCAAGCAAACTTTAACAAAGCAACAAGAAACGGTAAAGTTAAAACAACAAGAAGCTGAAAAAGCATTATTAAACCAACAAAAGCAATTAGAGAAAATTGCGGGTTTAACTGCTGAAGAAGCTAAAAAACAATTGGTTGAAACTTTAACAGATCAAGCAAGAACTGAAGCATTAAGTAGGGTTAAAGATATTGTTGACGAAGCTAAATTAACAGCTAACAAAGAAGCTAAAAAAATTATTTTAGGAACTATTCAACGTACTGCAGCTGAACATGCAATTGAAAATGCTATTTCGGTATTTAATATTGAAAGCGATGAATTAAAAGGTCGCATTATTGGTAGAGAAGGAAGAAATATTAGAGCTTTAGAAGCAGCAACAGGTGTTGAATTTATTGTAGATGATACCCCTGAAGCAATTATTCTTTCATGTTTTGATCCAATCAGACGCGAAATTGCTCGTTTAGCAATTCACCGCTTGGTTACCGATGGACGTATTCACCCAGCACGTATCGAAGAAGTAGTTGCTAAAACTAAAAAACAAATTGAAGACGAAATAGTAGAAATTGGCGAACGTACTTGTATTGATTTAGGAATTCATGGTTTACACCCTGAATTGATAAGAATGGTTGGTAGAATGAAATACAGAAGTAGTTATGGCCAAAACCTATTAATGCACAGTAGAGAAGTTGCAAACTTGTGTGCCACCATGGCAGCCGAATTGGGCTTAAATGTAAAATTAGCTAAACGCGCAGGTTTATTACACGATATTGGAAAAGTACCAGATGACGATGCAGAAACTCCGCATGCATTATTAGGTATGAAATTAGCCGAAAAATACAAAGAACATCCTGAAGTAGTAAATGCTATCGGAGCCCATCACGATGAGATAGAAATGACAAGTATGTTATCGCCTATTGTTCAAGCTTGTGATGCCATAAGTGGCGCAAGACCAGGTGCAAGACGTGAAGATACTGAAAACTACATGAAACGCTTAAAAACCTTAGAAGATATGGCTTTAAGCTTTAAAGGTGTAGAAAAAGCATTTGCTATTCAAGCAGGTCGTGAATTACGCGTTATGGTTGAAAGCGAAAAAGTAACAGATGAAGAATCAGAAATGATTTCATTACAATTATCTAACCGTATTCAAACCGAAATGACTTATCCTGGTCAGATTAAAGTAACCGTAATACGAGAAAGAAGAGCAGTAAATTATGCTAAGTAGTTAGCAATTTAAATAAATGTAAAAAGGGCAATTAACATTAGTTAATTGCCCTTTTTTATTAGTGTAGGTTTAAATAATAATAAATACTTTATCTGAATTTAACCACAAAAAAACCTGAGTAATAATTCACTCAGGTATTTTGCAATAAATAACTTTATTAAAATGCATAACCTAATGTAAGGCCTGCAGTAGGTAAACCACCAGAAAAGTTCAACGCATCTACTTTTTCAACTCCTTTGGTTCCATCTTCATATCCAACGTCAACTGTTTCTGGCGTAGAAAAACTTAAATAGTTATATCCTAAATGTGTTTCGATTACAAAAGCATCTTTTATTAACCATTTCCAACCTAATAATACTCCTCCTCCAACTGCAGTAATTCCGCTTATTTCTCCAGTACCTTTAGAACCATTTGAATTTTTATATTCACCTTTAATTCCCATATTTAAATAAGTAGCATAAGGCCCAACAAAAAAACCTTGTCTTGCATCACCTGAAGGGTAAAATCTGAATTCTGGACTAAAACCATATGCAGATATGGTAGTTGATAAAGATTCACCACTTATGCTAGTACTTGATTGAGTTCTTCTTAAAAAGCTTAAGTCACAAGCAACCGACATATTATCAGTAATAGATCTTTCGTACTGTAAAGTAAAAAGTGTGAAAACCATTGGAAATAATTTTAATTTAATCGCATTTTGTGGGTCATCAGCATTTGCTTTTTTCATCTTTTTAAAATCAGTTAAACTGTAAGGCGATTTAGCTAAATCACTTTTTTTTGTTAAAGATAAAGTTGGTTCATAAGCCAATAAATTTGAACTTAAAAGAACGATACTTGACATTAATAGAATTGTTTTTTTCATAATTATTGTATGTTTTTTATATTAAGGGTTTATTTTATTAAAATGCATATCCTAATGAAAAACGGAAAATTCCGGTTAATCGAGAAGATGAAGAATTTGGGGATTGTTCTGTTCGAATTACACTGCCATTACTAGATTTGATATCATAAAGTGATGGTGAATCAATTGATTCAAATGCAGGTCCTACACTTAGGTCTATAACAAATGAAGATTTAATTCTAAACATCCATCCAATAGTAGCGCCTACTGCATTAAAAGTAGATTTTACAGAACCAGTTTCTTCAAATGAAGAAAAAATATCAGTTCTTTTGACTTCATAGGTTTCGCTATAATAATTATAGAAAGCACTTAAATACAAACCTCTTGGAGCACTATAATCTGGTAAAGCATAAAATCGTACTTCAGGCATAAAACCAACACCAGAAGTTTTTTCTGTACTCTTACTTCCAATTGTAGCAGAGTTATACTTTCCAAAAATACTCAATGAGGCACTTACGCTTTTATTTAGCATTTTTTCGTATGATAATCCAACAGCTCCGTTATTTCCAACTTGCCCTAAGTTAAGTTTAATAATATTTTTTACCTCTTTTATTTCTTCTTTAGGCTTGTCATTTGATTTTTTTAGTCTCAAATTGTTATCTGCAAGTAAGGTAATTGATGAAAGTATTAATACTGAAATTAGAAATTGTTTCTTCATTTTTTTAGAATTTTTTAAATACAATAATAGAAATTCCAATAATAAAAACAATTTTTTTGTAATAAATAAGTAAAAATAAACAACTAGATACAATAAAAAGTCTGTTATGGTATATTACCTAGCACTTGGAGCCACTTCCAAACTTTCAAATTCATTATTAAAGTATTTGTAATGCGCTGTCATAGCAATCATTGCAGCATTATCAGTACAATATTCAAAAGCAGGAATAAAGGTTTTCCATTGGTGTTTTTTTTCAGCATCTTCTATCGCTTTTCGTAATCCACTATTTGCCGAAACACCTCCTGCTAATGCAATATTTTTTATGCCTGTTTGTTTACTAGCTAAAACCAATTTTTTCATTAAATGAGTAACAATACTATGTTGTATTGATGCACACAAATTGTCTCTATTGTCATTAATAAAATTTTCGTTTTTTGCCATTTCATTTTTTAAGAAATACAAAAACGAAGTTTTTAATCCACTAAAACTATAGTCAAGTTCTGGAATATTGGGTTTAGCAAATTCATAAACTACATTTCCTTGTTGGGCATATTTATCAATTAATGGCCCACCAGGATAAGGCAAACTCAACATTTTCGCTGCTTTATCAAAAGCCTCACCTGCTGCATCATCAATGGTTTTTCCTATAATTTCACTTTCGAAATAATTCTTGAAAATAGCTATCTGTGTATGACCGCCACTTACGGTTAAGCATAGAAAAGGAAATGCAGGTTTGGGTTCATCAATAAAATGTGCTAGAACATGTGCCTGCATGTGGTTAACAGCTATAAGTGGAATATTTAAGGTTTGTGCTAATGATTTTGCAAAACTACATCCAACCATTAAAGAACCAATTAAACCTGGGTTTTGTGTAAATGCTATGGCGTTCAATTCAGATAATTGAATATTAGCTTGTTTTACAGCTACATCTAAAACCGGAACTATATTAGCTTGATGCGCTCTGCTGGCCAATTCAGGAACCACGCCTCCGTATTGCTCATGTACCTTTTGCCCTGCAACTACATTACTTAATATTTTTCCGTTTTTTATAATGGAAACAGCAGTATCATCGCAGCTTGACTCGATGGCAAGTATAGTTATATTGGTTAACGACATTTTATGGTTCAAAATTTGACAGGTGTAATTTATTCCAATCAGAATAAATTATTATATATTTGGCAAAACTACATTGAAAAAGCTATTAATTAAAATATCGTACACATTTATAGGAATTTTCTTTTCCCTATTGCTATTGGGCTACCTGATATTTAATAGTGGAACTTTTCAAAATTTCATAATCCAAAAAGCTGATAACTACTTAAGTAAAGCATTTAAATGCGAAATTTCAATTGGTAGATTTAACTATGATGGTTGGACAACATTTAGTTTAGATAATATTTATTGGGGTGATCAAAAAAAAGATACGCTGTTTTTTGTAGAAAATTTACAATTCGATTTAGGTGGGGTTGAACTAGACTCATCTAAATTTACCCTTTCTAAAGTAAATATTAATGGAGGTATGTGTAAAATAATTACCTACCAAGATAAAACTTTTAATATTGATGTTTTATTCAATATTTTAGATCCTAATGATACCATGCCACCAGACCCCAATGCTCAAAAATTTAAACTTATTTTTGATGAAGTAAATGGAAAAAACTGTAGGTTTAAAATGATTGATTATACTGCAAAATGGGATCAACCAGGGTTTAATCCTTTTGATGAAGATTTTTACAATATTGACATTAAAGCTTCGCATTTTAAAATTATTGAAGACTCACTTCATTTTTTTTTACAAAACTTGAGTGGGATGGAAAAAGGTGGTTTGCAAATAAAAAAGATGGCCTGCAAAACTATCATTTCGCCTACCACCATGGAGTTTGCTAACCTTGATTTGCAACTTAATAAGAGTAAAATTAAGGATTATGCGTGTATGCGATATGCTAATTACGATAGCATGGCAAATAATTTTATAAGCAATGTTAGGCTTGAAGCCAATTTAAAACAAAGCTACGTGCACATATCCGATATAGCATTTTTTGCTCCGCTTTTAAATCAATATGATTATGATGCTACCATAACTGCAAAAATTAAAGGGACCATTGATAACTTAAGTATGAAAAATGGGCATTTACGCTATGCAAATAATACCGAATTTAATGGCAGTGCTAGTTTAAGTGGCTTACCCGATATTGACCAAACGTTTTTTGAAATTAAAGCTGATTATGCCACTTCAACTAAAAAGGAATTAGATAAACTTGCGGGCATGGTATTACCAGCCGAATTAGAACGCTTTGGTTTGCTAAAATTTAAAGGAAGTTATACAGGTTTTTATAACGATTTTGTGGCTTATGGAAATTTAGAAACTCCCTTTGGAAATATCAGTTCCGATTTAAATATGAAACTTACAGATGATGCTTTGCAATCCATTTATTCGGGAAACTTAAACTTAACTGAATTTAATTTAGGTGCATTGTTAAACGATACCAAACAGTTTGGAATGGTTAGTCTAACCAGTGAGTTGAATGGAAAAGGATTTGACTTAAAAACGTTAAAAGCAAATACCACTACCACAATTAAAAACTTTACCTATAATAATTACGATTATAAAAATATTAGCATAATTGGTGATTTTGACCGAAAATATTTTAATGGAAAACTAGAAATTGATGATGAAAACATTGCATTAAACTTAGTTGGTAAAGCAGATTTAAATAAAAAAATCCCTGAATTTTTATTTGAAACAAATATAAACCAAGCCCATTTAAGAACACTTAATTTATACGACAAGGACATTATTTTAACCACTAAAATTAATGGAGATTTTGCTGTAAAAGATATTGATAGAAATAATGGTGAACTTAATATAAGTAACACCACTTTAGAATACAACCATGTTGATTATACAATCAATCAAATTAAAGTAAAATCAAGCAATGCTGGAACTGAAAACAGAAATTTGGTGCTAAAAAGTGATTTCCTAAATGCTACTATTAATGGAGAATATAATTTTTTAAGTCTTTACAAATGCTTTAACAACATGCTCTGTAAAGTGGTGCCTAATTATTTATCGCCATATAAAAACGAAGAAATTACCAAACAGAACTTTAGCTTTGATTTAGCTTTAGATAATACTCAAAAACTAAATGTATTATTTTTTCCTGACTTAGATATAGAGCAACTTGAGCTTAAAGGTAATTTAAATAATTATAAAGATAAAGCCGAGGTGCTTGGTTATGTAGAAACATTTAGATACAAAAATTATCTGTTAAATGATTTAACGCTAAAAACAGAAATTAAACCCAATAATTCAGCTCAATTTTTATTTGCTATTTCAAAGTTTGCCCAAAATGATACCATTTTGATGAAGGAGTTTGCATTAAAAGCTAGCGGGGCAAACAATAAAGCGTTACTACAAGTTATTGTTCAAGATACAACCAGTTTAATTTATGCAAACCTAAATAGCGCTGTAAATTTTTTACCTAAACAAGTACAGTTTAAGTTCAATGAATCTAATGTCATTTACAGTCAATCAAACTGGAAAATAAATCCAGATGGAGAATTAAATTTATACGACTCATTGATTAAAATTGAACAAGTAGCATTGAGTAGTGGCAAACAATTGATAGCAATAAATGGGCAGGTTAATCAAAAAACTAACAAAAAGAATCTATTGGTTTCGTTAACAGATTTTGAACTTAATAACCTAAATTTACTTTATCCTAATTTATACATTAACATAGAGGGGAAAAGTAATGGTAATCTTTCATATCAATCGTATCAAGATAAGAATATAATAAATGGAAACGTTGTTGTAAATAACCTAAAATTGGATAATGACACCATTGGTGATATTGAGTTAATAAGCAATTTTGACGATAAAAATAAACGACTTTCGTTTGATGCAACTGCCTTAAACGGTAAGTTAAATAACTTTGAAGCTAGTGGGTATTGGTTAGTTAATACCAATGTAATTGATGCCAATGTTAGCTTTAGCGAGGCCGATGCAAGTGCCTTTCAATCGTTTGGTAAAGATTATATAACCATTTATAAAGGTAAACTAAGTTTAAAAGCTTTAGTTAGTGGAACAATAGATAAACCAGATATTGATGGCGTTTTACAAGTAAATAATTTACACACCAAAATTAACTATTTACAAACTACTTACCATTGCACCAATACCATTCATTTTAATAAAAGTATCATAGAGTTTGTACCTTTTGAAATGATGGATATAAATAACAATATTGCCAAAGTAAGTGGCAGTATTAACCACCATAATTTTAACAGATTTGACTTTGATATAGACATCAAAGAATTTAATAACCTAATGGTTTTAAATACTACTAGTAAAGACAATTCGCTTTACCATGGACAAGCATTTGGAAGCGGAAATATGTCGATTAAGGGTCCCTTAAATGATATTGCCCTAAACATAGAAGCTGCAACTGAAAAAGGCACCAAAGTTACTATTACTCCATTTGGTGTGAGCGATGGTGAAGATGAAACACTGATGCACTTCAATTCGAAAGATACCACCAAAAAACTTTTAATAACAAGGCAAGAAAATTTAAGTGGATTTTCAATTAATTGTTTAATAAAAACTAGGCCAAATGCTGAAGTAGCAATTTTGTTAAACGAACAAACTGATGATAAAATTAGAGCTACTGGTTTAGGTGATATAAAACTTGAACTTACTCGACAAGGCGCATTTAATATGTATGGCGAGTATAATGTTATTGAGGGTGACTATATTTTTACTGCATTAAATATTGTTCCAAAAAAATTTAAATTACAAAAAAGTAATATAAATTGGAGTGGCGACCCATTGAATGCCCAGCTAAATATTGTAGGTGTTTATAAGTTAAGAACAACAACAAGCGAACTCACTGGTAATAGTGCAGCTGCCACTCAAAATACAAACGGAACAGCAACTAGCGACCCCAAAACTACTGTTGAAGCTGTAATGAATATTAAAGGCTCTTTATTACAACCACAATATGTATTTGATTTAAATTTCCCTGATATTGATAATTCAATGAACAGCAGCAGTATTTCTGATTTAAATTTAGCAGTTAGTAATTTACGTAAAGAGCCTGAAAATATGACTCAGCAAATCATTAGTTTAATAGTTTTTGGAAGATTTACTTCTATTAATTCGGCTAATTCAGCCACTGCAGGAATAAATAATAATATTGGCATTAATACCCTTTCTCAAATAGCTTCAGCTCAAGTTACCAATATAGTAAACAAGTACATACCTAATTTTGACTTAAATGTTGATCTTATAAATAGCACGGACCAAACTAGAAGAAATATTATAATATCCGCTAGTAAGAAATTACTTAATAATAAATTGGAGGTCCGTGGAAGTTTTGCTACCGATAATTCACAAAATAATATTTTAGCACAATACAATATTTCACAAAATGGAAATTTTAAAGCAAGGGCATTTAATAGATTTACCACAGATCCAATTTTTAATAGAAACATAACCACCCAAGGCATTGGATTGTATTATCGCAAAGAGTTTGATGGTATAAAAGATTTATTTAAAAAGAGAGCATATTAAATAAGAGAATTATTAAATAGAAAAGGCTGCTTTGAGAATATTTCAAGCAGCCTTTTTAGTAAGTTAGGTATATTAGTATTAAGCCAATTCTACTGTTTTGCTATAACAAATATCAAAAATATTTGGAATAGCATCAATTATTTTAAACTGAACCAATTTACCAAAAATAACATTCATTTCTTCTTCGTTTAATTCGGCTTTGGCTGCATATTCTAACTCGCTGAACCATTTCATAGCATCGGCTAATTTAATTTGATAACGCCAAGCAATTAAATCAACTGCTTCATCGTTGTATTTTAATTCATTGCAACTTTGGTTCACTATCTCCAATACTTCATTCAAAGTTTGTGGTTGATTTTCAATAAAATCGTCAGTGGCAACTACAGCAAAACAAGGCCAAGGTGTTTTGCATTCACCAATCATTTTAAACTCGCCATTGTCAACAAAAGGTTTAGTGGTAAATTTTTCCCACATAAACAGTTGGGCAGTATCTTCAGCCAAAGCTTTTCTGGCACCAGTTAGGTTACCTATAATTTCAAAATCTGTTTCATCATTAATGGTCAAACTATTGTTAGCAGCATTAACATAAGCCATTAAATGCGAACCTGATTTATAACGACTGATGGCATATTTATGACCTTGCATTTCGGCAATGGTATTTATGGGCGATTTTGCATTTACAAATATACCCCAACGCAAAGGAGAGTTAACGTAAAATTGTACTATTTTACTAGGGTTTCCATGAGTAATATCGGCTATCACACCTTCGGTTAAAGCTATGGCAATGTCTATTTCACCATCGCGCAACATTTTACACATTGCCCCTGTACCACCTGGAACATCAATCCATTCAATTTCAATACCTTTTTCTGCAAATTTTCCATTTTCAATGGCTAGATGCCAAGCTAAATTAAAATGTTCAGGTACACCGCCAACTCTAACTGTTTTTATCATTAATTATATAAATTAATTGAGCAATAAATTGTTTTAAAACCACACAAAAATAGTATTATTACTACAAATTAGTATGTAAATAAATCAGTTTAAAACCCAAGATTATTTAATTTTTACTGCCAGCTCCAATAAAATATAGTTATTTTCCAATAAAAGTTATGTAAACAATTAGGCTAAAAACATTTTATATTCGCCCCAATAATTTTATGAAAAAAATACTTGTAGCAAATAGAGGTGAAATAGCTTTACGTGTAATGCGCACGGCTAAAGAAATGGGAATAAAAACAGTAGCTGTATTTAGCGAAGCTGATAGAAAAGCCTTGCATGTACGTTATGCCGATGAAGCCGTTTGTATTGGTCCGCCACCAAGTAACCAAAGTTATTTATTAGGCGATAAAATTATTGAAGTTGCTTTGCTATTAGGTGTGGATGGAATACATCCTGGATATGGATTTTTAAGTGAAAATGCTTATTTTGCCCGTAAGGTAAAAGAGGCAGGCATTACTTTTATTGGCCCTAGTGCTGAAAGTATGGAAATTATGGGCGGAAAAATTTCGGCTAAAAATGCTGTAGCTGCTTTTAATGTTCCAATGGTACCAGGAACTAAAGATGCTTTAACTGATGTAGAAGCCGCTAAAAAAATTGCAGCCGAAATTGGTTATCCTATTTTAATTAAAGCAAGTGCAGGCGGAGGAGGTAAAGGTATGCGTGTGGTTGAAGAGGAAAGCCAATTTGAAGAACAAATTAAATTAGCACAATCGGAAGCTAAAAGTGCTTTTGGCGATGATGCTGTTTTTATAGAAAAATATGTAGGTTCTCCTCGCCATATTGAGTTTCAAATTTTAGGTGATACTCATGGAAATATAGTTCATTTATTTGAACGCGAATGCAGCATTCAACGCAGACATCAAAAATTAGTAGAAGAAGCTCCAAGCAGCTGTTTAACCGAAGAAGTACGCAAAAAAATGGGTGAAGCTGCTGTAAATGTAGCCAAAGCTTGTAATTATGTTGGTGCTGGCACGGTTGAGTTTTTGGTTGACGATAAATTAAATTTCTATTTCTTAGAAATGAATACACGTTTGCAAGTAGAACATCCGGTTACTGAGCAAATTGTAAATTTGGATTTAGTAAAAGAGCAAATACGAGTAGCACGTGGTGAGGCTTTAGGTTATACTCAAGAAGACTTAAAAATAACTGGTCATGCTATTGAGTTACGTGTTTGTGCAGAAGATCCTGCTAATAATTTTTTACCAGATATCGGAAAATTAAATACATACAAAACACCTCAAGGTTATGGTGTGCGTGTAGATGATAGTTTTGAAACTGGCATGGAAATTCCAATTCAGTACGACCCTATGATTGCTAAGTTAATTACCTTTGGAAAAGACCGTGAAGAAGCCATGAACCGCATGGTTCGCGCTATTGACGATTACCAGTTAACAGGTATTGAAACTACTTTGCCATTTGGAAAATTTGTAATGCAACACGAAGCTTTTAAAACGGGTAAATTTGATACCAAGTTTATTGAAAATTACTTTAAACCCGAATATTTAAAACAACCTAATAATTACGATGAAGCTTATGCTTTTGCAGCAGGCGAATTGTTTTTTACCAGCGATGCCGCCTCAAAACAACAAGCGGTGGAAGGTAAAACCAGTAATTGGTTACAAAATAGAAAAGCTTAAAATAGGTTATTAGAAATAAAAAAGGCTGTCTAAAATTAGACAGCCTTTTTTATTTATTTAATTTACCAAAAATTACTTTTTATAATCCATTGAAATAATAAAGATAAGTATCTGAATTATCTACTTTTTTAAGCCACAATTCTTTATTTGCAAGTCTTTGAATATTGTAAATAACGGTATCGTTGGTAATAATTATTTTCACATCCTCATCATCATTTAAAAACGACCAAGTTCCATCGGAAACTACTCTGGCAGGAAAACCAAAAACAGTTCCTTCAATGGTTCGAGTTAATGTACCTGAATTGAAGGCATTATAAATATAAGTTGCTCCATTTAAATCCTGAGTTACTCCATTTTTTTCATACTTAACCAAAGTCCAAGTATTGGTAAATCTATCTTTTCTAGTTCGTAAAGAAACAATAGGATCATCATCTCCTTTTTTACACGATGGAAGAATGGTTACTATTGTGGTAGCAATAATTAATGCTACGAGCATCATTTTAGTTGATTTCATAATTTTTGTTTTTTAGTGAATAATTTTAGTTAAATTATTTACTGCAAAACTCTTTAATTATCAATTCAATGTAATTACAAAACAAATGCTAAAGATTGTAAAATTCTCATGCTTGTTATTTTAAACTGAAAGATTGTTGGATGGCTGTATTGTTGATTAGCTGAATTGTTGGATTGCCCAAAGCTAGAGGCTAGTTTCCAGCAGCCTACAAACAAATCAAACAAAAATCAACTTAGATAATTAAAAATCAAATACTAAACTTGCAGCGTGGAAGTAATTACTAAAACAGAACCAAAACCAATAGAATGCCCAGTTCCTCATGGTAAACGTTGGAAATGGCTTGGTTATGTTAAAAGATTAGGTTTTTGGGGTTTTATGTTCTTTTTAATTAAAGGCGTAACCTTATACATTGTGTTGCCTTATTTGGCAGCAAAAGGAATTTTTAAATGGTAAAATTTTTTAAATAAAAAGCCCTTGTTACAATTTGATAACAAGGGCTTTTTTGTTGCTTTTAAAATTTAAACATTCTCTTTTTGAAATAAAGCAGGAACCGTTTTTAAAATTAAAATAATATCATTCCAAAACGAATAAGTTTTGGCATATTGATTATCTAATTCCATACGTTCTTCTTCACTCATTGGTCCGCCTTTACCACGTTTAGTAACTTGCCATAAACCAGTAATTCCAGCTGGAGCAATAAAACGTAATGCAAATTGGTCTGTAGTAATTTTTTCGGCTTCATACATTGGTAATGGCCTGTTACCTACAATACTCATATCACCTTTCAAAACATTAAACAATTGAGGTAACTCATCAATACTAGTATTACGAATAAATTTACCTATTTTGGTTATACGAGGATCATTTTCAATTTTGATGAAAGTTGAACCTTGTTTGCTCTTATTATTTTCTAAGTAAGATTTTTCACAAATTTGCTCACCATCCATATAAAGAGGAGATTTACAACTTGTATTATTTTTCTTACAATCTTCACATAAATAATTTTTTAAATCAAATTCACTCGACTTTGTTTCAATAACAGTTTCTTTTTTAGGTTCTGCATTTGCATATTGATTTAAATGTTTTAAGTCTTTTAGCATATTGTCAGCACCTTGACGCATACTTCTAAATTTATAAAATTTAAAAACATTGTAACCAGTTCCTACACGTTTACTGTAGTAAAAAACAGGACCTTTACTTTCAATACGGATTAATATAGCTACAATTAAAAAAACGGGTGATAACAATAACAATGCTAAACCTGAAACGAAAATATCGAACAATCGTTTCATGAAAGGCATTGAATAATCAGCAAAATCGTTCTTTTTATTTTTTATGGTGTGATGATATCTTGGTGGATTTGCAATGATATAATTAGCTCTCAATAAAAATTCTTCCTTATTGATTGGTAAATCAAAAATATCGGCAAAATGTTCATAAAGAGCTACATGTTTATTGCTGTCATTAATCCTATCAACAATAAGAAAAAATGGTACATTGGCTGTTTTTGGAATATTCTTACAGTTTTTCCTTAAGGTTATACCATTTACCCCTAGTAAATCAAACCCACTAACTATCAGTTTTACGGGTGGGTTTTTATTTGTCCATTGAATAAATTGAAAAGCATTTTCAAAACAGTAGATTTCAAAATATTCCTTAAACATACTGGAAAATTCCACCACAAATGATGCATCATCCAATATTAAGGCAACATGAGGCTTATTTGAACTAATCATAATATTTGCTTATATCTTTTTAATTCTACGTAAAATATTCACAATACGTGCCTCCAACTCTTCTGGATTAAATGGTTTTACCAAGTAATCATCAGCACCAGCTTTTAAGCATTTAATTTTATCGGCACTTCCTTCATTTCCGCTTAGCATGATAAGTGGAATATCTTTAAAAAAACCACTGTTTCTAATTTGAGCTATAAACTCCATTCCATTCATATCTGGCATATTTACATCGGCAATGATTACATCAGGCAATTGTCCTTGCTGCATCCATTCAAGTGCTGATATTCCGTCAGTTTTTGAAACAACATTAAATGTTTTACCAAAATAAAAATCTAAAATTTTTAAAATACTTAGTTCATCATCAAGTGCAAGTAGGGTTTTCTTATTCATAGGATTATTTTTTATTTTTATCGAAAGATTCAGACTTTAACATTCTGTAAATTGTAGACTTGCCAATATTTAGTTTTTTGGCAACGGTAATTACATTGTTATCGTATTTTTCAAGGTAATTTTTAATAATTAAATTATTGTAATCGTCTAAACTCATTTCTTGAATGAGCATGTTATTGATTGATTTTTCAGAGCTAAATGTTAAATCTGTTTCTTGTATAACTCCATCATTACACATTACACAAGCTATTTCAACAATAGCTTTTAGTTCTCTGATATTTCCTGGAAAATGATAATTAAATAACTTTTTTTGAGCTTCTGTACTGAGTGTAATTTTCTTTATTTTATTTTCTTTACAGTAGTCATCAATAAAGTGTTTACAAAGTAAAATAATATCGTTTCCTCTTTCATTTAGTGGTGGTAAGGCTATTTGTAGACCTAATAAACGGTAATATAAATCTTCTCTAAATCGTCCTTCTTTAACCTCATTAGCAAGGTTTCTATGTGTGGCTACAATTACTCTTACATCTAGTGGGATACTTTGGTTTCCACCAACACGAGTAACTTCTTTTTCTTGTAGAACACGTAAAAGTTTGGCTTGCATGGTAATATCCATTTCACCAATTTCATCTAAAAATATTGTTCCTTTATTGGCTTGTTCAAACTTACCAATTCTACGTGAATCAGCACCAGTAAAAGCTCCTTTTTCATGTCCAAATAGTTCAGATTCTATTAAGTCTTTTGGAATGGCAGCTACATTTACAGTTACTAAAGGCATTTTTTTTCTTTCACTGTGGTAATGAATAGCCTTAGCCACCAATTCTTTTCCGGTTCCAGTTTCACCTGTTATGCTTACCACAATTTTACTTGCTGATGCTTTTTCAATTAATGCAAAGCACTTTTTTATTGCATCTGAATTCCCAATAATTGTGTTGCTAAAATCATATTTTTTTGCAACTTCCTCGCGCAATGATACAATCTCCTCTTTTAATGAAGCATTGGAACGTGCGTTTTGAATGGTGTTTAAAAGGCGATGTTTAGTGTCTTCATCTTTTAAAATATAATCGAAAACACCAAGTTTTAATAATTGAACAGCAGTTTGTACATCTTCTTGCCCTGAAATGACTATAATTTGGACATCTGGTAGTTGATCTTTTATTTTTCTAATTAATTCATCTCCTTTAATGTCTGGCAAGGAATAATCAACAGTAATTAAATCTGGTTTTTTATGAAGATTTGATAAAATATCCTTTGAGTTAAAAAATGACTCTACCAAATATTCTGGATTCAATGATACTGTGTATTGTAAAAAATTATTGTACCACTTGTCATCTTCTACAATAAAAACTTTATATGAGTCACTTTTATATGGCATGTGTTGCAATTTAATTAAAATTATTAATTTGAAACAAAGTTACAAAATGGGAAAAATATTACTTGAGTTATATTTTTTAGTTATTCACATTGTAAAAGGATTGTATTTTTTTGTAAAAAAGGTAAGTTTTTTATTCAATATGGTCAAAATCAATCACGTGTCGGAAAAGCGTTTTTTAAATATTTGTATCATTTCTGATTTCGTATTTTCGGTAAATTTTGAATTGTAAATAAGTTTGTACTCTTTGCCCATTTCTATGCTATCGTATAATTTGGCTATTACATTTCTACTGTAAAAAATAGCAATCAATTCATTTTTATAAAATACAATTAGTATGCGGGGTTCTTTTTTTTGCAGCACAAAATTAGGTTCATAAATGATATAGGATTGGTATTTTTGTCCTGTATCTTGCGCTTCGTATTTAAACTTTTGGAGGTGGGTTGCAAATGTATCAAGTTGCGCATTTTGTTTAGCTACAGCCAAAATTTTGTTTAAATCTGTTTCGGGTACAGAGCTTGGATTAATGCATGCTTGCGAAATAATTCCACTTAAATCAAAAACGTAAGCAGTATCAAGTTCTGCTATAAACTTATAAGGAGTAAAATCTTGTAACGCTATTCCAATAATTTTTCCAGATTCATTGTAAAGTTTGGCTTTGGCTAAAATTTGTTGGTCATCGTATACATTGGCTTTTTTTACCCATACACGCATTAGTATTTGCTGAAAATTAGCATCAATTGGCTTACAATCAAACCAAGTATTGCCATAAAGTTGGTATAAATCTTTACCATTTTTGGTTTCTTTAACTGAGCAATAGCCATAAGTTATTTCGGCATTGGTTGTTAAGCAAAAGGCTAATAAAACAAAAACGCAGCTACACCTAAGCATAGCTACGTTTTTACATAAATTAAAAATCAATCTATATGAATTATTTTTTTGCTGCAAGTTGACTTTTAATTACACCTATAATAACAGGAAGTACCGAAGCGAAAACAATGCCAAGAACTATTTTTTCAAAGTTTTTTTGAACCCAAGGTATATTTCCTAAAAAATATCCTGCTAAAGTTATAACACTAACCCAAAGTACTGCACCAATTACACAAAAAGTGATGTAACGACTGTATTTCATGCTACCAACACCAGCTACAAATGGAGCAAATGTGCGTACAATTGGAACAAAACGCGCCACAATGATGGCCATAGAACCATGTTTTTCATAGAACGATTCAGTTTTTTGTATATACTCTTTTTTAATAGTGAAAATACCGAAAAGTTTTGCCCCTTCGCCTTTTTTAGCTAAAAATTTGCCAATAAAATAATTGGTATTATCGCCCATCAATGCAGCTGCAATAAGTAAAATTATAATCAAAACTACATTTAAATTATTGGTAGGATTACCAGCTAAAACTCCTGCAGTAAATAATAATGAATCGCCTGGTAATAAAGGTAAAACCACTAAACCTGTTTCGCAAAACACAATTAAAAATAGCAAACCATATATAAGGCTTCCATTTTCCGATACAAATAATTCTAAAAACCCTTTGGTATTGGTTAGAAGTTCTTTAAAAATTTCAAGTATTTCCATGCCGCAATTTTATAACTTATCATCAATTTAGCTGCATTAATATTTTGTTTTTTTCCACTTATAAAAACAATTTGTATAAAATATACTTTAAAGTTTTAATTCACATAAAGATTAGCCTTTTTGTCAGCAAAAATAAATGGCACTTTGCTTGACAATATTAAACATCAATATATATTTGACCAAAAACAAAAATTAATTTATAACACATGGATGTAGGAAAAGAATTTAGAAAATATGCCATAAAACACCAAGGCATTAGCAGTTTAAAAGTAGATGCTTACATGGAAAGTATTCCGCATGGTATGCAAAACATGACTAGAACTGTAATTGAAGAACGCCCTATGAACTTTAGAGAAATTGATGTTTTCTCGCGTTTAATGGCCGACAGAATTTTATTTTTAGGAACCGCAATTGACGATTATATAGCCAATATTGTTCAAGCACAATTATTGTTCTTAGAATCGATGGATGCAAGAAGAGATATTCAAATGTATATCAATAGTCCAGGTGGTTCTGTATACGCAGGTTTAGGTATTTATGATACCATGCAATGGATTCAACCTGATGTAGCAACAATTTGTACAGGTTTAGCTGCTTCAATGGGAGCTGTATTGCAATGTGCTGGAGCAAAAGGTAAACGTACTGCTTTGCGTCATGCGCGTATTATGATTCACCAGCCATTGGGTGGTGCACAAGGACAAGCTAGTGATATTGAAATTACAGCTCGTGAAATTCAAAAATTAAAAAAAGAATTATACGAAATCATTTCACACCACAGCGGTCAGCCATTTGAAAAAGTTGAAGCTGATAGCGACCGCGATTACTGGATGATTGCTGAAGAAGCAAAAGCTTACGGTATGCTTGACGATGTATTAATTAAACCTAAAAAAGAAGAAACTAAATAAATCTTTGATTTGTGATTTTTGAACTTTGAAATGGATTCCGTTTGGAGCTCTTACCAAATGAAAAAGTGGATTGGTGAGGACACCAACCATGGACAAAAGAAGTTAAATTGTTAGTTAATAGCAAAAATACCTAAAGCCAATAATTCAAATTTTTTGAGTTATTGGCTTTTTTGTTAAAAACATTTTGGCTGTTTTTCTTGTATTTAATTTACATGGAAAATAATGTATTGGTATGGTTTAGAAATGATTTGCGCTTACACGATAATGAAGCATTATTCAATGCAATCAATACCCAAAAGCCAGTTTTGGCTATTTATGTATTTGACGAAAATCAATATAAAAACACGCATTTAGGTTTTCCAAAAACTGGAAGCTTCAGAGCACAATTTATTATTGAATCAGTTCAAAATTTAAAAGAAAACCTTAAAAATATTGGAATAGAGTTGCTTGTTAAAAAAGGTAACTCTGTTGAAATAATTACCAATATTTGTAATGAGTTTAATATTACAGAAATTCACTATCAGCTGGAAAATACTGATGAAGAAATTCTTGTTGAAAAGAATTTGTTAAAAACATTAAATCCTTCCATTCTGTTAAAAGGTATTTGGGGTAAAACACTTATCCATATCAACGATATTCCGTTTAGCATTAATCAATTGCCAGAACTTTTTACCAATTTTAGAAAAAAAGTTGAAGCACAAAGCGAAGTGAAAAAACTGTTTAGTAATTTTATAATTAACAATAAATTAGTTTTTGAAAATAAAACGCAAATACCAACCATTGGTGATTTAGGCTTACCAGAAGTAACCTTTAATACTAAAGCCGCTATTCAATTCAAAGGTGGAGAAACCGAAGCACTAAACCGATTGAACCACTACTTTTTTGAAACCAAGAGTCTAGCCACTTATAAAATTACACGAAATGAAATGTTAGGTGCTAACTACAGTAGTAAATTTTCGGCTTGGTTAGCTTTGGGATGCATTAGTCCAAGGTATGTTTACCATCAAATAAAATTATTCGAAAATAAAATTGAAGCCAATGATTCTACTTATTGGTTATTTTTTGAACTACTGTGGCGAGATTATTTTCAGTTTATAGCCGTAAAACATGGTAACAATTTATTTAAATTAAATGGTTTAAATAATTCAAAAATAACTTGGAATAACAATGAAACAGACTTTGAAAAATGGAAATCAGGACAAACTGGCTATCCTTTGATTGATGCCAATGTGCAAGAATTAATTCAAACTGGTTTTATGAGCAATAGAGGAAGGCAAAATGTGGCTAGTTTTTTAACCAAAAATTTAGGTGTTAATTGGCTTTGGGGAGCTAAATGGTTTGAAAGTTTATTAATTGATTATGATGCTGCCAGCAATTATGGAAATTGGGCTTACCAAGCGGGTGTAGGAAATGATGGGCGTCAGTCTCGGTATTTTAACACAGAAAAGCAAAGTTTAGATTACGATTCAAAAGGTAATTATGTAAGGCATTGGCTAAATGGCTTAAAAACCTTACCAGGTTCAAAAGCTTTATTTCCCTATAAACTCTCTGTTGAGGAGCAAACTCAATATAAATTCAACATTCATGAAGATTATTATGAACCAATGGTTGATTTAATCTATTAAAACGAACCAAAATTTATTTGAAGTAAAAATAATCCATATTTTTTACCATTTAAAATATTAAGTTGTTTTTTATGTATTAGCTTGCTTATTTGCAAACATGATCAAAAAAATTATTCTATCCTTTCTGTTAATAGTTAATGTAGCTATTAATTTAAAAGCTAACGATTCAACAAAAATTGTATTAAAGTCAATTCAACCCGAACCTTATCAAGGTGAACTATTTAGACTTGTAGGTCAGGTTGTGGCAAATGCACATTACCGAAAATTGGTAATTGACGATAAACTTTCGGCTGAGTTATTAAATAATTACATAAAACATCTTGACCCGCTGCATTTATATTTTTTAGAATCAGACATAACTAATTTTGATAAATATAAATTTATTTTGGATGATGACTTACTACAAGGTAAAGTTGATGCAGGATTTGACATTTATAATAAGTACCAAAGTAGGCTAGAGGAGAGGATTAATTTTAGCTTTGATTTATTAAAATCAGAAATGAGTTTTGATACCAATGATTCTTTTTTATATAAACGTGAAGATATAAATTTTGCAAAATCCATTTCTGAATTAGATAAACTTTGGATGAACAAGGTAAAGTACGAGGTTTTGGTTTTAAAAGCTGATGGTAAGGATTTTAAAACGTGTGCCGAAATAGTTCGTAAACGATATTATAATTTACACAAACAATTAAGTAAAACTAAAACTACTGATGTATTTAGTTTTTATGCAAATGCTTTAACTGAAATTAGTGACCCACATACTAATTATTTGGCTCCACGTCAAGCAGATGAGTTTAATACAAGCATGAGTCTAAGTTTAGAAGGAATAGGTGCTACTTTACAAACGGATAATGAATACACCAAAATAACATCATTGGTTAAAGGCGGTCCTGCAGAAAAAAGTAAGTTGGTTTCGGTAAATGATAAAATATCCGCTGTAGGGCAAGGTAAAGAAGGAGAAATGGTTAGTGTTCTAGATTGGCGAATTGATGATGTAGTTGGGTTAATAAGGGGTAAAAAAGGAACCATTGTAAGGCTTCAAATAATACCAGCTGATTTAACAGAAAATAAAAGTAAGATAATTGAAATTACGCGTGATAAAATTGTTTTAGAAGACCAAGCATCTAAAAGTTCCATAAAAGAAATAAAGAAAAATGGTAAAAAATTTAAAATTGGAACAATAGATATTCCTACATTTTACTTGGATTTTGCCAGAGCTTCAGCAGGTGAAAAGGACTATAAAAGTACTACCCGTGACGTAAGAAGAATTATTAATGAATTTAAAAAAGAAAATGTGGATGCAATAGTTGTGGATTTACGCAATAATGGTGGAGGTTCATTACAGGAGGCAATTGAGTTAACTGGATTATTTATAAAAAGTGGACCTGTTGTTCAGGTGAAAGATGCGTATGGGATTGTAAAGTCAGAAAAAGATAAAGATGAAGAAGTTTTATGGAGTGGTCCTTTGGAGGTAATTGTAAATAGATTTAGTGCAAGCGCTAGTGAAATTTTTGCAGCAGCTATGCAAGACTATGGAAGAGCATTAATTATTGGAGAACAAACATACGGAAAAGGTACTGTGCAGAATATGTTAGATTTAGACCAATATATGCAGTATGGTGATAAAAAAATGGGTCAGGTTAAATTAACAATAGCAAAATTTTACAGAATAAGTGGAGGAAGTACACAACACAAAGGTGTGATTCCAGATATTGAATTCCCAAGTATTTTTGCTAATAAAGAATATGGTGAAGGTGCTAGTATATATTCATTGCCTTATGATAGCATCAACCCAGAATCGTATTCAAAACAAACAAAAATAACAGAACAATTAAACAAATTAAAGCAATTACATAATGTAAGAATGTTGGGTAATGCAGAATATGTTTATTTATTAGAGGACATTGAAACAGTTAAAAAATCAGATGTGAAACAGTATGTTTCTGTAAATGAAGCGTTGTATAAAAAAGAGTTGAAAGAAAATGAAACTAAAAATAAAGCTCGAAAAGATGCGCGTGAAAAAACCAAAGCTAATCAAGGTAAAGACGCCAGCAATGCTGATTTAATTTTAGATGAAGCAAAAGAATTAATCATTGATCAAATGATGCTAAGGTAGCAGTGATAAATAAGCATAAAAAAAGCCTAGTTTGAAATTTTCATACTAGGCTTTTTTATTTTAGTCAAAGGCAAAACTAACAGTCATTGTTCCAAACTGTTCTTCAGGGCCATCTGGTTTTGGTGAAAACTTTGTATCTAAAGCGGCTTGTTTGGCTACTTTTAATTTGTCTAGATTAAGTGTTGTAGTTCCTCTTGCACCAGGTTCGGCTTTGGTCACATTTCCATTTCTATCTACAGTTATGTTAACCACAACTATACCAACATCGTTAGAGTTGGTAGAAATGATTGGTTTTTTAGCTACTCTTCTACCTGATAAACTATATTTTATTGGACCTTTTCCATCACCACCAGGGCCACCTGGTCCATTACCGTCACCACCTTGGCCAGTTCCACCAATTACCCCATCAGGAGTTCCATCAGGTCGTCCTTCATTTCCTGGTTCATTTCCAGAGCCATGTCCAGCTTCACTATTATTACTTCTTTTCTTGAATAAGGCAGTTGGGTTAGCCTTTCTTGGTAATTCTACAATTTCTTTCGGTTTATCAATTATTGGATTAACAATTGGCTTATTTTCTATTTTTTTATCGTTTACCTTTGCTACCACATTTACATCATCATCCGTACTTTGACTTAATTCATCTGGTGTTGGTTGACTTTCAATGGGAGTATAGGTTTCATTAGGTTGTGGGTTTTCCACAGGTGTTAAACTCTCTCCACCCATATTTTCTTCACCTAAAATCATTGAAGCTCCTTGGTCGGCCCAAGGTGGATTGGGTGGCACTAAAATAAAGAAATACAGCGCTAAAAAAATGGCACCATGAATAAAGGTAGTTCCTATTAATCCAATCCAATTGTGTTTTGAGGTATTATTATTTAAATAATATGCTTGATTGTTTTGCATAAAAGTATTTTACTTTTTTAGTAACAAACATAATAACGTTTTGAACAGTATTTTATTTTTTTAGTGAACAAATAATTTAAACTGTATGATTAAAAAAACAAAAGCAATTAAACCTTAATGTTCAGTAAACATTGAATTTCTGAAGTAATTTTATTATTTAAATTTTTTTAAGACAGAATATAATTTGTAAATTGATGAATATTAATTGGGTAAAGTGTTTTTTTTTCAATAAAATTGTAAAAATATATAAAAATTATGGAATTTAATTTACAATCAAAATTCAGTTTAAAAACAATTTTATGTGCTCTTTTTACACTTTTTAGTTTGTTCTCCTTTGCTCAGCCTGGTTCCATGTCGAATAATACCGATTGCGATGGTTCATATGGTAATAATGCTATGACAACAGTTGGAGTTGGCTCAAACAATACGGTTTTTACCTACAGAGAGCAGGCAAATGCAACTACATCATCTGGTACAAAGTTTTATCAATTTAATGCAGATGGTTATTTTAATGTATGGAATTTGAATACACCAACTTACAATACCGTTTCAACTGCTGTTTGGGGTACCGGTGGGTATAATGGTACCATTAAAATGGGAGCCACTGTTTCAAGTTCATATTACACTTTTAATATTAGAAAAGGTACCAGTTACGCTAGTCAGAATATGGCTATTTTGGAAACTGCCTTTTTGCCTCAAAATATTACTGCAGTTTCTGTACCTTCAAATGTTTATGGTGGACAAACAGCAACAGTTTCAGTTACCATGAGTGGTGCATTAAATAGTTCAGAATATTTATATGTAGCTTGGTCTACCGATGCTTTTGCAACATCAGGTAATTCAGGCTGTGTAGCCGTTGGAGCCTTAAATGGTAGTTTTGTTGGAAATGCTACAATTCCGGCTCAAATTAGTGGAACTGTTACATATTATGCTTTTAGTTCTACTTCAAGTTCAGCACCTTCTTTTGCTAATATTCCACTTTTAACATTGAACATGCGAAACGCCACTGCACAAAATACAAGTGCAGCCTATGCTAGTTATACCATTCAACCATGGACAACTCAAACTGGTGCAACTACATTTAGTGCAGGTTCAAGTTGGGTTGGAGGAGTAGCTCCATCTGCAGGGGTTAATATTGGTGCTCTCGCAATAAATCACAGCTTAGCTTTGGATCAGGATATTATTTCTAGTGGAGTAGCCATTGCAAATGGAACAACATTAACAATAAATAATGGTAGTACTTTGCAAATAGCTGGTGGTGTTACTACTCCAGGAACGGGAAGTTTATTAGTGAATGGTACTTTACAAATTAATTCGGGTGGTTTCTCGAATATAGCTCCAACTTATGGTTCTTCTTCTTTATTGAAATATAATTCAGGTTCTGGTTATGGAAGGGGCACTGAATGGAGTGCAACTTCAGGAGCAGGTTACCCAGCTAACGTTCAAGTTTCAAATAATACTACGTTAAATGTTAGAAATAATGCAGATGTTCAAAGACAAATTAGTGGAAACTTAACCGTTGATAATGGAAGTACTTTAAGTATGGAAAGTTTAACTAGTGCATCATTTAGTATTGGATTAACAGTTTTAGGAAATATTATTAATAACGGAACTGTTACAATTTCAACTTCAACAGAAAGGATTAAATGTACTGATTTTACTAATAGTGCTACTGGAATAACAAATTTATCATCAAACTCGGGTGGTGATTTAGAAGTAACTGGTAGTTTAATTGATAATGGAACATTCAATGCAAATACAAGAGCAGTTTTTTTTACAGGTTCTGGTGTTCAAGATATAAGTGGTACAGGAACTTTTAATATCGACTATATTGTTGTTACAAAATCTTCTGGTAGCGTGCGTATGCTAAACAATTTACTTTGTGAAGGTCCAAATGGAGGTAATGCCATTTCGTTAACATCTTCAACCGATATTTTGAATTTAAATGGATTTACACTAACATTAGGAAGGGCATCAGTAAATTCTACAATTACAGGTAGTGGATTTATAAGAGGTGATTCTTCTTCTTCAATTTCAATATTAGGAACAGGTGCATTTGGAACAATTAGATTTGATCAAACAACTTTAGGTACCACCAATGTTTTAAGAAATTTTACTGTAAATAGAACATCTTCTGGTTCAGTTACACTTGGGAATACGTTGAACATTGCAGGAGGAACAAATGCAGGAGTAGTTACTGTATCAAATGGTACATTAAATACAGGAGGATTTTTAGTTTTAAAATCAAATGTAAATGGTACAGCAAGTATTGGTAATTCAACTGGTGGTGTTATAAGTGGTAATATAACTGCTGAAAGATATATTTCAGGTGCAGGAAGAAAATGGCGTTTTTTAAGTACACCTGTTGTAGGACAAACATTAGCAAATTGGGGTAGCCAGTTTTATATTACAGGACCTGGTACATCAGGTGCAACAATTGGTTCTGCTAATTCAAATGGTTTTGCAACAACAAGATCAAACTTACTTGGTATCCCTACTACCACTTCTTCAGTTAGAAGATATGTTGAATCAACCGCTGGCGATTTAAATGTAGGTTGGGCAGATTTAGGTTCAAATACATCAGCTTCATTAACACCCGGAGTTGGTTACAGAGTGTTTATTAGAGGTCCAATCACGGGTAATTATTCAACTGATACCTTAGCTATTGGTTCATCTGCAAATTCTCAAGATCAAGCGTTATTTACATTGAATCAAACAGGTTCAATTACCAATACTGTAAATGCTGGAACTGTAAATTTACCTGTAACTTTTACTTCAAATAATGGTACAGCAAATGATGGTTGGAATTTAGTAGGAAATCCATATCCTTCAAATATTGATTGGAATGCTTCGGGATGGACTAAAACAGCTGTCTCTGGAACTTTCTATATTTATAGCCCTACTTTAAATGTTTATGGATCTTATGATGGTTTAACAGGTGTTAATTCAATAAATAGATATATCCCAAGTGGTCAATCCTTTTTTGTTAAGGCAACTGCAGCTAGCCCAGTATTATCATTAACTGAATCAGTTAAGGTAAGTAATACTTCACCAATTTTACTTAAAACAGGTGATGAGTTAAATACTTTAAGAATAAAATTATTTAAAGATTCAATGGAAAACGATGAAACAGTTATCAGATTTTATGAAGGAAAAAATGATGAATTTATTGATGGTGAAGATGTTTCAAAGTTTGTAAATGAAAATGTTAATGTAGCATCATCTTTTGGTAATGGAGTTTATTCAATGGTTAATTATTTAAGCCTAAATAGTTTAACGAACAAGGTTGTTAAAATGGCTGCATGGGTTTCTACTCCGGGTAGTTATAAAATGGAATTTAATCAAACTGAAGATTTTGATGCAAACGTTAAAATTTACCTTAGAGACAATTATAAAAATACTGTTACTAACCTAAGAGATATTCATACTTACACATTTAAAATTGATACTTCTAAGGCTTCAACTCAAGATGGAAGATTGGAAATAATTTTCACTGATAAAGCTTATACATCAACTTTAGAAAATGTTTCAGATGGTTCAGATGTAATAGTATTTCCAAATCCTGCAAAAGATTATATCAATATTGAATTTGTAAATTCTAAATTTACAAATAGTAAAATTCAAGTTTCTGATATTTCAGGTAAGGAATATTTTAATATTGATATGAAAAGTGAAAGCCAAAAAATCAATATTGAAAATTTAGTTAGTGGTGTTTATTTTGTAAAAATTACCAATAATAACGGTACAAATAAGACTGTTAAATTTGTAAAATAAAATAAGGTATTGCTAAAAAAAGAAAGGTGGGAAATTTTTAATTTCCCACCTTTTTATTTTATATTTTTCACTAATTTAATAACTACATATTTACTAGTTGGTGTATTGCTTTTATCTGCCACAGAATTAATAGGAACCAATACATTTGTTTCAGGAAAATAAGTAGCAGTGCATTGCTCTGGAATATTATATTTAATAACCATAAAGTTATGTGCAACACGTTCTACATTATCATGGTAATTATAAATGTCTACCGAATCGCCATGTTCAAATCCTAACTTTTTGATATCGTTTTCATTCATTAAAATTACCCTACGCTCATTATAAATTCCTCTGTAACGGTCGTCTAAACCATAAATAGTGGTATTAAATTGATCATGAGTTCTGATGGTCATCATCATAAATTCATCATCTGCCAATTGGTTAAATGATAGTTTTCCAACATTAAAGTTAGCTTTTTGGGTAGTGGTATTAAATTTCCCTTCCCTTGAACCATTTGGTAAGTAAAATCCTCCTGATTCCCTAACACGTTTATTATAATCAGTAAAACCATTAATAGTGCGTTCAATATCATTTCTAATATTATCGTAATTGGTTTCATATTTGTTCCAATCTATTTTAGATTTGGAGCCTAAAGTAGCTTTTGCCATTTGGCAAACCATTACACTTTCACTTAACAAATGTTGACTAACTGGTTTTAAATTTCCTTTACTCTTTTGTACCACACCCATTGAATTTTCGCAACTAATAAATTGCTCTTCTCCATTTGCATTTATGTCTTTATCACTTCTTCCATAAGTTGGTAAAATAAGTGCTTCTTCGCCTGTAATTAAATGACTCCTGTTTAATTTTGTGCTTATATGAACTGTTAATTTACAGTTTTGTAAAGCTTGTGCTGTAAACTTAGTATCTGGTGTTGCCGATAAAAAATTACCACCCATGGCAATAAAAACTTTGCCTTTTTCTTCATGCATTTTTTTTATTGCATCCACCACATCAAGCCCATGTTCATAAGGTGCATTGATCTTAAAAACACTATTCAGTTTATCAATAAATGCTTTAGAGGGCTTTTCGTAAATGCCCATGGTTCTATCGCCTTGCACATTGCTATGTCCGCGCACAGGGCAAGTTCCTGCTCCAGGCTTACCAATACTGCCTTTTAATAACAATAAATTTACTACTTCTTTTATGGTATCAACTGCATTTTTATGTTGCGTTAAACCCATTGCCCAACAAGCAATTATTTTCTTTTTATGTTTAATGGCTTCAAAAGTTTCTTGAATTTGAGTTAATGAAATACCGCAAGCTATACTTAAATCAAGTAAAGAATAATTATCCATATCAGCCTTTAATTGTTCAAAACCAAAGGTATTATTATTAATAAAATCATGGTCAAATACTGTTCCTGGATTTTTTGCTTCTTCTTCAAAAAGTAATATTTCAAGGGCTTTGACCAATGCTAAATCGCTGTTTATTTTTACTTGTAAAAATATATCAGTTAGTTGCGATTTGATGCCTAAAACACCATTTACTTTTTGTGGATTATTAAAACCAACCAAGCCCGTTTCTTTTAAAGGATTTACCGAAATAATGGTACAACCATTTTGTTTTGCTTTTTGTAAAGCACTTAGCATTCTTGGATGGTTTGTACCCGGATTTTGACCTAAAATAATTATGACTTCTGCTTCATAAAAATCTTCCAAAGTAACGGATCCTTTTCCAATACCTACACTTTCTGAAAGCGCTACACCACTGCTTTCATGGCACATATTACTGCAATCAGGAAGGTTATTAGTGCCAAATTCTCTTACAAAAAGTTGGTATAAAAATGCGGCTTCGTTACTCGTTCGGCCTGATGTATAAAAAACAGCATCGTTAGGCGAAGGTAGCTCGTTTAAATTTTTCGCAATCAATTTAAACGCATTTTCCCAACTTATTGGCTCATAGTGAGTAGCTCCTTTTGGCAAATACATTGGTTCAGCCACACGGCCTTTTTTACCAATTCTAAAATCATCTAATTGTGAAAGCTCGGCAACCGAATTTTTTGCAAAAAAATCAGCCCATAAAGCTTTGGTTGTGGCTTCTTCAGCAATGGCTTTTGCTCCATTTTCGCAATATTCAGCTATTGGCGAACGTTCATCATCGGGGTCAGGCCAAGCGCAGCTTGGGCAATCAAAACCATCTTTTTGATTCAGTTTAGCCAAAGCTTTAAATCCACGAATAGGTCCCATTTCGCTAAACACATGTTTAACCGAAGAAATTACAGCAGGAATACCAGCAGCAGTTTCCTTTGGCTCTGTAAGTTTGATTTCTAAAAACTCTTCTGGATTTTCAGGATTGGGTTTTTGCATTTTTGATTTGGAGATTTGTTGAATTATAGATTTAGAGATTGTTTTATTGATTAATTGTTAATTGCTGGATTGTTAAAATGTTAAATTGTTGAATTGTTAGATTGTTGAATTGATATATTGTTAAATTGCTAGATTGTTATATTCAAGAATTTTTTATTTCCCATTTCTCAACCCTCATTTCCCATCTCTCATTTCACTTCTCACAATTCACATTTCACAGTTCACACTTCAATTAACACACAGCATTAGGATTTGGAAACATATCACTTTGGTCTTCAAAAGTATTATCTAAGCATACAAAATCTTTTTCTACCAATAGGAATAACTTTTTATCATTACCAATATCGAACTTATTCTCAAAACCAACTAAGTCAGTTGTAATCCAGTTTTGGGCAATGTTTTCAGGCACTAACAATGTAATTTTATTACCAACCATTTGTGCTGAAAGTTCTGTAACATGTTGTGAAGAAGCTAAGGCATAAAAAAGTTTATTATCAATAAATTCAGTAGCTTCTTCAATATATCCACTATTAGCAAAGGTTTTCAATTCGGTTTGTGTTAAACGGATGCGAATAGAATTGCCTTTAATACGTATTTTCATGTGTTTATTTTATTTAATGTTTCGAAATAAAGCAAAAAAACACAAATATTTACCAAAATCCTTTTCATTGTAATTTTGTTAATGTTTTGTAATATAAAGAAAGTCAAATTATTAAGTATTAATTTTATTAACTTGGTTTTTCAATAAATAATTTAAATTCGCCCTTCCAAAAAAGAATGTATAACCTATTTTTATCTATTTTTTAAAATGACTGAATTAAACGAAGTGAATCCTTCTGAAGCTGCATTAAATGCAGAAGCTACTGAGTTAACTAATGTAGAAAATACTACAACTGAAAATGTAGTTATTGAAAGTACTGTTGCTGAGCCTACAGCAAGTGTTGAAACAACTATTGTTTATGAAAATAACACAGAAAAAAAGCATGAAACTATTGATAGTTTAGTAACTGATTCAATTGAAATAGCGCTTGATGAGCATGAGATTGATGCTGATTTAGCCGCAATTGAACATCATGAAACTGCTGAGCAATTAGATTACGCAAACAAAACTAAAGATGAGTTATTGGCAATAGCTATAAAAGCCATGAGCGATAAGCCTCACAGTGAAGCGTTGCAAGTTTTTAAAGATATTAAACCACACTTTGATGCTGCATTAAACGAAGAACAAAATGTTGCCATGCAAAAGTTTATAGAAGAAGGTGGTGAAAAAGACGATTTTGAATACAAAGCAGGTGTAACAGCCCGCGATACATTTAATAAAGCTATCAAAGATTTACGCGATAAAATATCAGCTGCTAAGGCTATAGCAGAGGCTGAACGCGTTAAAAATTTACGTGCTAAAGAAAATATTTTAGACCAAATTAAGGCTTTAAATAGCAGTGAAGAAACCAAAGAAAGTTTGACTAAATTAAAAGAGTTACAAACTGAATGGAAAAAAATTAAGAATGTTCCAAAAGAACACGTAGAACGCCTTTGGGAAAGTTATAGAGTACTTAACGAAATTTTTTATGATAAATTAAGTATAGATAATGAAATTGCGCAATTAGACAGAGAACGTAACTTAGATGCTAAAATAGATTTATGCAAAAAAGTAAGCGAATTAGCTGAAGAAAAAAGCATTAAATCCGCTTTGATTGCTGTTAAAAAATACCAAGAAGACTGGAGAAATATAGGCCCAGTTCCTAAAGAAGCTAACGAAGAAATTTGGACTCGTTTTAAAGCTGAGGTTGATAAAATATATGCTAGTATAAAAGCCGAAACTGAAAAAAATGAAGCTGTTCGTCAAGCTAACTTAGTATTGAAATTGGCTTTGATTGAAAAATCGAAAGAGTTGGCTACTTATGCTACTACTCGTATTAAAGATTGGATGGAAAAAACCAAAGAAGCCAATGAATTAATGGAAGAGTGGAAAAAAATTGGTTACGTACCAATGGCGGAAAGAGAAAAAGTTTGGGAAGAATTTAAAGACATACGCAACACTTTCTTTAACAATAAAAACAATTGGTTCAAATCGTTTAATGCGGTTAGAAACGAAAATTTAAAGAAAAAACAAGAGTTGGTAAAAGAAGCAGAAAACATTGCTGCTGCGCCAATTGATTGGGGTAAACAAACTGCTACCATTAAAAATTTACAAGAACAATGGAAACAAGTTGGTCCAGTTCCTGATAAATTCAACGATGAAATTTGGAAGAAATTTAGAACTGCCTGCGATTTGTTTTTTGAAAAGAAAGCAGAACGTTTTGCGGAGCAAAATGCGGAGCAAGGAGGAAATTTAATTGCTAAAAAAGAATTGATTACTCAGCTAGAAGCAATGGCTGCCAATGAGGCTGAAAACCCTAATGCTTTGAATGAACTAAAAACCATCCAAGATGCATGGAGCAAAATTGGATTTGTTCCAAATAAGGAAAAAGATGCTATCAGCAAGTCGTATAACGATTTATTAGATAAAATTTATGGTCGTCACCGCGAGTTACGCAAAAATATGCGCCAAGCCGATGACAGAGCACACTTTGAATCGTTAGCTAATAACAATGATGGTGGCCAACGTTTACAACGTGAAGAGCGTATTTTACAAGAACGTATTAAAGGTTTAAAAACCGATATTGATACGTGGGATAATAACCTAGGTTTCTTTAAAAATACCAATGCTAAAAACGAAATGGTAATTCAAATCAATGATAAAATTGCAGCTGCAAAACGTATGATTAAGGAATTGGAAGATAAAATAAAAACCATTAGAACTTTAAAAAATCAAACGCCTAAAGCCGACTAATAATTACCAAAAGACACAATGACATACTGAATAATTAAGTATGGTTTTTGAGTTATTTTTATAAAATTAATACAATGACAAAAAAAATAGTAAATGTTGGCGATATAGCATGCGGAAGCAATGAGTTATTCTTAATCTCAGGCCCTTGTGTTATTGAAGATGAGTCAATAATGATGAAAACTGCCGAAAAATTGAAAGAGGTTTCGGAAAAGTTAAAAATTAAGATGATTTACAAATCATCGTTTCAAAAAGATAACCGCAGTAGTTTAAAATATTACGATGGTCCAGGATTGGCAAAAGGTGTAGCTATTTTGGCTAAAGTTAAAGAGCAATTTGGTTTTCCTTTGTTAACCGATATTCATTATCCTGATCAAGCAGCTGCGGCTGGCGAAGTGTGCGATGTGTTACAAATTCCCGCTTACTTATGTATGCAATCTACTTTAATGGTAGCGGCTGCTAAAACAGGACGAGTAATCAATATCAAACACGGTCAGTTTTTGGCTCCTGAAAACATGAAGCATCCGGTTCAAAAATGCATTGATGCAGGAAACAATCAAGTAATTTTAACTGAACGTGGTTTTACTTTTGGTTATAACGATATGGTAGTTGATCCAAGAAGTTTCTTTTTAATGGGACAAATTGGTTATCCTGTGGTATTTGATATTACCCATTCAATCCGTAAATATGGTATTCCAAGTGCTGATGCAAAAGGCGGAGCGCGTGAGTTTTTACCTGTTTTGAGTAGAGCTGGAGTTGCTGCTGGAGTTGATGGTGTATTTATTGAAACACATCCTGAACCAGAAAAAGCTTTATGCGATGCAGCTTCTCAATTAAGTGTATATCAATTAGAAGAGTTTTTAAAACCGTTAATTGAAATCCACAATTTAGAAGTTAGCTACAGATAAATCTAGTTGAAAAAAGAACTTTTATAAAACAATAATAATATAGAAAGACGCAATTTATTGCGTCTTTTTTTTACCAATTAAATAATGAATTTAAGTAATAATAAAATACTCATAACAGGCGGTGCCACTGGCATTGGTTTAGGTTTAGCCGAACGTTTTTTAAACGATGGAAATACAGTAATTATTTGTGGAAGAAGACAAGAAGCTTTGAATGAAGCCCAAGCCAAGTTTCCAGCATTAATTACCAAACAATGCGATTTAAACAATGAAAATGATAGAATAGAATTGTTTAATTGGATTCAAACCAATCATAACGATTTAAATGTGTTGGTTAATAATGCAGGTATTCAAAACTGGATGAATATAACTGATCAAGACTTTTACCAACGTGCTAAAACAGAAATAACCACCAATATTGAAGCACCAATTCATTTAACCACTTTGTTTATGAATATGGTAAGTTTAAACACCATAATGAATGTTACTTCAGGTTTATCGTTTGTGCCATTAACCAAAACTCCTGTCTATTCGGCAACTAAAGCGTTTTTTCATTCGTTAACTTTATCGTTAGCTGAGTTATTAAAAGCTAAAAATATTGAAGTAATCGAAATTATTCCGCCTGCTTTAAATACCGATTTAGGTGGGAAAGGTTTACATGACCAAGCGCCACCTGTAAGTGCTTTTATTGAATCCATTTTTGAGCAATTGAAAGAAGGAAAAACTACCTTAACTTTTGGTTTTAGTGAAATAATGAGCAAAGCTACTCCTGATGAGTTAAAACAAGCATTTGCTAGAATGAATCAAGTTTAATAATTTACAATAGCCATAGGACAACTAAAGGACTCTAAAAATATACTTAAAGCCTATAATTAATTCCTAATTGTAATCCCAACAACTGAGAGTTGCTAAATGGCAGTTTAGTAGGAATTTTAGCAGTGGTTGAGTTTACTGTTCCTTCCGTAAATATATAGTTGTAATTAAAAATAACATCTAAATTTAATTTATCAGTAAGTTCATACAAAACACCAGCTTTAGTTCCAATACTAAATGAAGTTTGTGAATCAAAGTTATAGTTATCCACGCTGTTGTTACTTTGCTTTACGTTTATTTTCACATTCGAAAAAAACAAACCTGTATTTACGCCAATTATTGGTTTTAGTTTACTTTTACCAATGTTATAATTAACGCCCAATTTTAGAGCTTGAATAGCGTTAGCATAAGTAATAACTACAGAGTTAGTACTTTCATAGGTTTCATCTATATTCAATAAATAACTGTAATTGCTTTCTAATTGTATTTTATCTTTTATCAAATACTTAATTGCTAAACCCATAGGAATATTTCCTTTTGAAAATGACCTAAAATCTACTGTGGTCGAATTCTTTTTTATAAATGCATCTTCTGCCGAAGACCCCAATGGAATCTGATATCCGCTAAATAAACCAATACTTATTTGTGCTTTTACAACAATTACCCCAAGTAGTAATAATGTTAATACTGAAATTTTTTTGCTATTCATTTTTTTTATTTTTTATATTTTTTGTTTTACAAATAAATTATTTTGTTTTTCTACAAGGTATTAATTAGAAGAATAAAATTACCGTTAGCTCAGATTTTCCTACTCGTTCCTTTTGATTTTGTAATTAATTTAATTGATAATAAACTAGAATTTTCTACCTAAATAATACCTTAAGCCCAGGGAAAAATTTATCTTTCCAAAGTCAACCCTTTCACCACCCAAAAGTGTACCATTGTTTTGAAGTAAATTTTCATTAGCCAAAACATAACGAACAGCTGCCTGATTCAAAATGATGCCAGAACTTAAAGCCAAGTGTTTTCCTATCCGCTTATCGTATTTAAATCCATAAGTTAGTATCAAATCGCTTGTATTGCAGCTACTGTTTTTTCCATCAATAAAAAATTCTTCATTATACTTGCTTTGACTAACTCCTAAAACAAAATATACGCAATGTTTAGGATTCTTTTTAGCCAAAGCTAGTATCATATTCAATCCTATTAGCCTTGTTCTAATATATAAATCTAAATTACCCTTGTAAACTGTAGCTGATTTTTGAGAAACAAGGGTTATATTATTACCTGAACCATAACCTTGAATATTTCCATATTCTATTCCCAAAAACCAACTTCTTTTTTTATTCAAAGCTAAATGTGCATCTACCAAAAAACCAAATCCATTTCTTGCTTTACTGACCACATCAGTTAATGAAGTATTGATATAATAATCTCCTCTTAAGCCATATTGGTAAGAATAAAGCGCGTTTATCGAAACAGAAAATTTCTTATCTGCATAACCTTTATTACCATTTACTTGATTTTGCGCCATGCAGAACTTTACTAAACTTAAAAGTGAAAGCGTAGCAACAAATATTTTTAAATAAACTTTTAGCATAGCTATTAAAAATTAAAGTTTAAACCAAACTCAGCCCCTAATAGGTGTGAGTTTTCTAATTTGAATACATTCCTATTAATCATATCTTTTTCCTCATTTGTACTTAAAACATAATTATACCTAACAAGTGCATCAAAAGTAATTTGCTCTGTTAACTGATAATTTATGCCTAACTTAGTACCAAAACCTAATTTATCAACAGAGTTATACTTAGTAATAGTTACATTACTTTTATTACCAATATTATTTTCATAAAGGCTGGTTAAATCAGCGCTATACATGCCGATATTTAAACCAACTAAAACGTTTAATCTTTGAGAACACAGTTTACCAAATAAATAATATACACCTAAATTATAATTAGATAACTTAGTATAAAAAGTAGCCTTATAAGTATTTCCTCCATCAGAAACCATCCAATCATCGTTAATATTAATTGCGTTTGCATATTCTAATGAAAGTAAAATATTGTTTTTAAACTTATATTTTAATGAAATACCAAGCGGAATGTTACCTTTAGAAAAAGTTCTATAGTCAGCAAACCTATCTTTATAATTTAAATAAACATCTTCTGCATTATTACCAATTGGTACTAAATAACCAGTAAATGCACCTAAGCTTAATTGTGCACTTACCTTTGTAATTGCCCAAAAGCAAATTAGTAATACAATTATTTCTTTTTTCATTATTTAATCTTTCATATGGTTTAACTACAATTTATAAAAGGTTCGGTTATAACACCGACCGCAGGGAAACTTTCTATAAAACTATTTATACAATCGACTACATCTTTTAATGTCTTTATATAAATCATAAGTTATGGAGTCGTTGTCAAGCTTTAAATATTTGGCATTTTTATCAACTTTTAAAGTTGCACTACGGCTTAATTTTCCATAAAAAATAGATAATGAAGATGTAACATAAGAAACAATAAC
>CANHVU010000023.1 GCA_947464275.1 Bacteroidota bacterium
GGAAATTTAATAATAAAAAATCAAAATGGTGTTATTGCTATAGATCCATTTTTTTCAAATAATAGTGGCATTAAAACTGCTTTAGGTAAAATTAAATTTAACCAAAACTATTTCAATAAAGGAACCAATTTTATAAATAGGTTTAATATAGACTATAAAGATATAAATAGTATTTTTATTTCACATTCTCATTACGACCACCTACTAGATTTGGCTTATTTATTAGAAAAGGGACTAGTAAATAAAAACATTAATATTTTTGGTGATAATTCAACAAGAACCATCGTAAAAAATTTTATTGTGAATTATACTTTTAATAATGCTGATAGTTTTGTCTTTAAAAATGAAGTAAATCCGAAATGGATTAATATTAAACCCAATATGCGGATGTTAATCATACCATCAAGTCATGCGCCACACCTCGGGAAAATACATTTAATGAGGGGTCATTCTGATAGTAATTATTTTAACAATTTTATTAACTCTACTCAAAAATTAAATGCCAATCAATTTAAAGAAGGTAATACTTATGCATTTATTTTAGACATTATGCAAAGTGACACTATAGCTTTTAGAACTTTAATAAAGGGTGCCGGTTGTGAAATAAATAATGGTGAAGTTAGCAAGGAAATTTTAAAAGAACATTCAATTGATTTAGCCATTTTGCAAATTGCATCAGCTAATTTTACCGACTGCTATCCTCAAAATTTATTGAACCAAATAAAACCAAAGAAAGTAATTTTAACTCATTGGGAAGATTTTTTTAAACCTTATGCACCTGAAAAAATAAAGACTGTTAGAGCCACAAATTTCAACTATTTTTTATCCCAAGTTAGGAAAACAAATATTTGGTCAAATACAGAGTTGAAAGATGTTTTTTACATGGGAAAACCTGGAACCATGTTTAATGTAAATTATTAATTGTTTTTATAAGGCACTATTAATTGAAATTCTGGAATATTAACTATGAATTCTTTCTCATCAATTTGTCGTTGCATGATATAAAAACCACTCATTTTACCAAATTCACTAATTAAGGCACAACCAGAAACATAGGTGTATTTTTCGTTTGGCTCTAAGATAGGTTGCTCTCCTACTACACCCTCACCATCAACTTCACTTAAACCTTCATAAGAATCTATTATATTCCAATGTCTGCGAAGTAGTTTTATTGTATATTCGCTTTTGTTCTCAATAACTATTCTGTATGCAAACATATGATTTCCATGCGTGTTATTAACCTTATCATTTTGATAATAGGTTTCAACACTTATTTTAACATCATTTGAAATTGCTACTGGCATAGTTACAATATTAACTAAATATTCTAATATTTGTTTTTATCAAATTGTAAAAAAATAGCATTTTAAAAAGTAAGGGTTACCCCTCCCATACCATTAAAGCCATAAACATCATAGTTAGCAAAACGCATATATCTGGCAGCAGCCATATTATTAAAGTTTAAAAATACAGACACATTCTTGGTATATCTATAATCAATACCCAAATTCAAGTCAACAAACGGATTTAGTTTGACTTCACTCATATTATCCTTATTTCCAGAGGTAGGATTTGTAACTCCACCTGTTCTTTGTCCTATAAAGAATATATCTCCACGAAGCATAAACTTATCGCCAATATTATAACTGGTATTTAACTTTATTTCGGTACTTGGACGACTATAAGCAAATTGAAGTTTGCTCATGCTATAATTATAGGCTTTTGCAATTAATGCAAGTCTCCATTTTTCTCCAATTTGGTAACTTAAGTCTGCAGTAAATGTACTTAATGTAATTTTACCTTCATCGTAAATAATTTTTTGCAAACTGCTACTATCTTGCACATAAAACAGCATGTTTTCAATATTGGCAATTGATGCATGTAAAGAATAATTTAATCCTTTAGCAATATGTCCTTTTAAACCAACATACATTTCAAATAAATTATTGGTATTTTTAAAATTGTAATTGCGTACAAAAGGATTTTCTGCATTGATGCTTCTAAAAGTATTGATACTATAATTTCCAGTAACACCTCCTAATACAGTTAAAACTTTAGGAACAACATGGTATGCAGCTTCGCCAAATGGATAAAAATGGCTATTGTTTTTAGACTCAATACTGTCAGAAAAATAAGTAAAATTAAAACCCGCTTTTAAATAATAGTTTTCATCTTCTAAGTTAATACGTGGGTTAAAAATAAAAGCTGTTCGCTGCAATGTATTGGAGTTTTTTATATAGCTGATGCTATTAATTCCAGTGTAAAGTGTAAAAGGAATATCACTAATGGTTTTACCTAAATTGCCAGCTATTTTAAAATTGTGCTCTACTAAATCAAAGTTATTACTTTGATAATAATAGTTTACATCAAATTTATACTTAAGTGAAATTGTATCGCTCTTTAAACTCTCCAAAGAAATATTTAAATCAAACAGGTTGTAAATATTTTTCAAAGTATCTTCTTTAGCACTATTTACTGTTGGTAAAAAACCATAATTATAAACCACATTTCTATGGTATAATGCAGATACGCTTAAGATAGAATTATTAAAGAACCGCTTGCTATGTCCAGCCAATGTATTATTACTGAAATTGTTAAACTCCCTATCACCATTGCTAGATAAATGTTTAAAAAACACACCATTATTCCATGTTTTATTGCGCATACTATTTACGTATACTTCGGCTAATGGTGTAGCATAATTTCCAAATCCTAGCCTAAAATAATTATTGCGCAATTTGGGAAGTAAAGCATTACCCAAACTAATTGGTTTTATGGTATAAATTGTTGGATTAGTTTCTGTATTTAAATCAGGAACTTTATACGTAAAAGTAGGCTTAACACTTTGTGGTTGTTCTGGATTAGGATTAACAGGTATTTTTATTGATTCAGATAAGGTTGGTACATATTTAATATTTACCGTTAATCCATCATCGAGTGAGTCTTGCTCAGTTTTTTGGGCTATTGACGTCAAAGCAACGCCATTCAAAATCAAAAATGTTATATAAAATTTAATATTTTTCATACTTAGTTATGCTTTAAAAAATTAATGACTTTTCAGAAATTAGTCGCGGCTTTTTATCCTTTCATCCACTTTCTTTTTCTGTTCTAATTTTCCTTTAGCTTCGTCTTCTTCTATTTTCTTCAACTTTTCTAAAGCAATAATTTTCAAATCATCTTTACTGTATTCATCTATAATACTTTGTAAAGTAGCTTTGGCTTGGAAATAATCTTTTTGAGCTACATAATTATCGGCTAATAAAATAAAAGCTTTAGCCACCCAATATTCATAATTTCCAAAATTATCGTTTAATTCAAAAATGGTTTTGATACTTGTTTTATAATCTTTTCTCAAATACTGAATTAATGCAATATTGTAATTAGCTTCTGCGCCTATGGCTTTTTCTTTGTTTTCTTTTAGCAAATATTGGAAATCGGCCCAAGCACTATCAGGCTTATTACGGCCCATATAAAATCTTGCTATGTTTAACTTTGCATCAGATAAACCTTCCTTGGTAGCAATTCCAGAATTAACATATCTAAATGAAACTTGAGTAGCAGTATCCATTTTATTCATAATCATAGCTGCACGTAACTGACCTAATAATGATAATTGTAAATTATCTTTATTACCAGCTATACGTTCCAATGCAGCATAATATTCAAATGCTTTTTCATAATTTTTACGTAAATAATAAATTACTGCAGTTTGACGAGTACTACGTTCAGTAAAATCACTTCTAATGGCATTGGCAGTATATTCATAGCCAATCAAAGCATCATCATAAGCTTTTAAAGCATTATCACTTTCAGCTTTGTAATAATAGGCTTTAGCTGTAAAATAGCCACCAGCAAATCGATTTAAATAATTTCCAAAACCTTTACTAGCTTTTGTAAAATCGCGAGTAGCACTTGTGAAATCTTTTTTACTAAAATATTCTACAGCCGCTTTATAATTGTTAAACGCTGATTGGTATGTTAAAGAATCTTGCGATGAGGCTGACTCAATAATATTGGGTAAACTTTTAATAAAATCAAAATAGGTGTCGCTTTCTCCTTTACTTACTAAAATATTTTTCAATACCACTAAACCTTGACGAGCTTCATCAGAATTAGTATAATTAGTTGATAATATTTTCATCGTTGCAATTGCATCTTCATCTTTGGCTAAGTTAAATAATGTAAGTCCTTTATTTAAATATGCCTTACGTATAAATGTACTTCTAGGATAATTATCAATGATATTGTTAAATCCCTTTAAGGCATCTTGTAGATTGCCACTTTTAAGTTGTTCATCTGCTCTTTCAAATAATGCATCATCAATAAAAATAGATTTAGGAAATCGCTCAATTAATAGTCCTAATGTATTAATTTTATCATTCGATTTTTTTATTACACCTTGAATCATTGCCTTTTGAAACAAACAATAATCACTTCCATTTAAATCTTTATTTACAACCAAACTGTAATATTCAATTGATTTGGCATAACTACCTTCAGCAAAATAACAATCAGCAGTGCGAGTAACGGCATCGGTGTATATATCAGGATTTGACATTTTCACATCTAATTCAGCGTACTTTTTAAAACTTTCAATAGCATTCTTATAATCATTTGCTTTAAGATATGCATATCCTAAACTGTAAAAAGAAGTAGTATAAAAACGAGTTATTTTTAATTCTTCAACTTGCTGTGCTTTCTTAAATTGAGTTGTGGCTCCATTAAAATCATTTTCTTTATATGCAATTTCTGCTATCCAAAAATGACTTAAACCAATCATTTGTAAATTGTATTTTCCACCAGCTATTACTTTAGAAAAGTATTCTGCAGCCATTTTATAATCGTTTTGCAAATACAATTCTTCGGCTCTGTAGTAGTATATTTTTTGTAAATTATTTAAATCTTTATCGTCCTTATCATCAATACTTTCAAGTATTTTTATAGCTTCTTTATAGTTTTTACTTGTAAGCAATAAATTACTAATTAAACTTTTAGCCTCTGTAATATAAAGTGATTTGGGGTATGTTTCAATGAATGAAGTTAAACTAGTTAAAGCATTGCTATTAGTGGAAATTTCATAACTTAATTTTGCATTATTAAATAGTGCCTCTTCGTTTAATTTAGTAATAAAACCCAAATTTAAGCACTTACTAAATGCGGTTCTAGCATTATTTTTTTTATCAACTGCCAAATAACTTTCAGCTAATTGAAAAAAAGAATATTGAGTTAAAGTATCCTTTTCCTCGGTAACTTTTAAAAAGTTTTCAATAGCTTTATCATATTGTTTATTTACTTTATACGAATAAGCTAATCTATAAAAATCATTACGTGAAGGAACTGCTGGAGCTTCATTTATGTATTTAATTAAATATGGCAATGCCTTGTCATAATTTTTTTGAATATAGTGTGATTGACCTAGCATACCTGCCACATCAATAGCAACATCTTTATTAGTAATTGTATCACAATATTTAATTACTTGGCTGTAATCTTTTTTGGCAAAATAAATTTGAGCTACATATACATTACTTAGTGGACCAAAGGTTTTATTGTTTTTTACTCTTCCAAAATGTTCTAATGCTTCATCATAATTGGCCTGACGATAGCAGACATAACCATAATAATAATTGACAGCTTCGTAATATTTTGTTTTTGGGTCTTTAATTCTTTTAAATGCATTCTGTGACTCATCAAAATTTTCGGTTTTAAAATTACAAAATCCTTTTATGAAATAATACTCCAATTGCTGGTTATCATCTAAATATTCAACATCAAAATCAGTCAACGAAGCAGCTGATTTTTTATAATCTTTATTTCTATAGTAATGGCGAGCTAATTGGTATTTTGCTAAAACGGCTTTGTCGTACTGCGGATAATTTTTTATAATGGTTGAGAGCAATTTTGGGGCATCATTATTGGCTAATTCCATAGCGCAAGTAGCTGCATAATATTTTGCGTTTACTACATAAACTTCATCTTTGCTTTTATCGGCAAACATGTTGAAGTGTTTTTGAGCCGCAGCATATTTTTCTTTATCAAAAAGCTCTATTGCGCGCTGATAAATTCTGGACTCATCTTCGTAAATAGCCGTTTTTTGGGCTAATGCACTGTTTTGCAAAAACAAAATCAATGCAAATGCACTATATTTTAAATATTTTATTAAAGCTAAATTGCTCTGTAGCATAAATTTATAAATTTTTAGGTAGTAAAATAAAAGTCAAATGTAAATTGCTTTTATTATTCAATAATCACATTGATTTGGATAGTGTATAGTTTGCTATGCAAATAATTATTTATAATAAAAAAGCGCTGCTATTTATAACGTAAATAGCAGCGCTTTCATCTAAAAAAATTGCACTTGTTTTTACAATTCCATATTTAGATCTAATTACCAAACAAGCCTTTGAGTTTCTTTTTAGCTTCTTCTTCCAATTTGTTTTTGGCTTTATCAACCTCCGCTTTAGCTTTTGCTTCAGCTTCTTTTTTTAACCTATCGGCTTCAGCCTTGGCTTTATTTTCTAATTCTTTTTTCTGTTTTTCAATTTCGGCTTTAGCTTGTTCTTCCAATTCTTTTTTCTTTTTATTTAATTCATCGGAAAGTTGATTTTTTAAACTGCTAGCCTCATTTTTAACAATATCACTCAAGTTGGTAGTTACAGTAGGTTTAGTAAAAGTACCACCAAGTTTTAAACCAATATTTACCATTTCATTTAACTTAACATTGGTTCCACTTTTTTGATTTAATTGAGCCAATACACCATCAAAAGCGGAATTGGCGCTTCCTAAATCTTTACGTGGAATAGCTATAGTACCTAAATAAGCTATTGTTTGATCTAAACCAGTTGAACCACTCAAATTTAAAGTTTGTCCACCTAATTTAACATTAAATGGCTTGGTATTAACTCTACCTCCAACAACCTCATATTTGATAGCAACATTTTTAAATTCAGCTTTTTTCCATTCATCACGTTTAAACACATCCGCAACTTTATTAAATGCTTCAATATTTGTAACCGAAGCATTGTTAAGTTGTAAATCGCCAGCAATGTATGTTTTTTCATAAATAGGCATCATTTTACTATCTAATTCTGTAGTGAACTTAGATATTGAAGTGTTAAAAATACCCGTCATTTTTTCGGCAATTGGAGCTATTTTTTGAACAGTATTGAATGTTTTAAATGCTGTTGGTATATCTAAATTTTTAATTCCAAAAGCCATTTCTACTGTTGGTTTTTTAGGATTGGTAGTTTCGTAATAACCGTCCATTGTCATGCTGCTACCCAGCATATTTAAAGCTACCTTACTAAAAGTAAGTTTTTGATTAGCTACTTTTACCATTCCATTAAAATTGGTAATATTATAATTGGTGTAAAGTAATTTAGCTATTGAACTTGTTAAAGTAAAATCAATATTTCTAGGAATTTCAACAACGGCCATTCCACTTGTATCAGCTCCTGCAGATGAGGCAGCAGTTGAAGTATCAGTGCTATTTGATAAAAACTGATTGGCATCCATCATATTACTTTTAAAATTTAAGTTTCCAACCAAAGTACCTTTACCAAAAAAGTATGGGAAAAAGTTGCTTAAATCACCATTCATTTGCATATCGCTGTTACCAATTTTGGCATCAAAATTTGAAAGTGTAACCGTTTTAGGATTAAAAGCCAAAGTAGCATTACTTAAATTCATACCTTGAGGTAATTCAACTGATTTATAGTTAATACCACTAACAGCAATGGTTCCACTAGCATTGAAGTTTTCGTAGTTTTTATTTTCAATATCACTAATTTTACCTTTAGCTGCAAAATCAGAAGTTAATAAACCTGAAAGTGTGGTACCTGCTGGCATTGGCACTATTTTTACTACATTATCCAAATTCAATTTACCTTTTAAATGAGCATCAATAAATGGATCTTTCATTGGATTTTCTGCTAATAATTTAGCATCAAATGGATCGCCTTGTAATTCGAAATGCATTTTTGCTAAGTTAATTTTTGTATGGTCTAATTTACCATCAGGATTGGTTACATGGAAATCAATAGCAACATTTTCGACTGGAGCAGGCAATGCCGGATACTTAAACCAACCTTGCTCAACCATTAAGTTAAAAGCAAATGCGGGCAATTGTTTATCGTTAAAAGTTCCTTTTGCAAAACCATCAAAAGCCAATTTACCTTTTGATTGAATATCTTTAAATGATGAACTATAAATAGCAGGAATTAAAGATAAGAAATCTTTAAAATCGTTTTTCTTAGCAGCATATTTTATATCCATATTTATATCATTACCAGCCATTTGTACAAAACCATCCATTTTAAAAATCAATTCGTTCAATCCAAACTCATTGTCTTTAAAAGTATATTTACTTTCTTTTTGGTTAGCTTCAATTTCGGCTTTAAAAGTAGTATGAACCTTACTTAAGTAGCTAACATTAGCCATGTCATAAGTCAATTTAGCTATGTCTAAATCATGTTTCATACTGAAAATATCTTGGTTAAAATCACCATTTAAGGTATAATTCATTCCATCTATTTCACTACTCATGTTTCCAACTTTATCGTTGTAACTGATGTAAGCATTTTCTATTTCAAGTTTTTTTAACAGAACATCAAATTTGGCTGGTTCGCTAGTAGTTTCGGTTTTTGTAGTATCGGCCGATGGTTTAGCAATATCCCAGTTGGCTTTACCATTACTCAATACAATGGCATGAATGCGAGGTTGATTTAAATAAACATTTCTGATTTTTATTTGCCCACCATTTATAACGCTCATCAAATCAAGCGAAACTTCTAATTTATTGATAGCTAATAATGTATCAAACTCAAATTCTTCAATACCAACTACCTCAATATTTTTCATAGTTAATGTAAAATCAGGGAACGATTTTAAAATGCTAAAACCAATATCATCGCTAAACTTAACTTTGGCATTGATATTTTTATTAGCTTCTTCGGTTACTATTCCTACAATTTTACTTTTAAAAACGAAAGGAAGTGCTATTGCAGTTATTAATAATAACCCAATTACAATTGCAACAATTTTTACTATTTTTTTCATATTGAATACTTTCAACTTTTTACTTGGCGAAAATAATGCCAATTAATCAATTTTTAAAGTTAATATGTTAAATATGTAATATGTTATAAAACTACTTAAGTATATAGCGAAATCCTGCAAAAATTCTGATGCCTTGCAATGGTGCATAATTATAACTTGGGTCAAAAGTATAACCATTTGGGTTATTAATATTTGTTTGTTTATCAAATGGGTCAAACGGGCGCATAATAGGGTTTTGCGGCACAAAATTGAGTAAGTTTTTAGCTCCACCATAAAGTGAAACATTGTTTTTAAACACTTTGGTTAATTGCAAATTTAGCAAGGCAAACCATGGCGACTCAGCCGGACGAAAATCGTTTGGTAAAACAGGTAATAGCATTGGGCTAGTTAAAGTCCCGGTTAAATCTATGGTTATGTTTTGTTTTTTAAAATGATAGTTAGTGCCATAGTTGACTGTTAAAGGCGGTGTTTGAATTTGTCCTTTTTTTGTTTCAATACCTAAACTGTCTTTATTCATAGTAAATACATCTACCAAAGTAAAGCCTAAATTAGCCTTGAAACCATTACTAAAATTAGCATCTAAACTAAAATTAACACCTCTGTTTATGGCGTAGCCATTTAAATTATTGAATATTATTTGATTGGCGTTAGTTAAATAATCTGGAACAATACGATTGGTAAAATAGGTGTAAAACAAGTTTAGGTCTAAGTTAATAAACCCATTTTTAACACTCATGTTTTTTACATAATTAGCCGATACATTCCATGATTGTTCAGGCTTTAACTCGCTTAAAATTACTACTTGCCTTGCACCAGTTAAAGCCGCATGTTCCTCGCTAAACAGATTTACAACTCTATAACCATTGCCCAAACTTAACCTAAATGAGTTACTAATATTAGGCGAAAATTTATAGTTAAATCGTGGTGAAAAAATATGACCATGAACAGAGTTAATATCGTATCGTAAGCCTAAAAGCATTTTATTCTTTATATTTATTTTATAATCATCTTGAATAAAAAAACCAGGTAAATAAGTAATACTCGGGCTGTTTGATGAATCAATATTTTGAGTAACAGCGGTATTGTCGTCATAAAAAGTATAACGAAGCGCTGCTCCAACCAATAAATTATGTTTTTCGGCAATTAACTTATCATAGGTAATTTGATTAAAACCAATTACTTGCTTAGCCATATAAGCTGTTTTACCATAAACCGAATTTTGGTCATGTATATTAAACGAGCTGTTTAAAACTAGTTTATCTTTAAAATAAGGTAATTGGTAATTGCCTAATAACTCTAATCTTTTAGTACAAATACTTTCGCCATATACGCTATCACCACCTCTAAATGCTGTTGTCCATTGGGTTTGTCCGCCCCATCTATCTTCGTAAAAAATCCTTGCTGCAATATTGGCAATTCTATTTTGCTTGCGTTCAAAATTGGTTTTATTAAAAATAGAAATACGTTTTTGCAAAGTAACATCTGTAAAACCATCGTTGTTATTATCCCAAATTTTATCAAAATAAAAAGCATTGGCACTCAATAACGACTGTACTTTAGGATTGATTTTCAATTTATAAGCTATATCTAAATTGTTTTCTAAATAACTAGTAGTATTAAAATCTACACTTAAACGTGGTGCTTTATTGGCATTTTTAGTAATGATATTGATTAAACCACCAACTGCTTCAGAACCATATAAAGTAGAAGCTGGACCACGCTGAATTTCAACTCGTTCAATAATTGAATTTGGAATTCCCATTAAGCCATAAACTGTAGAAAGGGCAGAAACTATTGGCATGCCATCAATCATTACCATGGTATATGGGCCTTCCATGCCATTGATATGAATATCGCCCGTATTGCATACATTACAATTCAGTTGAGGCCTAACACCATTGACCATTCCAATGGCTTCAAAAATATTGGGTGTAGGATTTTGTTGAAATAATTTAGGCGAAATAACTTCCACAGAAACAGTGCTTTCTTTTTTACTTATTTCTTTTAAAGTTCCGCTTACCACTAAATCGCTCAATGTATTTTCGTATTCAATTACTTCAATTATTAAATCTCTATTTTTATAATTAGAAGCAATAATTTTTAGTTGTTTTGGATAATAACCAAGTGCTTTAATAGTTAATAAAAAAGTATCTTTAGATAAATTTTTGAAAATAAATTTACCATCTTGATTGGTTTGAACAGCTTGTTTCAGTTCCTTAATGCTAACCACAGCAAAAAACACAGGCTTTTTACCATACATCACTTTTCCCTCAAAATCAGTATTTTGAGCATTTATTTGGCAGGAAAAAATAGATATTATAATGCTTAACAAGTAAAAATAGATATATCTTTTCATTTTTATTAGGTTGACAAATATAATTTGTTAGACTTATCTAACAAATTTATTTTATAAATATTAATATTACTTTTGACAAATGCGAACTTTAGCAGAAGAGAATTATTTAAAAGCCATATATAATTTAAGCCAGCACGAAAGTGGTGCAACGGCTAGTAAGCTTTCTGAAAAATTAAATGTAAAGCTGCCTACCATCAATAGTATGGTTAATAAATTAGCCGAAAAAGAATTAGTAGAATACCAAAAATACAAAGGGTTTATATTAACTGCTAAAGGACAAAAATATGCGCTGGAGGTAATTAGAAAACACCGACTAACTGAGTTATTCTTGGTAAAAATTATGGGTTTTGGTTGGGAGGAAGTACATGATATAGCCGAAGAAGTGGAACATATTAAAAGTCCTGCATTTTTCGAAAAAATGGATTTAATATTAAGCAATCCAAAGTTTGACCCACACGGAACCCCAATACCTGATAAAGAAGGAAAATTACCTAAAAATACGTTGAAACAACTTTCGAGTATTGAAGTCGGTAAAACCATTACTTTTGTGGCCGTTAGCGATTCATCCACCGACTTTTTAAGCTATTTAAGCAGGGTAGGTTTAACACTCTATTCCACCATACAGATAATTGACAGAGAAGTTTTTGACGGATTATTGAAAATAAAAACCAATAAACAAACGATAACTTTAAGTGGCCAAGTGGCAGATAAAATTTTAGTAGAGTAACTTATTTTTTTCTTAAGTCTCTTTCTGGTAGACCTTTTAGTGCATTTTCTGAATCAGTTGGAATGAGTAAATTCCAATAATCAAACTCTGCCTTAGCGTCTTTCTCTAAAAAAATTTTGAAATAAGCCTCTTTACTCATGCTATCATAATGAATTAGCCCTTTTTCATATTGAAAAGATTGAAAAATATTTAGGTAAATTAAAAAACTAAATACCAAAGTTAATGGGGCAATAAACCATTTACTTCTATTCAATATTGTATTTATAAGTTCAGCCATTGGAATAGCTAATAAAGGGAAAGAATCAATCATTGGACGCTGACCAAAACTACCGCCATACCACCAGCACCACCAACAACTCATAATGTATAAATTTAATGGTATAAAAGTTATCAATGTTAATCGCCATAATTTAAGTTGTTTGAAACAAAATAATATTCCAAAATAGGATAGCATAATTAAAGGTGTGTATATAAAAAGGCCTTTTCTAAATCCAAATAAAATTTCAAAAATATGAGGATTATTCCAAAAAAAGGATTCACCTGCGTAGGAAAAATAGAGATATGAACCTACTTGCATTTTCCAATAAATCATTTGAGGAACCCAAACCATGATTGCAAAAAATAGTATAGTGATAACTTGTAGGAAATGATTTAAAAAAAATGAGAACCGCATTTTTAATTCTGACAAATTATTTACCCCATAAAAAACTAAAGCAAGTCCAATTATGGCATTAGTAGGCCTAACCAATGCTATTAATCCTAGTACCAATCCCAAAAAAAGGGTTGTTAGTATTTGAGTTTGTTTAAACCAATACACTACCAAATTTAAGAATAATGCAAATAAGAAAAATGAATACACATGACTCATTAACAAATCATTGTTAGACGCATAATTATAAAAATTTGTTCCAATACCCATAACAATAATCACTATACTAACCACATATTTATTATAATAATTAGATAGCAATTTTTGCAATAACCAAAGTCCTAACATCGCATAAAATAATGTTGAAATAACTAGCCCGATTTTATAGGGAAGGCTATAACCATCTGCAGGAAAAGTTTGATTATTTATTGCAAAATAATGAGCACCGAAAAAAAAAGGACTGTAAAGAATTGACAACCCCATGGTCATTTTAAAATACCTTTTTCCATCAGGAGCTACTAAATGCCAATAAATATTTGGAGGTATTTTTTTATATTTATTTAAAAAAGTAAGTGTTACATCATTTTCTATAAAATAAGCTGGTAAATAACTGTAATATTGAATTACGTCATTTTGAATAATTTCATTTTGGTACCTTTTGTTGTTAATAATGTTAAATAAAAAAAAACCTAAACATAAAGCCAATGCCAATGATTTAACATTCAAATTTGTTTTATTAAATATCATCTTATTTTTCAAAAGCATACTTTATTATTAGACAATAATACCGTTCATTTTATTGATATACTTTCCAATGATATCGAACTCAATATTTACTTCATCACCTTCTTTAAACTGATGAAAAACAGTATGTTCAAAAGTGTATGGAATAATGGTTACACTAAACCAATCTTCACGGGCATTAACAACAGTTAAACTTACACCATTTATACATACTGAGCCTTTATTTACCAATAAGTTCTGTTGTTTGGGATTTATTTTGAAAAAAAAGTTCCAGCTACCATTTTTATCTTCAACTTTTGAGCAAATGGCTGTATCGTCAACATGGCCTTGAACTATATGACCATCAAACCTACCATTTGCTGGCATGCAACGCTCAACGTTTACCTTCTCTCCTACTTTTAAATGCTTTAAATTGGTTTTTTGCAAAGTTTCATCTACAGCTGTAACTCTGTATACAGAATGGTTAATTTCAACCACCGTTAAGCAAACTCCATTATGAGCCACACTTTGATCCACCTTTAACTCGTTGGTAATTGGGCTATGAAAATAAAAATCTATATTGGTGTTAACTACTCGTTTTTCAACTAAAGTAGCCATGGTTTCTATAATTCCAGTAAACATATTATGTATAAAAAGTGTACAAACATAAGCAGTTTATTTTTTGTAATTGTATATTTTTTATTTGCTTGCGCCCTTAAATAAAAATTATGCAAAACCCTATTTTAGTTGAAGTATATAGAGCCAATGTATTAGAGAGTTTTCACCGTGGAGTTATTTGTGTGGTAAATGAAAACAATGAAGTAATATTTAGTAAAGGCAATGTGGAGCAGGTTTGTTACCCAAGGTCTGCTATGAAATTTATTCAAGTTTTACCATTAATAGCTTTGGGAGGAATTGAAAAATTTGGTTTTACTTTAGAAGAAATTGCGGTTATGTGTGGCTCGCATAATGCGGAACAAGAGCATATAAAAACAGTTGAAAGTATTTTAGCTAAAATTGGTTTAAACCGCAATGATTTATTTTGTGGACCACAATACCCTAGCTCAAAAAGTGAAGCCAATGCCTTAATTAAACAAGATAAAAAGCCAGAACATATTCATAATAATTGCAGCGGCAAACATGCAGGCATGTTGGCTTTATGCCAATTAATAAATGCCCCAATTACTGATTATATCAATCCGAATCATCCAATTCAGCAATTGATTTTAGAATATGTAGAAAAAATATATGAGTACCCACGAGCTAAAATGGTTACAGCATTGGATGGTTGCTCTGCTCCTATTTATTCTATTCCAGTAATTAATCAAGCAATTGGGTTTAAAAATTTAGTTAGTAATAACTACGATGAAAAGTTAGCCAATGCATGTAAAATAATGATAGAGGCTGTTGGAAAATATCCATTTATGGTGGCGGGTTCTAAGCGTTATTGTACCGATATGATGCAAATTACAGCACCAAAAATAATTGGAAAAACAGGTGCAGAAGGTATATTTTGCATGAGTTTACCTGAGCAAAAATTAGGTGTTTGTATAAAAATAGATGATGGAAAAATGTTACCACAATACAATGTAGCACAAGCATTTGTAGAAGCAATAGGTTTATTTAATCAAGATACTTTAAAACCGTTACACCATTATTTACAGGAAAACTTAACCAACTTTAACAAATTTACTGTTGGAGAAATTAAAGCGATAGATGGTTTATTTAATGGCTTGAAAATTGGTTAATTAATGTATGAAAGGCATTAGTTTTGTTATCAATGATAAAAATGAAAGCATAGTTTTAGATTGTTGGTGACGCTTTGCTAAAACACCAACAATGGCGAAAATAAATAAACTTGTAAAGTTAAAACCAGACCATTTTTCTTAATAAGAATTTGAATACCAAAGAATTGAACCATATAAAACAAAAAGCTATTGATTGGGCAAACCAATCAGAAGTGTGTTTGCTGCTTGATAACAATGAAAGTATCAATGCTTTTGGTGTGCATGATGCTGAGTTTATAATGGCTGTTGGTGTAAAATATAGTATTACTGGAGATAACCAAAACGACTTTGAAAAACTAAAAGCTTTTAAACTAACTCATACCAATGACTATATTTTCGGGTATTTAACGTACGATTTAAAAAATCAAATAGAAAAACTACAATCCAATCATGCTGATGGAATACAATTCCCAAGTTTGTATTTTTTCGTGCCTGAACATTTATTAATTATTGACAAAAACCACCAAATTATATTTAAAAGCAATCAGTTTAATAGTTTTGAAGAATGGTTGCAAACAAGTGATAATAGAAAAAATACAGAGACAAGTAATCAAAAAATTTGCACTTTAAAACAGCGAATTAGTAAAGAAAACTATTTAGAAAATATTGAAAAAATAAAGAATCATATTTTAGAGGGAGATGTATATGAGCTAAACTATTGCATGGAGTTTTTTGATAACAACGCCAATATAAATCCGACAGAAATTTACCAAAAACTAAAAGCTAAATCGCCTGTACCATTTGGCGCTTATTTAAAATATTTTGACCAATACCTCATTTGTGCCAGCCCTGAAAGATTTATATGCAAAAAAAATAACCAACTAATTTCTCAACCTATAAAAGGAACTGTAAAACGTAATTTATTAAATGAAGAAAAAGACAATGAATTGAAGGCATCGTTGTTAAACTCAGAAAAAGAACGTGCTGAAAATTTGATGATTGTTGATTTGGTAAGAAATGATTTAGCCCATTCGTCAAAAACTGGAAGTATAAAAGTAGATGAGCTTTTTGGCATTTATTCGTTTCAGCAGGTTCATCAAATGATATCAACAGTTTCGAGCACCATTAAAGATGAAGTGAACCCAATTGATGCAATTAAAAACGCCTTTCCTATGGGCAGCATGACAGGCGCACCCAAAGTAATGGCAATGGAATTAATTGAACAATATGAGCAAACCAAACGTGGCTTATACAGCGGTGCTGTTGGCTATTTTACTCCTGAAGGCAACTTCGATTTCAATGTAGTTATCCGATCTATTCAATACAATAAAGCCAATAATTACTTAAACATAATGGTTGGTGGAGCCATTACTTTTGATAGCATTGCTGAGCAAGAATATGAAGAATGCTTGTTAAAAGCCCAAGCTACTATGCAATCGTTGCAATAAATGTTAATTATTGTTTCTTGTAATTTTATATAATTGCATAGAATGAAACGAATAATTTTTCCAATAATAATTGCTTTACTTTTTACTGTTAGTGCGCATGCACAAAAATTATTTCCTATTTTACTAAAAGAAAAATGGGGCTACATGAACCAAGAAGGGAAAGTGGTAATTACCCCCAAATACGATATTGCCATGGAGTTTAATGAAGGCCACGCAGTAGTGGCTTTAGGGAATATGCCTTGCTTAATTAACATCAATGAAAAGCGAGTAATTGACACTGGTTTATACGAGTTTATTTCAACTTATAATGAAGGTAGTTGCGCAGTACGCAATTTTAAAAAACGTTGGAGTTATATTAATGGTGCAGGAAAAACTATTTTAAAATTAGATTCATTTATATACGAAGCTAACCCTTTTCACAATGGTTTAGCGCGCGTTAGTCGCCAAGTTGACGATATTACACAAAAGTTCGGTTTCGATATTTCAACGTTATCATACCGCTTCGCTTATCTTAAAAATGATGGAACTTATGGAAGTCAATTTAAATACCGCGATGCAGAAGATTTTGATAATGGCATAGCTCGTGTTAAGGAAAACAACATGACCTATTTGATTAATAATAAGTTTGAAAAAAAATGCAATGAATTAACTGAAATTGGTAAGTTTAATGAGGGTTTTGCTGTAATTATTGATAATGGCAAATTTGGCTATATTAATACCAATGGAGAAATTGCAATTCCCGCTCAGTTTGATTATGCCAGTATGTTTTACAATGGTTTTGCCGAAGTAGAAATAGTAGGAAAATCTTGTTTTATAAATACCAAAGGCGAGAAACAATTTGAACCAAAATTTGAAGAAATCAGACCTTATGGTGAAGGTTTTGCTGGATTTAAACAATCAGGTAAATATGGTTTTATAAACTCCAAAGGAGAAATAATGATGCAAGCTTATTATGATGATGTGGCCTATTTTGTGAATGGTTTATGCCCGGTAAGAAAAGGTCAGAATTGGGGCGCCATCAATAAAGAAGGCAAATTAGTATTAAAATTAGAATATGATTATGTTGGCCCATTTGAAGATGGTGTATCTGAAATTACATACAGAGGTGTTTCGCTTTATGCCAACACCAGAGGGAATTTACTTCCTGTTTGGGAATAATTAAACATATTATTATGTTTTTAAAAGCTATAAAACCATTTCTGTTATGCTATTTTATTGTTAATGGTTTACTAGCTAGTGCGCAAACCGACTCATTATTGCAAGCGCAAATGAAGTTTGACCTTGGTTTGGTGCGCGATAAAAACAGGCATTTATGGCCTTTGGTTTACAAACATAAAACACAAGATTACAAAGATTTACAACTATTATTTACCATTTACAGAAATTACCAATCGTATAGCAATCCTTCTAAGCATAATCATTTATTACCTTTTTATTGGTACGATAGCAACGCTGCCATAAAGGATGTAAGAATTGGCACTTTATTTTATCCTAACTTATTCAGAATAATAAGCGATACCAGCAATCAAAGTAAATCGTATAGGTTTTTGGAATTAGCTCCTGAAATTAATCTGTTAAACGTTACCAAATCGAAAACAGGCTTACTTACTCAAAACAACTTTTTCTTTTTTATTTGGGGTAAAAACGATGTACTAAATCAAAAAAGTAACTTTGTTGTTTTTCCAATTTATTGGTATTATAATAATAAATACAGAACATCTAACACCCTTTTTCCATTATATAAATACGTAAAAATAAAGGATGAGAAGGAGCAAAAATTTACTTTTTACCCTGGATTGTATTTTTACAAAAAAGAAGATCAAGTTGTTCGTCACTCGCTTGGATTGGTATTTTACACCAAAAAATATAACAAAGGAATAGCTCGAAAAACAGTATTATTTCCAATATTGTTTAGCAATTTCAATAGTGAATTTAAAAAGTTTACCCTGATACCTTTAGTACATTATGACAAAGTAAAATCCACGAATAAATTAAATTTAGGCATTACCCCTTTGTTTTGGCACCAAAGAACCAACTATTCAAACCGAAATGTGTTGTTTCCAATTTATTGGCAAAAAAGCGAAACATATTCCAACGATTCATCAAGAAGAACATTTTTAGCGCCCATTTACTACAGTTCGGTAACTACATTATGGAAAAAAAAGTACTTTATACCATTGGTTTGGTTTGATAGAACTTTAAACGACACTTCGTTAACAGTTATCCCATTGTTTTATAGTAGTAAAAATTATGCAAATAAATACCACACTTTATTGCCGTTTTATTTTTACAAAAACAATTATTTAACCCAAACAAAAACAGTTGCTGTAACTCCACTTTATTGGCAAAATAAGGCTGAAAACTACAGTAATTATTGGCTTATTCCTTTTTGGAATAGAGTTAGTTTTATTTCCAAAACCGACACCTTTTTTAAACAAAACTTTTATCCATTGGTGTATTATAAATCGAATAAATATAATAATCGTTTAACTGTTTTCCCTTTATTTTACCAAAGTAGAGACAAACAAAATTTAAGAAATAACACCTTTATTTTTCCTAACTACATAAGTGTAAAAGATACACTTAGCAAGTTTATAACCATTTTACCGCTTTATTATCACAATAAAACTAAAGAGGCTACAAACCACGCGTTATTGCCTATATGGTTTTATAAAAAAACTTTTGAAGCTCACGATACCACCAAATCGAACTTGATATTACCCATTTATTATGGTTATAAAAGTAAAAAAGAAAGTACCACACTTTTATTACCAATTTATTATAAGAACAAATGCCATTATCAAATTTGGAACGAAAAAACCATTGCCTTGTTCCCCATTTATTTTAGAAACAAAATAGAGAACAGAAGCAACACTTTGGGTATAACACCTTTGTATTGGTCGTATTACAAAAGTGATAGTACTTTAAAAATATTTGCGAACTACCATACTTTATTTCCTATTTGGTGGCAAAAATCTGTTACCAAAAATAATTTTACAACTAAAAGTAATACCATTTTACCTATTTATTTTTCTAAAACAGTAGGCCGTTATAAGCACCAAGTTTTGTTTCCAATTATTTGGAAATACCAAGATACCACATACTTAAATAGTTATAAAAGTTTAACCATATTTCCGTTTTACCAAAGTTATAAATTGGCAGATAACAGCTATAAACTAAATGCTTACACCCCCTTAGTTTGGAAAGTTAAAAGTACCAATGAAAAAAAGTTAGTAGTGTTTCCGTTGGTATGGACTAATACCCAAAAACTAACTTATGACACCATAAAAAATACGGTTGTTTTCCCTATATATTGGCGAAACATCAGCCGTTTTTATAACAATACTACTTTGTTTCCATTGTATTGGAATTTGAATAATGATAAACGTAAAGCTTTAACCATTTTACCTATTTATTTTCAAAAGCACAACCTTGTTACACAAACCAAATCTTTGGTTATAGTGCCTATTTATTTCAGTAAAAAAGATTCGAACCAAAGTGCCAAAGTTGTATTTCCATTATGGTATTACTTTAAAAATGATTCAGGTCAAAGCAAAACATTATTTCCTTTTTGGTGGTATAAAAATGCAAGTGTAAATGGCTTAAAAACCAAAAGCAACGATATTATTCCAATTTATTTCTCCAAAACAGAAGGTATTTACAAACACCAAGTTTTGTTTCCTATAGTTTGGAAATACAAAGATTCTACCTATAGAAACTTAACCATTTTCCCAATATACCATAGCTATAAATTAGCCGATAATAGCTATAAATTAACCGCTTATACACCTTTGGTTTGGAAAGTAAAAAGTGCGAATGAAAATAAATTGATATTGTTTCCGGTTGTGTGGAATTTTAAAAATATAACTGCCAACGATACTTTAAAAAACTCCATTTTGTTCCCATTTTATTGGGATTATAAAAGTAAAAACGAACACAACACCACTATTTTTCCATTGTATTGGAGCTACAAAAATAAGGAGCGCAAGGCTTTAACCATTTTTCCTTTGGTGTATTTAATTACGAATAGTAAAGATAGCGTTTCAACAAAATATTCTACAGTTTTACCGATTTATTTTAAAACTAAAAACAGCAATTATTCAAACTTAACAGTATTGCCATTTTTTTATAAAAAAACCAATTTGTTAACACATACTAAAAGCCTAGTTGTAGCGCCAGTTTATTTTAGCAAAAAAGATTCAAACCAAAGTTATCGTGTAGTATTTCCATTATGGTATCAGTTTAAAAACGATTCCATACAAACCAAAACTTTGTTTCCATTTTGGTGGTATAGGAATGCAACTGTTAACGGTATAAAAACCAAAAGCAACGATATTATTCCCATTTATTTTTCTAAAACAGAAGGAAATTACAAGCATAAAGTTTGGTTTCCAATTGTTTGGAAATACCAAGACACCAATTACAAAAGCTTAACTCTATTTCCACTTTACCAAAACTATAAGCTTACAAATGGTAGTTATCAACTAAAGGCTTATACACCCTTGGTTTGGAAAACAACTCGTACAAACGGCAATGCTTTAACTGTTTTTCCTTTTTATTTTAGTAAAAAAGATTCGAACCAAAGCTCAAAAGTTTTGTTTCCAGTAGTTTGGAAATACCAAGACACCAATTATAAAAGCTTAACTGTGTTTCCGCTTTACCAAAACTATAAGCTTGCAGATGGAAGCTATCAACTAAAAGCTTATTCACCTTTGGTTTGGAAAACAACTCGTACTAATGGCAGTACTTTAACAGTTCTGCCAATTTATTTTAGTAAAAAAGATTCAAACCAAAGTTCAAAAGTTCTTTTTCCAATAATATGGACTAGCAGAAAATATACTCCAAAAGATACACTTAAAAACTTAGTAGTATTCCCAATTTATTGGAACAATAAAAGCAAAGCCAATAACTTAACACGATTAAATGTTTTACCTTTTTACTTTAGTTTAAAAGATAAAAACAAAAATAACCAAGTGGTTTTACCATTATGGTGGAGTTATAAAAACAAATTTGATACAACCCAATTTTTTATTCCATTATACTTAAAACACATTGACAATAAAGGAACAAGAACAACAGGCATAACCCCGCTTTATTGGCAAGTTAAAACCAAAAATTATTCAAGAAATACCTTATTTCCAATTTGGTGGAGCAAAACCAATTTAACCAATAGTACTAAAATACTTTTGCCTTTATGGTATTATAAAACCGATACCAATGGAAGCCATAAAACGGTTGGTATAACTCCTTTGTATTGGTATCATAAAAATAATTCGTATGTAACCAATACCCTTTACCCTATTTGGTTCACCACTAAAGATAGTAATTACTATTCCAACTTTTTATTTCCATTGTTTAACTATCAAAAAAAATCAGACTTAGTTAAGCTTCATATTTATCCTTTCATTTATAGTTCAACTTCGCCTAAACTTAAATATTTCTTGCTATTTCCATTGTATTATAATGAAACAAAAAGAGAACTTGGACAAACCAATAAGTTAACCATGCTTACTCCTTTGATTTGGATTACTAAAGATTCAAGCCATGATCTAGATTATAGTTGGAGAATTTTACCCCTATTTACTCATAAATATTTTAAAGACGATAACTACAGCAAGACAAGTAATTCGCTTTTCCCTCTTTATTTTAATGTGGTTAAACGAGATGGTAATACTGTAACAAATAAAGAACATATCTTATTCCCAATAGTTTGGAGCTTTACATCAACCCATTCAAAATGGTTCACCTTTGTTCCATTAATGCATTATAATAAAAACCAAACAAGTAGAAACTTGGCTATTACTCCCCTATTTTGGAGTATAAATAATACTAAAAAACAACAAAATTTACTGTGGCCTTTGTATAATTACAATCGTTTTAAAGACAATAGCAATACCCGTTTTAACATAGCCTATGTACTTTTTAGGTATCAAAAAACCTATAAGGTAAAAGCTTGGAATATTGCCTGGCCTTTGGTTCAGCGCATTAAAGGTGATAATTATAGTTATTTTCATGCTGCGCCTATTGTTTGGTATAAAAAGTCGGATAGCATGAATTATTTATCTATTCAGCCACTGTTTTTTAGCCAAAAAACCAATGAATACAAACGTTTCCAATTGCTTTGGCAACTGTATAGTTACAGAAAAACATTTAATGTAAAAACTACAAACAGCTTTTTATGGCGCACCTTTTATAACACCAAATACACCAATGGCGACTACGAAAATCGATTATTATACAAACTGTATGTAAACAATAAAAAAGACAGCAGTACCGAAAAAACTTTATTGCCACTTTACAGCATTGAAAAACAAAAAAATGGTGATTATTACAAAGGTTATTTTTTAAGCATTTACCAAAAAACCAAAACGCAAATACCTAATAGCAACCACTATTATTTAGAAGAAAAAATATTCTGGTTTTTACGTTTACGAAGTAACTTTAACTACCTAAAACAAAAGGGCATTATAACTGATAGAAAATCGTTGGTTCGATAATTGGTTGATTGGTTGGAAGGTTTATGAGGTTTAATTGGTTAACCGGTTAATTGTTTAGGAAGTTTAATTGTCTATTGCTTATCGTCTATTGCTTATTGCCATCGGTCGCTGAGCTTGTCCGAAAGCTTTCGGACGAAGCGCTGCTAATTGCTCATTACCCCTTTCCCTCGCAATCATGACGGAGGAATCTCCCTAAATTAACAAGGACCTTTCAATTGTTTATTTGGCGATTTTTCTAAGCTTTATTTTTAAAAAACTACCAATTAACCGAAAATGAAATCATTTCAGAACTTATGGAAATCTTAAACGGATACCCAAACAAGCTTTCAAACAAATTTTCTTCAACTTTACAAATGCTGAATAATACGGTTCACGAATCTGTCAATTCAGTAAGCCATTTTGCCAACTCGGTTTAATTCCAAAACAATACCCTTATACTATAAATAGTTTTGCCTCAGTAATTAATAAAAACTGATGCAAAGTATGAAACAAATTAAAAGTTATTTAGTACCTATTTTGGTGTTAGCAGGCGTAATCACATTGATTGTTGACACCCTTTCAAAAAACACCAATAAGGCAAACGATGAAATTAAAGCCGAACAAAAAGAAATCCCATTTATTGTAAATGCCACCTATGCCAAAAATTCTTTGCATAAAACGATTCTCCATTTTCATGGACAAGTGGAGCCCCGTAACACTTTCACATTATACAGCGAGGTAGAAGGAAAAGTTATTCAATCTGCCATTATATTGGGTAATAAGGTAAATAAAGGGCAAAACATTTTGAGTATTGATGCCTCTTTGCGTAGTGCCAATAAAAATATTTTAGAACAAAATATACGTAAGGCTCAGCTTGATTATGATATTGCAAAAAACAACTTCATTAGGTACAAAAATTTACTTCAAAACGGCAATACCTCAACAGCAGAGTACGAAAATGTAAAAGCCCAGTTTGATGCAGCCGAAGTGCAACTAAAAGTTGGAGAACAACAGCTTCAAACAGCAAAAATACAAGTAAATCAAACCAAAGTTATTGCTCCCTCGTCAGGAGTAATTGTAGAGAAAAAAGTTAATCAAGGAGAGTATGTGCAACCCGGCACTCCCTTAGGAACCTTAATTGACAATGTTTTAATAGTAAAATGTTTTGTACCTGATTATGTCTATTTAAAAGCAAAAAAGGGGCAGCAAGTTGAAATATGGGCAGATGCTTTTCCTGAGAAACCTATACTAGGTACTATTCAAACCCTTGTACCCAACGCCAACGAATCTAAACTATATTTAATCGAAATTTCCTTTTCATCGAAAGATGAATTATTTGCAGGGAATGGAGTACAAGTAATGTTTCCAAACGATAATAAGTCAACTTCATTGCTCATCCCTCGCACCGCTTTATTGGGCGATTTTAATAACCCTTCAGTTTACATCATCAATTCTAATAAGCAACCAGAAAAAAAATCAATTGTGCTTGGTAAAGCCATAGAAAACTTTGTAGAAGTAACAAAAGGATTGAAAGAAAATGATTTAGTTATTACCAATGGACAAAGCAATATAGAGCCAGGTAAAGTTTTATCCGATTTTAAAATAGTTCAGTAAACCCCCACCCTTTAAATTTTTTAAGAAAATGTCAATCACAGAAATAGCCATAAAGCGTCCGATATTATTTATAGTTCTCTTTTTAATAATTACAGGTTTTGGCATCATGTCATACAAAAACCTAAAATATGAGTTATTGCCAGATTTGGTTACGCCATTCGTTACTGTTATTACAGAATATCCAGGAGCCTCACCTAAGGAAGTAGAAGATGCTATCACAAAAAAGGTAGAAGAATCAGTTGCTGGTGTTAGCAAAATAAAACGTGTAAGCTCACAATCTTCAGAGGATCTTTCAGTGGTTACCATTGAATTTACGCCTGATGTAGATGTAAACCAGGCAGCACAAGAAACCCAAAGAGCAGTTAGTAAGGTAATTCCGGAATTTCCTGCTAATGTAAAACTACCTTCTATTGAAAAATACAATGTAAATGATTTGCCTGTATTACGAATTGGAGTTACTAGTAATTTAACAGAAACAGAACTGTTTAAACTAGTAAAAGACGATATAAAAATACGCTTAAACCAAGTTAAAAACATTGGGCAAACTAAAATTATTGGAGGAGCAAGCCGAGAAGTAAATGTAGCCGTTATTCCAGAAAAATTGGCTTATTATCAAATATCAATTGCAGAAATTACCGAAGCAATAAGAAAGTACAATAGCAATGTTCCTTTGGGTAATGTAAAAGACAATGATTTGGATATTGGACTTAGGTTAAATTTAAAAGCAGATAATATAGAAGGTTTATCCAATATTCCTATTCGCAGTAATTCAAATACAGGGACAATTTACCTTAAAGACCTCGCACAAATACATGATCAAGCCAAAGAACCAAGTGTTTTTGCAAGGGTTAATCGTAAAAATTCAATTGGTTTATTTATAACCAAACAAACAGGTTCTAATGCAGTAGAACTTTCAGAAGGGGTAAGAAATGCTTTGACAGAATTAGAGAAAACCCATGCAAATAAAGATTTAAAATTCATCATTACTCAAGATAGCAGCGAGTTTACAGTTCAGGCAGCTAATGCAGTATATAAAGACTTTTTCATTGCTTTATTCTTAGTGGCAATTGTGATGTTGGTTTTTTTACATAGCCTACGTAATGCATTTATCGTAATGCTTGCCATACCAACCTCTTTAATGACATCCTTTATTATCATGTATTTTATGGGATATACACTTAACCTAATGACATTACTTGCAATGAGTTTGGTTATTGGAATTTTGGTGGATGATAGTATTGTGGTGCTTGAAAACATCTATCGCCATTTGGAAATGGGCAAAGACAAGGTAAAAGCATCATTAGATGGAAGAAATGAAATTGGATTTGCGGCTCTTTCTATTACACTTGTTGATGTAGTTGTTTTCTTACCTTTATTTTTTATACCTGGCTTGGTAGGGAGTTTAGTAAAACAATTTTCCCTTGTAATTGTGGTTTCTACTTTAACTAGCTTATTGGTGTCTTTTACACTTACACCAATGATTGCTTCCAGATTTGCTAAGTTAGAAACACCTAACCCCAATACCTTTTTTGGAAGAATAAGCCATTTTTTAGAACATTTAATAAAACGACTTACTGATTGGTATGTAGTTAAATTGATGTGGTGTTTAAAACACAAAGCAATAACCATATCTGTAACCATTGGTATTTTATTTGGATCGTTTGGATTAATAAGTGGTGGTTTTGTAGGTTCTGAGTTTGCCCCTTCCACCGACAAAGGTGAGTTATCGCTTTTAATAAACTTACAACCAGGTACCAAACTTTCGGATACCCACGAAGCGGTAAAAGAAATAGAGGAGAAAATAAAAAACTTGCCCGAAATAGAGCGGGTATTTAGCACTGTGGGTTATCAATCTAGTAGCAATGGAGAAGCATTTAGTCCCAATGCTGCCGCCATAAATGTATCTCTGGTGCCTGCAAGCAAAAGAACAAAATCATTAAAAGAAATAGGTAGGCAAATTCGCAATACAGCCATGACTGTTCCAAACATAAAAGCACGAGTTTCGCCAGTAGGATTATTAGGAGCTGATGATTCACCAATTATATTGGTACTAAAAAGCGAAAACAGAGACAGTTTAGTTGCTGCTGCAAATAAACTTTTAGATTATGTTAGAACGATAGAAGGTACATTTAACAGCCGACTTTCCACTGAATTAGGCAAAGCCGAATTTGAATTGGTGATAGATAAAGAAAAAGCGGCATTACTGGGTGTAAATGTAGAAAATATAGGATTTGTTTTACGCAATGCCATAAACGGATTTGAAGATTTAAAGCTTAAAACACCCACAGGAGAAGTAAATATGAAAATTCAGTTTAAAGCTGAAAATCGTGATGCTACAGATAAAATACCATATTATGCTGTGCAGAACGAGGCGGGTCAATTGGTGTACCTCAATCAATTTACTTCTACCAGACTTATATCTTCGGCAAGCACACTAGAGCGCAGAAATAAGCAAAGTAGTATTTCTGTTATATCGCAAGTAAGCGGTAAATCGGTAGGAGATGTTGGGGAGGAGATTAGATCACATATTGCTAAAGCTTCTATCCCAAATAATGTTATTCTTTCATACGAAGGCGATTTAGAACTACAAGACGATTCGTTTGGAAAATTAGGATTGGCCTTACTTACCTCGTTTTTGCTTATTTATCTCATCATGGTATCGCTTTATAACAATTGGAGTTATCCGTTTGTAGTGCTTTTCTCAATTCCAGTCGCTCTTATAGGTGCTTTATTAGCACTCGCTCTTACCGCAAAAAGTCTTAATGTATTTAGCATTTTTGGATTAATTATGATGATGGGTTTAGTCGCTAAAAATGCCATTTTATTGGTTGACAGAACCAATGAAGCGCGAGCAGAGGGCATGAACCTAATAGATGCTATTTTAAATGCAGGGCAAACCAGAATGCGTCCAATTTTAATGACCACCTTGGCAATGGTAATTGGAATGATGCCTATAGCATTTGCAAAAGGTGCAGGGGCTGAACTTAATAGTGGAATGGCATGGGTATTAATTGGTGGTTTATCAAGCTCCATGTTTTTAACCCTAGTATTTGTGCCAGTAATATACTATTTGGTTGCTACGGCATTGAAAAAATTTGAAAACAGTAATGACGAAAACAAAAAGGAAAATGAACCTGAAAGGTCTAATATTCAAAAAGTAATTGGTATTTTAATTATTGGTTTGTTTTCATTCAGTTATACTCAAGCTCAAACAAATCAATTAAGTTTAGAACAAGCACTTCACTTAGGTTTTACAAATAATGTGAATATTCAAACAGCACAAATTGAACAACTAAAATCAAAATTTCTAAAACAGGAATCAGCAAGTTACTTGTACCCAAATATTACCGGAGGATTAGGTTACAATAGAAATATAAAACCGCCTGTTTTTTTCTTTCCATCTTTTGATGCAGACCCTAATACAGGAGCTTTGATTATCAACGATAAAAAATTGGTACCTGTAAATGCAGCTTCTGATAATGTTTATGATTTACGTACAACTTTTACAATGCCCATCTATAATCAAAATATTATTAAGGGCTTACAAATAGCTAAACTAAACGAAAAGTTACAAAATGAAAATTTTAGGCTAACAAAGGTTCAAATTGGCGATGAAATTCAAATAGCATACTTTAATACCTTATTGGCCGAAGAGCAAAAAAAAGTGGCTGAGAAATCAATTGCAAGTGCTGAAAGAAATCTCTTATTTATAAAATCACAGTTTGAACAAGGTTTGGTTAAAGCCAGCGATACACTAACTGTTTATATTAATGTAGAAAGTATGAAAGCAGGTTTATTAAGAACAAAAAATGCCATTAAGCAGTCTGAAAATCTATTGAAATACCTAATAGGTTTACCCATTGAAACTAGCATACAGCTTACTGACAGTTTATCCTTCAAAGAAATGATGAAAGAAGGAAAAAATATAGATTTCATGCTTCGCCCAGAGTTTCGCATCAACATGTTAAATGCTGACATTGCAAAAAAACAAATCTCAATGGAACGCAGTCGATATTTACCCGACTTGCAATTTATATCTCAATATCAAATATTAACACAAGCAAATGATTTCCAGTTTAGAGATTATAAATACCCACAAGCATTTTTTGTAGGAATACAATTGAATGTGCCAATATTTGATGGTTTTAGAACCAACTCAAAAGTTCAGTTTGCAAAGGCTCAATTAAGGCAAACAGAAATTCAACAAACTGATATGAAAAATAAAATAAACTTAGAAGTTCAAAATGCCATTGATAACCTAAATGAGGCAAAGGCTAATTATGAGCTTCAAAGCAATCTAATTAAATCAACCCAACAAAATTTAGATTTAGTTACCGACCGTTGGAGGCAAGGTTTGTTGAGATTTATAGAGGTTTCGGAAGCTGAATTGGAATTGATAAAAGCACAAATTACCCAAACAGGTGCTTTACATCAATATAAGTTGGCACAAATTGCTTACCAGCGTGCATTAGGGAAAAATTCTAATAACTAACAAAAAATGAAAACAATAATTTGTATTTTGCTCAACATAATTTCTGTTTACTGTTTTGCTCAGAAAGATAAAGTGATTGGTAAATGGAAAACCGAAGATAAAACAATTGTAGAAGTTATTTTGGTTAAACCCAATGAATATAAGATAAAGCAGATTTCCACACATAACGATGAAGAGCCCTATGATAATGGAAAATTTATTGGTGAATTTACATCAGTTTCTTCAAATGAGTGGAAGGGAATGTTTTTTGATTCAAAAGAACAAAAGTCTTATCAAGCTAAGTTTGTACTCACAAAAGATGGCAAACTTTCGATATCGGTTAAGTGGGGTTTATTAAACTATAAAGAAAATTGGGAAAAAGTGAACTAGCAATGAAAGATGTTAAAAATTTAAGTAGGTATATCAAATATAGATTATATGGATACCCACTAGTGGCCGTACTATTATATTTATTATTCGTATTGATAAACCCCTTAGAAGGTTTTTTTGAATCGTATGATAACTACCAAGTAGAAGACTACTTTAATGAAATAGGTTATTTAATGCTTTTTACTTTTTTTTCTATTGAAACAGGAATTGGCACTACGCGCTTATTAGATAAATTTATTAAGTGGGAAAATAAACCAATACCAAGAATAATATTACAGCTTTTAGTTCAAATATTGGCGTTAATAATTTTATTTATGGTTATTGCCCAAATTGCCATGTATTTTACTCCTAGCTTTATTTCTCAGCAAGAAGAATTGCTAGTGAGGCAGGCTATTGTATTAGGTGTTTTAGTTTCCATAATAGTAACAGCATTTTTTACGGCCGAACATTTTTTATTGAGTTGGAATGATGCAAAGTTAAAGGCTACCTTGTTGGAAAAAAAAGCCTTGGAAGCTGAATTAGCAGCATTGAGAACACAAATAGATCCACATTTTTTATTCAATAATTTTAGTACACTAACTGCACTTATTGAAGACGATAAAGAAACTGCCATCAATTATTTGGAAAGGCTTACCAGTGTTTATCGCTATTTACTTACGCATAGAAACAAATCATTAGCCACGGTTTTTGACGAATCGCTTTTTGCACATGCATACATCTATTTATACCAAGTAAGATATGGGAAAAACTTCAGTGTAGTAATAGATATACATCCAGATTCTTTGCAAAAAAGAATTCCACCATTAACACTTCAATTACTGATTGAAAATGCTGTAAAACATAATACCATATCGGCAAGCGAACCATTAGCAATTAAAGTATTTCAGTTAGATAATCAATCCTTGATTATAGAAAACAACCTTAATGCCAAAACTATTAAAGAAGAAAGCACAGGTTTAGGATTAGAAAATATAAACCAACGATATAAACTTTTAGGTTTTGAGAATGGGATTATGGTAAACAATACCCAACAAACTTTTCAAGTAATTATTCCACTAATAAAAAATGAAAATTAACTGCTTAATTATAGAAGATGAGATTCCTAATGCCAACCGATTAGAAAAATTATTAGGACAAACAGATTTTGAAGTTACTGTATTGGAAAAAATTGCTACCATAAAGGACGCGGTAATATGGCTCAAGAACAATCCAAAACCCGACCTGTTATTATTAGACATTCGCCTTTCTGACGGCATTAGTTTCGAAATATTTAAACAAATAGAAATTGATATACCCATCATATTTACTACCGCTTACGATGAGTATGCCATTCAAGCTTTTAAAGTAAATAGTATTGACTATCTTTTAAAACCCATTGTATTGGCTGAATTAAATACAGCCCTTCATAAATTAGAAAAGAACAAACTTACAAAGCCTGAAAACGACTTAAGCCATATATTAACCAAGCTTAAAGTAAATGAGCCAACTTACAGAAATCGGTTTTTGATAACCTTTAGAGAGCAGTTTATTCCCATTGACATTAACCAAGTAGCGTATTTTCATTCCCAAAACAAAATTACTTATCTCATCACGCATAAAAATGAGCATTACATTATTGATTTAACTATGGAACGATTAGAAGAAGAACTTGACCCCAAGCAGTTTTTCCGTGCATCCCGCCAATTAATCATAAAGCAAGAAAGTATTCACAAAATCAGCAGTCATTTTAACGGGAAAGTTAAATTGGATTTATCACCTGCCTTGGATGCTGAAGTTGTATTAAGTAGGGAAAAATCATCAGCACTAAAAGAATGGTTGAATAATTAATTTATATAAAGATTAGGTACAAATAATAATTTAATTTTTAAAACCAAATTGCCATTTTACTTACAAAAAAAAATACTTTTTTATTACATATTTTATTCTCACTGCAAGTCTAAAGGGTGTTTTAGCGAAGCAGCACCAAAAAGAAATAAGTATCGCCCCTATGGGGCTTTGGGTTGGTGGTGAGTTCCTTTTTGTTACAATAGTTTCGCTCCTATGGAGCTTTGTGTATTTAGTTTGCAGTACTTAGTTCTTAGTACTTAGTTTTTCACTCCTTGAGTGATTTGGTTGTAGTTATGTTAATCATCTTAATCATCTAAATCAAATAAATCATAATTTAGACAATGGACTTGTTAGCTTGAAATTGCTTCTCTAGGAACGCAATGACGTTCACTAAAGCTTAAGTTAAAATATAGTTTTAGAAATAAATGAACAAGTGTCGCCTTAACTAACTGGTTTTTTAAGTAAATAAAAAGTTACTTTTGCTGCTCATGAGTAATTATTTAAGAAGCGATTTAAACGATACCATTTGTGCATTGGCAACTCCCGAAGGTATTGGTGCTATTGGTGTTATCAGAATAAGTGGTAGTAATGCCATTGAGTTGGTTAATCAAGTTTTTAAAGGTAAAAACTTAACACAACAAGCATCGCATACTGCTCATTTTGGTAGAATTATAGAAAACAGTAATCCCGAAAACATAAAGGTAATTGATGAGGTATTGGCTACTATTTTTGTAGCGCCAAAATCGTACACAGGCGAAAATACGGTAGAAATTAGCTGCCATGGTTCAGCTTATATTCAACAACAAATACTACAAACACTTATCAAACAAGGTGCTCGTTCGGCTAAACCTGGCGAGTTTACCATGCGTGCATTTTTAAATAAAAAATTGGATTTAACGCAAGCCGAAGCAGTAGCCGATTTAATTGCGAGTAATAGCGAAGCAAGCCACCAAACAGCCATGACCCAAATGCGAGGTGGATTTTCGAGCCAAATTTTAGATTTAAGAGAACGTTTGGTAAATTTTGCTTCGTTAATTGAGTTAGAATTAGATTTTGGCGAAGAAGATGTGGAGTTTGCTAGTAGGCCACAATTAAAAGATTTGGTTCAAAATATTTTAAACTTGGTGCAATCGCTATTGCAATCGTTTAAGTATGGCAATGCCATTAAAAATGGAATTCCTACGGTAATAGTAGGTAAACCAAATGCTGGAAAATCTACATTGCTGAATGCCTTGATAAATGATGAAAGAGCCATTGTAAGTTCCATAGCCGGCACTACCCGCGATACCATTGAAGAAACTTTTATTATTGATGGTATATTATTTAGATTGATTGATACCGCAGGTATTAGAAAAAACACCAACGATGCCATAGAAACCATTGGTATAGAACGTACTTTTGAAAGTATAAACAAAGCTAGTATTGTCATTTATTTATTTGATGCCAGCACCACCACTAGTGCTGAGTTAGAAACTGAATTAAACGCTTTGGTAAAAAACCAAGCAGTAATTATTCCGGTAGCTAATAAAATAGATTTACTAAACGAAGCCAATAAAACTCAAATTATAGATTCGTTTAACAATATAAACAGCATTTACAAACCGCTTTATGTAAGCACCTTACAAAAGGAAAATTTAGCTCAATTAAACCAAAAGCTAATTGATATAGTGCGAGGTGATGAAGTAAAAAATGATGTAATTATCACCAATATGCGCCATTACGAAGCTTTGTTAAATACATCGAATGCACTGCAAGATGTTTTAACGGGAATGGATTTGCAACAAACTGGCGATTTATTAGCGTTTGATATTAGAAAAGCAATTTTCCATTTAGGCGAAATAGTAGGCGATATAACAACAGACGATTTACTAGAAAATATTTTCAGTAAGTTCTGTATCGGAAAATAACAGCCCAAAATAAACAATTTTGAACCTTATAACAAAACAAAGCTAAGCCCTTATAAATAGGGCTTTTTTTATGTGTTTGCTATTTGGTTGTTAATATTTGGTATTTGGTTTATCATGACTAATTTGTACCTTCGTTGTACCTTGAAAGGAATTAAGGAACAATTTTGTACCTCAATTCTTTTTTTTGGTTTACATAGTTTACACTTTTACACACTTTATTACAAGTATAAATAAAATGAGTTCAAATATTAAGATACAAAAAATCTGTATGCTTTGTGGGATTGAGTTTACAGCAAAAACAACTGTTACTCAATATTGCAGCAGTAATTGTGGCAAGCGTGCTTACAAATTACGAAATAGAACAGCAAAAATTGAAGCAACGAACAATGAAACAAAAGCTATAAAAGCCAAACCAATTGAACTACTAAAAGAAAGGGAATTTTTAACAGTTACACAGGTTTCAAAATTAATTGGCTGCTCTCGCCAAAACATTTACAAAATGATAAATTCAGGTAAACTCAAAGCAACTAACATACTAGAAAAGAAAACCATTATTAAACGTTCAGATATTGATATGCTTTTTGAACCACATGAGCCAACTATTATTCAAACAATTACTGAGACTATTCAAATTAATATTTCGGATTGTTACACATTAACTGATGTCCAAAATAAATTTGGAGTTTCTGAAAAGGCATTGCTTCAAATCATAACAAGAAACAATATACCAAAAATAAAAAATGGATGGTATTCATACGTTCCTAAAACATTAATTGATAAACTATTTAATTAAACACCAAAGCATAAAAACAATGGCTATAAAAGTAAAGTTAAGAAAAAAGGCAATTTCAGGGAACAGGCAAAGCCTGTATTTAGATTTTTACCCAGCTATTCCGCACCCCGAAACAAGCAAACCCACACGAAGGGAATTTATAGGGTTATATCTTTTTGATAAGGCGAAGAGTCCACTTGATAAGCAGCATAACAAAGATACTTTACAGATTGCAGAACAGATAAGGCAGAAAAGGGAAAACCATTTTAACAAGCCTGAAATTTACACTGGGTATGAAAAGGAACAACTAAAGATTAAGGAAAGGGGCGAACATAATTTTGTTGCCTATTTCAAAAGCCTTGTTGACAAACGCAAAGCTAGCAACCACGATAACTGGGTTTCGGCTTACAAATACCTCAATATTTTTACTGGGGGTAATAATGATAATAACACAATTGGGAATCTGAAGTTTGCCGACCTCAACGAAAAGTTTTGTAATGATTTCAAAGATTATTTGCTCAATATAAAAAGCAATAAGAGAAGCAAAACAACCCTTGCCCAAAATTCAGCCGTTTCCTATTTCAATAAGCTAAAGGCAACTTTAAAGCAAGCCTATAAAGACGGGCATTTAAACACCGACCTGAATGCGAAAATTGCATGTATTGAAACACAGGAAACAATAAAACAAACCCTAACCATTGAGGAACTGAACAAACTTGCAAAAGCTGAATGTAATTACCCATTACTGAAAAATTATGTTTTGTTTTCAGCCCTTACAGGTATGGCGCATAAGGAAATGCAAAACCTTAACTGGGGTCAAGTTGAGGTGTCGGAATCGTTCGGAATAAGGATTAAAATGATAAGACAGAAAACGGACAAACCTTACAATATCAATATTTCTGAACAGGCTTACAGCTTAATGGGTGAACGTAAAGAACCAGCCGACAAAGTATTTGAGGGTATAAACAACCGTGATAGATTTATTTTTTTCCCTTTATGGCTTGCTGAAGTTGGAATAAAAAAGCATATGACCTTTCACGATTTAAGACATACGTACGGCTGTTTGCAAATTGATTTGGGAACAGATATTTACACCTTACAAGGCAATATGGGACACGCAACCCCTCGACAAAGTATGATGTATGGAAAAATAAGCGACCAAAGAAAACGAGCAGCAGCTGACAAAATACAATTAGATTTTTAAATATTTTTGCGCTCAAATTTTAGCTTTTAACACTAGTATTTTACAAGTATTTTCAACCGATAAAAGCAACTAGATAACCATTTTAAGTAACTGTAAAATAAAATTGTGCGCATGTTTAAACTTAACCTTGCGCCAATTCATGCTCACAAACAAAAAAGAAAAATAGCCGAAAAAACCTTCAAATTACCGACAGTACATTATTTTATACTTCGATTCACTAGAATTTTAGCTTTAAAGGATAAATGTTTTGAGTTTCCTATTTAAACATCACATTGGAACATTTATTATTTCCAGAAGGGAAAATTCTGTAAATGGCTATTTTACTTGGGAAATATAATTAAAAGAAGCAATTGAAAATTATGAACATTCAAAAAAATCAATGCTCCTAATGGGGTATTGAAAACTGTAAACTTAATAAAAGCAGTAAAAACAACAGTAATTCAAATGGCTAAGATTGATTTTACAAATACTAAGGAATTAGTGACGCTGCATTGAAAAAAAGAATAGAGCTTACAAATTTTGCAAACAAGAATGCATGATTTGGAGAATATTTAGTGCGCTCACTTGGTGTTTTTAGATTTAAAGGTGAAGCAATAAAAAACTCCCTGATTTTGAAACAGGGAGTTCAACTCCACCTAATTATTCTAAAATGGTTAAAAACACCAAACTGCAAATCCCTAGGCTCATAATTTTGGCTATACTTTGCCGTGTAAATTATAATAAAACATAATTTATTTTTTTCTAAAGGTTAGTTTTGCGTATGAGGATTCTCCAGAATTAACTGCATCTTCCTTATAATTTAACACAAAAGAAGTTTCACCTATTTCTTCTATACACGTTTTCTGATAATTTTTTTCATCAGAGGAGATGAGGACTAGATATAATTTGTTATTCGTATTCTGAAGACTGAATGTTCCATTTGACGGTTTATCTTGTCCCATTGTGTCTTTTCCGATAGTTGTGTAAGTTAAATCAGTTCTCATAGTTATTAACATAGTAGTATCTATAAATGGAGTAAATAATAACTTATCGTCTGCAACGTTTAGAATTTTAGCATTACTAGGTACCCAAGTGCCAAACAAGCGAGAAATGTTAGAAGCTTGAGCTTGAGGAGAAGCAGGTGTTTCTTCTTTTTTACAAGAAACATAAAATACACTACATATTGTGTAAATTAGAATAAAACGCATAGATATTTTCATTTTTTTTATAATTAGTCCTTTTCGAAAATACTCATTGATTGATAATTATTTTAACATCAAATAAATAAATGAAATATAGTAACACACATTTATAATATAACTCAGATGTACGTATTTGATTAGATTTATGACTCGTACTAAAAAAAGTTTACATATTATTAATTAATACTGCAATAGGTTTACAGTTGATTTTTATTCATAAAACTAGTTTACAATAATTTATAATACATGTTTTACGCTTTTTGTGTAAACCTATTTTAGGGCAAGGGTGTTTGCGCATGATTTGCGCAATATTGCGCACTGCGCAACTCATGCGCAACATTGATTTGAATCGTACTAAAAAAAGCTTACATATTATTTAGTTAATACGGTAATAGCTTTACAGTTTATTTTTACTCCTAAAATTAGTTTACATTGATACTAATTACATGTTTTACACCTTAATGTGTAATCCTATTTAGGACAAGGCAATATTTAGTTACTTTTTGAATAATATTTAGTTACTACCTATTGAATATTTAGCTGCATTAAATAGTAACTAAATATTCAATAAAACTTTAACGGAAGCTCTTATACTTGCGATTGTTGCGAATTATTCCTCGTCCAAAGTTTCCATTGTTAAGGTTTATTATGTATTTAAGTGCATTTGTACTCATACTTGTAAAAATTATTTATTTATTTACTTTTGTAGCGGTCATCTACGGAAGACCCCCACGCTAAGCTATGTAAGGTTTTGCCTTACATAGCTTTTCTATTTTATTGACAATATCTCTCTATCATTATTGTTGCGAATTGTTGCGAATCTTGAGAATCGCCTACTTAGCTAATATAAATTGTAACTAAATATTCAATAAAATTAACTGCTTGCGCAGAGACTTGCGCACCTTGCGCATGGTGGAATTTGTTGCGAATTGTTGCGAATTTTAAGCCTAAAGTATCATGTAAGATACCAAATATGAAGCAATATCCAACTTCACCAAGCCTATTTTATCGGAATAGCTACTTTTTAACAAATAATATCACTTAATTAGCTACCATAATTCAATATTTAGTTACTATTTATTGAATATTTAGCTACAATATTTAGTAACTAAATAATTTAAAATGATATTGTTTGCGCATATAGTTGCGCACCTTGCGCATTGTTGCGCATGTGAAATTGAACTATCACATATTTATTAGTCAAACCCCAATCACATGGCACAATCAACAGTACATTATTACATTTTTTATGTAAAGCTATTTTAGAACAAGTCAAAGTTTAATTATGAAGAATTAATTTACACACAATTTGAGCTAATATTGAAAAAATATTAATTGACACTGTATAATATTCAATAATGGGAACAAGCTTATATTTAATTACCAACTCTAAACTAACAGGTAATGAAACTCAAAAAGATTGGGACAGCATTTTGGATGCTTTGAAAAAACTGAATTTAGAAAAATGCTCCTATATAAATGAGAATAAAGAAATAATTAAGGAAACAGGCGAATGGTATTATCAAATTTTAGATGAAGAGGAAATGCCTTATAATATTTGTTTTGAAGGACCATTTAATTATTGGCCTGATTTGTATGGAAATATTGGTATAATTAGCACTATCTATAGATATAGTCTTTTATACAAAATCTATTCTTATGATTGGTTTGAAACGTTCAGAAAAGATTTATTCAATATTGTTAAAATTATGGGTGGAACAGAAGTGATATACTTAGCCGATAATGGCTGCGATAAACTGGCTACCTACCTAGAATGTATGGCTTGGGAGAACATGCCTTACAAGGAAATTAAACAAAAAATGATAGAACAGTTTGGACAACCAATTACCGAATATTCCAAATTAAATGTTGAAGCTTTAAGTTACGAAAGTATTAAAGAATTTTTTTTAGATGATTTTGCTGATTTAAAATAAAAAATATCAATGTAATCTAGTTTTAGGAATAAAAACCAACTGTAAATCCATTACAGGAATAGTTAAACAATAAGTAAACTTTTTTTAGTACGAGTCATTAGACTGTTTGCGCATGGTGTTACGCATTTTGCGCAGTGCGCAACTCATGCGCAAAACATTATATTTCAGTCTGGTAGAAATGGTAAGGCACTATCATTTAATAATAAACTTCACCCAATAGTTAGAATGTTTAACTACCTGTAACCAATTAATAATAATTATCTATATAGCTCATTAAACAATAACTTTGAATTTACAATCTGCTTTAAATAGTAACTAAAAATTCAATAAAATAATACTGTTTGCGCACATAGTTGCGCACCTTGCGCATTCAAAGCCTAAAATATCTGGTATAACGTAAGATATGGAACAATATCCAGCTGTAACTAGCTATTTTATTTCCATGCTTGTTTTTAACAATGTAAATACAGTTTTTAGCTAATAACAATTGATTTTTTAGCATCATTTTTAGCTTCTTTTTTAGGTGCTAAAAAATACACCTTATTTACACCGTTTGCTCATAGTTGCGCACCTTGCGCATTATTGCGAATAATTGTTGCGCACTAAAGGCCTCTATTATTATATAAAACAACAAATATGGAACTTTATCCAACTTCAACTAACTATTTTATTGGCATACGTACTTTATAACAATTAATCAGGTGGTAATACCTCGATATTTAGTTACTTTATTAATAATACTTAGTCACTATTTATTGAATAGTTAGCTGCAATAGTTAGTTGCTAACTATTCGTTTTTTTAGTAACTAACTATTGAATATTTAGCTGGTTTAATGCAGCTAAATATTCAATTTATTATTTTAGCTTTTTATGCAACTCTTTCTTCGTATAAATACTTTTGGAACTCAATAAACAACTTGCTTATATCTCCAACGTTACCAAGAACCTCTTTAGCATCCTCTAACGATTGATATTTGTTGGTAAGGAGTATTGGTAGTTTTTCTTGGTCAAGTTCTTCTACGCCTGTTTCAACATATTTGCTTAGTACAAATTCTATAAACTCTTTTTGTTTGTTATCCAGCAATGCAAAAATGGTAGCTTGTGAAGCTGCTACTCGCTGTTCTCTGGTTAATGAGTTGTAGTTTCCATTAAACACATATTCCAACACATCAAATAAATCGCTCTTTTCCATATTAACCAATGATTGAACTATCAACAAATCACTTTTAGGAAAACCAACTTCTTCTAATTTTTCTAATAATACTTTTCTCGTCATTGGGTTGCTCCAAAGTGTTCTTAGTTCTTCTTCGCTTTTAAATAAATTTGGCAATGCTCCAAATAGGTTATTTAAAAATTCCTCGGCTGAAATAGGCTTACCTTCAGCACTCCAAAACGAAGTGGCAATCATTGATTGTATTTCTCGCTCTTTGCCATCACGCAATTTTATCTTAATCTTTTGCCTTTTATTGCAACTACAATTAAATTCACCACAAATCTCACAAGGTTCTTTAGGCGCTTTTTCACACACACAAGGAGTTTGACCACAAACTTTGCAAGGTTGCCCTGGTGTTCTTGGTTCGCCTTCTGTATCTGGCTCTAATGGTTCGCCATCCCACTCTGGGTCTGCAAAATGATGGTAGGCATCTACATAATCGTAAATAGTAAAAAACTCTTTACCATCAAATAACCTTGTTCCTCTACCTACAATTTGCTTAAACTCTATCATAGAATTGACTGGGCGCATCAAAACAATGTTCCTAATGTTCCTTGCATCAACTCCAGTAGATAATTTTTGCGAAGTGGTTAAAATGGTTGGTATTGTTTTTTCGTTGTCTTGAAATGTCTTTAAAAAGGTTTCTCCAATATCACCATCATTGGCAGTAACTCGCACACAATAATCCGGATTGGTACTTTTTTTATATTGGTTTACCAAATCTCGAACAGCAGCAGCGTGGTCTTGCGTGGCACAAAAAATAATGGCTTTTTCTTTTTGATTGGCTTCGTCCATATAAATTTGAACTCGTTTTGCCTCTCTTGCCTTTATTTCAATAATGCGGTTAAAATCACTTTCTTTATAAGTTTTACCTTCCTCTATTTCTCCTTCTATTATTTGGTCATCGCTAGTATAAATATAATCATCCAACGTAGTCTTAATACGTTTTACTTTAAATGGTGTTAAAAAACCATCGTTTATACCTTCTTTCAATGAATATACATAAACAGGCTCCCCAAAGTATTTGTAAGTATCTACATTGTCTTTGCGCTTAGGTGTTGCAGTTAAACCTAATTGAACAGCTGGAGAAAAATATTCTAAAATTCCTCTCCAATTTCCTTCATCATTTGCTCCACCTCGGTGGCACTCGTCTATGATAATGAAATCAAAATAGTCTTTTGGGTATTGTCCAAAATTATAATCCTTTGTTTGATTATCAATATCTGGTTCTGCCGCTATAGCAAGGGGCGGTTCTTCGGCACTAATAGGTTTTACTACTTTTGTGCTTACACTCATAAAGCTTTGAAATATGGTAAAGAAAATACTTCCGTTAGTTGGTACGTTTCCTTTTTTCTTTATTTCGCTTGGCTTAATTCGCACCAAAGCATCTTCAGGGAAAGCAGAGAATGAGTTGAAGGCTTGGTCGGCTAATATATTTCTATCTGCTAAAAATAAAATACGAGGTCTGCGACTACCATCACGTTTTAAATTCCAACGTGTTTGAAATAACTTCCAAGCAATTTGAAAGGCAATAGCCGTTTTTCCTGTTCCTGTAGCAAGGGTTAATAAAATACGTTCTTTGCCATTGGCTATGGCTTCAATGGTATTACGAACTGCTATTTCTTGATAATAGCGCAATTGCCAAGTACCACTTTTATCTTCAAATGGAACATCGGCAAATTTTAAACGCCATTCGTTTATTGGGTTGGAAACAGTAACTGCTTGTGTGTTGTTTCCTGTATAGGTTTTATTCCAAAGTTCTTCAGGGGTAAGGTAATTTTCTACCAATCCTTCGGCACCTGTTTTCATACAAATACTATAAATTTCTTTTCCGTTGGTAGAGTACGTAGTTTCTAATTTAAGTTTATCGGCATATTGTTTGGCTTGTGCCACACCTTCGCCCACACCTAAATCATCGCTTTTGGCTTCTACTACAGCTAGTTTAATGCCTTTGTAAACCAATACATAATCAGCAATTATTTTTTTAGACCTAACACCGCCAGTTTGTATTTTACCAGCGGTAATATTGTATTCACGAAGGATTTTTGAACCTTCAATAACGCCCCAACCACAAGCCTTTAGTTTGGGGTCTATGAGTTCTGCTCTTGTTTCAGCTTCGTTCATTTTTTATCGTTTTTACTTTAAAATTAAATAACTATCAAATAAAAAATATTTTACCATAACGGTGTTTAACTAGCATATTTTCTTGACTGAATGTGTTTTTATAAAGCATCTTATAAAGTATTTATTCGTTTTCTTACAGGTTTTGCTTTATAAAATATTTAATCCACTTCCGTTCGCCTTCTAATGCAAAAACACCATTTTCAATCATTGCTTTTAGCAACCGTTTTACTTTATATTGGTTGATTTCTAATCCAATACTTTGATGAATTTCACTAAATCCACTTTGGGGGTAAGCAATTATGTCCTTAAAAATTAGATCTACTCTTGTTTCTTCTTCGTTCATTTCAATATAAATCTTTATAAAATTCAAAGCCTATATTTAGCTGCTCCTTAGCATCGTTTACCTCATTAAGAACGTGAATTATTTTCAATTTCAACTCTTCATTATATTCTGCTTCGTTTAGTATTGATGTTATAATTTCTTGTAATAACTCCTTTTCAATAATATTATCGGCAACAGTTACAGCAATGTTTTCCATTTCAATAATGAATTTATTTACAAATACATCTAAACCGTTTACTTCTAAAAAGAAAGCGCCCATTGCTATTGATGTTCTTTTATTTCCATCGTTAAAAGCATGAAACTTATTGAATGAAAAAACAAGATGTGTTAGCTTTTCTTCAAATGTAGGGTAGTAATCATCATTTTGAATATGTGTTAAAGGACTTTCTAAATTTCCATAGGTTTTAACTCCCTCAATTCCACCTGAAATTTCGATGATTTTATCATGGATTTTGATGGCGTAATCTACAGTAAAATAATTGTACACCACTGTTACCTATCTTTTAATCTGTTAAAAACATCCTTATTATCTTCAAGTCGCTTTTCTAAGTCCATACTTCTATCGCCCAAAAACTTTTCATAATCTTCTGAACTTACTTCATTTACATATTCTTTCAATTTCTCATGCAAAGCATCTCTAAAAGCCAAATCACGGCTAGCCATTAAACTTCTTGCTTTTTCACGTAACGGAACTAAAGTTGCCTCAGTAATTTGCTCGTAGGTTGCAAACAATGAATGAGCTTCTGAAAGACTCAATTTTCGTCCAAGTTTTTCAGATTCAATTCTCAAATAATTAGCATATCCATTCTCGTATCCAGCTATTAAGTCCAATACTTCTGAATACATTGTGCTACGCACACTTTCCTTGGTGTTGAGTTTTAAAATTTGTCGGTATTCTTTTGCGTCTTCCTTAAAAATACTTTTGTAAATCTTATCTGTTAATTGCCCATATTTGAATTTATTCTTAACAATGTAATAATCTAACGCATTGGTAAATTCCTGTCTATAGTTAAATTCTCGTATAGCGCTAGGTAAAAATTCTTCTTCTCGTTGATTGATGTATTTTGTTTTACCTCCTAACTTTTTGTTGAGCACATCAATTACAATGTCTAAAATTGCAGAGCGCAGTTTTTGCGCTTTTTCAGAGCCAGTTAGCAGCATGCCTACATTAAGAAAAGCTTTGTATGTAAATGTTCCAAGTATGGATGTTTTGCCCAAGCTATCTATTTCGTTTTCATATAATTGAATGATGGTGGCGACAATTATGTCGTTACCATCATTGATGTCTCCGATATGAATGTCGGAGACATCAATCTTTTCTTTTGCAATTTTCAGATAATCAGATATTTCATCTTTGAATTGACGAAGTTTACTACCGACCAAAACCTCATAACCACTTTGTTCTAATTCTGTTTTATGGTTTTCGAGAATACGGTCAATCGTTCTACTGTCAACCTCAAAATAGTTGGCAACCTGCTGCTTAGTAAATCGGTATTTACCTTCGAACTTAATTCCATAAAAACCTACTTGCTCATACAGCTCTTGTATGGCAAAATTATTATTTAAAATATTTTTCCGATCGAGACTCGAATTTGTTAAATCTTTGCTCATGATTTGATAATTTTTTCTGTTTTCAACTCCCCACTAAATGCCTTTTGCAAAATACTCTTTTTCAATTCTTCCAAATCATTTATTTTTTGCAGATAAATGGCCTCTAATATTTTGTTTAGGCTAATAAAACCTCAATTTTTTAAACGAAGATTAGTTATGCTTTTGTTTCTGCTTCGTTCATATTTTATTGGCTTTCCAATCAAATACTAATTACAGCTTTTTCTTATCTTTGATTAATTCTCTTGCAATTTTGCAAACCTCAAATTTTTCTAATTTAATACAATCTTCCTCAATTATTTCTAATGCTTCTGGGTTAAGTTGGTTTAAAATGCTTTTTATCTGTAAATATGGTAGGTTTGCTATTGGTTCAATATCCTCAATTATTTTATCTATCAAATATCTATCAATTCTGGCAGCAAATTGTTCACCTGATTCATTACTGCGCCTTTCAAAAGTTTTCATAATTCTAATTTTTTTTTCAATTATTAAATAACAGCATTTAAATTCAACTCCCCACTAAATGCCTTTTGCAAAATACTTTTTTTCAACTCTTCTAAATCATTTATTTTTTGCAGATAAATGGCTTCTAATTTCTTTGTTTCGGCTGATAACGCATCAAGTTTTTGAACGATTTTGTTTTGTTCTTTTAATGGCGGAATATTAATTTTAAAATCCAAAACAGCATTCATATTTGCTCTCGGCAAAGTTGCGCCAGTCCATGTTGCATTTATTTTTTTCATTGTTTCAGCAGCGATTAACCATCTAAATAAAAATCCTCTATCCAAAACACTCTTCTTTGGTTTTATAGGAAAAATTTCGGTTGAACAATGTCCTTCAAAATCTGGTAACAAAACTTTGTTTAGATAAGGACGTAGCCTTCCGTATAGTACATGGTCATTATTGAAATAAAAAGTTAAACTCTTCATACTTCTTGGTTCAAATGGTCCAATAAAAATCCCAGTGTTAGATTGAATATCTTCAAGCCCAACATAAGGCAAGTCATCTCTTTTATTTGAATTTTTATCATACTCACAGACCTCCCCCAATGTTTTCTCTTCCCAACCATCAACTTTATTTTCAAAAACTCCTTGCAAATAACTTTCAAAAAGTTCTTTGGCGTTTTTGAGGTTTTGTTCGGCATTGGTTTTTGCCTTGGCTATGGTAGCAAAGGCTTCATCTAATATGGCTACGATGCGTTGTTGCTCTGGAAGGGGTGGTAGTGGGATTTCAATATCTTTCGCCCTGCTTATTGTTAAAGTACCAACCGTAGCACCCATTGAACCATCCATAACTTGAGCCAATATAGAGTCTGCTTTAAAGGCATATTCAATATATCGGGAATTAACCTTACCTGAGTTTTCAAACCATAAAACAGATGCATCTTTGAAATAGAATTTATCAGAATCTTTAACTAAATAACATTGTCCTAAAGTTCCAACGGCAGAAACAATAATATCGCCAGTCTTTGGGGCTCCTTTTTCTTTAGTAAATTGCTCATATAACTCTTCGCTAATAAATAATTCATTTTCTACTATTCCATCTTTTGCAAGTTTAACAACTTCTCTAGCTCTATAAAATGGAATACCACTAGACTTCCAATCTGCTTGATGAACTCTACGACTTGATTTAACATCAAATAATTGAGACAACTTTTTTATCTCCCAACCTTTCATATCAGTTCTAAAATTGAGTTTAAAATATCGGCACTTTCTTCGTCCAAGGCTTTCATTTCTTCTAATATTTGTTGCGGTTGGCGCAAAGCAGCTTCTTCTTTTTTGTTAGGGTTTTTAGCGCTTAGGTCGTAAGTAGAATTGGCTTCGACAAGCTCAGCCACCGATACACTCCAAGAGTTTTCGCTATCTGCTTTTGTTTTTTGTAATGCTACAAAATCGGCTAAATCTTTTTCGTTTAGTGCATTGGTCTTACCTAAGTTTCTATCTAAGTTCAATTGGTAAAACCAAACCTTTTTGGTAGCACTTCCTTTTTCAAAAAACAATACCACTGTTTTTACTCCCGCTCCTGTAAAGGTTCCGCCTGGTAAATCTAAAACGGTATGTAGGTTACAACTTTCTAATAACTGCTTGCGCAATGCCACAGATGCGTTATCTGTATTGCTTAAAAAGGTGTTTTTAATTACCACAGCAGCTTTACCACCCGCCTTTAGTATTTTAATAAAATGTTGTAAAAATAAAGAAGCAGTTTCTCCCGTTTTAATAGGAAAGTTTTGTTGTACTTCTGCTCGTTCTTTACCACCAAACGGAGGGTTAGCCAATACAATGTCATATCGGTCTTTTTCTTGTATGTCGGCTAAGTTTTCGGCAAGTGTATTGGTATGTATAATGTTGGGTGCTTCTATGCCATGAAATATCATATTCATGGTACCAATAATATATGCCAACGATTTTTTTTCTTTACCGTAAAAGGTATGTTTTTGTAAGGTGGTTACATCAGTTGTGGTTAGTTTTTTACTGTTTTGTAAATAAGTAAATGCCTCGCACAAAAAACCAGCACTACCTACCGCACCATCGTATATTTTGTTGCCAATTTCGGGAGCTACTACTTTTACAATAGTAGTAATCAAGGGTCTAGGCGTGTAGTATTCGCCACCATTGCGCCCTGCATTACCCATATTCTGAATTTTAGATTCATACAAATGGCTCATTTCGTGCTTTTCGGCATGTGTTCTAAAACGCAATTCATCAATTCGGTTAATTACTTCGCGTAAGTTATAACCGCTTTGTATGCGGTTTTTTAGTTCGCTAAATATTTCCCCTATTTTATATTCAATGGTATCCGCACTCTCGGCTTCTGCCTTAAACTTTTTAAGGTAAGGGAATAACTTTATGTTTACAAAATCGGCAAGGTCATCTCCAGTTAAAGCTTTGTGGTGGTCTAGTTTTCCATCCTTGTCTTTAGGAGCAGCCCACACATGCCATTGGTATTCATTATCAAGTAGTGGTTTATAAACTTTACCTGTTAGTTCAGCAGCGGTGGCTTTATCATTTTCTAAATCAGCTAAATATTTTAAAAACAATACCCATGATGTTTGCTCTACGTAATCTAATTCACTTCCACAACCAGCATCTTTATGCAGTATATCATCTATATTTTTAAAAGTTTGTTCAAACATTAATTTTCCTTTTTGTCAGTTGGTAAAGGTAATAATTTGGTTGAAAGTTTAAATATGAAGTTGGAGTATAAATTTGGTGGATTTGGGTAACATAATGGACATTTTTTAAAATTTATTTTTTAGTTGCAAAATTTTATCAAACTGGTTATTTATTTAATAAGGTTTTTAAAACTTCATTTCTGTAATTCTCTTGGCTAATGTGGTAACTATAATGCTTTACCTTTTTAATTGTGTATTTCTGACGAAAATGTTTATTTAGTATATTAAATGTTACTTTTCCAAAAGCAATAATCAATGGGTTAGCGCATCTTAAGTCTTCAATTTCCTTTTCGAATTTCTTTACGTTCTCTAATTCAAATTCTTGGTTGTTATTAAGAAACTGTAAAACATTTCCCGATGTTTTTTCTTCAAAGTCCTTTATTATATCAGTCATATATGCGCCATAAAACTCAGTATCTCGAAACGCATATCTTATTTTATAATCTTGTCCTTGAGGTCTATAGTCATGAAAGTTTACAAATGCTTTTTTTTCAATAGTCCTTGAGAAATTTAGCCCGACCATAATTACATTTGGATTAAGGGTCTCGAGTAAATTTGGGTTCTTGTTAAAATCAAAAATACTCATGTCGCCTATGTTCGATTTTGCTTTTATATCTTCATTTGCCCAAATTGCCCAACTTGCATATTCACCGTATTTCGCCTCTATTTCTTTGTAATGTTCTTTTGTTATCATATCTATTTTTTTATAATGATTAATTGCTAAATGAAATTTGTGAAGTAAAATGCTAAAACTGTCTGCCTCAACTAAAATTGAAACGAAATACAAAAGCTCATTTAAACATAAAATTGTTAATTTCTTTTGGATGCTATTAGCAGTTTCTTTTTTTCTTGCATTTGTTCATTTAATTTTTTTTGTGCAAATTTTGAGTTGATATGCAATTGTGAAAGAAATGCTGATAGTCGTCCTTTTTTATTACTAATAACTTCATTGTCTGTATTAATGCGAAGTTGATAAATTTTGTCTAGGGTATTTTTTTCCACGTTTTGCATGGTCAACAAAACGTCTCCAATAGTTATATGCCTAAGGTTACTTTTAGGTATTAATATACAAGTTATGTTCTCATTTTTGTCTTTATATTTCAGCTGAGCAGGTTTATTGTCTAAACCAAACAAAACTTTCAATTCGTTTTCATCCAATAACAAGAAACCAGTTGAACCAATTAGCTCTCCTTTTCTGAGACTTTTGGCTTCAATAATTATTAAGTTACCATCGTCTTTTAATGAATCAATAATTCGATTAATTGCTGGAACCCATTCATTAATATCAATTTCGTGCAATACGTTACATAAGACTACAAAATCAAAGGACTTTTCTGTTAATTCAGCATAAGATCCAACAATTTTGGAAATTCCTTTTGCTTTTAAATCAATATGTAATTCAACATTAGGTTCTAATGCTGAATATTCTATAGCATTTCTAAATTTTTTATCACGATTTGCCTGCTCATAGAGGCGACCTTTCCCTGCACCGAAATCAAGTAAAAGGGATTTTTTATTGTCTTCTTTTGCATTTATTATTTCTTTTAAAGACTGAATTTGTGGGTCATTTTCTTTCGCAACTTCAATCACATCCGGATTTGTAAAACACTCAATCATAAATTGCACATAAGTCCAATCATAAATTGAATTCAAAAATTCATTTAACTTCAAAACTCTTTCTTCAATTTTCATTAATTCCGCCAATGCCTCACGTTGAATTGTATTTGAAGGGTGCTTTATTAGTCCATCTTTAACCATGAATACTTCATCGTAGTTTAAATGAGAGAGAATATTTAAAGAGTGTGTTGCAATGTACAGTTGCCCATTATCTTCAATAATATTTTTAATTCCATTAATTAAGTCTATCTCAGCGTCTGGATGAAGATGTAACTCTGGCTCGTCAATGATTAATATACTGTCTCTAAGCCTTATGCTTTTATTTTGAGACATTAAAAAGAACATTAAAACATAAGCAAAGAGTGTTTTTTCTCCATCAGAAAATTCTGTATAATTAAATTCTCTTTTGTTTATTTTCCAAATACCTGCTTGTAAACTTTTAACACCATTATCAGTGACGCTCCTTTCTACATTTTTTATTTCCCACTCGAGTGTTTTACCAAAAATATTTTCAAAAATCTCTTTTAATGCTACAAACCTTTCATAAGATTTTCTCTTGTTGAATTTTTCAACGTCACCAAGACAATCTATCCAATCGGATACAAGCTGATGAGGCAACTTCCTTAAAAATCGTAATGAACTTTTATAAATACTTCCTAATTCATTGTAAACTAATTGTTCAGTCACACTCTCTACTAATTGTTCAAATGAATTTACTTCCTCATCATTGTCCAAAACAACATCTTGCAATTGTCTTATTTGAGTATAGTTTACGCGTTTTACGTAATTGCTATGAAGTTCAGAAATTAATGGACGAATTTCGTCAATTATTAATTTTATGTTTTGATAAGGAGATTGTTGCTGTATTGGTAATTGCTGCCTTTGATTATTTAAACCGTTTTTGATTATAGTTAAATTATCATCTGATTGATTAATTACCTTAATGGAATGTTCCATTTGTGAAATTTCTCTTCTCAATCGTTGCCGTTTTGACCTTAATTCTGTATCTGCTGGATTAACCTTAATTAACAAATCTATCTCCTCCATCTCAATTATCATTATTGCCAATTCCTTATTTGGTTCGAGTTTCATAATTGCTTGCCTAATCTTAATAGGTAGATTTGTAATGTTACCCTTGATAATGTTATTAAGGGTAATAATGGATGAAATATTTGCTTCAATAAAATTTAAAATTCTTGATTTACCTGAACCATTTTTCCCAACAAGTGCAACAACTTTATCTAAGCGCGATAAGTTAATTTCTTGAAGTCCGACTGTTGATGTTTGACTATATTCTAGTTTTACTTTGTTAATTCTCATTGCTTTACTCTTTATATATTTGTTTCTAATTTACAATTTGTTGTCAATAATATATACTATTTTAGACTGACCACTAACTAACTATAACAAGGAGTTTTCACCTAAAAACTTTCCCAAATAGCTAATTGTGCTATTTTGAATAAACTTTAAATTATTTTTCCTTCTCACAAACTTATCCATTACCCACATTAAACCAAATTAATTATACAAATGGTGGTAAACAAAAAAAATCCCTTCAAATAACTTTGCTTGAGAGGATTTATAGTGTTATGTTATGCTTTGTTTAAACTGGTTTCTAGTTCCGATATTTTGCCTTTTTCTATAGTATTATGTAATTTTGAGGTTAGTTGGCCTATTAATTAAAACCAAAAGGCGCAATAAAAAATAGTTTACACAAAACCTAGTGTTGATTACAAGAGAAAATATAGAAAAGGCCATATCCGCAATCGTATAAGCACTAAAAAGGATGCTATGAAAATTAAAAATTGTTCAAGGTATTATTACCAAACTAGAGGTAAATACAGTTGTAAAAAATAATATATAGTTCCATAAACTTTTTCGCAAGCCTGCGAAACATAAATTAATAAATCATTTACATTTTTTAGGATGCTAAGTTGGTCTAGTAAAATAAAAAGCGAAGTTGAAACTGATTGGAAAAACTCAAATTTCATTTAATTTGCAATTGCTGTAATATAAAAAAAGATAAATTCAGTTTGATAATTTAATTGAAAAAATATAAAATAATATGCCACATAAATACGATTTAACAATTTTAAATTGCGCACACTCTATTTATAATTTATTTGAAGCTGAAATTGATATCCTCAAGCCTAATTCATATAAACTTAAACAAAGACTACGTGAATATGTTAACGGAAACCTATATCCAACTAAAAAAATTGAAATAACATCATTTAGTTATTATTCAAAACTTCAAAATTATTACCAGCTAAAGTTAAATGGAGTTGATTTTGAAAATTTAAATTTAAAATCAAAATTCTCCTATGCCGAAATTGAAAAAATTGAAGAATTAATATTGAATAGTGGTTTAGGCGCAGATAATATTACTCTCGAAGAGCTTTTTAAACAATTATTTGACCATTATTTTTTAGCCTTCATCACTGTAATTATTAAAAATGAAATTGAAAACCCTATTTATGATAAAAACAGAATACTACTATTAGAGTTCCAGAAAAAGATTAACAGTATAAATGAAATTGCTTTTATAGAAAATACAGAACTATATTTTACTTTTTTAATTCTTTTGATGTCTGATTATGGTGTGTTATATATTGAAGATATACTGAATCATCATTTGAATAAAACTGCTAACAAAAATGATTTTGTAAAAAGTTTAACAAAACACATAATACTTATACCAGAACCATTACAAGATGATAAAATTTTGAATCAAATAAATTTATGGGTAAAATCTAATCAAGATAGCGATGGTACAGTAAAACCCAAAAGCGAATTGCTAACCTTTGAAAACAACTTTGATAATATTAAACCAACTGATATTTACAAACACTTTAAAGCTGGTTTAGTTGAGAAAAAATATTTAACCGAACAGCAATTGAATATGTATTTGAAAGCCGCATTTGAATTGAAAACAATACCTGAAACACTTTTTAAAATCAAAGATGCTCCTAACAAGGCAACTATTGAAGCCGTATTTTACACATACTATAAAAATGTGGCTGGTAAAATTCACGGCAGGCAAAACCAATATGCAGCACTGTTAGGTGATTATTTTGAGGGTTACAAAACCTCCACAGTAAGCACTAATTTTAGCAAGTCAGTTTACTAATTTACTACTAATTTATTACTAATATTACTAAATCCATACTAACATTACTAACCTCTTTATGAGGGTTTAAAATCAATTTTCCTTTGTTAAAAGTTTTAAAAAAAACACTAATAAAATGGAAAATTTAAAAGAGGGTTTAACCCTAGAAACATTACCTAAAGCCTTTACGCTCCTTTCAAATGAAGTAAGCGAAATAAAAAGGCTATTACTTGAAAGGAGTAACGAACAACCAACCGAAACCGACCGTTGGTTTGACCTCAACGAACTTTGCCAGTACCACCCCGACAAGCCCAGCAAACCTACAGTTTACGGCTGGGTAAACGCTGGTACTATTCCTGTACACAAAGGTTGTAAAAAGTTGAGGTTTCTAAAATCGGAAATTGATAACTGGTTAAGGCAAGGCAGAAAAAAGACGTTGTCAGAAACAGCCAGCGAAGCAGAAAAGTATTGTAAAACTAAAAAGTGGTAAGCTATGCAGGAACATAACAACACCCCTAATAAGTTAAGCACTAAAGATGAGAATAAAGATACAAATTTAAACACCATTACACCAACGTATGAGTTTGATAAATACGGTATCGGGGTTGAGGATATTAAAACCGAAGCCAAACAACTGTTAAAGATAGGCAATGAAGCCAAAGAAAGTAAAGGACTGTTCACAGTAAAAACAGCCAGCCGTTGGATAGAACAAGCTAAAACTCGACCTACTCCCCAAATGCTTTTTGGCGAACTTTGGTTTGAGGGTGAATTATGTATTTTGTTTGCCGACACCAATTTAGGTAAGTCAATTTTAGCCGTGCAAATTGGTAACAGCATAAGCAAAGGCGAACAAATACATGGCTTTAAATTGGAAACTCCAAAGCAACCGATTTTGTATTTTGATTTTGAGTTAAGCGACAAACAATTTGAAAATAGATATTCAATAAATTTTGATCAACATTACCACTTTGATGAAAACTTTATAAGAGTTGAAATAAACCCAGATGCTGAAATACCCGAAGCCCAAACCTTTGAGGATTTCTTAAATCATTCATTGGAACTAAGTATTATTGAAACTGGGGCAAAGGTTTTAATCATTGACAACCTTACTTATCTCAAAAATGAAACTGAAAAGGCTAAAGATGCTTTGCCATTAATGAAACATTTGAAAGCCTTAAAAAACAAATACGGACTTTCTATTCTAGCACTTGCACACACACCAAAAAGGGATTTATCAAAACCTATCACCCGAAATGATTTATCGGGAAGCAAAGCTTTAATGAATTTTTGTGATAGTTCCTTTTCAATCGGTGAAAGCCACAGCGACAAAAATTTAAGATATATCAAACAAATAAAAGAGCGATTTACTGAAAAAATTTACGATGCTGAAAATGTTTGTGTTTGTCAAATTGATAAGCCCCATAATTTCCTATTGTTTGAGTTTGTCAATTTTGGAAAGGAATTTGAACACCTTAAACAGCACACTGAAAGGGATAAAGAAGACCTAAACGAAAAGGTACGAGAACTAAAACAGCAAGGGCGAAGCCTACGTGAAATAGGGGCTGAACTTGGAATTTCTCATATGAAAGTAAGTAGAATTTTAAAGGACTGTAACACCCTGTAACCACTGTAATAGCCTGTTACGGTTGTTACACCTGTTACAGAATAAATAATAAAAATGAATAATTACAGATACACTTTAGAACCATACAAGGGAATGAATACCCGTTACCGTTGCGAACATTGTCAACATAAGGATAAAAAGTTTTCGCGTTACATTGATATAGAAACAGGCAAACACTTACACCCCACCGTTGGCAGATGCGAAAGGTCAGACAGTTGTGGCATTCATTACACCCCGAAACAATATTTTCAGGATAACAATATTTCATTTGATAAACACCTGCCTAAGCCCTACAAGCCCCGACCTGTTTCACATCAACTAAAGCCAGTTTCATTTATTCCAGTGAAGGTATTCAAAGCAAGCCTGAACCCTACAGCGTTTGAAACGAACCACTTTGTAAAGTTCCTTATTAATTTGTTCGGGGTTGAGGTTGCCAACCAACTGGTAAGCCGTTATTTTATTGCCACTTCAAAACATTGGAACGGTGCAACTGTATTTTGGCAAATAGATACACAGGGCAAAGTAAGAACTGGTAAAATAATGCTTTACAACCACACCACAGGCAAAAGAGTAAAGAACCTTGAATTGCCAGTTTATTGGGTGCATAAAGCCCTTAAACAGGCTGAATTTGGGTTAAAGCAATGTTTGTTTGGTGAACACTTATTAATTGATAAAACTAAACCTGTTGCCATAGTTGAAAGCGAAAAAACGGCTGTAATTGCAAGCGTTTATTTACCCCAATTTATTTGGGTTGCAGTTGGCAGCCTTACCAATCTGAACGCTGAAAAATGCAGCATACTAAAGGGGCGAACTGTTACATTATTTCCAGACCTTAACGGATTTGATAAATGGAACAGTAAAGCAAAGGAACTTGGACACATTACAAATTTTATAGTTTCAGACTTATTGGAGAGCAAAGCCACCGATTTAGAAAAGCAGCAAGGTTTTGATTTAGCTGATTACTTAATAAAATTTGATTTGGCCAACTTTTTTAAAAATGAAACTGAACCAGTAGCAAGTGAACCAATAGTAATTGAAACAATAGCTGTTCAACTAAAAGCAATTGATACACCGCCACCATTTAAGGAAACAGCCAAAACAGATTGGAGCAATGAAATAATTGAACTAGAAGCATATTTTAAAAATTCAAAATTACCAACCGAACCAATAAAAATAAACCAATGCCAAACGATAACCAATGTGCATAAATTCATTGATAGACATTTAAATACACTCAAAACCAATAATGGCAAACCAACATTTGAACCTTATTTAAACCGATTACAACAACTAAAAGAACTAATAAACATTTGGCAGCCTTGCGCTTTTGCAGGCTACTGAAAGTTAATTTGTCTTACTAAAATAAAAATAAATGCGAAACGAAATATTCAATTCAGTAAGTTAATGGTATTAGAGCAAGACCGATGTTATGTGTAGGCGTTTTATATCAATTGACCTATAAACTCTATAATGGCAGGTATATTGTCGGTGAGACCTTTACTAGCAACAGATGCTGTCACTGTCCCGAGCCATTTTAAAACTCGTTGTTTAAGTTCAGAGGACTCCTTTGGTGTTTTAGAAACGATTTCTTTCAACTGAATAATGTCGTTACTATCAACCCCAAGTTTTTCAAGTTTTGAATAATCAATATTATTAATGTTATTAATATTTCCACTTTGGTCTACATTATTCCCTGCTGCAATATTCAAAGGATTATTGTCACCATAAATATTTGTAGTGATAATATTACTTACCTTTTCTTTGTTTTCTTTAGTCATGGTGAATTCATTGTCTAGATTAGGAAATTGTGAATGAAGTTCTAGTAGGATGTCCAAAAGTTTTTGCTTAGTCTGTTGAACAATATTAATAAATTCAATCTTTTTAACTTCGCGACCAGCTCTAATAATTTGATTTCCATCTAAACTTTCTACGAGCCACTTCGATAAAAGTGCTACTTGATTTGGGTTGAAGTCAACAAGTCCTTTAGTGTCTAAAAGCATACCAATATTTTCTTCTATACTTGCAATACTTTGGCTTACTTCAAGTGTGCTCATCATTTCAGCCATTTTTGGATCTGCGTCATTAAATGCAACAGGTATTTGGTTCTGTCTTCCGAAATAGTCGGATAGAGTTACCTTGACAACGCAATGGAGTCTTCTATATTGAGGTAGGTTATTGTTTCCAGATGGATAGCCTTCGTTTTCAAGCTTTATCCAGTTCTGAAAATTAACATCCCCAATTTTATGAGCAATAATTTTTGCTCTGGTCAAAGCCTGTGTCAAATTGATATTATCAAATGATATGTCGGTGATTAGTTGTTTTATCATGAGTCTTTACGTTTACAAATAACGATTTTCATGAATTGCGCTGGCTGCGATACCGAAGCACAGAACTGGAAACCTAACACAAAATTAGAAGAAAAATTTGAACTTACATACAAATTTACTCTGAACCAGCAGTTAGCACAAACAAGCTGTTATGTGGTCGGCTCTACTTTCTATTCAAAGGCCTTGTTGTCAAATAATTTTTTATGTGCTGGCTTAATCATTTCCGTTTCGTCAATTCCGTTTAATAGTCCGTATTTTGTTACTAATGCCTTGAAACCTTTACCTTTTTTGAAAAGACAATTATACATTAATAATTGAATTTCAGGCGTTGAAAGCTGTGCTCTTACTAATTTAGAATAATGGTTTTTATCAATTTCTTTACTGTCATCTATGTATTTGATTAGATAATAAAGATTTCTGAAGTAGAAGCCAAATTTCATCCCTTCCCTTTTATACAACTTTGAGAAAGCATTGTCAATTTTTTGTTCTTCATCTAGGTGCGGATTTAGTTGCTCAACTTCATTTAAATATGTTTTCAAATATTTGTCGTACAAAAATTCAAATGCTTGTCTACCTTCTTTAAATTTTGTTTTCTTAATGTCATAAGGGATTATTACATTATTGCATATGTTGTGATGAAATTCAATATGCTTGATAATTCGATTTTCTGTTTCTGCTTTATAATTCTCTGAATTTTGATTTGCAATTGAAAGTAAAACGCCAACAAAAGCAAGTAGTCCTAATAAAGGACCTATTACACCACCAATATATTGTCCAAAATTTGACCATTCAATTGATTTGTTGGACAAGCCAAAACCAACAAAAATAGGATATAATACAGTAAGTAATAGGCAAATAAAAATAAGTACCCCTGAAGCCCAGTAATAGTATTTCATATTAGTATTCATAGTCGTCAATTTCATTGTTTGTTAAAAATGATTGATAGTCTGGTTCTTCAAGAACTACACAACCTTCTTCTTTGTATTCCTTGTAGTTTAAAGTCATTGTTGGATATTCCCAAAAATGAAATTCCGCTATAATTTGGTTTTTACAATTATCGCAATCAAATTCCAATTTACCTTCATATTCATTTTCCGTCCCCATTTGTCTATTTGAGTCAGAAGCAATACATTCATACTCCAAATAATTGTCTTGGAATTCGTGAATTTTGTCGCAGTTGTTACATTTGAGTCTTATCATTTATTGTCGTTTTATTTAAGCTACTGCATAACGTCAGAGTGTGAAAAAACTATTCACAAACTGGATGTAAACATGCGGATAAAAGCATGAAAAACAAAGTAAAAAAAATTGTTTTTTTGAGTAGTAAAATTAATGAAATACATTACTCCTCATAAC
>CANHVU010000024.1 GCA_947464275.1 Bacteroidota bacterium
TAGCAAAAGGAAGGGTGATTAGCATGCTGCACGGTATCTAAACTACCTATGACTTGACTTAATCTTTATCCCTTCCTACTCTTTTATTTTTATTCAAATAAAATATTGTATTCTTGAATTTGATTAACAGATCACAAACATAGGATGACAATGAATTGGCAGCAGCTTTTAAAACCATACAGATTTAACCAAACTTTACAAGACAATAAAACGAGCAGAACTGAGTTTGAGCGCGATTTTGACAGGGTGGTTTTTTCTGAATCGTTCAGAAAACTGCAAGATAAAACTCAAGTTATTCCATTGCCCGAAAACGATTTTGTGCATAACAGATTAACGCATAGTTTAGAAACTTCGAGCGTGGGCCGCAGTTTGGGCCGTAAAGTTTCGGAAGCATTGCTCCAAAAATACCCTGATTTACAAAAAGAAATAAGCAGTTACGATATTGGTTGCATAGTAGCTGCGGCTTGTTTGGCTCACGATATTGGGAATCCGCCTTTTGGCCATAGTGGAGAGGATGCCATTAGAGAATATTTTTTAAATGGAAACGGAAAAGAGTTAGAACCAAGTATTAATAATGCCAAGCAATGGGCCGATTTAATTAATTTTGAAGGCAATGCCAATGGGTTTAAAATAGTATGTAATTACAGTGGAAATGATAAAGGTTTACGCTTAACTTACCCAACTTTGGCTGCATTTAGTAAATACCCAAAAGAGAGTTTGCCCAAATATACCGATAAAAAAGTAAGTGAAAAAAAGTTTGGCTTTTTTCAAAGCGAGGTGGCTTATTTTAACGATATAGCCCAAAAGTTAGGTTTGTTAAAAATAAGGGAAGATGAGCATTTAAATTGGTGTAGGTATCCATTGGCTTTTTTGGTGGAAGCGGCCGATGATATTTGCTACAGCATCATTGATTTTGAAGATGGGCTTAATTTAAAGTGGATTGACATAAAACATGCTGAAGATTTGTTGATTCCTTTTGTCGAAAATTTTAAAGAAGATAAATTCAATGAAATGACTTTTGAAGGGCAAATTGGTTTTTTACGTGCATCGGCCATTGATAATTTAACCAATGAGTTGTCTCAAATTTTTATGCAAAACGAAGAAGCCATTTTGAACGGAACCTTTAATAATTCGCTTATTAAATTGAGTAAAAACATTGATTTCATTGAGCAAATTAAAACCATAACTAAAGAAAAGGTTTATAAAAACAGGGTTGTACTTGAAATAGAGGCTGCCGGTTTTGAGGTAATCAGCGGATTATTGCACATTTGTATAAACGCTGTAAACCAACATTTTGAAGCACAAAACAATGCTAATCTGAAATTTTATAGAAGCGAAAAAGTTATAGAATTAATTCCTGAACAATTTATAGGTAAAGGCAAAATTCCTCATCCTGATTTGTACACTAGGGTAATGAAAATTTGCGAGTTCATTTCAGGCATGACCGATAATGCAGCCATTAGTTTTTACCGAAAATTAAATGGTATTCAGCTAGGTTAGTTATATTACATATTGCCCTTATATTTGCCGCAAATGAATTACGAAAAAATAATTTTAAAAAGCGGAAGAGAACGTTCATTGCTTAATCGTCATCCTTGGGTATTTAGTGGAGGTGTAAAACAAATGCCGAAAGCCCCAAACGGCTCTATTGTAGAAGTTAGAACCAATGCTGATGAATTATTGGGTTATGGTTTTTTTGCACCAAATAGCCAAATCATGTGCAGGTTATTTGAGTTTACCAGTGAACCTATTGAAATAAATGCTAACTATTGGAAAAATAAAATTACTCGTGCTTTTGAATTTAGAAAGCAATTTATCAATAACGACCATACCAATATTTATAGATTAATACATGCAGAAGGAGATTTTTTTCCAGGAATAATTATTGATATTTATAATCAAGCTGCTGTTTGCCAAATACTAGTAAAAGGAGTTGAGCTAATAAGCCAATATGTATTTGAAGCATTAAATAGTTTAGGTTTTAATCATATTTATTTAAAAACAAAACAAAGTACACAATTACTCGAAAATGTAACGGATGGAAATAGATGGGTAAATGATGCCATTTTACCTATGCCAATTAATGCCAAAGAATACAATATTCAGTTCAACATTGATGTTGAAAAAGGCCAAAAAACTGGTTTTTTTATTGACCAGCGCGAAAACAGAAGAATGCTTGGTGAGCTTAGCATGGGCAAAACGGTATTAAATACATTTAGTTATTCTGGTGGATTTAGCCTTTCTGCACTCAAATATGGAGCCACTTGGGTTGACTCAGTTGATAGCAGTAAAGAAGCTATTGAATTGGCCAATCAAAATGTGGCACTAAATGGATTTTCAAACCACGAAGGCATAGCAGCTGATTGTTTTGAATACTTGAAACAATGCACAAAAACGTACGATATAATTGTACTTGATCCTCCCGCATTTGCCAAACATTCTAGGGCAGTTGCTAATGCCTCAAGAGGCTATCAAAGTTTGAATAAATTAGGAATTGAAAAGGTAAAACCAGGAGGTTTAATTTTTACATTTAGTTGTAGCCAACATATTGATAAGGATTTATTCAGAAAAATAGTTTTTAGCGCTGCTGCTGAGTGTAAGAGAAATGTTAGGATTGTTCGTCAATTGAGCCAACCCGATGATCATCCAATAAATATCTATCATCCAGAAGGAGAGTATTTAAAAGGGCTACTTTTACACGTTGAATAATTAAATAAAAAACCTTCAATTCAATCATTTCAAGTTAACCAATTATTTCCGGTTATTTTTTTACGTTTAAATAGTTTATGAAATATCTATTTTCTTTTTTTATTTTAGCTAATTTACTAAGTTCTTGTAAATTTAATTCTAAAAATAATGATGCAGAAAGTTATCTAACTCATGATACCATTATTCATTTTTCAGGCTATTGGATAAGTGAAAATTATTTTGAGAATATAAAAAAATATAAGTCACCTAAACTTGCACAAGTTGGTAGTAAATATTTAGTGATTCCAAATAGAACTTTGAAATCAACACAACTAACAACTAACTTTAACGAAAAAGGTAGATTTTTAACCGTTTTAAAACATAATGACAAGTATGAATTATGGACAAATAAAGAAGGTGAAGCTGTTTCTTTTGTTAATCAAATAGTATTTATTAGTCCTAAAAAAATACTTATTGACACTGTAGTTTTTGACCATATTAATGCATATGCTACAGGTAAAGAAGTCTTAATTTTAGAATCAATTCTTTTTAAAGGAAATTACCTCATCAATAAAAATGAAGAAGTGAAATTTGAAAACAATGGAACTATTAAAGGGTGGAATCAATACAAGTATTATTCCGTTCCAATTGATTATGAAAATGAAGCAATGCAAGTTGATCAAGTCAAACTAAGTAAAGACAGTATTAACTTTGAGAATTTTGGTTTTAAATTCAACAAAAATTATTTGGAACTTTACAAACTAAAATGCACTCTTTATGATAGTATTCAAAATACATGTAAGATAATAGAGAATGACAAGTTAGTTTACAGATTACAATCTATAAAAAGTAAATAATACTTAAATTAGTTGTTTAAATGATAATCCATCAATGGTTGTTTCCAGTTTCTTTGGCCTGTTTTTACTTTAGCTCCAAGCACGTTTAAAATACTATAAATACCAAAATAAGTACGGTTAATGTATAAGGCATGTTGCGAGCCCCTACCCTCTTTGCTTTCGCGCAATTCTTTCATATTGGTAACTTCTTCGCCTAAAGCGTAAATTTTATCAATGTAATCGTTATTGCTAAAGTCAAATTCATCGGTAACAAATGGAGTACTCAATAAAGTAGTCATTCTAATAAACGCATCAGTAATTACATCTTGTGTGCGTTTATCATCTTTTTCGCTTACAATTTGTTGTTGCAACATAATACGCTTAATGCTTTCTTGACTCTTTAAAATTTCGGGAACCAATAAAGCAAAATAGTTGTAATAAAAATCTTCAGGAATTTCCTTTACACAACCAAAATCAATTACGCCTAAACTACCATCTGCTTGCATCAAAAAATTACCTGGATGAGGATCGGCATGCACTGCTTTTTGTTCATGTACTTGCATGTCGTAAAAATCCCACATGGCTTGTCCAATTTGATTCTTTATTTCTTGAGTTGGATTGGTTTTTAAAAACTCTTCTAAATGTAATCCTTCCAACCAATCCATCACCAAAACTTTATTGCTTGAGTATTCAGGATAGTATTTGGTAAATTTTATATTCGGAATATCTGCACATAGCCTCGAAATTTCTTTACTGCGCTGCAATTCTAAATCGTAATTGGTTTCTTCCAACAGTTTGCTTTCTACTTCTATGATGTATTTTTCAAACTCCTTTTCGCTTAAACCAATTAACCTAAAGGCAATAGGTTTTACCAATTTCAAATCGCTTTTTATGCTTTCAGCAACTCCTGGATATTGAATCTTTATAGCCAATTTCTGACCATCTTTTGTTGCTTCATGAACCTGACCAATACTGGCCGCACGAGTTGATTGCATGTTAAAGGTATCAAAAATTTGCTGTGGGGTTTTGCCAAATTGTTTAACAAAAGTTTGTACAATTAGTGGACCCGAAAGCGGTGGAGCAGAATATTGCGCCAAAGCAAACTTATTGACATAAGCCCTAGGCAATACATTTTTTTCCATGCTTAACATTTGTGCCACCTTTAAAGCCGAACCTTTTAGCTCACTTAAAGCATTGTACACATCTTCCGCATTATCCTCGTGCAGTTGCTCTTTGGTCATGCTTGGGTCAAGCATTTTTTTTGAATAATGTTTGATATAGTTTCCGCCAATTTGCGCACCTGTTTTTACAAAACGCATGGCACGCTCTACTTTGGTTGAAGGAATTGAATTTTGTTCCATATATGATTTAAATGATTCTGGTTTGGCACAGATTTCACTGATTGATTTTTCTATGTTATCAGTTTAATTAGCGTGAATTATTTGCCACAGATTACGCTGATTTTTTATTTCTTGTTTACTGAACTTTTCTCTAATAAAGCGAAAGAGTTTACTTAAAGTACTTATAGATTTTTCTGCGTAATCTGTGCAATCTGTGGCTATTTTCTATCTGTTTTGAAATAAAAATTTTCCAAAATCAAGAGCAGCATCTAAAGCCGATTTACCCATTAAATCGAACGCTAAATTAACAGAACGCTCTATTGATTCATCAGTTTTTTCAAACCCTTTGCTGCTATCGTTTAACCAAAAAGTAATTACAAACAAAAAGTTAAGCCATAAACCGCTTACATATTTTTCGTCTAAGTACTTACGTTCTTGAATTTCGTTAGTTCCAATAGCCTCTGATAAAATGGGTTTCATGTTATCAACAAACACTTCGTGAAGTTCATTTAAGTATTTAGGCCATCTTGGTAATTTTACCAAATCGCGGTTTTTTAAATACACCGCAAAACTGCGGTAGTTTTTAGCTTCTTCAATAAAAGCAAAAAATACGGCTAATACTTTTTCGCGAGCTGAATATTGTTCCCAAGGCTCAGCATCGGCACAAGTTTTATAGGCATTTTCGAACCAAATTTTATAAATATCGGCTTCTAAACCTTCCAAACTAGAGTAATGGTTATAAAACTCTTTTTCTTCCATGTTTATTGCCTTGGCAAATAAGTAAACACTTTCGGGTGTTTTGTTATGCTCTAAAGTGTGGTTAATGTATTGTTTTATTAAATCGTTGCTCATACTATTTAAGACAAGTGTTGGTTAATATAGTTTTGAAAGCTAATAAAAGTTTGGTAATTACTTATTAGTCAAACTATTTTAGCTTATTATTAAATCATTATTGTTTGGGCACAAAAGGCCTAGTTATAATTCTAATGGCGCGTTGGTAACTCACATAATTCCACATCCAATTCAGGAACACCACTAGCCTGTTTCTAAAGCCAACCAATAACATTAAATGTATAAACATCCAACCTAACCAAGCTATATAACCTTGCATTTTTATTCCAAATATTTCAAACACAGCTTTGTGCCTACCAATAGTGGCCATACTGCCAAGGTTAAAGTAATTATAAGGTTTGGGCTGTTGGTTATTTATTATTTTCAATAAATTATTCCCTAACAATTTGCCTTGTTGTTGCGCCACAGTTCCCACCATTGGGTGTCCGTTTGGAAAAGCTTCATCGGTGGTCATGTAGGATATATCGCCAATTGCATATACATTGTTTAATGTTTCAATCTTATTAAATGCATCTACTTTGTATCTATTGCCACGCACCACTAAATCGGCAGAAATACCAGGTATGGTTTTACCTTTAACACCTGCACTCCAAATTACCGTATCGGTTTTTAAAATTTGGCCATTGCTTAAAGTTAAGTTTCCTGTTTTGGCATCGTAACTTTCCACTGCGGTATTGGTTTGCACATGCACGCCTAATTCTTCTAAAAACTGTTGCGCTTTTTTCGATGAAATTTCGCTCATAGCAGCCAACACCCTTGGGGCAGCTTCAATTAAATGCACTTGCATTTTATTGGCATCTATTTCCTTATAGTCAGCAGGAATTACATTCTTTTTTATTTCGGCCAATGAACCCGCAGTTTCTACTCCCGTAGGGCCTCCACCTACTACCACAAAGTTTAAAAAACGTTCAATATCGCCTGTTTTACTTTCGCTCAAAGCTTTTTCAAACTCTTGTAAAATATCGCTTCGTAAATCCAATGCATCAGGAATTGATTTTAACTGCATGCAATGTTTTTCTAATTCAGCATTGCCAAAAAAATTGGTTTGCGCCCCAGTAGCTATGCATAAGTAATCGTAGGTAAAATTGCCAATATTGGTAATTACTTCATTTTGGGCAGTGTTTACTTCTTTTACTTCGGCCATTCTAAAGGCCACATTGGGCATACTTCCAATAATTTTTCGGAGTGGATATGCTATGGCATCAGGACCTAAACCGCCCGAAGCCACTTGATACATTAAAGGTTGAAAATTGAAATAATTGTTTTTATCTAAAACGGTAATTTTTATGGGTTTGTTGTTTAACTTTTTAATCAGTTCTAACCCAGCAAAACCGCCACCTATTACTATTAAATGTGGGGTTTGCATACTTTGATAATGATGCTTCATATTGCTATGCAATAATTAATTGTGCGCTACAAAGGATAGTAATAAAAATGACCTTACCTATCTATTTTGATTAATATTTATCAAGTAAGACTGAATCTGTTTTTAATCAATAAAAAGGAACTTATAAGGGCTAAAAGTGTACTTAATTTTGATAGGTAAATGAGAATGTGATTTTTTGGCATTCTTTAATAAATTCATAAAATAAAAATTATATCTACAATAAAAATTAATTGCTAGTATCTTTAAAATAAAATTAAAAAAGAATTATATTTTAGCCTAAAATATAATTAATACCCATGTAAATGGCAGCTTATTTATTTAAGCTGTATTATTGTGATTGATAATTATTTAGAGATGAAATTTATTTTCTTACGGGTTTACTTTATTTGTTTACTATTTATTTCAATAAATGGCCTTGCCTCAGCACCAATTACTGTGGCCATTTCAAATTTTAAAACGCTAGGTGGTGGAACTGAAAAAGACTTTTTAGGGGCAAGTTGCACCGAGGCCATTTTTGAAATACTTACCAACGATCATACCGTTAGGGTGGTAGAGCGTGAATATTTAAATAAAATAATAGAAGAGGTAAAACTCCAAAACTCAGGTTTGGTTGATGAAAAAACAGCCATTGAAACTGGAAGACTTTTAGGTGTTCAATATTTTGTGTTTGGCTCTATAACGGCACTTAACGAAACTTTAAAAATTAGTACACGTACGGTAAGTGTAACCACAGGACAAGTAATTAGTAGCAATTCGGTAAATGGAAGTTTAAATAACCTATTTAATCTTCAAAGCGAATTAGCAAAAAAAATTACTGCTTCATTTAATATTGGAAGTAGCCTTCTGCAGGCCTCCAATAATTCAAAAGCCGATTTATCTGATATTCCAATTCAAGTTTATAATAAAGTAGATAAAGTAAAAGCATTAGCTAAAACCTTTCCAATTTTTGGCCTTGACCCCGCAAGGGCACGCAAAAAAGCCGAATACCAAAATGGCATAAATTATTGCGATGAAATAATAGAAACATCGCCTAAGCTTTATTTGGCTTATTATTACAAAGCACAATTTTTATTACAATTGGAAAACAATGAAGAAGCTGAAGCTGCCATTAAAATTGCCAAAAAACTAAAAAGTGCTGATTTAGACATTATGCTTTTAAATGCCAGTTATCATATGATAAATAATGACGACAATAAAGCATTAGATTTGCTTACTTTTTTATCAAATAAATATCCTGAAGATGCCCGTGTATGGTATGGCATAGCAAAAACTCAAGCATCGGCACTTAACAACCATGCTGCTATTGAAGCGTGCATCAATGCATTAATTTATACCCCTAAAATCCCTCAAGTTGAAAAATTATTACAAACAGTTTTAGGAGGAATGGAAGGTGTAAGTGCATCGCAGTTTTCGAGCAACGATGTGTATGTATTTGCACAGTTTTATAAAACTTTTTTTGATTTCGGAGTTAGCAAAACCACTGCCGAACTAGCCAAACAAGTTAACCAACTTTGGCCTGCCATGTACTTGCCTTATTATGTGATGGGCAGTTACCAAGCCAATTTAAACAAAACCGAACTAGCAGAAATTTTACTGAATGATGGTTTAAAATACAATAACACCTACCCATACTTGCACCGAGAATTAGGCAAATTATTAATAAATAATAAAAAGTGTAAAGATGGTAAAATGCATTTAACCATTTATATGCGCACTGAAACAAGTGTAGAGGATTACGATCAAATTCAAAAATATTTCAATAAGTGTAATTAAAATGATTCAAAGCAAATGAAAAAGCAAATTTTACAAATACTATTTTTAATTAGTATAATTCTATTTATGGGCTGCGAAAAATCCATTGTAGAGCCTACTTTAGCTTTAAAGCTAGTAAATGAACCGACATCAACCAAAGGCAAAGTTGAAATTTATAATCATATTGGCAATCAAGGCGCAATAAGACTTTATATAAATGGTGATTTTGTAACTAGTTTGCCAAATTATTTCAGCAGCACAAGTAATTTTGATTGTGGTTATTCAACCAGCACTTTAGCTGTATATACTGGCAACAATTTAGAAGAAGGTTCATATTATTATGAAATCAGGAATTCTAATGGAGTAACGATAATTAGCAATTACTTTTATATTTCACCAGATAATTGTACACCTGTTAACCTTTTTTATTAAAAATGAAAAAACTTGTAAAAAAGTCAATTATAACTATTGTCATAATGACAACTTTGGTTCTAGGAATTTATGCTCAAACAGAATTAATGTATAAATCTCCAAATAAAGTACCAGTAAATCAAGATTGGCGAAATGAATTAAAAAAACAAAAGGAAATGGAAAAACAATTTCAAGAACTTTGGAAAATTCGTCAGAAAACCTTAGATACTTTCTATAATAACATTTTTAACTTACCAAAAAGAATAAAATTTGAATTTGGCTTGAATCTTGGATTTGTTTTTGGCGGACTTTATAATTATGAAACATATAAAAGTGGATTTAAATATGAGGCAAAGGAAATAAACCTAAACCCAGCGTTATGTGCAGGACTTAATTTTAATATTTATTGGCCTTTAGCAAAACGCTTAAATTTATTAACAGGGACTTCAATAGGATTGGATATATTTGAGTTTGAAACAAAAAAACCAAATCCAAATCCTTTTTTAAAGGATGAAATAGTAAAAGATAATATGTATACTATTAATTGGAGTGGTAATTTAGGATTAATGTATAATCCTAAAAAATTTGTGATTCATAATTATGTTCAGTTTGGTAAAGTATTTTCTCCATCTTCTGATTTCTTCAGAAATGTATTTGGTATAGGTATTAGATCACTAAATTATTTAGTTACAATTAATTATAGATATTCAGGAGGTACATTAATAAATGTAACCCAAAAGTCAGAAACGGCTGAACAAGAAAGAAGTTACAGTTCAGATGCAATTTTTCTTACATTTAGTATTATTGGTCCTAAATTAACTCCAAAGGAAAAAGAAGTAGTCAAAAAAATTAAAGCTAAATATAGTACTGAAGTAAAATTGGTAATTAATGGAAATACACCTGATTTAATAAACCAAAATTTGATACCTCAAACAAATTACGCTGAACCACTCAAAGAGTCAATTTATAAAGATTTTTCAGATTCTACATTGAATGATTTATTGCAATTAGCATTAAAAAAAGAAGAGTTTGAAAAGGCAGACGCCATTCAAATGGAAATAAACAAAAGAATACAACAAAATAAATATGCCAAAAGCAGTAATGAAGAGTTAAAAATACTACTTGAAAATGCCTTAAAAATGGAAGATTATAAATCGGCAGAAGATATTCAACTTGAAATAGACAAAAGAGTTAAAGATAAAATAGATGTTAATAGCAAAACAAGGCAAACAAATAAACCAACTCAAAAAACCTTAAAAGAGCTAGAAGTAGAATTGAAAAAAGCCATGGATACTGAAGATTACAAAAAAGCAGATGAAATACAGAAAGAAATTAATAAAATAAAATAACAATGAAACTAGCAACGACAATAATAATTTCTTTATTATCAATAAATGGTTTGTTAGCTCAAAACTCAGATTTGTTTTATAAAAAAACTGAGACTAAACAAGAATTAACTAGTAATATATCAAGTAAAAATAATATTTTAAAAGGTGGACAAAAATCTTTTCATGTGAATTTAGGTGATGCTCGCGCTATTGGTATTGGATATAAAATGAATATTGGTAAAGATTTTAGTTTCGGTCCAGGCATTCATTTTGGGGTCATATCCGATGGATTTGAATCAATAAACTTATTTAAGGTTTCAGGTTTGTTTAGGTACAGACCTAATAATGCATACTTAAAATTTGGTCCTTATTTTACCATGCCAATTTCAGGAGGATTTGTATATGATTTTGAAGACATTATAGAAACACCTGGCTTTGCAATTGGAGGTGGTTACGAATTTATGAAAGGTTTTGATATTGGGCTAACCGAAAACATTGACTTATTCCTAATGGAGTTTGACGACCCATTAGCATTACTTCCAACCATTAGTTTAAGCTACCATTTTGGAGAACCAAAATATACACAAAACGCTAAACCTTTAAATACTCAAAATCAATCAACTCCTAACTATAATTTAGTACCAATTGAGTCTAGCTCACCCGCTCCTACAACACCAACAAATGTCAAAACTGATTATTCAAAATACAGTGATGAAGAACTTAAAAAACTTTTAGACCAAGCAACTACAGCCGAAAAATATAATGAAGCTAACGATATTCAAACTGAAATAACCAAAAGAACCGAGCAAAATAAATATACCAAACTAAGCACCGAAGAATTAAAGAAACAATTAGAGGCTGCCTTAAAATCAGAGGATTATGCCAAAGTAGAAGCCCTACAAAAGGAAATAGACAAAAGAGCCCGCCAGAAAAAAGATAAAACCACACCAGATAATAATAGCAAACAACCAAATAAAAAATCAATAAAAGATTTAGAAGAAGACCTTAAAAAAACCATGGAAGCCGAAGATTACAAGAAAGCAGATGAAATTCAAAAGGAAATAAACAAACTTAAAAAACCATAAACTAAACTGATATGAAAATTAAATTTTACACACTTTGGTTAGTTGCAATTACAGTTGTAGCGATCAGTTCATGCCAAAGTATCACATCTACAGCTAGGCTTTATTCTGAACAAGGTATTTCAGCAGATAAAGTAAAAATGCGAACAGTGGCAATTATTCCAAATAGAATGCCAATCAGTATGCAAGACCCAGAGTATTGGAGAAATTACAATTGGCAATTAATAGCTAATAATTTCACTGCAAAGGGTTATAGGGTAATTGATTACAATACGACCGTAAATTTATTTACACGTTCTGGGTTACCATTGGAAGATACCAAAAGCTCCCGCGATAAATACGCAGATTTTGCAAACGAAATAAATGCAGAACTTGTGGTAATTCCTTATTATGGCACCTCTTACAATATGCAAAGTGGTTTTTTGAATAATACACACAAATATTTAAGTATTGGTTCATTGCAATTTTATTATGCACCTAAGAATGATTTTTTAGCCAGAATAGATTTTGAAGGAAATTTTGAAACGCAAACTACTGCACCGGGTGCATATGCCATAATAGGACTTTTACCTTCTTTGCTAATTGACCCAACAGATCCAGAATCTGCATCAAGTATTGGCGTTTTAACAAGTCTTTCTAGTTTATGCTTTTTAATAAATGATTTGTCGGCACCTACCAACCCAAAGAAAAATTGGGAAACTGCTTTCAATTACGGAATTTCAAAGGCTACTAGTTCTTTTTTTGATAAATATAGCCCAAGTGTAAGTAATTTCAATTACGAACCTACAAAGCCAAATGTAGCCCCAGCAACCAGTAATTACTCTAGCTTTAGCATTGAGGAATTAGAATTATTAAAGAAAAATGCGGTAGAGAAAAAAGACTTTAAAAAAGCTGCTGAATTAAAATCAGAAATTGATAGTAGAAAAAAATAATTCCATGAAAACCAATATCAAGTATTTTTTAGTTGTATGCTGGGCCTTATTTAAAATAAGTGCACAAGCCCAAACAACAACACCTGAATGGGTAACAAAATACCCTCTTAATTCAGATTATTTTATTGGCATAACCTATGCTGATAAAAAACTTGATAATTACATGGAGGCTGCAAAAAGTAAAGCATTACAAAGTTTGGCCAATGAAATTACAGTGAAAATAATTGGCCAAACTTCGCTTCAAACCATTGAAATAAATCAAAAGGTAAAACAAAGCTATATAAGTTCGGTAACTACCGAAACCATTAAAGAACTAGAAGGCTACGAATTAGTTGATAGTTGGCAAGATAAACAACAATATTGGGTTTACTATCGACTAAGTAAAAAGGACTATTACCAAGCAAAAAAGGATAAAGCAAATTCAGCTTTACAAATTGCAAAAAACTATGTAATGCTAGGAATGGAAAGTTTTAATGGAGCCAATTACAAACAAGGTTTAAATTATTATTTTATGGCTACCAATCAAATTCAAAACTACTTGTACTTTGAATATGATATAGAACTAAAGCAGCAAATAAATGCACTGTATCAAGATGCTTACAAAAATGTGAGTGATTTTTACGCTCAAATTAACATAAAAGCACCAAGTCAGCATATTAAGCTTAAACCCTATCAATTAAACAATTACATACTAAGCTTAAATATTCAAAACAAACAAAGTTTAAAACCCATTGCCAATTTTCCTTTCGCTATAAAAGTAGTTAGCGGTCAAGCTAATATTGAAACTAACAACAAATTAGTTAACGAAAATGGAAATTTAAATTTTAAAATAAACAGTTTTGGAACCAAAAGTAAAGTACACAGTTTTAAAATAAGTATTGATAAAGACGATTTGTTTAACGAATACATTAAATCGAATAACTTATTGGCTATTGATTTATATAAAAAAATAAATTGCGAAACCACCATAGAAATAGAAAGTGAAAGTTTATTTGTATTTATTAAATCGAACGAAAAAGCATTTAATATAAAAACCAAAGAACTGTTTCTAGCCAATGCTATAAAAAGTTATTTATTACAAAATGGAGTTAGCATTACCAATAATTTAAGTGAAGCTAACTATTGTTTAGATATTGAAGCCAATACCACCAAAGGAAATATAGCTTACGATATGCAAGTAGTTTATTTAGATGCAATAATTATACTTAACAAATCGAAAAATACTGTTTTTACAAAAAACTTTAACGGAGTAAAAGGACTGAAAGCCACTGAAAGTGCTGCTTCTTACGAATCGTATCAAAAGCTAATTCGTAAGTTTGAAAATGAACTTTATGCAGAGTTACTGAAAGAAATGGGGTTAATTAACAATAACGAAGAATAAAATATCAAACAAAATAAATATAAACAACAACAAATTAAGCACTTGTCAATTAAATTAAACTTATAATAAGTTTGGCACAACAATTGGAAGTGTTAAAAAAAATTTATTAATTGCAAACAAAACAACTAAAATTATGAAAAAGTTTATTTATGTATTTGCTGCCGTATTAGTAGTAGCAGCTGTATCTTGTAAATCGAAAAAAGGTGCTAAAACCACAGTTGACAAAGACTCTGGAATGGAAGTTTTAAACTTACCATGCGATGAGTATAGAAGCTCAACAGAAACTGCTTTTAGAGCCACCCAGTCACAAAAAAGTTCTGACTTATCGTTATCTCGCGAAAAAGCTTTAGTAGTAGCAAAACAAAGATTAGCAGGTTTGGTTGAAACAAAAATCAAATCGGTAACTGATAGATATGTAGACGAATACCAAACCAATGCCGGTTTAGAGATGAAAGGTAAATTCAATAACTTAACCCGCGAAATCATCAACCAACAATTAAATGATGTGAAAATTCTTTGCGAAAAAACAGTTCGCGAAAAAGATGGTTCATTTACAACTTATGTAGCTGTAGAAATGAATAAAGATGCTTTAAAAACTGCTATGGAAAGCAAACTTTCTGACAAAGCTAAATTAGCAGTAGATTACGACAAAATGAAATTTGAACAAATCTATAATGAAGAAATGAAAAAATTAGACGAAAAATAAGTCTAACATTTAATAAAACTAAAAGCGACTACCCTTTAAAGTAGTCGCTTTTTTTATGTAATAAAACTTTACTTTTGTTTTAAAATTATGGCAGGAAATTCGTTTGGAAATATTTTTAAAATAACCACTTTTGGCGAAAGCCATGGAAATGCATTAGGTGTAGTAATTGATGGTGTTTTACCAAATATTGAATTTGATTACCAATTGGTTCAAGCTGATTTGGATAAACGTAAACCAGGCCAATCCAAAATTACTACTGAAAGAATTGAAGATAATGAATTTGAAATAATCAGTGGATTATTTGAAGGAAGAACAACCGGTGCGCCATTAACCATTATTGTAAAAAATAAAAACCAACAATCATCCGATTACGAGCATTTAAAAGATGTATTTAGGCCATCCCATGCCGATTACACTTACCAACAAAAATACGGGATACGAGATTACCGAGGCGGTGGTCGCCAATCAGCTCGCGAAACAGTATCAAGAGTATTAGCAGGTTCAGTTGCTAAAATGATTTTACAAAAAATAGGTATACAAATACATGCATTCGTAAATCAAATTCATAGCATTAAGTTGGAAACACCTATTAATGAAATAGATTTTAGCTTAATAGAACAAAATATAGTACGGTGTCCGAATCCAGAAACTGCCAATAAAATGATTGCCTTAATAGAACAAATAAAAGCCGAAGGCAATTCAGTTGGTGGCATTATTACTTGTGTTTGTAAAGGTGTTCCTGTAGGATTAGGCGAGCCTGTTTTTAATAAACTACATGCTGAACTTGGAAAAGCCATGCTCAGTATTAATGCTTGTAAAGGTTTTGAAATAGGTAGTGGATTTGAAAGTGTATTGCTCAAAGGCAGTGAGCATAATGATGAATTTGAATTCAATAATGAACAAGTTAAAACACAAACTAATCATAGTGGAGGCATTCAAGGAGGAATCAGTAATGGCATGGATATCGTATTTAAAACAGCTTTTAAACCAGTTTCTACCATCAAACAGAATCAAAATACCATCAATGCTACTTTTGAAAACATTGATTTTAAGGCCGAAGGCCGCCACGACCCTTGCGTAGTTCCAAGAGCAGTCCCAATTGTTGAGGCAATGGCTGCATTGGTTTTAGTCGATTTTTACCTTTTTAATAAAGTTTACCATTAATAAAACTGCACTATTACTATTTAGTCTTTTTTAGAATTTTACTCACTTCAAACAAAGCCAAGTAAATAATTCAAAAATTTATTACTTTATTTACAACCTTAAATAATTGTAAATGAAGAGAATTTTAATTGCAGCCTTTTTATTGTTTTCGATAAATAGCTTTGCTCAAACTGTAGTGCCTTGTATTACAGATGAACTTTACGTAAAATCAATACAAGAAAATCCATTATTAAAAGTTGAGGAAGAACGTGGTAATGAACTAGCACGCCAATATGCATCACAACTAAGTTTGTCAAAAAAAGGAACAGTAATTTACATTCCAGTTGTTTTTCATGTAATTCACAAATATGGTTTTGAAAATATTTCGCAAGCTCAAGTAAATGATGCTTTGAGAGTTATGAACGAGGATTTTAGAAAAATGGCAGGTACTAAAGGAGGGGCAAGTACTGATAGCCGATCAGTAGATGCTGAAATAGAATTTAGATTAGCCCAAGTCGATCCTAACGGAAATCCAACTGATGGTGTAAATAGAATTTTTAACACTTCAGGAACAGATAACGGAACCGATGCAACAAAAGCATTAAGCTATTGGGATAGTAATAAATATTTTAACGTTTGGGTGGTAAATGTAATTAACAGCTCATCTGCACCATCTGGTTCTATTATTCTAGGTTATGCGCAATTCCCAACCTCTCGTCAACAAAGACCAAGTACCGATGGTATTATTGTTAGAGCTGACCAAGTTGGAAATATTGGTGTGGCGCAAACAAGCCAAGCAGGAAGAACCGTAACGCATGAAGCAGGACATTGGTGTGGTTTATACCATCCATTTCAAGGTGGTTGCGTTGGTGGTACATCAAGTAATTGTGCCTCACAAGGTGATCAAGTTTGTGACACCCCTCCTGTAGCTTCATCAACTAGCGGTTGCCCCAATAGCCAGAATTCATGTACTAATGATGTGCCTGATTTACCAGATAATATTAAAAACTTTATGGACTATGCTGACGGAACCTGCATGGATATGTATACTGCTGGCCAATCTGTAAGAATGAAAAGCTTGATGCAAACATACAGATCAAATATTTATTCTACCAATAATTTAAGTGCAGCTGGTTTAAATGCTGATGGTACATACAAAACTTTAACTGCTTCAACCATTAAGGCTCCATTCTTAATTGATTTTAATGGCAATACACCTTATTGGATTATTGAAAACTTTATGAATGCAACTAACGGTTGGAAAGTGAATTATCAACTTGGTTCAAATGACGGTACCTGTATGTTTATAAATAGCTATGCAAATGGTGCTAACAGTATTTTAAATACTCGTGATGCATTTCATACTAGCAATATTGATATAACTAGCTTAGCAAAACCCACTTTAAAATTTAAAATAGCACATGCAAGAAGAGTAAGTGCTGCTACCGATCAAATAAACTTATTTGTATCAGACAATTTTGGAAGAACTGAAATTTTAGCTAAAACTTTTACCGTTACTGATATTGAAACAGCTGATGTACAAGGAACGGCAGCATTTACACCAACAGCATCACAATGGAAAACTTTAAGTTTAGATTTATCACCTTACAAAACATATACTAATTTTAGGGCACGTTTTGAATTACAATCACGCAGAGGAAACAATACTTATATTGATGATATACAAATTGGAGAATTCGTGAATGGGGTTGATGATATAAAAAATAAAATAAACTTATCAATTAATCCAAATCCGAGTAACGGTTTTTCAGTATTATCATTTACAAATACTACAAAATCAAACACTTTAATTAACATTTTTGATGTAAGTGGTAAATTTGTAAAAAACATAACGGATAATGAATTGCCTGCTGGTGAGCATCAAATTGAAATTAACTCAACAGAGTTAGATAAAGGAATGTATTTTGTAAAAGTAACACAAAATGGTAATAGCTATACCATTAAATGGTTAGTTAATTAATTTAAACAAAAAAGAGGCAATAAATATTGCCTCTTTTTTGTTTAATAACCTTTCAAATCAATTTCATTTATTTCAGTTATTTCTATTTGTTTTTTTATCTTTTTTAAAATGACACCAAAATGATGAGCCTCTTCATCACTAACTAAGCTGATAGCTTCGCCAGGATTTTCTGCCCTGCCAGTTCTGCCAATTCTATGAATATAATCCTTTGGAGAACGGGGTAGTTCGTAGTTAATTACATAAGGTAAAAACGGTATATCAATACCTCTACTCATCAAATCTGTTGCAATTAGTACATCTATACTCCCTTCTTTAAATTTTTTGAGTGCGGTTTCTCTTGCTCCTTGACTTTTTTTACTGTGAATGGCTGATGCCAAAATACCATTAGCATTTAATTTATCAGAAACAGCATCTGCCCTATGAACAGATGAAGTAAAAACTAACACTTGTTTCATGTTGTTTTTTGTTATTAAATACCGCAAAAAAGGACCTTTCTTATCATCAGTAACATGATATGCTTTTTGAGTAATTATTTCTACATTTTGCTTGGTTTCTTCTATTATAATCCTTGTTGGATTATTAAGTAATAGTGGAATAATAGTATTTACATCTGTACTTAATGTAGCTGAGAATAAAAGATTTTGTCGTTTGAAAGGCAACAATTTTAGAATAGAATCCATTTCTTCTTTAAAACCTAAGTTTAGCAGTTTATCAGCTTCATCTACAACAAGCACTTCTATACTCGATAAAAAAACAGCATTACTTTTTACTAATTCCAATAATCGACCTGGAGTAGCAATTAAAATTTCTACTCCTTGCAATTTAATCATTTGTGGGTTGATGGAAACGCCTCCATATACTGCTAATGTTCTAATGCTTTGTTCCGTATGTTGGTTGATAGTATTAAATACCTTTTCAACTTGAATAGCAAGTTCACGAGTAGGAACAATAACCAATGTGTTTATATGACGATTTTTACTAATAGGTTTGGTTTGCAATAATTGTATAGTTGGCAGGGCATAACTTGCGGTTTTTCCAGACCCAGTTTGTGCCACACCAATAATATCATTGCCTTTCAAGATTGCAGGAATAGCTAACTCTTGAATTGGTGTTGGTTTTATATAAAATAGTTTTTCTAATGCATATAAAATGTCATTACACAAACCAAGTGAAGCAAAATTCATAATTAAAATTTATTAAGTGTTGTCAAATATAAGGAAACAACAATGGCTATAACTACCGAAATAACCACTATATAAAAAAAGCACTCCATAGTGGAGTGCTTTTTTCTTATTTTGACAAAACAATTATTTTCTCAGCTTGCTTAATATAAGCATCATCTTTATCTTCAGTAGCTAACTTTAATACTTGATTAGCTGTAATTCCTGCACCTTTTTTATCGTTTAATTTCAATTGAATTTTGGCTTTCAATAAAATAATCCAATACGCATTGGGATAATTTTTAATTGCTTTATCTACCCACTCATGAGCTAGTTTCAAATCTTTATTATTTTCATAGTAATAAGTAGCAGCTTGAAAATAAGAACGATTATCATTGATAACTGTATTTTCAATAGACTTCATTATTTTACTATCTATTTCGGCCAAAACAGGAATATTTACTTTTGTATTATCCCAAGCAAGTTCAATATTACATGAATTGGCAGCTAAATCAGTAAAGTTAATGGTAAAAGTTTCTACTTTATTTACTAAATTAGAGGTTGGAACTTTTACACGCAAAATTTCATTTTCAATTTTGTAATCAGCTACATTACCACCCAAGGTCAAATCCTTATAAAGCATTATTTCCCAAGTATCTTTGTTTGGAATTGTATACAACGCATAAGTTCCTGCTTTTACATCCATTCCTTGAAACTTGATATCTTCACCGAAAATAATTTTTGTAGAGGAATTTGCTCCAGTACGCCAAACTTTTCCAAAGGCAATAACATCTCCAAAAACAACTCTTCCTTTTACACTTGGTCTAGAATATTCAATGGTAATTTCAGACAAAGCAAATGATTGTTTAATACTCTGAAATGGGCTTGCCACCGGTATTTTTAGTTGTTGTGAAAAAACAGTTAAATTAACAATCGAAGCAATTATTAAAAGGGTAGTTTTAAGTTTTGTAAATATCATATTTTAAAAAGATTTATTTATTAAAAGCAAATATATAGAAATAGTAAGCACAAATAGGTATTTAAGCATGTCAAAGCGCTATTTTTATGTTTTAATTGTTATTTTGCACCTCATAATTGTGAACATAAATTAATTCATAAATGAAAAATATTAAATGCTTTAACATTGCAGTTGTAGTAACCATGTTATTTATAACCAATTGTACTGATAATACCCCGCCAAAGACAAGTTCGGCAGATACAAACAACAATAGTACAAATATTTATAAGCAGGTAAGTCCTATGTTTAATGCAGATTCTGCATATTACTTCATTAAAAAACAAGTGGAATTTGGACCAAGGGTTACTGCAAGTAACGAAAGTATTAAATGTAGTAAGTGGATTGTTAATCAATTTAAAAATTATGGGGCAGATGTAATTGTGCAAGAAGGTTCAGTTACAAATTGGGATAAACGCAAGATAAATATTATTAATATCATTGCTCAAACAAATACAAAAGCTACCAAAAGAATATTAATTACAGCGCATTGGGATAGTAGACCTTATGCAGACAATGACCCCTTGGAATCAAACAAAAACAAACCGGTTTTGGCTGCAGATGATGGAGGAAGTGGAATTGGAGTAATGCTTGAATTAGCCAGAGTAATCCAAAAAAACAAACTTGATATTGGTGTTGATTTCATTTGTTTTGATGCTGAGGACTTAGGAAAACCTGAGTATGAAGATTCTTATTGTTTAGGAACACAATATTGGGGTAAAAACCAATTGCCAGTTAACTATAAAGCTAGCTATGCTATTAACCTAGATATGGTAGGAGGAAAAGGAGCGAAATTTGTTTGGGAAAAAAACAGCATTGACCAAGGAGAATCTACATTACGCAAGGTATGGGAAAAAGCTGCCCTATTAGGCTATTCTGATATTTTTCAATATTTGCAATTAGGACAAATTACTGACGACCATGTATACGTGCACAAATACACTCAAATTCCCGCCATTGATTTAATACACTTTAACCAACAAACTGGTTTTCCTATTTGGTGGCATACTGTAAATGATGATATGACAAATATTGATAATAACACCTTGAAAAGTGTTGGTCAAACATTATTGGAAGTAATTTATAGCGAAAAATAATTTAGTCAAATTACTGTCATTCTGTAATTATTTTTATGCAGTTGTATGTTTTTTATTGTCTTGCTTATAAACCAATAAAAAAATACAGCTATGAACATTTTAAAACAACCAAATAATAACTTGGATGAGTTAGTGTTTGAAAACAGAAACAAAGCCTACGGTGCTTATGTATTGCGCAGTAATTACGTCAAAAATTTAAAACGTAGTTTTTTAATCACATTTGTAACTCCTTTATTAATAATTGTTTTTTCAATTGTTTATAACAAACTTCATGGTAATGAAGTGGTAATAAAACCAACTGATAAGGATACCGATTCTCTTGTAATAATTGAGGTGGTATTAGAGAAAAAGAAATTTGTAGAAGAGGTAGAAAAAGCCATGACTAAGCAACCAAAAGTGGAGGGAAACAACCAAAACTACCAGATTGAACGTAACCAAAATATTCATACTGAATTAAGCGATTCAATAATTACTCGTGCCCCATTTGATGGACCTGAAGGCCCGGCTATTGGTGATATTTTACCAACATTGCCATCAGGCCCAGGCGGACCAAAAGGTGGAGAAGGAAATAATGAAGAATTTAGCATTGGTGATATTGAAAAAATGCCAGAGTTTAATGGCGATTTATATGAATACTTGGGCAATGAATTAAAATACCCAAGTACTGCTTTAAATAATAATGTAGAAGGAAAAGTAATGGTATCGTTTGTTATAAATAAAAACGGAGAAATATCGGATATTGAAATCCTTAAGAAAATTGGATTTGGTTGCGATGAAGAGGCTGTTAGGGTTATAAAAAATATGCCTAAATGGAATGCTGGAGAGCAAAATAACAGAAAAGTAAATGTAAAAATGGTTCTACCAATTGTATTTGAAGTAACCAATTAATTATGAAGGCTACCTATCATATTCTCTGCGAGCCATATTTACCCTAATACCCAAATTTAAAAAAGTGTTTTCTGATTTCAAAGTTGTTAACTCACTATTGCAATAACGATAGGTCAAACCACCATCAATAAACAAGTTATGTCTAAGCATATAACTTGCCATAAAATCAATAAGCAATACTTTGGTTAATTGACCTTGTGTAATGAAATTTCCGTAAATATCAGTTGTGGTAGTTCTATAACTTTTTTGAATATTTTGTCCCACATTACCTCCTAAGGTATCGTAACCAATGGCGTAATAAACACCTTTAAGTTGCAGGTTTAGTAAGTTTGCAGGTTGATAATTTAAAACACCAATTGTTTCGTAAAAATTAGCACCTAACGGATGTGCTAATGGTTGATTATAGTTAGTAAATGTTTGCAAGGCCGAAAATGAAGTATACATATAAGGTCTGCAAACATTTAATTCAACCTGTGCATCCAAATTGTTTATTCCAAAAACATCAATGTATTTTAACCCCAATTGATAAGCCCATTTATTGCCCCACCAACCTCTATGATTCATAATTTCAGCAAGCACCAATTCACTTAATACCAATTGACCATAAGCAGAAAAACGGTTAGCAAAATTGTATTTAAAATTTACTCCTAATACAGCCTTATCAGTACTATTCAATCCGTTTTCAATTGATTTATACATAATAATTGGATTGAGGTAATTGATTTCAAAACCGGTATTTACATACCCACTATCGCGCTGAAAAATGATAGTTTCAAAAATACCAACATTTAACTTTTTTCCAATATTTACAGATAAATGGTGGGTGGCAGAGTAGTGCCTAGGTTGAAATAAATAAGTACCGTTGGTAAAGTCTCTATATTCATTAAATATATTTGTGTAGTTAATTTTCCAAATTCTGGTATTTAGCCTTACATAAAAATTATCAACTGCATTATTTGAGATAATAAAACTTCTAACTCCATCTCCAATAAATTGCTTTCCATGCCCTAATTGAAAATCCATGTATTTATTAGGTGAAATACTAACATAACCACTTGAAAGAAAATGATTATATTCTCCTTTTTCATATTTTGTAAAACCTATTCCTTGTAAAGTTCCTATTCTTTGAGATTCTTCAACCAATGCTGGTGTTGGCCTGTAAATTTCATCGCTTATTTGGGTATAAAAACCAATTTTATCAGTTATATTTCCTCTAATTTCAACTCCCCTATTATTTATCAAAGCTTGTTTTCCTTGGTAATCAACTGTGCTTATTTGATAATTCAATACTGGATTTACCACCAAGTTAAAATCAGGAATTTGAACTGAATATAATGCCGCTTTTTGTTTATAAAATTCCTTTAAGAACGGCTTTTTAGCAAGAGTTTTGGTTGAATGTGCCCATTCAAAATTGTCGTTCAACAAATATTGTAAATTAAATAAATCTTGCTTTGAATAATTCGAATCGGTTAGCAACAATTCATTTGCATAATCTGCCATGGCTTGTCGCCTGTAACTTTTGGTGCTGGTATGAAAATACTTATTATTTAATAGGCTATTCTTTATTTCAAACCTATCGATTAGATGGGTTGTAAAAGTATTATAAGGCAAATAGGTATGCTGCCCAAAAGCAACAAAACCTGCCAAAAACAAAATACAAAACTGAGTATATTTTTTAAAATTCATTTTGGGCAAAAATGCATCTTTTACAGTACATTTTATAACAAAAATGGCCACCATTATTTGGCAGCCATTTTTGAATATTTTAATTAAAAGTTATTGTTTTAAGAATTTACGCGTATTTACTTTTTCGCCATTTAAACTTAAAGTGTAAAAATACAATCCGCTAGCAATCGAAGATACATCAATTACATTTTCTTGCTGACCGCTGTTAGCCATAAAAATCTGTTCTGCTAATACTTTTCCAGTAATATCGGTAATTTTAATTGCAACTTCGCCTTTTTCTAATAATTGGAAAGGTATATGAATTTTATTTTGAGTTGGATTTGGATAAGCCGCAAATAAGTAATTTTTAGGTGTTACTTTTAATTCATTTATATTGGTTCCGTTTTCAAATTGAATGCGGTAATAGCTAAAATCATTGTAAATATTAATGCCTGGTTTACGAACTTTCTTACCATTTATGGCCTCAGCAGTAATATAATATTCTACAAAATCAGTGCTAGTTAAACCAGGAACGGTTAATATTCCAATATGATAACCGGAACTATCTGTTAAGGCAAGTGTTTGCCATGCCTCATTATTTTTGCGCCAAATACAATTTGCTGTTTTAATGCCACTGAAGTTTTGACATTTAGTAATTATTTTAAAATTGTTCTGAAACACTTTGTTAGTTTGCACTTTTGGATGCCAAATTCTTAAAGGATTCTCTGCAGGAATTTGCATGGTAATACAATGAATAGCACCTCCAAGTGGGCTCATTTCGCGAGAATCTATTGGAATTATTCTATAACCTGGCATGATTGATTTAAATAATTCAACTACAGAATCAGTTTGTGATTTATTGCCATCAATTTCATCTGAATAGGATGGAAACAAAAAAGTATTATTTACCGTTATGCCATTAATAAAATTACGGGCATCATTATTAATTTGATCGCAAGTTAAACTATCATGCTTGCCATCATCACCAGTTGGATGAGGAATACGGTAAATAGTATAAGGTCTTCCATAGGTTGATTTCCAACCAGTCATTTTCTGATAATTGTCTTCAATTGTTTGTTTATCGGAAGCAGTTACTTCATCTGGATATTTTGAAACTAATATTGTCTCTTCATCAATAAATTTGGTGTACAAATCTATATGTCCAGTTCCTCCATCACAATTTAATGTAGGCAAATCTTGCAAATCAGGAGTAGCTAAAAAGGATTTCATCGTGGTATAAGTTTTAGTGGTAGTCCAATTTTGAATGTCATTATTAGCTGCGCGCACAACTGAACTAAAAACCATTCTTCCATATCCATCTGTCATTAAGTTACCACCTTCCGCATTTAATGAAGTAACATAGTTCTTATAACCCATTTTGTTAGCCAATAAAGCAGGAAATACATTATCCGAATCTCTTCCATCATAATATTTCATATCAGTAAAACCAATACTATCTTTTGAACCATAATAAAACGCCATTGGACCAAAATCTCTTACCCAAAAATCATCTCCATGTTGGTAAATAAACTTATAATTACTCAAAGGCCAACCTAAGCTTTCCATAAATGTTAATACCTTTATACTATCATTTTTTTCCCAAAGTCTTATCCAAACTTCACATTCTTCTGAAATATAATGTGCCAACTGTGCAGAAATCCAACCGTAACTAGTGCTAGTATCAATTCCTAAAATTTGAGTAAAATCTGCATCATACTCGTAAGCCCAACTAATTACTACTGCCTTACTTTCTTCGAATTCTCCAGGCATGCGCATATTACTTGGAAGCACCTCTGCTTTATTTAAAAAACTATTTGATTTTTTACTATTATCAATCATTAACTGATACTCAGCTTTGGTTCTAGCAACAGGTAAATGACCATTTCTTTTTTGTTGAGCAATAGCAATATTGCTAATTAAAACGCTTAATGCGAGTATATAAAAATGCTTTATCATAAATAAAATTATTGGTTGCAATTATATGGAATTTAAGTATCAAGAAGGTTGGACGTAAATTAAATATTACTTAAATAGAACAATTGACTAATATTGCAACTCGATATATGAAACACATACACAGTCTAAAGGAAATTATTATTTACGAAGACGAACATTTTATTTTCATCAATAAACCTGCGTTTTATTCTAGTTTAGATGATAGGCATGATGATAACTTAAGCATTATTAAATTGGCCAAAAAATATAATGAAGAACTTAGGCTTTGTCATAGATTAGATAAGGAAACTAGCGGTATTTTACTATTAGCCAAAAGTGATGAAGCTTACCGAGAAATGGCAATAAAATTCGAAAAACGAGAAGTAAACAAAACTTATCATGCCATTGTAGCGGGACAATTAATGGTACAAAATCAAGAGATTGTTTTACCTTTAGGTCAAACCAGAAAAGGATTAGCATTTGTAGATAAAAAAGATGGTAAACCTTCAACCACCATTGTTTCTACTTTAAAACTATACAAGCATTTCACCTTATTAGCATGCAAACCTATTACAGGCCGCTTGCATCAAATAAGGATTCATTTAGCTTCGCAAAATTTCCCAATAGTGGCTGATGAAAGTTACGGGGGTAAAAATGTTTTTTTATCTCAATTTAAACCTAAATTCAAAGAAGGAAAATGGGAAAATGAAGAACCTATTATTAAACGAGTTGTACTTCATGCGCGCGAGTTAAGCTTTACTGCCTTTGATAAGGCTTACGATATTGTAGCGGAATACCATAAAGATTATGCTGTATTTATTAAGCAACTTGAGAAATACGACAACTAAATAATAAAGTTATCGAAAGAATTAATGTTAGGAAAATAAATACTCATTTTGGTTCCTTTACCAATTTCAGATGTTGCAATTATTTTACCTTGATGGGTTTCTACAATTTTTTTTACCAAACTAAGCCCAATTCCATGACCTTGAATATGCCTGATGTTGTTTGAGCGGTAAAAGGATTCGAAAATATGTGAAATATCTTCTTTGCTAATACCCAAGCCCTGATCAATAACTGTAATAGTCATAAACTCATTATTACAATTAAAATTCACATTGCAAGTTGGATTTTTGTTGAATTTACATGCATTATCCATCACATTCATTAATGCGGAGCGAAGTAAAACATAATTACCTCTAAGAAATAAAGTACTTTCATTCTCTAAAATATCGTTAATGTTAAGGATTACATTGTACTTTTTATTTTTTGCTAACTCTGTTACACAATCATCAAGTAAGTCAATTATATTAATATTTTCATAACTAGTATTGGGGAAATTGGCATTTGCACTTGCTAAACCTGCTAAACCATTAATTAAATTAATTTGATTGTTAATATCATCAAGAAGTGATGCAAACGTTTTAATATACGTTTCTGTTGTTCTAGGTTTTAATAATAAAACTTCTATCTGACCTTTCATAACAGTTAAAGGTGTTCTAAACTCATGCGAGGCATTTGAAACAAAAGTTTTTTGAAGTTTAAAAGAGTTTTCTAATCTATCCAATACTTGATTAAATGTAATTGCCAATTGAGCAATTTCATCTTTTCCGTTTCCCTCACCTACTCTTTCAAACAAGTTAGTTTCTGATATTTTTTCAACTTGATTGATTACTTTTTTTATTGGATTAAGTGCTTGTTCAGCAAAATACCTGCCCAAGAAAATGGTAATTGCAATTCCAAGTGCTACTAAAGAAATTAAACTGATTCCGAGTGCCTCTATTTTAAGTCGTCCAATCTCATCAACTGCTGATGAGATTACCGTAAAATTACTTCCTCTGTGTAAGTAATTATATGCAATATAAACAGTGTCTGATTTTACAAAGTTTATCTCATTTTTTATTATAAGTTCTTCTTTAATATACTTATCAATTAACGGATCAATATCTTTTGTTTTAAGAAAAACAAAACCTTTTTCATCATAAATTACTAAGACTTGCTTTGTAAAAATATTTAAATTATGCCTAAAAATTAACTCAACAAGTTGTTTACTTACTTTATTTGAGTCTAAAATAGTAAATAAAATGTTTTGTGTAGAGGCTTTAAGCCTTTCGTTAAATGTAGTTTCTCTATATGAATTGGAGAATTTAAATATAAATACAGAAAACAATACCAATAAAACGGATATTATTCCGGTAAATTTTAATGTAATTATATTTTTTATATTCATAAATATCTTTTGGGTAAAAATAATAAAAGCTACTTAGAATCTAAGCAGCTTTTATTATTTTAATAACTTTTAATCAGGCTCTTTCATTATATAACCCATACCTACCATTGTATAAATCAGTTTTAAAGAAAATTCTTTATCTACCTTTTTACGTAAAAAATTTATATATACATCTATAATATTTGTACCTGTATCAAAGTTCACATCCCAAACTTTTTCTGCAATTTCAGCACGCGAAATAACACGGTTTTTATTGCGTAATAAATATTCTAATAAACTAAATTCTTTGGCAGTTAAGTCAATACTTTTTCCACCTCTACGCACAACTTTTTTGTATAAATCTAATTCCAAGTCAGCTAATTTCAAAACTTTTTGGTCTTGTAAATTATCCGTGTACCTGTTGCAAAGTGCTCTTAATCTCGCTACAAGTTCTCTAAATTCAAATGGCTTTACCAAATAATCATCGGCCCCAGCCTCAAGTCCAAGCACCTTATCATCTGTACTTCCAAGAGCTGTTAGCATCAAAATAGGTGCTTTTAACCCTTCTGTTCTCAACTGTTTACATAAGTCAATTCCGTTAATGTATGGAATTAATAAATCAAGTACAATTACATCGTAGTAATTATCAAGTGCCATTTTTTTGCCAAAAAATCCATCATAAGCTATTGTTACATCAAAAGCTTGTTCTTCTAATCCTTGTTTTAAAAACGAGGCAACTTTAGGTTCGTCTTCTACTATTAATACTTTCATTTTATTTTTTAATCTGATTGCTATATCAACGAGTTGCATTATAACAGGATTAATAAGGAATTATTTTGGCGTTATTTTTAATCTGCTGCTTGGGTCAATGTTTTTAAATATTCTTCTGGCGAAATACCATATTTGATTACTTTTCTTCGTTTGCCCACCAAAAGTGTTTGAGGCAAACCTCTAATTCCAAGTTTTTTATTTAATATTTTATGCCCTAAAGCAATTGTATAATTAGCCTTGCTTTGGCTACCAAATATTCTTACGGTATAACTTTTATTGGCGTATAAAAACATTATTACCCTTATACTACATGAATCAATGGCTGCTATTTTCCGTAAAATGGCAGTATCCTTTTCAAAGTTTTTTGAAGTTAAGGAGGTAAAATACATGAATATTTGATGCTTTCTTAATTTTTTTAAATTCTTTTTTTCGCCTCTGTGTGTTGTAATATTTACCTTGGGTATCTTTTTTCCAACAGCTATTTTACCAAATAATAAATCACTATTAGATAATTTTATTTTCACATAATTACCCAATGGGTCAGCTTCAATTATTTCAAATATTTTACCATTTTTTTCAAAATAGTTATTCTTTTTGTCTGAGCTTAATTTACTTGAAAACAAGTCGTTTGTTGTATCAAAAATAGAATCGTTATAATTAATTACAATCAATCTATCGGTATCATTGTCATTAAATCTACCATTAGAGTTACCGTCATGTAAAGCAATTCTAAAACTATCATCATTTAGTTTTACTGTTCCACTTTTGGCCAAATATCGCTGTTCTCTATAGGTGTAATCAAGTCCTATAAATGTTCTGTCCTTGTAATAATAGTTATAGTATTCATCTTTGTATTTTCTTAAATCAAGTTTTCCAAATAGCATTGTTCTTGTTAATGCTATTCTGTTTTTACCATTTTTATCATCACCTATTTCAATTTCAATTCCTTTGTTAGAAAAATAAGGAAGGGTCTTTTTTTCATCATCTGTAAAATCAAAATTTTGGTTATTATCAACCCAAAGTGTTGCTGATACAGTATTGTAATCAGCTACTAACACAGTTACAAAACCTGGATTTAGTGAATTTGAAGAACCTGTAAAGAACAAATAACCATATGCATAATTTCTATAACCTTGAGGTTTTTTAATAATTATATCTACGGAAGGTCTTAGGTCTTCAAAATCCAAACTTCTTATAGTATCGCCTTGCACTTTAAACAAGGCCAAGGTGTTTTCATACTTATGAAACCTATCATCCTTACCCCAAGAATCTAAATTTACTGTAATCACATCGTTTTGAGCCAATAAGCCAAACGTTTTAAACAATAATAATATTAAAAATATTCGTTTCATTTTTGCTTAATTAATCATGTTTAAAAAATCTTGTTCGCTTATAATGGTAATATTTAAATCGGTAGCTTTTTTCAATTTTTCAGGACCCATTTTATCACCCGCAATTAAGTAATTTAAATTTTTAGAAACTCCTGCAATATTTCTACCACCATTTACCTCAATAAGCTTTTTCAAATCATCGCGGCTCATAGTAAACGTGCCACTTACTAAAAATGTTTTTCCTTCTAATTTATTACTTCGCTCCACGCCAACCTCTTCTTCAATAGCCAATTTCAATCCATGTACTTTCAATTTTTCTATCATTTGCACATTGTCTTTATCAGCAAAAAATTGAGTTAAATGCTCAGCTATTTTATCTCCAATTTCATAAATATCGGCTATTTGTTCTTTAGTAGCAGTCATAATATTATCAATATTTTGGAAATGTTTAGCTAGTTTTTTAGCAACCGTTTCGCCCACCATTCTTATTCCCAACCCAAACAAAACTCTTTCAAACGGAACAGCCTTAGAAGTTGCAATTCCTTCAATTATATTTAAAGCAGATTTCTCTTTGATAGAACGTTTTTTACTTTTCGAATCGTCCAAATCATCACTGGTTTCAATGCTTAAATTTAAAATTTGTTCATATTTTAAATCGTATAAATCGGCATAGGTTTTTATCAAACCAATTTTATAAAATGCAGCCACAGTTTCGCCACCTAAACTATCAATATTCATGGCTTTACGGCTCACAAAATGTTCCATAGCGCCAATTATTTGTGGAGGACAATGGCTTGCATTTGGGCAGTAATGAATGGCCTCGCCTTCTTTTCTTATCAGTTCAGTATTACATTCAGGGCAATGGGTTTGGTAAATTATTTTTTGCACATCAGCCAAGCGTTTTTCAGTATCTACACCTACTATTTTAGGAATAATTTCTCCTCCTTTTTCTACAAAAACAGTATCATTTTCGTGCAAGTCTAATCTTTCTAACTCATCTGCATTGTACAAACTTGCGCGTTTTACAGTAGTTCCAGCTAATTGAACAGGAGTTAAATTAGCTACAGGCGTTATGGCACCTGTTCTTCCTACTTGATAGGTTACTTTTTCTAATTTTGTAACTGCTGTTGCAGCTTTGTATTTATACGAAATAGCCCAACGTGGATTTTTAGCCGTAAAGCCCAAATCTTCTTGCTGCAAATAATTATTTACTTTTATTACAATGCCATCTATTTCGTAACTTAAGTCGTGGCGAGCAGTTTCGTAATATTTTATAAAAGCCAACACATCGTCTATATTACTGCAAAGTTTGTAATGGTCGCTTACCTGAAAGCCCCAACTTTCGGCCAATTTTAAGCTTTCAAAATGGGTTTCGCTTACTTTATTATCGGCATATAAAAAGTATAAAAATGCATCAAGCGGACGTTTGGCCACTTCTCTACTATCTTGCATTTTTAAAGTTCCACTGGCAAAATTACGTGGGTTTTTATACAATCGTTCTAATATTTGAGTTTCGGTATAAACCTCTTTATCTTCTAGCTCTTTGCGGTATTCGGCATTTAGTTTTTCAAAGGTTTTTTTATGCATAAAAACCTCTCCACGTATTTCAAAACTATTAGGATAATCGTTTCCTTTTAGTTGATGTGGAATTGATTTAATGGTTTTTACATTATTGGTTACATCATCGCCTTGCGTGCCATCACCACGAGTAACAGCACGAATTAATTTCCCATTTTTGTAACTTAAACTAATGGCCAATCCATCAAATTTAAGCTCGCAAACGTATTCAAAACTATTGCCAATGGCTTTTTTTATTCTATCATCAAAATCGCGTAAGTCGGCTTCGTTATAAGTGTTTCCCAAACTTAACATGGGATATTTATGCTTTACCGTTTCAAAATCTTTGGTAATGCTTCCACCTACTTTTAAGGTTGGCGAATTGGAATTTTGTAAATGAGGAAATTGTTTTTCTAAATCAATTAATCGATTCAAAAGTTGATCAAACTCCAAGTCCGAAATACTAGGATTTGACAAGGTATAATAGTTATAATTATGCTTTTCTATTTGGCTGCATAAATCATCAATCAATATTTTAGCCTCTAATTCATTCATGCTGCTAAATAAATGCATTAAAGTTTTAGTACAATGGTATATTTTAAATTTATTTTCTTACCCATTTTTGGGGATTGATACTAGTATGAAACACTGCTAAAACAATGATTTCATCTTTATTTACCAAATAATGCACACCAAATGGGAATTTATTTAAAAAAGCAACTCTTACCTCACTATATTTTATTTGAAAAATTAGTGGATTCTCCTCTATTTTTTTAAATATAAAAACAACTTGCTTTTTAAAATTTTCACCTAAATTAGGTTGCCTTTGTTCATACCAAGAATAACTTTCTTTTATATCAAACTCAGCCGCCTCAGAAATAAATATCTTATATTTCATTATTAAAAAACATCATTTTTAGCATCTTCCCAAGGTCTAATTTTCATTTCACCATCGTTTAACATTTGTAGTCTTGCGTCAACTTCCTCCATTTGATAATCGGAAATGGTAGTTTCAACTGATACATAATCTAATGTATTAATAAATTCAATAAATGTATTAAATTTATCATCTTCAATATTTAAAACTAGTTGTGTCATTATTTGCGAAATTAATTATTTCAAAAATAGCAAAATTGAATACTAAATTTTAAATAATATTGTTGTATTCAAAAAAAGAAAATATGAACTTTAGAATACAATCATTCTTAATTGCTACCATTTTGTGCCTAGCTGTTTGGGCATGTGCACCTTCAGCCGAAGAAAAAAGAAAAATGGTACCATCTAACTACGAAACAACTGAAGCAGACTCAATTATTTCATCATCGGCTGCAATAGAAAATAAGGCAGATACAGTTCATAAATTTATAAGAACTGCTGAGTTAAAATTTAAAGTAAAAAAAGTAACTGAAGCTACCTATTTTATAGAAGATATAACCCGCAAAATGAATGGTTTTGTAACACATACCAACCTTAGCAGCCATGTAATAAATAATGCCACAACACGCATTAGCAATGATTCCTTGGTAAATTTAACCAATTTTCAAGTTCAGAACGATATGACTATTAGAGTTCCAAATTCAAAGCTCGACACCACTTTAAAATTGATTGCTCAAACCATTTCATTTTTAGACTATAGAATCATAAAAGCAGATGATGTAAATATTCAATTACTAGCAAATATTTTAACACAAAAACGCGCTTCTAAAAATGAAAATAGGATAGAAAATGCTATTGATAAACGAGGTAAAAAGCTTTTAGAAACCACCCAAGCTGAAGAATTGCTAGATAAGCAACAACAGCAAGTAAATGAAGCCAAAATAAACAACCTTTCATTAATGGATCAGATAAATTACAGCACCATTAATTTAAACATCTATCAAAATGAGGAAACTTATACCGAAACCGTAGCCAACAAAACAAATATTGAATCGTTTGAACCAAATATTTTTATTAAAATTGGCCAATCTTTAAAAACCGGTTGGAGCATTTTAGAAACCATATTTATCAATCTTTTAAAACTATGGCCGTTACTTATTTTGGGAGGCTTTGTAATTTGGTATTTTAAAAAACGTGATTGATATTTTTGGGGTTAACATTTATTTTATCCATTAAATAATGTTAAACAATTTACTTTTGGGCTAAATTTAGCGGCATGCAAAAGCTCCTCCAAAACTTTAAAACCAAATTTGTTCAAATTTTCACTTACGGATTAACGCCTTTTCAATTAGCGCTCACAATAAGTTTTGGGGTAACTTTAGGCTTGTTTCCTTTTATTGGATTAACATCTGTTTTATGTTTTATTTTTGCATTTATTTTCAGGCTAAATATCATTGTAATTCAGCTGGTTAATTGGCTAGTTGCACCCTTACAACTAATTATGTTAGTGCCTTTTTATCAATTGGGTAACTATTTCAGTATCCATTTATTTAAAACTGATGTTATTAAATTAGAAATTGAATTATTTGCACAAAATGCCTTCTTACAAAAAATACTTTCATTAATAAATTCACAAATTTCAGCCATTTTAGGTTGGGTGGTTATTTGTATTCCAATTGGTTTGGTAGTTTATTTTATAAGTTTAATTGCCTACAAACAATTTTTAGCCCGCAGAAAAAAGATTTAGTTGCAATAAATTCTTCCAATCAAACAATTTTCTGTTTCATTTATTTGATATTTTATAATATTGAATTTTAATTACTACAAAAATGGATTTACAAGCGCTTTTAGGTTTTTTAAATAATTTACAGCAAAATAATAACAAAGATTGGTTTGATTTAAACAGACCTGAATACGAAAAACTGCGTAAAGATTGGCTTGAATTGGTATCGAATTTAATAACACAAACAGCAGCCTTTGACCCAGAAATGGCCGATTTAGATCCTAAAAAATGTATTTTTAGAATAAACAGGGATGTGCGTTTTTCAGCAAATAAAAATCCTTATAAAAATAACTTTGGAATAAGCTTAAGCAAAGGTGGTAAAGCAGCCGATTTTTGCGGATATTATGTTCACATACAACCAGGCGAAAGCTTTATAGCAGGTGGTTCTTACCAACCTATGCCCGATAAACTAGCCGCCATCAGGCAAGAAATTGATTATAACTTTGAAGAGTTTAAAGGCATTATTGAACACAAAGATTTTGTAAAACATTTTGGCACTTTAACTGGTGATAAATTACAACGTCCACCAAAAGGTTATGATGCCGAAAATCCTGCCATTGAATTTATCAAGCACAAAGGTTTTTTAGCCTATTTACCCATAAAAGACAAAGGATTAACCGAAAAAGAATTGTTGAGCCAATGCCAAAGCGCATTTAAGGCCATGAAACCTTTAAACGATTTTTTAAATAGAGCTATTTTAGGTTAATACCACTTCCGTCAGTCGCTTAATAAGCCTTTGCGCTGCAAAGCGTCAGACGGATTGAGAAGAAAACGCCAAAACATAATCCACAAAATTAAGTTTAAGTTTCTGTGAAAACACTTAAACTGATTCTTGGCGACCAGCTGAATTTAGACCATTCGTGGTTTAAAACAGTAGATGATAATACCTTTTTTTGCCTTTTTGAAATGAGGCAAGAAACCGATTATGTTACCCATCACATCCAAAAAATAGTTGGCTTTTTTGCAGCTATGCGCCACTTTGCCCAAAGTTTAGAAAAGGCAGGGCATACCGTAGTTTATTATAAAATAAATGATGTAAAAAACACGCAATCGCTCACCAATAATATTTTACAAATTATCCATGAAAATAATATTGAACAATTTGAATACCAATTACCTGACGAATATAGATTAGATGAGCAATTAAAGGACTTTTGTAGCAAATTAACCATTCCATATTCGGTAGCTAATACTGAACATTTTTTAAGTGAACGAGACACGGTAGCGCAACTTTTTGAAGGTAAAAAACAAATTTTAATGGAAACATTTTACCGCCAAATGCGCAAGCAATACAGTATTTTATTGGAACCCGATGGCAAACCAATTGGTGGCAAATGGAACTACGATGCCGATAATAGAAATAAATGGAAAGGCACGCCCAGCGAACCAAAACACAATGCCATTTCAAACAATTTAGAAAATATTTTTGAGGAAGTTAAAGTTAGTGGAGCCAAATATTTTGGCAATATAAACGCTAAAGAATTTAATTGGCCTATAAACCAAGAACAAGCCAACACTATTTTAGATTATTTTATTCAGCATTCGCTACCCTATTTTGGTCAATTTCAAGATGCAATGAGTCAAAAAGCCCAATTGCTTTTCCACTCACGGTTGTCGTTTGCTTTAAATATCAAACTCATTTCGCCTTTATATGTAGTTCAAAAATGTATTGACGCATGGTTGGCTAAACCTGCTTTAATTTCTTTATCGCAGATTGAAGGATTTGTGAGGCAAATAATTGGTTGGCGCGAGTACATGCGCGGAATTTATTGGTGGAAAATGCCTGAATACGAAACGCTTAATTATTTTAACCACCAAACTAAACTTCCTGAATATTTTTGGACCGGTAATACCAAAATGAATTGTGTAAAAAATGCGGTTCAAAACAGTTTGGATAATGCTTATGCGCATCATATTCAGCGATTGATGGTTACAGGCAATTTTACACTTTTGGCAGGTATAGACCCTAGTGAGGTAGATAACTGGTATTTAGGTATTTATATTGATGCTATTCAATGGGTTGAAATTACCAATACGCGCGGCATGAGTCAGTTTGCCGATGGAGGAATTGTAGGCAGCAAACCTTATATTTCATCAGCCAATTATATTGATAAAATGAGCGATTACTGTGGCAATTGCCAATACGATAAAAAACTAAAGCACGGCAAAAATGCTTGTCCGTTTAACAGTTTGTATTGGCATTTTTACGAACGTAATCGTCCATTGCTCGAAAAAAACAACCGCATTGGTATGATGTACAATGTGTTAAACCGAATGGCAACCGATGAAAAACAAAAAACATTAGCCCAAGCAGATTATTATTTAGCCAATTTAGAAGACTTGTAAGCGCATTTTTCTAAATGTTTAAATAATTTAAAAAAGTTAAACTAAACCCGTTATTCAAAATAAACTTTCAAGCTAAATTCCTTATTTTTTGGCATATCAATTAAATTGATTTAGCTTCGCGCCAGAATTATTGCTATGCAAATACAATTATTAAAATCAAAAATACACCGCGTAAAAGTTACGCAAACAGAATTACATTACGTAGGCAGCATATCTATTGACGAAGATTTGATGGATGCAGCCAATATGATAGAAAATGAAAAAGTTCAAGTAGTTAATGTAAACAATGGCGAACGCTTAGAAACATACATTATAAAAGGCGATCGAGGTTCGGGAATGATTTGCCTAAATGGACCTGCGGCTCGCAAAGCTGCTGTTGGTGATCCTGTTATTATTATTTCGTATTGCAGCATGGATTTTGAAGAGGCAAAAAAATACCAACCTATTGCCGTTTACACCGACCACAACAATAAATTAAACTAGTTAAATGCTTAAAAAAGTAATTCAATATTTAGTCATTCTTTTAGTAGGTGGCGGGTTTATGTATTACGTTTTTAAGGACCAAAATTGGGCCGAGCTTTGGCAAAAAATTGCAACTGCCAATTTATGGTGGTTAAGCGTTGGCCTATTAGTTTCTATATTTAGCCATTGGTTGCGTGCATACCGCGCTGTATTGATGTACGATGCCATGAATTACAAAATAAAAACCAGCAACAGTTTTTATGCAGTATTAATTGGCTATATGATGAATTATTTTATTCCTAGAGCAGGTGAAGTAGCTCGCTGTGCTAGTTTAAACAAATCAGATAATTTACCAGTTGAAAAATCGTTGGGAAGTGTAGTTACCGAGCGCATTTTCGATGTAATCATCATGCTCTTTTTATTGGGTCTGGTTTTCCTAATACAATTTAATCTAATTTGGGATTTTATTCAAAAAGCTTTGGCCAATAACCAAACACAAACTGCCACAAACTCCTTTCCAATCAAATGGATTTTATTGGGTTTAATCGTGATTATGGCTGCGGTAGCTTTTGTGCTGCGCAATAAAATAAAATCGCATCCTATTTTCGCCAAAATACTAGGAGTGTTAAAAGGCTTTACCGATGGTTTATTAAGCATCAAAAATGTAAAAAAACCATACTTATTTGTATTTCTGTCAATTAGCATTTGGGCTTGTTACATATTAATGATGTATTTCTGCTTTTTTGCATTGCAAAGCACCGAACATTTAAACTTTGCGGCATGCTTAACTGTATTTGCTATTGGTTCTATTGGTGTGGCGCTGCCAGCACCAGGAGCAGGAGCAGGAACTTACCATTATTTTATTAGCCAAAGTTTATTGCTTTTTGGTGTAGCCTCAGCCGATGGAGTAGCATATGCCACTATGGTTCATGGCGCTCAAATGGTTTTATTAATTGCCTTAGGTTTAATAAGTAGCTTGATTTTGTTTTTGAAAAAAAAGTAAACTAATTGGCAATTGACAATAGGCAATAAGCAAAAGATAAATAGCAATTGGCGGTTACTGAGCTTGTCCGATAGCTATCGGACGAAGTATAGCCAACGGTAAAAAGAGGCAAAATAACCCGAAATAAACAACTCGCAATAACAATCCATGACTCATATTGAAAGCATACACAGCAAAATTCATACTTGGGAAACTTTAAAAACTCAAGTAGCAACTTGGCAAGCACAAGGTAAAAAAATTGTGTTTAGTAATGGTTGTTTCGATTTGGTTCATAAAGGGCATATTGATTATCTTAACCGTGCTGCCGACCTTGGCGATGTATTGGTGATGGGATTAAACACCGATGCTTCGGTAAGCAAACTAAAAGGACCTCACAGGCCCATACAAGATGAACAATCGCGTTTATTAATTATGGCTGCTTTGCAATGTGTAAGTGCAGTAGTATTATTTAACGAAGAAACGCCTTACGATTTAATAAAATTGGTTCAGCCTGATGTGTTGGTAAAAGGAAGTGATTACCAACCTGAAAATATAGTTGGTTACGATATAGTTACAACAAAAGGCGGCATGGTTAAAACCATCGATTTTTTACCAGGTTATTCAACTAGTGCTATTGAAAAAAGAATAAAAGAGATTTAATTAATTATATAAAGAGTCATTTAATCCTTCACCGCCATTTAAAATATTAATCTTATTTTTTAAAAAAATATCTTTTTCGCGTAATGACTTTTCAATTGAATCAGTTTTATATAGTAATTCTTGAAGATTTTGCTTTGTATCATTATCACCATAACCTGGCAGTAACTCGCGAAAAGGTGTTGAAAATACTAGTAAAATAATGGCTAGTCCAAATAATACCACAAACGAGCTAGCGCCTACAAAAACATTCATAGGTGTTAATTTAAACGAAAACTTTTCTTCAAACGTTTCGTCATTTATGATAACTAATCGCAGCGGTAATTGTAACTTGCGTAAAAACTTTTTTCTTTTTGATTCCAATTTAACTGAATATGCTTAAAATTGTGAACTCATATTTTTTCCAAAAATATAAAAATAGATTGCTTTTGAAATATAAATATAATAGAAATTTTGTAAAGGGCTTGACAATACTGCTTTTAAGTATGTTAATTGTATATGCTTGTAATCCTAATAAAGAAAAATGGCTGAATAAAAAATGGCACAGTTTGGTGGGTCATTATAATATTTATTTCAATGGAGAACAAAAATTAAATGACGCTATTGAGGTATTAAACAAAGGCCATGTAAACGATTTTAATAATATACTAGCTATTTTCCCATACGGCAATGATGCAGCTGCAAAAGGTGTCTTAAATATTTTAGATGAAGCAATGAAAAAGTTTTCAGGAACAATTCAGTTGCATAAAGTAGGATCATATACTGATGAAGCTTGGTTTGCTATAGCAAAAACACATTTTTTTAAACGGGATTATTATGCATGTCAAGAGGCAATGCAGTACATGATTAGTAAATACCCACTTGAATATAAAAATTTAAGCACTGCTTGGATTGCTAAATCATATATGGGACTAGGAAAACCAATGGAAGCAGAAGCTGTGATTGGTTTGGTTTTATCAAGTAAGAATATTGATAAAAAAGATATAACGGAAGTATATTTAACAGCAGCTGATGTGAATATTAAACTTGAAAAATACAAATCGGCAATTGAAAACCTGAATAAAGTATTTGCCGAAGGAAGTTTAAACAAAGACCAAAAAATAAGATACAGATTTATTTTGGGTCAATTATATTCATTAGCAAATGATAATATCAATGCCATTTATAATTTTAATAAAGTAATTAGTTTAGTTCCTAGCTATGAATTTGCATTCAATGCCAATATTAACATTACAAGACTTTACAATATCAATGATAAAAAAGCTGTCAACATGGTTCGTAAGAGCTTGAAAAAAATGGCAAAAGATGATAAAAATACTGATTATTTAGGTCAAATTTATTTTGAGCTAGGTAAATTAGAATTATTACAAAAAAATTATCAACCAGCTATAATATCATTTAAAAAATCAATTCAAAATTCAGCTTCTGCTGCCAACCAAAAAGCCAAATCATGTTACGAATTAGCCAAGTTATATTTTGATTTAAAAGAGTATAAGTTTGCTAAAGCCTACTATGATACAACGGCAAGTACTTTTGACAAGAATGAAAAAAATTATCAAATAATTATTGGTACTAAAAATGTACTTAATGATTTAATTAATAATTTAACTGTTTACGAAACAGAAGATAGTTTACAAATGCTCAGTAAATTAAGTAAAAAAGATTTAAGTAAGAAAGTTGACGAATGGATTTTAGCCGACAATAAAAAGAAAGAACTAGAAATTAAGGCTGCAAAAAACCAAAAAATAATTGAAAATAGTATTGCTGCCAATCAAAATCAAAATGCCAATAATACAAATGCTCCTGTGGCTTTTGACAATTCTGCCAACGGCTCACAATGGTATTTTTACAACACCAATTTGAGCAACTCTGGTGCTAATGAGTTTTTTAATTCGCGTAAATGGGGAAACAGGTTAAATGAAGATTATTGGCGTTTATCACAAAAAGAAAAACCAAGTAAACCAAATTCGGAAAAGGACTCCACTGATGAAGGCGAAAATGTAAAACCGAAGGATACTCCTAAAGAAAAAAATAAGGATGAATTAGCTTCAAATAAGGATTCAGAAAAGCAAGCAGATATATTTGGAGATAAAAATAAAGATGCATGGATTAAAAATATACCTTACAGTAATCAAGCAATTGAAAACTCTAATTTAAATATGTTGGAGGCATTACATAATATTGGTACTATATATTATAGCAAAATAAAAAATTACAAGGAAGCAATTACTTATTTTAACTTATTGCAAAGCAAATTCCCCAATAGTGAATATGAGCCAGAAACTTGGTATTATTTACATAAAAGTCATATAGAAAATAAAGAATCAAAAAATGCAAGTAAGTATAAAGATGACCTATTGAATAATTATCCAAATAACACTTATGCGCTATTACTTTTGGGGAAACCAATAAATACAGCTAGTACAGATGCAAATAAGGACCTTGTGGTTTTATATGATAGCGTTTTTAACGCATTTAAATTAGGTAATTATCAAACTGTTTTTGATTTAAAAGTTCAAGTTGATAAGAAATATCCAGGTAATTTATTACGACCTAAATTTGAACTTATAAATGCATTAGCAATTGGCAAAACAAGTAAGATAGAAGAATATAAACTAGCCTTGTTATCAGTATCAAAAGAGTTTCCCAAAACTGATGTAGCTTTAAAAGCAGATGAAATTTTAGCCATTTTAAATAAAGCTAAAGAAGCTACGATTGCTCAGAAAAAGGATTCTATTGTAGCAGAATATAATATGGATGCAAATGATAAATACTATTATATTTTTGCTGTTAAAGATGCTAAAGCCAATTATACTGAATTTGTTGAAAAACTATATTCTTATAATGAAGCCTACGCATCGCAAGACAACTTAAAAGTTAATGCTTTAATGGGAAATGAAGGCTATCAATATATTTTGATCAGAGAGTTTCCAAATCAGAAAAAAGCCGAAGATTACTATAAAGGAATTGTTGCCAATAATGTAATTACATCAAAACTAAAAGTTAATCAGCCTTATCTAGATTTTGTTATATCAATTACAAATTACAAAAATGTAATGCGCGACAAACAAATGGATAAATATTACAATTTTTACAAAAAATTACAAGAGAAACATTAGAATGAGTTTAATAAATCAAATATTTGATAAGAAATATAACAAATACATTAAATGGCTTTGGATTTTTGCCTTTAGTGGTATTTTTATTTTATCACTATTAATAACAATTCTATGGAAAGACTGGGTTCCTACCTCATACAAACTTCCTCCATTGGAAGAGTTGGAAAACCCAAAAACATTACTAGCAAGCGAAGTTTATAGTAGCGATGGAGTATTAATGGGAAAGTACTTTTTACAAAATAGAAGTAATGCAAATTTTGAAGAGTTAAGTCCACAATTATTAAATGCACTAATCGCCACCGAAGACATCCGTTTTTATGAACATAGTGGAATCGATAATAACCGTTTATTTACCATTATAGCCTATAATTTAATTGGCCGCAGGCAAGGAGGAAGTACTATTACTCAACAACTTGCTAAAAATTTATTTCCACGCAAGCGCTTCAAGCATATCCATCAAAAAGTAATAACAAAACTACAAGAGTGGATAACGGCTATTAGAATTGAACAGCGATACACCAAACAGGAAATATTAACTATGTATTTTAATACGGTTGAGTTTGGAGGAAACGCCTTTGGTATTAGAAGCGCTTCAAAAGTTTTTTTTGGCAAAACACCAAAAGAATTAAACGCACCAGAAGCAGCTCTTTTGGTTGGTATGCTAAAAGGAATTACCAAGTTTAATCCTAATAGAAATCCTGCTAGCGCATTAAACAGAAGAAATACAGTTTTAAATCAAATGCTAAAAAATGGTTATTTAACCGAAAATGAGGCAAGAAAGTTTAAAAATGAAGCAATAAAATTAAACTATCAAGAAGATGACCACAATGAAGGTTTAGCAACCTATTTTAGAGAGCATTTACGCATTGAATTAATGGAATGGGCGGAAGAAAATGGTTTTAATTTATACAAAGATGGATTGAAAATTTATACCACCATTAATGCAAAAATGCAAGCGCAAGCAGAATTAGCAGTAAATGAACATTTGGCAACAATGCAAAAAAAATTCTATGCACATTGGAAAGGCAGAGAGCCATGGGGCTCTCACAAAGAGCTTTTAGAAATGGCAATGAAACGTAGCGATAGATATAAGCTTTGCAAAGAACAAAATTTATCAAAAACCGAAATTGATGAACAATTTAACACTGTTGTGAAAATGAAAGTATACAGTAGTGCACGTGGCGAAATTGATACGATGATGACCCCATTAGACAGTTTAAAATATTACAAGTATTTTATGCAATGTGGTATGATGAGTATGGACCCGAGAACAGGCCAGGTTAAGGCTTGGGTAGGCGGAAATAATTATAAATATTTTAAATACGACCATGTGAACCAAAATTCTAAACGTCAAGTTGGTTCTACTTTTAAACCATTTGTTTATACATTAGCAGTTGATAATGGTGTTTCACCTTGTACCATTTTTCCTAATAAACCAGTTCAATTTGAAGGTTACCCTGATTACAAACCAGGAAATGCCGATGAACAATATACTACGGGCGATATGACAATGTTCAGAGGTTTACAATTTTCAGTAAATTTGATTGCATTGAATGTGTTAAAAAGTCTTGGCTCCGATGCCATAAAACAAGTAATTAATATTGCAAAAAAAATGGGCGTTGAAAGTCCTATGGGACCTTATCCAGCAACAGCTTTAGGAACTGCTGATATTTCGGTTTTTGAAATGACTGGAGCTTTTAGCACTTTTGCCAATAAAGGTGTTTGGATTAAACCTAATTATTTGCTTAAAATTACCGACAAAAATGGAAATATCATATATGAACCTAAGGTAGAAAGCAGAGAAGCATTGAACGAGCAAACAAGTTATGTAATGTGTAAAATGCTTGAAAAAGTTACTGCACATGGAACTGCAGCTAAGGTTAAATATCAATATGGTGTGCAAGGCGCTGTTGGAGGTAAAACAGGAACTACACAAAATTATAGTGATGGTTGGTTCATAGGAATTACACCTACCTTAACCACTGGGATTTGGACAGGGTTTGAGGATAGAGCGATTCATTTTAGAAGTATGGATTTAGGAAGTGGCTCGGCAATGGCAATGCCTATTTTTGGAAATTATATGAAAGCGGTACAAGCCCAGAAACTAGCTGAAGTTGTTCCTTATTGGTCTGAACCTAAATCTGAGTTAACACTGGAGTTAGATTGTGATAAGTTTAAACCAGAAACTAAACCAGGAGGAAAAGACGACCCATTTACTGAAGAATAGATAAAAGTGTTTACTATAACGTAACTGACATCAAAGTACAATTTACTTTATAGACAATAACTAAATGCTATCCATTTTGTTGTTTCATACCATCGTTAAAGCAAAAGCGGCATCTAGCTTCGTAAGTATCGTGTTCGCCTAACATAACCAAACTATCATTATTTATTTTTCGGTAACTATGTGTTGCTATGTCGCCACAAACCATACAAATGGCGTGAACTTTAGTAACGTATTCGGCTATAGCCATTAATGCAGGCATTGGTCCAAATGGCTTACCTAAATAATCCATATCTAATCCTGCTACTATTACCCTTACACCTTGTTCTGCTAATTTTTCGCATACAAAAACCAATTCTTGATCAAAAAATTGTGCCTCATCAATTCCAATTACATTGGCTTCGCCACACATCAATAAAATATTAAGCGATGAAGCCACTGGAGTAGAGTGAATAGAATTTTTATTATGTGACACAACCTCTATTTCATCATAGCGTGTATCAACCGATGGTTTAAAAATTTCAACCTGAAGGTTAGCAATTTTTGCCCTATTTAATCTACGAATTAATTCTTCGGTTTTCCCCGAGAACATAGAGCCACAAACTACTTCAATCCAGCCTTTTCTTTTATCGGTATGCGCGCGAGGTTCAATAAACATAGAGAGCGAAAGTACTAATTTAAACCTAAAATTTAAATAATGTACCAATATTTATTGTTAGGCAAAGATTTAAACTATGGCACTTTTTTGTTTATTTTAAAAGTGAAAAGTGAATAAAAATTCCTAATTGTATTTTCATTATTTAACTTATTATGATTAAATCTAAACCTAATTCAAAAAGAATATTTCTAAGAGAATCCCTAAATTAAAGGGATAGCTTGTTAATTTATTAAATTCACCAAAGTTTCACTTTATAATTTTATTAAACCCACAAACAATTACTTATCAGCGTATTATGCAATTCAGATAATTATCAAAATTAATAGCAACTAATATTAGATTAATTTTTGATAAATATCACCCTATTTTTATTTAGACCAAATCTAAATAAAATATATTTGCCATTATTTATAACAATTCTAAATAGCAAATATGAGAGTAATAATTTTACCAATTTTAGTCCTGATGTCGGTTTGTGCTTTGGCACAAAAAAACAAAAAAGATACTGCACAAAACAATGTTTTACAAGAGGTTACCATTGAAGGTTCTATTTTAAAAACACCCAAAATATCGAAAAACGGTATTACTGAAATGGATTTACCACAAGCCATTACCATTTTAGATGGAAAAACATTGCAACAGCAACAAATTAGTAATTTAACTGATGTGCTCAAGAATGTAAATGGTGTTTATATAATGGGAAACACAGGAGGATATCAAGAGGAAATTGCATCAAGAGGTTCAAATATTTCATCAACCAATACTTTTAAAAATGGTATCCGCTTTTTTAATGGAATGAAAATAGAAATGAGCGGAATTGATAAAATAGAAGTATTAAAAGGTAATACTGCTATTGAATATGGAAATGTAGCTCCTGGAGGTGTATTGAACATTATTACTAAAAAACCCAAATTTGAATTTGGCGGAAATATAGATTTTACCTACGCTAGCTTCAATAATTTCAAACCTCAAATTGATGTATTTGGACCTTTAAATAAAAGGAAAACCATTGCATTTAGGTTAAATTCATCTTACCAACAGGGTAATAGTTTTAGAAAATATGTAGAAAGTAATTCGTTTTACATCAATCCATCGTTATTGTTTAAATTAAACCCAAAATCAACCTTATTAATTGAAGGCGATTTTACCAAAAGTAGCACCGTTCCTGATTTTGGAGCAGGTATTATTAATTACCAAATAGTTGATTTGCCAAGAGGAAGATTTACAGGCGTAAGTTGGGGAAGGTATAATGCTAACCAATCATTTTTATCGGCTAAATACAATATTAGTCTTAACAAAAGATGGGATTTAAGCGCTTTAGTAGGTTATAGAAATTACGACACTGAGTTATTTGCCAATGCAAGACCAAGCTCTACAACAGTATTAGCTAATGGAAATTGGAAACGTAGTATACAAAAATCGGAGGTTGGCGATGATTACACCATCCAACAAATAGATGCCAATGTATTATTTAAAACTGGCAGAATAACCCATAAAGTGTTAATAGGTACCGATGCAGAACAATTTACTACTCAAACTACTGCTTATAACAACTTTGCCAATTACGACTCTATAAATATTTACAACGAATACAATGCCAATAATGAAACCAACGCACCTAATTTAACTAAAAACACATTGACCAAAACTCTAATCAATCGTTTTGGTGTGTATGCGCAAAACTTAATTAGTTTTCCTAAATATTTAAAAATATTTATTGGCGGCAGGTATAATTATGTTCAAAGCCAATCAGAAGTATTAACCTATTCGACTAATAAAACAGTAAATACCGAAACTTTTGACAAGCCATTTTCGCCCAAAGTTGGCATTATTTTACAACCAACCATTAACCATACTATTTTTAGTAGTTACTCTAACTCGTTTGCTTTAAATACTGGTGTAGATATTAACGGAAATGCAATAAAACCATCCATTATAGACCAATATGAAGTAGGTGTAAAAAACCGCTTTTTAAATGGAAAAATGCAACTAAACGCTACAGTATATTTAATTATAAATAGCAACTTGGCTCAAACATCATTATTAAATGGAAATACCAATAATAATATTAAAGAACTAGCTGGCGAAACAGAAAGTAAAGGTATTGAAATAGATGGTACATATAAACCCATAAAAGGCCTTTCTATAATGGCAGGATACAGCTATAACCAAACTACTTATACCAAAAGCAATACTTTTATAGTTGGTAGCGAATTGCGCTATAATCCAAACCACACAGCTAATGCAAGTATTAATTACGAAATTGCCAAAGGCAAACTAAAAAACTTAAACGTTGGCTTAATTAGTCAGTATTTTGGAAAGCGCTTTGCTGGCCGCTCTACCAGATTAACAGTAGCTAACGATATTTATAGATTAATTCCGGTAAACGATTATTTTGTATTAGATTTAGTGGCAGGTTACAAGTATAAAAATTGGAGATTGAATGGGAAATTAGCCAATGTATTAAACGAAATGAGTTATAATATTCATGACGATAACAGCTTAAATCCAATTGCCCCCATTAATTATTCAGTACAAGTAGGATTAACATTTTAACATATAGCAATGAAGTTAACAAGTAGAGCCATACACCGAGATTTAGGTTATTTTTATGTAGGACTTATTTTATCGTTTGCCTTATCGGGCATTATGATGAACCACCGCGATAGCTGGCACCCCGAAAAATATACTTTAAACATTACCGAAATTCAAAAACAACTGCCCAAAGAAGATTCGATTACGGAAGATTACGTAAAAAATTATTTAAATACAGAACTGGGCATTAAGGATAAAGTGAAGAAACATTTTGTACGCAAAGGCAAGCTGAAAATAATAGCCGAAAACCATGAAGTAGAAATAGAAATGGCTAGCGGCAAAGGCGAAATAATAGCTTTTAACAAAACACCTTTAATTAGCCAAATGATGACTTTGCATAAAAATACTTCTAATTGGTGGATTTATTATTCTGATATTTTTGGATTATCGTTGGTTACTATTGCCATTACAGGTATTATTATAATTCCGAAAGGCCGATTATCGTTTAAGGAAAGAGGTTGGAAATTGGCTTTAGCAGGTATTATTTTTCCAATCTTATTCTTAATTATTTTTGCGTAAAAACATATAAACCACATAGAAAATAGACGAATAATTTAAAACTATTTTTCTATGTTCTATGTGGTTTAAACTAAAGCAATATTCTACAACAATCTTCGTTAATGCATTGGTTAATTAGTAAGTATCGCCCCGAAAGGGCTTAAATCCTGATTGTATTTATTTTCATTACAATAATATCGCTCCTATGGAGCTTTTAATTTGCTTCTTTAAGTATAAATTCATTAAATTAATATATTAGACATGAATGATAGATATTGCTAATAATTTAACAAAAGGTAGTGCCAATTATTTACTAGAATGTAAAAAATATGGCGAGCGTTGGGCTGACAATAAAGCGAGCCGTGCTTCAGGCCTTGTGGGCAGGTAGCTTTTTATTGTCTAGCGTTTTTGCATACTTTTTGGGCGATGCAAAAAGTATGAAGAAACAAATACAATGTCAAAATGGTAAAAATGGTTTTTTCTTTAAGATCACTGATTCTAAAATAATAACTAGCACTTTAATTTAAAATATCACAAAATTTTTTATGATGAATGATCGGAAACGATAACCCATTTACCTTTCATTTTTTTAAGTAATAAAGTAAAATAACCTCCTAAATTTCCTTTACCTGCCTGGCGATTTAAAAACCATTTTCCTATAACAAATGCATTGTTTTTAGCCAATACATCAATTTTAACAATTTCGAAAGTTAACTGCCCCATAGCCGAAGTATCAGGGTACGATTTTTTATAATTATCTAAGGTGTTTTGCCAACCAAAAGTAATCCCTTTTTTACCAATAAATTGAAGACTATCGCTAAACCAATAAGGAGCCATGAAGCCTTCAATATTACCATTATTCCAAGCAGCTTGTTGTTTTATTAATAATTGAGAAATAGCCAATTTTTCGGCTGTAAAATTTTGCGCAAATGCTTTTTGGCAAAGCAATATGGTGAGTACAAAAAGTGTTTTTTTCATATTGGTTACAAAAGTAAAAATATTTAACGCAATCGGCATGATTACAAAAAATTTTAATTGAGAGCTTCATTGTAAGGCAAAGCCTGTCCAGCCAAAGCGGGAAAGCAATCTCAAGTTTAAAGTACAATTTCTCTCGCTTGAGATTGCTTCTCTTCGATCGCAATGACGTTAGTTACAGGATATTCGTAATTGCAAGTCAGATAAATATCGGTCAGGAAAGCTTTATTTTTGAGCAAGGTGCGGAAGTATTCGTCATTGCGAGGTACGAAGCAAACTAAGGTTATAAAATACAATTTTCTCGCTTGGGATTGCTTCTCTCCGATTGCAATGAGGTTTGTTACAAAATCTTCTTCATAGCAAGGTGCGGAAATATGCGTCATTGCGAGGTACGAAGCAATCTCAAGTTATAAAATACAATTTTCTCGCTTGAGATTGCTTCTCTTCGATCGCAATGACATTTGTTACAGGATATTCATCATAGCAAACCCGATAGCTATTCATAAAAACAAATTATGCTAATAAATGCCACAAGGTATCCATGTAGGCGGCATCTTTTATTTTGTCTTCGGCTTTATCAGCTATGATGCGGTCTATCAAAGCTTCGTTTTTCTTACCTTGGTTTAAAGCATAACTATACGATGATAAACTAAAAGTAGTTAACTCATATTGCGATTTGTATTTTTCAGGATATAAATCGCTTAAATCGTGCTCAATATGTTTTTTATGTAAAAACTCTTTATCGCCCACTTTATCGGCCATTTCGTAATAATTTTGAACGGCTAAATCGGCTATGGCATCAGCATTTGGTTTGCGTAATTTTTGGTATTCGTCAAATACTTTTGTCCAATTAGGAAAATATTTTTCTACACACTCATCAAAAACTACCACATCTTCAAAACTACAGTTCATACCTTGTCCATAAAACGGAACAATGGCATGAGCAGCATCGCCCATTAAAGCCAATTTATCTTCTTTTACCCAAGGATAACATTTAACAGTTACCAAACTTGAAGTTGGATTGGTAAAAAAATCTTCGGCCAAGGTTGGCATTAATGCTACTGCATCAGAGAAATTGGTATTGAAAAATTCAACCACTTTTTCCTTGGTATCTAAATTAGCAAAACCATATTCGCCTTCAAAAGGCATAAACAAAGTACACGTAAAATCGCCTGCCGGATTTGGTAAAGCTATCATCATATACGAGCCACGAGGCCAAATATGTAAGGCTTCTTTTTCCATTAAAAACTCAGCATTAGGACCCGCAGGAATAACCAATTCTTTATAACCTACATGTAAGTAATTTTGCGAGTAATTAAACCTATCGCCCATTTGCATTTTACCACGAGTAGCTGCAAAAGCACCATCAGTTCCTATAATTCTATCGCTCCAAACTTCTTTTTTACTGCCATCTTCCATTTCAAAAACACACAAGTTTTTGGTTAAATCTACATCCACACATTTGGCATTAAAGTAAATGGTAATGTTTGGGTATTCATCGGCTAGTTCTACTAATTTGGTATTTAACCTGCCGCGCGATACTGAGTTAATGGCTTGTCCTTCTTTACCATAAGGCTGATAAGTAAGTTCGCCTTTTACACTATGCATCATGCGGCCAGCCATAGGAATGGCATCGTTTAATATTTCGGTATCTAAACCAATTTTAGACAGTGCATTTAAACCACGAGTTGACAATGCCAAATTGATTGATTTACCAGCATAAATTTTGTTTTTACGCATATCGGGTCTGCGCTCAAAAAGGCTCACCTCAAAACCACGTTTTGCCATGTATATAGCTAATAATGAACCCGAAAGACCACCACCTACAATTGTAATTTTTTCTTGCATTTGTGTTAAATATTTTTGGTAAAAATACCTAAAAACAATTGAACTGGAGTTGATAATAATCAAATAACGAAGTGCGAAATGTTAAGCTTGAAGTTCGGATTTCGGAATGTGGAGTGCGGAGTAAGTTGCAAAATATAAAAGCTTGATACTGGTATTTTGGAAGTCAATAACGTTTTGGGGCTTTGCGTTCGGGCGGGTTTCGGAGCACAAAACTGTCAACTAGCACTGAACTTGAGTAGAAGCACAAAGCTCCAAGTTTGCACGTCACCCCGCCTAACGCAAAACCCGTGTTACCAGCCGTAATTATTTCTTTAGTCTTATTTTCCAAGCAAAGTCAATGCTGATTAAATGTTCATATACAAATTTGTTTGTCATTGATGGTCTAAAGAAAGTCGGTCTGTATATAACTCCAATA
>CANHVU010000025.1 GCA_947464275.1 Bacteroidota bacterium
ATTAAAGTGGCACGCGAGCTGGGTTCAGAACGTCGTGAGACAGTTCGGTCCCTATCTGATGTGATCGTTGGAAGTTTGAGAGGATCTGACCTTAGTACGAGAGGACCGGGTTGGACGTACCTCTGGTGTATCTGTTGTGGCGCCAGCTGCAGTGCAGAGTAGCTATGTACGGACAAGATAAGCGCTGAAAGCATCTAAGCACGAAACTTACCTCAAGATGAGACTTCCTTTAAGGGTCGTAGAAGACTACTACGTTGATAGGTTGTAAATGTAAAGATGGTAACATCATAGTTGAGCAATACTAATTACCCGTAGACTTAAACAATAAAAAATTACAATATTCTAGTAATAGTTGTGGTTAGTTGTAACTTGTTTTTTTTCAATTTATGTCAAATACTTAATGTATTATGAACTTATAAGATATTTTTGGTGATTATAGCGTTGATGTCCACCTCTTCCCATTCCGAACAGAGAAGTTAAGCTCAATTGCGCAGATGATACTGGGGTAAAACCTGGAAAAGTATGTTGTTGCCGGATTTTTAAATTAACCTCACCTTTTGGTGGGGTTTTTTTATGTTTATTTTTTTTATTTAATTTATGGATATACAAAATATTAGTAAACGTAGAACTTTTGGAAACACATAAAATTTATATGCAGCGTTGTATTCAATTGGCGCTAAATGGAGCTGGTTCAGTATCTCCCAATCCTTTGGTTGGCTGCGTAATTGTTCATAATCAAACGATTATTGGAGAAGGTTGGCACCAACAATTTGGGCAAGCTCATGCCGAAGTGAATGCTATTCAGTCAGTTAAAGATAAAAGTTTATTGAAAGATGCTATTTTGTATGTAAACTTAGAGCCTTGTAATCATTTTGGAAAAACACCTCCTTGTGCCGATTTATTGGTAACTCATCAGTTAAAAAATGTTGTAGTTGGTATGGTTGACCCTTACGATAAGGTAGCAGGAAATGGTGTAAAAAAACTACGAGATGCGGGAATTGAAGTTACCGTTGGAGTATTAGAAAATGAATGTAAATTTTTAAACAGACGTTTTATAAAATTTGTAACCCAACTTAAGCCTTATGTAATTTTAAAATGGGCCCAAACTTGTAACGGATATATTGCTCCTGATGCTACTAAGCTAAGTGCAGAAGATTTTGAAAATCAAAGACATATAACAGATAGGATAGTTCAAAAATTGGTTCATAAATGGCGTACTCAAGAAGATGCCATTATGGTGGCTACCAATACCGCATTGTTCGATAATCCAGCGTTAAATGCTCGAGAATGGCCTGGTCGAAATCCAGTTAGGGTTTTGTTAGATAAAAATTTGCGTTTGCCAGCTGATTTAAAATTATTTGATAAAAGCACACCAACAGTCGTGTTCACACAAAAACAAAAACCAAAGGAAGAAAATTTAACTTTTATTCAGCTTGATTTTACTAAAAATTGGCTAGATGAAATGTTAAATCATTTATATAAACTAAACATTCAAAGTTTGGTTATAGAAGGAGGTTCTCTGTTTTTAGATGCAGTTATAGCAAGTAAAATTTGGGATGAAGCTATTGTGTTTTCATCGCCTAAAACTATAAACGATGGTATAAAAGCACCTTTAATTTATGGTAATAAAATACAGCAAGAAGATATAGATGGCATTAATATGCAAGTGCTTCTAGCTGCTCATTAATTATACAATTTACTAAATGATATTTTTAATTTTAAGCATTATAGCTTCCACCATTACGGTAAGTTTTTTTAAGATTTTTGAACGTGTAGGTGTAAATACATTACAGGGCATTATTTTTAATTATATAACCTGTGCTGTTTTAGGTAATTTAATCACAAACGAAACGCCCGTAATTACTACTGATTTTTATAATCAACCTTGGTTTCCATACACGCTATTATTAGGTTTTCTTTTCATAAGTATATTTTTTGCCATTGGCCAAACCAGTCAGAAAATGGGAGTTTCAGTAAGTATGGTTTCGGCCAAACTTTCGGTAGTAGTTCCAATCGTTTTTGCCTTGTTGTTTTTTAACGAAAGTTTAACGGTTTTTCAAATTGCAGGTATTGCATTGTCATTATTAGCTGTTTATTTTATAAGTCAAAAACATAACGATGGCTCAACCAAAACAAAAAATATTTGGATATTGCCAGCCATTGTTTTTATTGGTAGCGGCATTATTGATACTACTTTAAATTTAATTCAAAAACGCTTTATTCCAGCAGTTAGCGAGGCTTATGTAATTACTACAGTTTTTAGTATTGCATTTGTTTTAGGTGCTTTGTTTTTAACTTATTTAGTAGTTTTTAAAAACGAAAAAGTAGCGTTTAAAAATGTGTATTGGGGTATGTTTTTAGGGATTCCTAATTATTTTAGTATGTTATTTTTAGTAAAAACTTTGAGCTATTTTCCTACTGCTAGTGCTACTATTTTTCCAATTAATAATATTGGTATTGTGGCGGCAAGTACTTTGGTTTCGGTATTATTTTTTAAAGAAAAACTCAATACTAAAAACATAATCGGCCTAACATTATCGTTAATTGCCATTGCTTTAATTTCGTTACAATTTTAAAAATCCAATATGTTATTTACCGATACTTATTTAACCATAACCCATGCTGCCACAGGTGAGTTTAAGGACAAAGGCAGTAAGTTTTTGGGTTTTGTTTATCCAATAAAAACGGAGGATGAAGGAAAAGAAATTGTAAAACAACTTAAAAAAGAACATCCTCAAGCCAATCATCATTGTTGGGCTATGATATTAGGCGCTGGTAAAGAGTTTCAAAAAAGTACCGATGATAGAGAACCTGCAAATACTGCCGGAAAGCCTATTTTAAGAGCTATTTTGCAAAAAGATATAACCAATGTAATGGTAGTGGTGGTTAGGTATTTTGGCGGAAAGTTATTAGGTGTTCCTGGTTTAATTAATGCTTACCATGAAGCTGGAGTTGCTGCTTTGTTAAATGCAAATGTGGTTGAAAAACAAGTGATTGAGCAATATCAAGTGGAGGCCGAATTTATTTTGCACAATCAATTGTACAAGGTTGGTAAAAATAATGGCATTAAGGTTTATCCTAATGATTATTTAAATACAAACTGCTTTATATTTGAAGTTAGAAAACAAAAAGCAGATGATGTAAAGAAGCAACTAAAAGATGCCGGCATTACAGAAATTAAATTTATACAAACCCTATGAAAAAATTAGCCATTGTTTTAGGTTTATTGATCGGTCAAATAGTGCAAGCTCAAAATACTGAGTTTGTTAATTACTTTAAAAATAAAAAGGCCCAATTGATAATGGCTAATGCTTCTTTGGTTTTAGCTAATAGTAAGTTTGAATTAGCAAAGCAAAATATAGATTTAAGCCAATTAGCAAAGCAATATTTGTTGGATAATTTAACTGAACTAAAACTAAGCAATGTTGATTTAGAATTGGTTCATACTTATCAAAGTTTAGTTGGTACGCATTATCAATTTACTCAAACCTATTTGGGCTCAAAAGTTTATCAATCAAATGTAAAGATTGCTATAAATAATTATGGACAAGTAATTAATATAGTGAACGATTTAGTTGATTTGCGTAATATTAACTTACCTACATCAGCAATTGCTGCCAATCAAATTTGGGCATTTAATGGTGTTAAATTAGTAGTTGCTAATAAACAAATTATAGGAAATAAAGAGCAGTATTTTGATGTTGATAATCAATTGCTTTTTGAAAATGTAAAAAGTTTAAGAGCAGGAAAAGATACCAATGCTTTGGTGAAAATTTTTAATCCGGATCCTCTAACTACGGCACGAAGCCAATATGTGGCACCTTACTTAAATTACAATAAACTAGATACTCCATCGCTTAATAACGAACGAAAAAATTTAATACTAAATCTGAAATTAGATAGTATTGGAAATTTTGTTGCTGAAAATGATTATGTATTAGTTAAGGATATATTAGGCCCTATAGCGGAACCCTTTGCGGTTAGCCATAAGGATAGTTTGGTTGTAACACGTAATACCAATATCTTTAAACAAGAAATGGCTTTATACCATATCAACCAATATCAAAAGTATATCCAAAGTTTAGGTTTTACTAATTTGCAAAATCAATTGTGGGTTGATCCATTAGGTGATTTTGGAGAAGATTCAAGATTTGAGTTTTCGACTGAAAACCCCTATATTTTGTTAGGAATTGGTGGTATTCCTGATGCAGAAGATGCCGATGTAATTACTCATGAGTATACGCACGCTGTTGCATTTTACATAGCACCCAACACAATCGATGGGGAAGAGCGAATAGGAATAGATGAAGGTAATGCAGATATTATGGCAGTTCTTTATTCAAGAAAACTAAGTGATTATAATTGGCGAAAAGTTTTTAATTGGGATGGAAATGAATCATGGAATGGAAGAAACACATTAAATACCAAAAATTATTTGAATGATTTTGTTTTACAAAGATATTCTTTGGGAAATATTTGGAGTGGGGCAGTTACTGACATTGCTGAAGAGATTGGAATTGATACTACCGTAACCTTATTACTCACAGCAATGGCTTCTTTACAAACCAATATGACAATTCCTCAATTTGCAAATATGTTTATTCAGGCCGACAGTATATTATTTAATAAATACCATTATGGCTCCATTAAAAATTCATTTGTAAACAGAAAAATAATTAATGGTCTTTCAGCTGAAGATTTATTAAATGGAAATTTTATAAAGATTACAAATACAATAGGTTTTTCCAACGCAAATGAGTTTTTAACTATTCAAATACCAAGTAGTCAAAAATACAAAGTTTCGGTTACGGATATTCAGGGTAAGGAAATTATGTTTTTTGATAATCAATTTGAATCAACGAATATAAGTCCTATCGGATTTAATCCTGGGTTATATATTTTAAATATATCTATTGGAAATAAGAATTTTAAGTATAAAATTATAAAATACTAAACAATTAAAAGAGTGAGAAAAACGGTTTTAATTACAGGAATTACAAAGGGAATAGGACGTGCATTGGCCGAATTATTTGCCGAAGAAGGATTTAATGTAGCTGGTTGTGCGCGTAATGAAAAAGAGCTGAATACTTTTAAGGCGGAGCTTTGGAATAAATATGAAAATCAACGTTTTTTATTAGCATCGGTTGATGTTAGTGATAAGGTAGCTGTTCAAGCTTTTGCTAGCGATGTGTTAACCGAATTTGAAACAGTTGATATATTGATTAATAATGCAGGAGTTTTTATTCCTGGAACTATTTTGGATGAAAATGACGGTGCTTTTGAAACACAAATAAATACTAATTTGGCAAGTGCTTACCATTTAACCAGAGAAATAGTACCAACAATGAAAAAAAGAAAATATGGATATATTTTCAATATTTGTAGTACAGCAAGTATTACTGCTTATCCTAATGGTGGTAGTTATTGCATTAGTAAATTTGCAATGCTTGGCATGACAAAAGTGTTAAGAGAGGAACTTAAAGAACATGATGTAAAAGTAACTGCAGTGATACCCGGAGCTACTTTAACTGACAGTTGGAATGGTACTGATTTACCTGAAAGTAGATTCGTAGAATCTAAAGATATTGCTGAAGCTATTTGGAATATTTTTACTTTGTCGAAAAGTGCAGTGGTTGAAGAGATAGTTATTCGTCCTCAGTTGGGTGATATATTATAATAATACTAAATTTAGTAATTGAACGTTTTAGCTTAATAACTTTATGATGAAAAAAATTACAATTGTTATCTTAGCCATTATGGTAAATACTATTGCCAATGCTCAATTCTTTAGGTCTAATATTGATTTCTATGAATATGATTACACTATGTCGAGCAATCGTCTTTTTTCCACTCCTAGTTATCAAAAAATTGGAGTTAAGCAAGTTGATATGAAAATGCTTGACCCAAAAACCAACAGTGTAAAACGCAGCATAAGTTATTTAATTAATAAAAATGGAGTTAGGTATCAATATAATTATTTTAATAAAAAAGGAGTTTTAACTTCATCTCACTATTATCATTTAATTGATAGTTTTAAATACGATAAAGCTTTTTCGGTTTATAAAAAGGATACTTTTTTTACAATAAACAAATTTGATGATAAAGGTTTATTGGTTGAAATAAATTATTACAATAGAAAACATAAACTAACAAGCGTTGGTAAATATAATTACAACGAAAAAGGTAAAATAATTAGTAATTCTTGGTTTAATAAAAAGGGTAAAGAAACCATCAAATACGAATACAAATATTTTGAAAATGGAAGCAGAGAAGAATCGCGTTATTATAGAAATGGAAAATTGAAAAAGGTTTATAATTATACTTGCGAACATACAGGAGTTGTGGAGAAAAAAGTTACACAACAAAATATTTGTAAAAAAAGAACTTATAATGCCGATAGTTCCTATATAGAAATATACGAAGGTCATGATAACAAAGGAAATGCATCGCGTAGAATTGCCAAATTTAGTAAAGATAGCATGCAAATAGAAGATATTTATTTTGATAAAAACGATAAAGAAACACGCAAGTATGTTTATACTTATGAAAATAAAAACTTCAAAACCGTAGCAACATTTAGAAAAGGAAAATTAAAGAATACAGTTAATTACGGTTATACACCTACTGGATTATCAAATGGCTACCAAATGTATAATGCTAAAGGAAAGTTAAAGTTTAATCAGGTTTACGAATACCAATATTTTTAATTTATGGTGCTCTATTTTAAAGCTGACTAACTTTTTGTATTGTACTGATTTTTTTACTAAACCAAGTCTTAATGGCAAATAACTTCTAACAACTTTTATATTTGCAAATTCTAATAGCAATAAATAAGGTTAAATAACAATGGAGGACGTGCAAGCTAGTAATTGGACAATTTGTAACGAATGTGAGGGTAAAGGAAAACAAAACCGACTTGTTAAAGTAACTCCTAAAAAAGACCATTACTCAACTTCAAAACTAGCTGAAATTGATTTTGCTGTTATCTATAAATCGCATTTAGAAAACTGCCCTAAATGCCAAGGAAAAGGATTATTACAATCTGCACATCCGCCTAAACCTAATGAAATTGATTATCCTCATGTGGCTATTATTGGTGGAGGTATTGGTGGTGTAGCATTAGCCATAGCTTGTTTACATCGAGGTATTTCGTTTACCATTTTTGAGCGTGATACTAGTTTTGATGCCCGTTCGCAAGGCTATGGACTTACTTTGCAACAAGCTAGTAAAGCTATTGCAGGACTTGGAATTTTATCTTTAAACCAAGGTGTAGTTTCTACCAAACATGTGGTTTTTAATACTGAAGGAAAAATTATTGGAGAATGGGGCATGCGCAAATGGTTGGAGTTAAATCCTGAGGCGTTACCACGTAAAAGTAACATACACAATATTCATATTGCTCGTCAAGAGTTGCGCCAAGCGCTAATAAATCAATTAGGTGGCCCTGAAATGATAAAATGGGGACATCAACTTACTGCAATAAGAACATTAGATGGTAATAAGGTAAACCTAACTTTTAATGAAAATGGAACTGAAAAAAATGTAACAGCCGATTTAGTTGTAGGTGCTGATGGAATTAGGAGTACCGTTCGTAAATTTATCATTGGCGATGAAGCTACGCCATTACAATATTTAGGCTGTATGGTAATATTGGGTATTTGTCCGCTCAGCGCGCTTCAAGGTATTGAAAGCACTTTACTCGACTCTGCTACCGTTTTTCAAACAGCCAATGGAAGTGAACGCATTTATATGATGCCTTATACTGCCGATTCTGTGATGTGGCAATTGAGTTTTCCTATGGACGAAGAACAGGCCAAAACCTTAAGTGCTAAAGGCGCACAAGCGTTAAAAGATGAAGCAGTTAGAATTACACAATGGCATTCACCCGTACCGCAAATAGTGGCTGCTACTCAAGCTTCGCAAGTTTCGGGTTATCCTGTGTATGATAGAGAATTATTACAACCCGAAATGCTTAAAAATGCAGGTTCGGTTACTTTAATTGGTGATGCTGCGCATCCTATGAGTCCGTTTAAAGGCCAAGGTGCTAACCAAGCTTTACTCGATGCATTGGCATTAGCTAGAGCTATAACTGAAGGTTGCAAACCATCCATTAATTGGAGAGCGGATGGACTGCGAAACCGCATTTTAGAAAATTTTGAAATAGAAATGATGACGCGGAGTGCAGGAAAAGTAAAAGATTCAAGAGCTGCAGCACAGTTTTTACATTCAGATATAGTATTGCAAGAAGGAAATATTACCCGTGGTGGTTGCGCGCGACAAGGGCAGTAGTTCTGAACTATAGTAATAAGTAAATGGTATATTTAGTTAATCTTCAAAAAGTCTTTCTGCTTTCTTTTTCCTTAGATGAAAAAGAAACAAAAAATCATGGCAAAAAAATGCTTCCACGCGCATCCCGAAAGCTTTCGGGATTTTTGCCGACCCAACCCACATCGCTAATGGAATAAAGATTTTCATAATTTTTATTCATAAATTTGAGTCAGCTTTTTTGATTTTAAAGGTATTAAGTTATTCTTGAGATTCAACTATTTAGTTTAGTTTTTCACTTCCATGAAAGTCTTTGCATTTACAAATTATATGATATTTTCTTTTATCTGTTACTGTGAAAATATAAGAATCAGTTCCTAAATCAAAAAAAAGTAGTTTTTTGTTTACTTCAACTAAGTCTTTATCTATGGCTTTAAAGAGTTTTAGAATGTAAAATTGATCTTCAGAGTTATCAATATTTTCTTCATATAAATTGTTGGTATTGATCCATGAAATATCTTTATTTATTAATAATGAAACAAACGATTTAACTTCCCCTTCGTTTTCTTCGCCATTTGAATCAACTATTAATGATAGGTTTTTTATAGATGAGAAATCTTGAATTATTTCAATTGGACTAAGTTTTATTTTATTTTTTTGAAAACTTATATTATAGAATGTTTCAAATTCTTCCATATTGTTTTCAAATAAAAGTTTGCCAATTTCTAGGTATTCTTTCATTTTCCTTTTCATTCCTTTTGTTTCCTTTATTTCATCTTTAATTAGGAAAATTATTGAAATAAATACAAGGACACCAAATCCAAAGTATAGATAGTTTTGACCAAATTTATCACTTATAAAAGCCGTTAAAAAAGATAATCCTCCTACTAATAAAAAGAAAGCTATTATAGAAAATATTATTATGGTTTTGGTTTTAAATCTCATGTTTGTTTAGGTTTAACACAAAAAACAAGTATTATGAAATTAAATTTTAAGGTTTTCATGTTGCACAAACATATCCATAATACATAAAAAAGCCCAATCGAAATTTTTTCGATTGGGCTTAAAAATAATAGTTCATGTTAATTTACTAATTTGAAAACTGCAAACAATCATTTTTATTGGTGTGTTATCGTTTTATTTTCGCAGTGCAGTTTTTAAAACTGATTAATTCTCAAAAATTTAAATTCATACATACACAACATGACAAAAGTATCAGTTATTGGAGCAGGTGCGGTGGGTGCAACCACAGCCGATGTTATTGCTTATCGCCAATTGGCCGATGAGGTAGTTTTATTAGATGTTAAAGAAGGTTTTGCTGAAGGTAAAGCTTTAGACATTTACCAAACTACTTCATTATTAGGCATGAAAACACGCGTAAGTGGAACTACAAACGATTATAGCAAAACGGCTAATTCAGATGTGGTAGTTATTACTTCAGGTATTCCTCGTAAACCAGGTATGACCCGCGAAGAGTTAATTGGTACCAATGCTAATATTGTAAAAACAGTTGCTGAAAATGTGTTAAAACATTCGCCAAACGCAATTATAGTAGTAGTTTCTAACCCAATGGATACTATGACTTACTTAGCTTTAAAAGCTACAGGCTTACCTAAAAACAGAATTATTGGTATGGGTGGTTTATTAGATAGCGCTCGTTTTAAAGGTTATTTAGGTTTAGCTTTAAACCAACCAACAGCCGATATTCAAGGAACAGTTATTGGTGGTCATGGCGATACAACTATGATTCCTTTAACCCGTTTAGCTACTTTAAATGGTGTACCAGTTTCAAATACTTTAAGTGCTGAGCAATTGAAAGAAATTAGCGATGCTACTATGGTTGGTGGAGCTACTTTAACCAAATTATTAGGTACTTCTGCTTGGTATGCTCCAGGTGCTGCTACTGCTTTATTGGTTGAAAGTATAGTACGCGATCAAAAACGCGTGATGCCTTGCTGCGTATCTTTAGATGGTGAATACGGACAAAAAGATATTTGTTTAGGTGTTCCTGTAACTATTGGTAAAAACGGTTGGGAAACTATAGTTGATTATAAATTAACTGCTGAAGAGCAAGAATTATTCAACAAAAGCGCAGATGCAGTTCGCAATATGAATAATGTATTAAGCGAAATTGGCGTATTGTAATTTTTAGTCAAAAAAAGCAATTTGAATTAATTCAATAGTTATTGTTTTAACCAAGTTTATAACAAATTATATTAAATGAGTTCGGTAATTATATCGAGCTCATTTTTTTTTGAAATTTTTTTGCCCAGAAGAATCAAATCAGAAGTGCTTTCTGTTTATGAATAATCCTTGTTAATATTGTTTTTCCTTGGTTAGTCCTAACTAATCGTATTTGCAAGGTTTATAGAAAACGTAAATGATGCAACAGCTTTTCTTTTAACATTATAATAATCAATAATGTTTAGATTGGGTTTCATTGAAATAAATTATGAATTATTTAACAGACAAATTTTTATACATCAATTGTTTTTATGATTTAATATTCTGCCGAAATTGGGTATCTAAAGTAGTTTTCAAGCTTATTATCAAGCGAGTCTAAATATGAAATACTTTCATCATAAAAATGATAACTTGGCAATGGTTTTTTCAGATTCACCTTGTTACTCCAATAAACTTGGTTGGTTTTGCCTAATGTTCTTAAAAATCTATCACCAACTTTTATTCGTTTTAAATAAAACCCAACTCTAATTGTTTCAGAGTTTTGTAAATACCAAAAGTATCTTGGATCAATAATGGTTGTTTGGAAAATAATTCTTTGATTTTGAAGCAAAAAACCTCCTTCTAATGTATTCCCATCGCAAACCACAACTGGTTTTTTAGTGAATGGTTCATATATAAAAGTTTCGTCAAATGAACAACTCATATAACTAATAGGAAATGTGTCTTTATCAAGGTTTTTGATGCTTATGGATATGAAATATCCAGGCACTTTTTTACCAAGGCCAATACCCCAAATATCTTTCTTCAAAATCTCCAACTTCACATCAAGGTTATAAGTTAATGTATCTTTCAGTGTTGGAACTACAACTTTTTGTTCAACTGTTTTACCACAAGAAATCATTATTGCCAAAGTAAAAATACAAACGAATATTTGTTTTGATTTCATGAGGTTAAGTTTGCGTATAAACGAATTGTTGATTGGTTTATTATAATCCTATTCTACTAACAATTGCATCAAATTTACGTCTAACACTTTGTTAAACTTTACACCTACTTGTTTTAAAATGCCTACCATAAAAAAACCAAAATACTCATGCAGTTTGATACTAATATCATTACCTTCGGTAATGCGTGCTAAAACAGCTTTTATGCCATGTTTTATGCCTTGCTGCAAGCAATAATCCATTAAAGGTTTACTTAATTTTTGTCCCTTAAAATTTGGATGAAGGTAAATGCTAAACTCTGCAGTTCTGTCGTAAGCGGTTCTATCGCTATAACGTGTTAAACTTGCCCAACCAGCTATTTCATTGCCTATTTCGCAAACTACTACACAATACTTTTCATTATGCGCATCAAACCAATCTGTCATTTGCGCTAACGTTTTTGGCTCAATATCAAAAGTAGCAGTACCATTTAAAACAGCATCGTTATAAATATAAGTTATATGCTGAATATCGGTAATTTCAGCAAGACGTAAAGTGTAGTTAGTGTGCATTTTCAAATACTTGATTGGCTAATTGCAAAGCATTTAAAAATTCTGTCTTGTTTAAGCCTGTTTGTAATTTTTGTTCTTCAAAATAAAAGAACATATTTTCGGTGGGCATATTTCCTGTTAAATCATCGGCTGCCATTGGGCAACCACCAAAACCTTTCATGGCGCCATCAAAACGCAAACAACCATTTTGGTAAGCTGCATCTATTTTTTCTTGCCAAGTATTGGGAGTAGTATGTAAATGTGCTCCAAACTCAATGGTTTTAAAAGTTGGAATTAAGTGTTTGAATAAATAACTAATTGATTCCGGATTGGCAATGCCTATGGTATCGCTCAATGAAATAATTTTGATACCTAGCAAGTGCATTTCCATCACCCATTTTTCAACTATTTCGGTATTCCAAACATCGCCATACGGATTTCCAAAACCCATTGAAATATATACCACCAGCTCTTTATTATGCTTAACACATAAAGCTTGAATGGCCTTTACTGTTTCTAAACTTTGGGCAATGCTGCTATTGGTATTGCGCATTTGAAATGTTTCGCTTATAGAAAAAGGAAAACCCAAATACTTAATTTGTTCATGTTGAACAGCATTTTCAGCGCCTTTTAAATTAGCTATAATGGCCAATAATTTACTTTTGGTATTGCTTAAATCTAAACCAGCCAAAACCTCAGTGGTATCAGCCATTTGCGGAATGGCTTTTGGCGACACAAAACTTCCAAAATCAATGGTATCAAAACCGACTTTTAACAATTGATTGATATAATTAATTTTGGTTTGAGTTGGAATAAAATTATGCAAGCCTTGCATGGCATCGCGTGGGCATTCAATTATTTTAATAGCCATAATTTAATAAGTGGTATATGGATAAAATGCATCTTCAAAATGCAAAATTTCGGTTTCTTGTTTGGTTTTAATAATGGCAATAATATCGAAACGAATTTCGCTTTTTATTGCATGTTTTTCTTGATACAAAACAGCAGCTTCCACCAATGTTTTTTGCTTGGCTTTACTTACTGCATTTTCAGGATTTACAAAATTACTTGAACGTGTTTTTACTTCTACTATTACCAAGCAGTTTTGGTGCTTTGCAATAATATCAACCTCTGTTTTTTGCTGTTGGTAGTTTCGTTCTAAAATTTGGTAACCCTTATTCAACAAAAAGTCACAAGCTAATTGCTCTCCAATTTCACCTGTGACTTTATTGTTATGCTTCATTTTTTTTAGTTCTTAGTACTTTGTTCCTATTTCTTAGTACCTAGTTTTTAGTTCTTAGTTTTTATTAAATACAATCTATGGTCTATCAACTATGGTCCATCGTCTATCAACTAACCACTACTTATTCATGTACTCAACTACTTTGTTCACCATATTTTTTGAACCCATAATAATTGGCACACGTTGGTGAATTGCTGTTGGTTCTACATCTAAAATTCTTGTTGTGCCTGTAGTGGCTAATCCACCTGCTTGTTCTGCTATAAAACTCATAGGAATTCCCTCAAATAATAAACGTAATTTTCCATTTGGGCTTTTAGCCGTAGGAGGATAAATAAATACGCCACCTTTTAACAAATTACGGTGAAAATCGGCTACCATTGAACCTATATAACGAGCTGTATAAGGGCGTCCGCTAGGCTTATCCGTTTCTTTAACCCAAGTTAAATAATCCTTTACTCCTTGTGGAAATTCAGCAGCGTTACCTTCGTTAATGGAATAAATTTTACCATCTTCACTGGTTTTAATATCAGCATGACTCAGGCAAAACTCGCCAATACTTGGATCTAAAGTAAAGGCATTTACACCATTTCCGGTACTAAATACCAACATGGTTGAAGTACCATAAAGTACATATCCTGCTGCTACTAATTTATTACCAGCTTGCAATACATCTGCTTCTGTTGGCTCGGTGCCTTCAGGAGTTACACGTTTATAAATAGAAAAAATGGTACCAATTGAAACGTTTACATCAATATTTGAAGAACCATCTAACGGATCCATACAAATTACATATTTTCCATTTTTAGAGAAAGTACCTTTTAATGGAATAATTCCTTCGTTCTCTTCGCTTGCAATTACGCAAACTTCCCCACCTTTACTAAAGGTAGAAATGAAAGTTTCATTACCAATAATATCTAATTTTTTTACATCTTCTTCTTGTACGTTAACACTTCCGTGGTCACCTAAAATATTGGTTAATCCGGCTTTGTTAACCTCTCTACTAATTATTTTAGAAGCAATTCCAATATCGCGTAATAAACGAGAAAGTTCACCTTTTGCAAAGGGAAAATCTTTTTGTTTTTCAATAACAAACTGGCCTAGGGTAGTAACGTTTTCCATAAAATTTATTTAATAATTTAAGCAATTATAATATAAACTATTTAAACTGCATATAGCCTTGACTAAAAGCAGCATTTGTTTATTAAATTTATTTGAAAAATGAGTAAAATATAATGTCTCATAAAGTATAAATGAAAATAAAAATTATTTGATAATTATCTCGCGGAGACTTTATGCTGAAAAGTCTTTTTTATTTGAATACGTGACATGTTACATCTCTACAAATGTTTTTAAATAATAAAATTTATAAAATTCCTTACTTTCGAATTTTTATAAAATAATGAAAAAGATTTTCCTTAAACAATCATTTGCTTATTGCCTTTTGTTCATTGCCTATTACTCACAGGCGCAAACCAATTATGCTAAAATAGTAAATCCTTTTATTGGCACTGGTGGACACGGACATACTTTTCCTGGCGCGGTAGCTCCTTTTGGAATGGTGCAGTTAAGTCCTGATACGCGCATCGATGGAAGTTGGGATGGTTGCAGTGGTTACCATCACAGCGATTCTGTTATTTATGGATTTAGCCATACGCATTTAAGTGGAACAGGTTGCAGCGATTATGGCGATATTATGATTATGCCCATGATGGGTGAACCTAGTTTTGATCATAAAAAATATTCATCCAAGTATTCTCACCAAAATGAAAAAGCAAATGCTGGTTATTACAGTGTACATTTAGATGATGACGATATTGATGTAGAGTTGACAACAACAACTAGAGTTGGTTTGCATAGATACACGTTTAATAAATCAGGTAAAATGAATATTATCTTAGATTTATTGCATCGCGATAAGTTGTTGGAAGGAAATATTAAAATAGTAAATGGTACCACTTTAGAGGGTTATAGAAGAAGTGAGGCTTGGGCAAAAGATCAAATTGTTTTTTATAGAATTGAGTTTTCGAAACCTTTTACAGGTAGATCGTTGCGTAATGATGGAAAAGCTTTAGTTAACGCAGGTGCATTTGAATTTGATGTAAAAAAAGGCGAGCAAATTTTTGTAAAAGTTTCCATTAGTGGGGTAGATGAAGAAGGTGCAGCTAAGAACATGCAAGCCGAATTGCCTCATTGGAATTTTGAAAAAGTAAGAACCGATTGTGAAGCTTTATGGAATAAAGAATTAGATAAAATTCAAGTAAAAGGTGGCACTACCGACCAACAAGTTATTTTTTATACTGCGCTTTATCATTGTTTCATTCATCCAAGTATTTATAACGATGTAGATGGAAGATACCTTGGCCGTGATATGAAAATTCATAAAGCAGAAGGTTTTAATTATTACACAGTTTTTAGTTTGTGGGACACATTTAGGGCATTACACCCTTTGTTTAATATTGTACAACGTGAACGAAACTTAGATTTTATAAAAACTTTTTTGGAGCAATACAAACAAGTAGGTCGCTTGCCTATGTGGGAACTTAGTAGCAACGAAACCAATTGTATGATAGGCAACCATGCCATCAGCGTTATAGCCGATGCATATGCAAAAGGAATAAGAGGTTTTGATACAAAACTAGCCATAGAAGCATGCGATAAATCTATTCATAATTTCAAAAAATATGGATACCCAAGTTATTATCAAAAGGGATATTTATCTATTGAAGATGAAGGCGAATCTGTAAGTAAATCACTTGAATATAGTTACAATGATTGGTGTTTTTCCGAATTAAATAAATTTACTAATACATCATTATCATCATATCAAAATTATGTTGGAGAAAACTGGAAGAACTTGTTTAACCCTAATAATGGATTTATTCAGCCTCGTTCCAATGGTGGATGGTTGAAACCTTTTAATCCAAAAGAGGTAAATAACCACTATACTGAGGCCAATGCTTGGCAATACAATTTCTTTGTTCCACAAGATGTGAAAGGCTTGATTGAAGTGTATGGAGGTAAGGCTAAATTTGAAGCTAAACTAGATGAAATGTTCAGTACTTCAAGTAAAACTGACGGTAGAGAACAAGCTGATATTACAGGATTAATTGGTCAGTATGCGCATGGAAACGAACCAAGTCACCATATGGCTTATTTATATAATTTTATAGGTAAACCTGAGAAAACAGAACAAAAGGTAATACAAATTATTGATGAAATGTATTCAAATAAGCCTGATGGTTTGTCTGGAAATGAAGACTGCGGGCAAATGAGTGCTTGGTATGTTTTTAGTGCCATGGGTTTTTATCCATTTTGCCCAGGTGAAAATAAATACGCTAAAGGAAAATCTATTTTTGATGAAGTATTAATTTTAGGTAAAAAGTTTGAATATACACCTACAACTATAGTTGGTGATACCAAATCAAGCAATAGTAATTTTGAAATAAGCCCCATTATCGATGCTGAAAGAAAAATTTTTAAAGACAGTTTATTGGTTAATATGTATTCCCTAAATCCAAATAAACCAACTGTATATTATACTATGGTTGGAGCAGATGAACATATATTAATGGAAACGCCAATTAAAGCATTCACAAAACCATTTTACATAAAAAATTCAGTTAAGATTCATGCTCATTCAGATAACAAAATAGAAAACTATTTAAATGAAGCATACTTCCATAAAATCCCACACAACTGGACAATAAAACTAAACTGCAAATACAACAAACAATACACTGCTGGTGGTGATGCCGGTATCATTGATGGTTTGTTTGGCTACAAGGATTGGCATAAAGGAGGTTGGCAAGGCTATCAAAGTCAAGACTTCGAGGCAGTTATTGATATGCAGGAAAGTAAAGAAATCAATGAAATTTCATCAAGTTACTTGCAGGATTCTCGCTCATGGATTTTATTGCCAAAAGAAGTGGAGTATTTTGTATCGAACGATGGAATAAATTTTACAAGTGTGGCCAAAGTAGGTCATGATTTGGATTGGAAAACAGATGAAAAAATTTTAAAAAAATTAACCAATCAATTGCCTCAAAAAGTAAAAGCCCGTTACATAAAAGTTTTAGCTAGAAATTATGGTGCACTGCCTGAAGGACATTTAGGTTTTGGTGGAGATGCCTTTATTTTTGTAGATGAAATTGAAGTGAAGTAGTTTATAGTTGTTGGTTGTCAGTTGATAGACCATAGACCATGGTTTACATTAATACACTTCGACAAGCTCAGTGTCCCTGGTCATTGAGCTTGTCGAAATGATTTGTAGAACGTAGAATAAAGCCTGTCTAAATAACTTTTTGATTGTTAAATCTAGAAATAACAAAGAATACCTAATTCACAATTCAACATTCAACATTCAAAATTATTTCGCTTGCGTAATCGCTTCGTATTTAGTAGCGTTTGAAATATCTACTTCACTAAGTAAGTCAACAGCTTTAGGTTTTTCTATGGCTGTAGAACCTTTGTAAATATTAATTAATTCATCGCGTTTGGCATCAAAAAATAGCAACAACATGACAGTATTTGGTGCAATGGTATAAACCTTTTTTACTTCTTCTAGTGCTTTAAAAATTTGTTTTCTGGCTTCTAGTGGCTTTTTTTGAAAAACATCCATCCCTTTTCTGTGGTAGATATAATAAGCAGTTCTTATGGGTCTGAAACGTTCGTTTAAAATATTGTCAATCAAGTTATAGCGTGTTCTTAAATTTCGTCCAAAAGCAGTCCAACCGGCACCCGCACCTTTGGCTTGCGCAAGCGAAAGTATTTGTGCCGATTTGTTAAAATAAGGTGTGCCACCTTCGGGCGAAAAACTATCATAATCAAGGCCTAGTGCATAATAACAATAAAATGCCAACAGACCTGTAATTTCGGTTCCATATTGCCCATCTATGTAATCAAAACGTTGTTGATCGAGGTAAGTAAAATTAAAGTTTTCGTCCCTAAAATTTAATAAAATAGTATTGTAATTACTGCCATAAACAGGTCTTCTGCATTGAATCATAGCCACAGCAGTGATGGCACCACTAGTTTGATCGTATGCCGAAGGAATAATTTCAATACTTAAATCAAACAACTCATTGGGCATTACTTTATCTGAACACCATTTTTGATTTGAAATAAATGTTTTAATATCTTGTTCTAATCTTCTAAAAATACTTCTATCAGTAATTTCAATCTGATTATCGGTAACTCTTACTTGAACATTAAAGTCGGGTTGCGCTTGCGCTATTATACTAATAAACAAGCAAATAATAAAAAGTAATTTACGCATGTAGGTTTTGAATTGTTTTTACTACTTCATTAACGATATCAATGGCAACATCGTGTTTCGATTTTAATTGATAAGCTAATTTTTCACCATTATTTTTCAAAATAGTTATTTGGTTGGTGTCATGTCTAAATCCTGCGCCTGGTGTTTGCATAGAATTTAACACTATAAAATCAGCATTTTTTTCTCTTAATTTTTTTAAAGCATTGGCTTCTTCATCGTTGGTTTCAAGAGCAAAACCAACCACTACTTGTTTATTGGTTTTTATGTTACCAATATGTTTTAAAATATCTTTTGTCTTTTTTAACTCAATGGTTAAACCATCGTCATTTTGCTTTTTTATTTTTTTATCAGCTACATCTATGGGTGTATAATCAGCCACTGCAGCGCTCATAATAGCTAAATCAGTATTTGTAAAATGCTCGTTAACAGCATTAAACATTTGTTCTGCAGAGCGAACATTTATTCTGGTAATATTGGTATGGTGGTGTTTTAAATCAACCGGGCCAGCTATTAAAGTTACCAAAGCACCTCTATTGGCCAATTCTTCGGCTATAGCAAAACCCATTTTGCCACTTGAATAATTACCTACAAAACGCACTGGATCAATATTTTCGTATGTTGGACCAGCAGTAATTAAAGCTGTTTTACCAATTAAATCTTGCTTGGAAATAAAATGTTTTTCAATAATAGCAATTATCTCTTCTGGTTCAGCCATTCGGCCTTTGCCACTTAAGCCACTAGCTAATTCACCTTCGTTGGCATCTATTAAAATATTGCCATACGATTGCAGTTTATTAATGTTTGCGGTGGTGCTTGGGTGTACAAACATATCCAAATCCATAGCAGGGGCAAACATTACCGGACATTTAGCTGAAAGATAAGTTGCAATGAGCAAATTATCGCAAATACCATTTGCCATTTTAGCCAAAGTATTAGCACTAGCTGGCGCTATAACCATCAAATCAGCCCAAAGCCCAAGTTCTACATGGTTGGTCCACTCGCCATTTTCATTTAACACAAAATTGCAGTAAACAGGATTTTTACTTAAAGTACTTAAGGTAAGAGGTGTTACAAACTCTTGCGCACTTGGTGTTAAAATTACTTTAACCTCTGCACCTTGTTTTACTAGTAACCTAAGCAAAAAAGCCGCTTTGTAGGCGGCTATGCTGGCACTAATGGCTAAAATTATTTTTTTATTTTTCATATTACTCTTTAAAAAAGAAGTAAATTTTGGTATGAAAAAAATTAGAATTGTTTTCCAGTTCCTGTTTTAGCAGGGTTATTGTAATAAACCTTGTCGTTCATGAACTCTTCAGTAGCTATTAACGTAGGTTTAGGTAATCTTTCATAAAAATTTGAAATCTCAATTTGTTCGCGGTTTTCGAAAATTTCTTCTAAAGTATCGTTATCGTTATCAAATTCGTTCAATTTGCTGTGTAATTCTTCTTTCATTTGAGCACCAATTTGGTTAGCTCTTTTAGCAATAATTGCAATTGTTTCGTACAAGTTTCCTGTTTCTGCTTCTAATTTACGTAAGTCGCGAGTAACAGTTGTTGTTGGTACGTTTTGGTAATTGTGATTTAAGTTTGCCATTTATTTTTGTTTGTTTATTTTATTTAATGCTAATACTGCTTTTTCTTTTATTTGTTTTGCGCTGCTCATGTATTTACTGCTTTCGGTATAGTATTCAGTAAATTCTTCAAAAGCACCAATAGTTTCTTGAAAACGTTCAACTTGTTTTTCGGGAATACTATTTTCAGCTAACAAATAATTTGATTTTAAAATTAAAAAATCAATTTCTTCTCTTTGGGCTATTTCAGGAAAATCGTTCACTACATTTCTGAGAGAAACAATTGCGCTTTTATAAGCACCAATATTATAATACAATTTTGCATTATTAAATGCCTTTTGCGATAATTTATTTCTAAGTTTATCTAAGTACTTGTTACATTCCTCCACATATTTACTTTCTGGATAAACACTTACAAATATTTTAAATGTTTCAACTGCTTTATAAGTGTCAGTTTGGTCTAACTCTGCATCTTGCGATTCTAAGAAAATACAATAAGCATTTCTATATAGTGCTTCCTCAGCATTTGCATTGGTGGGATAAGTTTCATAATAAATTTTATACCTATATCCAGCTAGGCCATACATTTTTAAACCAAAATCACATTCGGCTTGATAAAATAAAATTTTTTCAGCTATCGGTGTATTAGCTACTTCGTTTTCTATTTGATCAAATAAAGTTTGTGCTCTGTAAAAATCTTTCTTTTTAAAAAAATATTCAGCCACCTCTATTTTTTTCTTAGAGTCAGTGCTTTTTAAAGCTTTTTGAAATTTGCTTTTACAACTTCCAAATGCTAGAATTAATATAAGAGTTAATAAACTTAAATACTTCATTTTTACAGAACTGCGAAAGTATGTTTTTTGATTTAAAATAGAAAACTTATTTTCGTTAATTAGAAATGAGCAAAATTTGGACTTCAATATCAATATTCGGTGTATGTATCTTTTTGATATTGTGTTGTTTAGATTCTTCATCTCAGTCAATAAATAAGGGTAAAGTTGATTCGTTATCAGCTTCTCTAAACGATTCTTTAGCGCAAAAAGTTACAGTTTGGGGACTCAAACCTAAAAATTTTGTAGCTGATTCCATGATTAATTTTGGGAAAAAATATATTGGCTTGCATTACAGACGTGGCGGAACTAGCAATAGAGGTTATGATTGTAGTGGTTATACTATGATGGTTTTTGCAAAATATGGAATTAGGTTGCCTCATACCAGTGCCGGACAAGCATTAATTGGCATTGAGGTAAACAGTAAAAATATTCAAAAAGGTGATTTAATTTTTTTTAAGGGAAGAAGTAGGAGAGGTCGCAGAATTGGCCATGTTGGTATTGTAATTTCAGAACGAGGTCAACCCATTAAGTTTATTCATTCATCGGTAAGTGATGGTGTTAGAGAGGATTGGCTTTCAAGTGATTATTATAAAAAACGTTTTGTAAAAGTAATGCGTGTTAGGCAGTGGGAACAATAAACTATTACCATGCTTGTTCTCCTATTAATGGAACAAATCTAAAATTTTCGAGCGTTATCTCTTCAAAAGTTGTGGCAGATGTTTTTACTATGCTATGCATTTTTTGAGTTTGATTATCTCCAATAGGAATGATTAAAATCCCCCCTATTTTTAATTGTTTGATAAGCGCTTCTGGCAAAACAGGAGCACCTGCTGTAACAATTATTTTATCGTAAGGAGCTGCACTTTCATATCCTTTACTTCCATCACCTAATATACATGTTGCTTTATAACCAAATTTTGCAATACGGGCATGAGCCTTGTTGAACAATGCTGATTGCCTTTCAATGGTATAAAGCTCCACACCTAATTCAAGTAAAATAATTGATTGATACGCAGAACCTGTACCAACTTCTAATACCTTGTCTCCTTTTTCTATTTGTAAAAGTTGGGTTTGGTAGGCTACCGTATATGGCTGACTAATTGTTTGGCCGGCATCTATTTTAAAGGCTTTATCTTGGTAAGCATGTGTTCTAAATTCTGGTTGAATGAAATAATGACGAGGAATTTTTAGCATGGCTGAAAGCACTCTTTCATCAACTATTCCTTTGGTTTTTAATTCTTCAACTAGTCGCTTTCTTGCGCCTCTATCTTTAAAAGTGTCTTCCATTATTGTTTTGCAAATTAAGGAAGCTAATCTTAAACTAATTTACTTAATTTTAAATAGAAACATTTTATATGTGAATATTTTAAACAACTATACATTTTTAATTAAATTTAGTTAAAGTGTACATTTTATATACTAAAAGGAATGTCGCTGTTTACAGTTTAGTGGCTTAAAATGTTATTTGAATAGCATTAGTGCTTAGTTTTGTTATTGATATTATATGTAAAATATTAAACCATAAAACTAAATGATTCAAATTGGTATAGCTGGAGCTAATGAGTTGAGTAAAAGGCATATTGAAAAAATTTTAGAAATAAAAGATTTTCGATTGGTTGGTTTTTATGATCATGATGAACAAAGCAGTGAGTTGATTAGCAAAACTTTTGGACTAAAAAAATTCGATTCATATTCTGATTTATTAGCAAATACACAAGCTATAGATATATTGTCTCCAGTAGGTACTCATTATAAATATGCCTTAAAAGCCATAGAAAATTGTAGGCATGTTTTTATTGATAAGGTTTTGAGTGAAAACTTAGACGAGGCCAAAGAATTAGCTAATTTGGCTTTTGAAGCAAATATTCAACTACACGTAAGTAGATACGAGCGTTTTCATCCAAATTTTCAGTTATTGAAAAAGCTTTTAAATAATCCTCTATACATTGAATCCTCAAAGTTTGATCCTCATATCATAAATTTAGCACCTGATAATTTAGTTTTTGATTTATTGCTGAACGAGTTAGAATTGGTCTTAAATATAGTAAAAGCTAATGTGTTAAAAATTAGAACTACAGGTGCATGTATGCATAGCGATACCATTGATTTTATTAATGTTCGTTTAGAGTTTGATAATGGATGCGTTTATAATATGGTAGGAGGGAGTTTTAAATCGGAACAGCGAAATAAAATTAAGTTTTTCCAAAAAAATAAAACTTATAGTTTTGACCTAACCAACTTTCGCATATCTCTCTTGAATTCTAGCGAAGAAATAAATGAAGTTCAAGAAGAACAAATTTTACGTAACACTGGAAAAAATACCACTGAAATGATAAAGCGTGAGTTGGAACATTTTGCTCAAAATATTACACATCAATCGTTAAGGCTAAGAACATATTACGATAATTATCAAGCAATAGAGGTGGCACACAGGATAATTGAAGACTTACAGAAGCATAGGCGATAATTAATAAATTAATCGTAATATTCGCGTAATCATTAGACTTTTTGAGCTTTTATAGTACATTTGCCAATGTATGCTAACACATAAAAGAAACAGCTATTTATTTCTTTTGCTTTTTATAGTTGCCTGCTCGGTAGAAAAAGCAATCATACCTTCGTATGTTTTTGTAAAGAAAATGAAATTAGTAACAAATCTTGCTACACAAGGTGATACAAGCCAAGATATTCAAGATGTTTGGTTATTTCAAAATGGTGAATTCAAAGGCTCTTTTGGATTACCAACATACATTCCAATTATTGATAAGGCAAAACAAAATATTGAGTTAAGAGCAGGAGTTAGACGCTCAGGTCAAGATGATCAACGATTAAACTATCCATTATTTACTAGTTTTGACACCATTCTTCCTTTTTCTGATTTAAGAAGCGATACCATTACTCCTCGTGTTACATACTTGGATAATTGCAAATTTTCGTTAATTCAAGATTTTGATGGTTCAGTTAATTTCTTCTCAATTAAAAATCCTAAAAAGGGTGATACCATAATTAATGTAAGCAACTCTGATGCATGGAAACTAAACAATAATTCATGTAAGTTGGTCTTGTCGGATTCTACCTATGAATTATTTTATGTATCAAAAGAGTTAAGCAATTTGCCGTCAAATGGAGTTGCAAACTATTTGGAAGTAGATTATAGATGTAACGATGTTTTTGATATCGGCTTGAATGTAATTTATGCAAACGGAAAAGATAACTCCACTTATGGTGTCATTTCTGCAAATCCTACAAATGGATTATGGAAAAAAGTTTATTTAGATTTAGCCACAGAAATTAGTTCAGAAATAGCTCAAAATGGCATTAATACTAAATTTCAAATTTTTTTCAGAGTAAAAAAATCTGGCAATCCTATTATGGATAATACCTATTTGTTTTTAGATAATATTAAACTCATTCACTTTTGATACGTAAACGAAATTTACATATAGTCATATTGGTTTTGTTTGATGCAATTGCAGCTGCGTTAGCTTGGTCAATGTTTTTTGCGTACAGAAAAATGTTTATTGAAACCGATATTTACGGTAAAATTGATATTGTTTTAGATAAGAATTTTTACCTTGGCTTATTATACATCCCTTTATTTTGGATAATCCTTTATTTTTTAGCGGGAAATTATAAAGAAATTTGGCGTAAATCTAGAATTAAGGAGGTGTCAAAAACATTTAGTGTTACCATAATTGGAGTTGTTTTATTATTTTTTACCTTATTGCTCGATGATGCAGTAGGTAATTACCAGGCTTATTATAGAACTACAATTGCGTTATTTATTTTGCATTTTGGTTTTACAGTTTTTGAACGTTTGTTATTTGCTACCTTTATCATTAAAAGGCTTAGAAAGCGCATTTTAGGATTTAATACATTAGTAATTGGTAATAATGAGCGAACATTACTTTTGGTAAATGAACTTAATGCACCAACTAATGCCCAAGGGTTTCTAATTAAAGGTTATGTGAGCGTAGAAAATACCAATTTCGATGAACATAAACTAAGTAATAATTTATTGTTGCTGGGACATTATACCGATTTACCTCAAATTATTAAACAATATGAAATAGAAGAAATAATAATTGGTATTGAAAGCAATAATCATAAAGAACTTAATTTTATTACAGATTTATTGGAAGATGAGAATGTAATACTTAGAATAATACCAGACACTTATGACTTAAGAAGTGGATCTGTAAAGTTAGAAAACGTGGTTGGCACTGCATTAATCGAAATCAACCAAGATGTAATGCCTCAATGGCAAAAATTTATAAAACGTACGCTAGATATTGTTATTTCAGTGTTTGTGTTAATAGTGTTATCGCCAATTTTTCTATTAGTTGCCTTAGGGGTAAAATTAAGTAGTCCGGGAAGTATTTTATTTAAACAAATAAGAATAGGTTATAAAGGCAAACCATTTTACATACTTAAATTTAGAAGTATGTATATTAATGCAGAGCATGATGGGCCAGCCCTATCAAGCACAAACGATAGCAGAAGGACTCCCTTTGGTGTATTTATTCGTAAATACAGATTTGATGAGATACCCCAATTTTATAATGTTTTAATAGGTGAAATGAGTTTGGTAGGACCAAGGCCAGAGCGCAAGTTTTTTATTGATCAAATAGTTAAAATTGCACCACATTATAAACATTTGCAACGAGTAAAACCAGGCATTACTAGTTGGGGCATGGTTAAATATGGCTATGCCGAAAATATTGATGAAATGGTGGAAAGACTACAATTTGATATACTTTATATTGAAAACCGCTCCATTGCTATAGATTTTAGAATATTAATTTACACTATTTTAATTATCATTCAAGGTAGAGGAAAATAAAAAAAGCCTTCATTAATTAAATGAAGGCTTTTTTTATTAGTAGTAATTCAATTCAAAAATAATAAAACTTCTACCATTAGGTCTGAACCATAATTGACCATCATTACCTGCCATACATCCATTTTTGTTTCTAAATAACTCAAAAGGATTTTGTTCTAATAATTCACGTTTATACTCAGGAGTAAATATTTTAAAATAATTTGCTAAAAATTCCTTTTTAGTTGTTTTATCTCTTAATGGAAATAAAATTAGTTTTGCAATTTGTTCCTTTTCATCATATTTTATGTGCAATTGTAGGTTTTGAAAAAATTTAATTGCAGAGTTGCCATTTTTAAATCCAGCAGCACTCCAACTCATACATAAAGTACTATCAATAAATAATTGCGATTTATTTTGATAAGCATTGGGCAATTCATTATTTTCAGCTAAAAAGTCTAGGTGTGGTGTTTTGGGATCGTAAGTTAGTACTTTAATATTTGGCTTCCACTCAACAGTATCTTTCTTACCATAAGCTGGTTGTTCGTTAGGCTTGCACGAATAACTTAGTGCAATCACTAAAATAATTATAAATGGAATAAAATTTTTCATAATTGTGATATTAAACACCTGTGTAATTGAATGGTGTAATATTAAGTAATTCTGCTTTTACTTCATTGCTTACATTTAACATATTAATAAACGCCTGTATGCTATTTGAGTCAATTTTAGTATTTGTCCTAGTTAAATCCTTTAATGCTTCATAAGGTTTTGGGAAGCCTTCTCTGCGCAATACCGTTTGAATAGCTTCAGCAACCACTGCCCAATTGTCATTCAAATCTTTTTCAATTGCAATAGGATTCAATAATAATTTGTTTAGTCCTTTTAGTATTGATTTGTAGGCAATTAGACTATGAGCCAATGGAACTCCCACATTACGTAAAACAGTACTGTCGGTTAAATCACGTTGTAACCTGCTAACGGGTAATTTAGCTGATAAATGCTCAAAAATAGCATTAGCAAAGCCTAAATTTCCTTCAGCATTTTCAAAATCAATAGGATTAACCTTATGTGGCATGGCACTGCTTCCTATTTCACCCGATTTTAACTGCTGCTTAAAATACTCCATTGAAATATATTGCCAAACATCTCTCGTAAAATCAATTAGAATAGTGTTGATTCGTTTCAAACAGTCAAAAAGTGCAGCTAAATTATCGTAATGTTCAATTTGTGTAGTAGGATAGGAGCGGCTTAAGCCTATGTTTTGACAAAATTGGTTAGCAAAATTATGCCAATTAATTTGAGGATAAGCTAAATGATGTGCATTAAAATTGCCTGTAGCTCCACCAAATTTTGCAGAAAAAGGAATCTGTTTTAAATGATTTAATTGCTCTGTTAATCGGCTACAAAATACCATCCACTCTTTTCCTAGTTTTGTTGGAGATGCAGGTTGACCATGTGTTTTGGCCAGCATTGGTATTTCAGCCCATGTATTTGCTTGCTCTTTTAATTTATTAAATACATTATTGATTTCTGGTAAAATTATATCCTCAATTGCATTTTTGATACTTAAAGGTATAGCGGTATTATTAATGTCCTGACTTGTTAAACCAAAATGTACAAATTCGCTTGTTTCCTGTAAATTTAGTTTTTCTAATTGTTGTTTAATAAAATACTCAACTGCTTTTACATCATGATTGGTAGTTTTTTCAATATCTTTAATTATTTCAGCATCCTTAACAGAAAAATTGGTATAAATTTCTCGTAATTCTTTTTCATTTATTTTAAAGTTACTAAACTGAGGTAAATTTTGTTTATGTAAAAATATAAAATATTCAATTTCAACAAGAACTCTGTATTTTATTAAAGCATACTCTGAAAAATAATTGGATAAATCTACAGTTTGTGCTCTGTATCTACCATCAATAGGTGAGGTAGCTGTAAGTGTTTCAAGAATCATGATTGGTGATAAGTTATAATGTTATTTTTTCTTTTTATTTCCTAATGAGTTTAAAAATCTATACCAAGTTCCTACATCCGCAATTGGAATAGGTTGTGGTTGTCCGTTGTAATATAGTTTTTCTGCTTGGGCTTGTTGGTACCATCTATTGTTTTCGGCACCATCAGCTAAAATTCCTTTTTGAAGACTACTGTATGGAACTCTATTTAAGTTTTCGTAGGCTAGCGATAAATTGCTATTCGGAATTTTTATGCGAGCAAAGTAATAGTCTAACTCTTGTGGTGTTGAATAAGGACGCACCACTACATCCCTCAAAAAGAAAGTATCTTCCTCCATCCTTATGATGGTAGTTAATTTATTATCTTCTACATTTTTAGGAAGGCTATAATATAGTTTTTTTTGACCTAGTGCTGTAAATACTATTTTGTCTGTTTGCTTGCAAACTAAACTAAAGAATCCACTCATATCAGAGTATACGCCTCGGTTAGTGCCTTCAATTCTAACTGTAACATATGGTAATACTTGCGTACTATCAAAACTAACAATAAAACCACTTAGCTGTACTAGTTGATTTTCTTCTGTTTTTGTTTGACATTGAACAGCATAATAGTTACAAGCAAAACAAAACAAGAAAAGATATTTTAAAAGGTTATTCATAAAATTAGTAAATAAAACTAGCCAAAACACAAATAATTACAATGATAGGGCTAGGTACTTTAGTTGTCAAAAGTAAAAATAAAGTTAGCAAAAGTACTATCATATTTGGTTGATTTAAAACAACTGGTTTAAATAATAAATATGCCGAAGCAATAACCAGTCCTGCACTAGCAGCATTTATACCTTCAATTGCATTTTTAATTGGGGTAAATGTTTTTACTTGATTCCAAATTGGGTAAATAAAAAAAATAAGAAAAGTACCTGGTAAAAATATGGCAATTGTACCAATTAATGCCCCTAATAATTGGCCGCCAATTCCAAATTCTTGTAATGCCATTGCATTACAATAGGTAGCAATGCTAAATACCGGGCCAGGCATTGCTTGCACTAAACCTACTCCAGCTAAGAACTCACTTGGATTTAGGTAATGTTTTATTTCTACAAACTGATTATACATAATTGGAATGAGTACATGCCCACCTCCAAATACAATACTTCCATAACGATAAGTATTTTCAAATAATAGAACTATTTTATTTTGGGTAATAGCTCCTAGAGAGGCGGCAAGAACTGAAACGGCTAAAAACAAAAAAAAGTTACTCCAATTAATATTTTTTATGGGTTTTACTTTGTTTATCTTTTCCTTATTTAGCTGACTTGAAACCACACCTCCAAAAAGCAGTAGAATTGGAAATAAATAGGGCGTTTGATATAAGATGGCAACCGAAGCAGAAATAATTAGTAAAACCCAATGATAGGTTTTTGAAATAAACATTTGAATAATTTGGTATGCTGCATAAATTATGAAACCAACAGCCATCGGTTGCATGTATTTCAAAAAATCAAGCTTGGGATTGTCAATATTGTAAAAATGAATGATAACAGCCAATATGGTCATGATTAAACTAGCGGGTAAAACCCAAATAGCTAAAGTAAAAAATGCCAAAGTGGGTCCACCAATTTTAAAACCAATTGCAGTAATGGTTTGGGTAGAGGTAGGGCCAGGAAGCATGCTGCAAAAAGAATTTAGTTCTTTTAAATCGTCAGGAGTTATGTATTTTTTTTTATTTACAAGTAATTTTTGAAATTGAACCAAATGTACCTGAGGTCCACCAAATGCGGTGAAAGCTAACTTTAATACATTAAGTAAAAACAGTATATTTCTTGATTTTTTAAATTTTAAATTACTCATTTATTAAAAATCAAAAATAATATTGAAAATGTAAACATCAATCAAAATTATTCTAATAATTTATAATTGCTACATTAAACTTGTTTTTGTAAGACTTGATTAAATAAAAAAGCTCAATAATTTTAATTATTGAGCTTTTGGGTTGACTGATTATTTACTGTCTAGTGTTATATATTTTATAAATTCCTCACGTGTTTTGGTATCTAAAAACTTTCCCGAATATTCACTTGTAACTGTACTACTATGAACATCTTGTACCCCTCGCATGGCTACACACATGTGATCTGCTTCAATAATTACCGCAACATCATCTGTGTTCAATTCAGCTTTTAACATATTTACAATTTGAATTGTCATACGTTCTTGAACTTGTGGTCGCTGTGCAAAGTATCTTACCATTCGATTTAATTTAGATAATCCAACAACCTTTCCATTTGGAATGTAAGCAACGTGGGCTTTACCAATAATAGGCACAAAATGATGCTCACATACACTATGAAAAGATATATTTTTTTCAAGCAATATATTTTTGTAGTTATATCTGTTCTCAAAAAGTTTTACTTCAGGTTTGTTTTTTGGGTTGAGGCCACTAAAAATTTCCTTTACATACATTTTTGCAACTCTGTTAGGGGTTCCACTTAAACTATCATCACTTAAGTCTAATCCTAATATTTGCATTATTTCTTTAAAATGTTTACTAATTAGCTCTATCTTTAAATCATCATCTAATTTAAATGCGTCTTCTCTTAATGGTGTTTCTAGCGAAAATCCTATATGGTCGTCACCAATTGATTCAGCGTTTATGTTTTTAGTTTCCATTGTATTCAACAAAATTTCGTTCGGTTTCATATAAAATAACTTTCAATTTTAATTTGTTTTCTAATCTTTTTCGCAATAATTGCCAAATAACAATTGCAATATTCTCAGCAGTTGGATTTAATGTTTTAAAGTCCTCGACATCTAAATTTAAATTTTTGTGGTCAAATCTATCTTCAATATCTTCTTTTACAATATCCTTGAGGTATTTCATGTCTATTAAATACCCAGTTTCTAAATCAATTTCACCTGTAACTGTTACAATTAAATCGTAGTTATGTCCGTGATAATTTGCATTGTTACAAGGGCCAAAAAAAGTTTTGTTTTTTTCTTCATTCCAATGTGCCACATTCAATCTGTGTGCTGCATTAAAATGTGTTTTTCTAGATACTGATATTTCCATAGAATTTAAAATGTTGTGCTATGTACAATTTTTATTTGTGTATTCAATAACTTGCAACAATTATATTTTGTTTTAAAATTTTTATTTTTTTTAAAGACCCAATAGATTTCAATTTAATTATAATGTCTCTTTATTTTCGGTTTAATTTTTTAAAAACCTGCTTCATAATAGAGCATTTTATAATTAAATTAATATTAAAATAAAAAAATAATTACTTATTTGTTTCTGAAAAAAGCAAATAATTAAATTTTATTTAATTGATTATTAGATTATTGTATTTTTGTTTAATGTTTTTGCATATATCATGAACAAAATAATTGCATTTACGGATTTATTGGTGCAATCTTGTTGAACAAATAACATAAAAAATTAAACAAAATGACTGCAATACACTTTAAAAACGTAGTACAACGTGAAGCTAAAAGTTTAAGAAAATATGCTTATCAGCTAACAAGAAATGTTGAAGACACAAACGATTTGGTGCAAGAAACAATGCTAAAAGCATATACGTACCAAGAAAAGTTTGAAGAGGGTACTAACTTAAAAGGTTGGTTATATACAATCATGAAAAATACTTTTATCAATAATTATAGACGTATGGTAAAGCGTAATACATTTATTGATAATACAGACAATGAGTTTTTTATTGATTCTTTTGCAATTACTGAGGTGAATAAAGGTGAACAAAAATTCATCATGCGTGATATAGAATTTGCAATTGATAAGCTGCCTTTAAACTTAAAAAAGCCTTTTACAATGAGTTCTAAAGGTTTTAAATATCATGAAATCGCTACGTTATTAGATATTCCAATTGGTACAGTAAAAACAAGAATATTTGTTGCTAAACGCCAATTGAGAGCAGAATTAAGTGGTTATGCCAAATCATATGGTTATGATAAGTTTTCTGATGAAGAAGCAGCTTAACTTTTGGTTTTGTATCTGATGATTTTTTTAAAGCTCAATTCATTCTTGAATTGAGCTTTTTTGTTTTTTTTATTAAATATTCAAAAATCAAAATCTTTGAATACATTTGTACTATTGAAAAAGGTCATTGCTATATTGTTTTTGAGTACTTATTTGTTTTCAGCAACTGAGTTTAACCAACTATTAAAGTTACCTTTATTGATTGATCATTTTATCGAACACAAAGAAGAAAATAAACAAATTACATTTTGGGAATTTTTGAGTTTACATTACAAAACTACCAATGTAAAAGATGCTGACTATGAAAAGGACATGAAGTTACCTTTTAAATCGCAAAGCGGATTATTTTCATCTATTACTATTTTTCATTTATTCCCCAATTTCGATAATTTATTAAATAACATATTACCTACCTTTAAGAAGAGTTATGTTATTACCTCAGAGCATTTTATTGAGTCATCAGCTGTTTGTTCTATTTGGCAGCCACCAAAATCTATCTAAGATTTTTTATTTTATTATTTTCAAGTTGCTGTTCTAAGCAATTTGTTTTGTTTTTAATTTATTTAATTTAATCACTATCGCGTTATGCTAAATAGTATTATAGCTTTTTCTGTTAAACAGAAATTGATAATTGGCTTGGTTATAATTGGCCTTATTGGTTATGGTAGTTACCAACTTACAAAACTACCCATTGATGCTGTACCTGATATTACAAATAATCAGGTTCAAATCATTACCGCTGTTCCTTCATTGGGCGCAGCCGATATTGAGCGTTTAATTACATTTCCAATTGAGCAAGCCAATAGTAATATTCCCGGAATTATTGAATTACGCAGCTTTTCTCGTTTCGGATTATCGTTAGTAACCATTGTATTTAACGATGAAACTGATGTGTATTGGGCTCGTCAACAGGTTAGCGAACGATTGCAGTTGGTAAAAGATGAATTACCACCCGGAATTGGAACTCCAACTTTAGCACCTGTAACTACTGGTCTTGGTGAAATTTATCAATATACTGTTACAACCCAAAAAGGCTATGAAAACAAATATGATTTAACAGAACTAAGAACCATACAAGATTGGGTGATACGAAGGCAGTTACTTTCAGTACAAGGTGTGGCTGATGTAAGTAGTTTTGGAGGAAAGCTAAAACAGTATGAAATAGCTATTAACCCAGCTAAGCTCCAATCTAATAATTTAACCATTGCAGATGTGTTTAGAGCCTTAGAAAGTAATAACCAAAATACTGGAGGCGCATATATAGAAAAGCAATCAACAGTTTTATCAATTAGAAGCGAAGGTTTAATTGGTTCTATTACGGATATTCAAAACATAGCCATTAAAAATTTACCTAACGGAACACCTTTGTTTATTAAAGACGTAGCCGAAGTGAAAATTGGTTATGCCATCAGATATGGCGCTGTAACTTATAACGGAAATGGCGAAGTAGCAGGAGCTGTGGTTATGATGTTAAAAGGTGCTAACAGTAGCGATGTAATTAAAAGTGTAAAACAACGCATTGAGTTAATCAAAGAAACTTTGCCTGAAGGAGTTGAAATAGAGCCATTTTTAGATAGAACAAAAATGGTAAACAATGCCATTGGAACAGTAGAAAAAAACTTAATTGAAGGTGCTTTAATAGTAGTTTTTGTATTGGTATTGTTTCTTGGAAATTTTAGAGCCGGATTATTAGTAGCTTCTGTTATTCCATTATCTATGTTATTTGCTGTTATTTTAATGAACATGTTTGGCGTGGGCGGAAATTTAATGAGTTTAGGCGCATTAGATTTTGGATTGATTGTAGATGGAGCTGTTATTATTGTAGAGGCAGTTATGCATGTGCTAATCTCTAACAATAGGCAATTTGCAATTGGCAAGAAGGCAACAGAAAGCAATGAACTAATTCAAACTAATAATAATAACCAAGCTAGCAGCCAGTTGCCAGCAGCCAGCAGCCAATACTCGCAAAACCAAATGGACGAGCAAGTAACAAGTTCGGCTAGCAAAATGATGAATAGTGCGGTTTTTGGACAAATTATTATTTTAATAGTTTACTTGCCAATTTTTACTCTACAAGGTATTGAAGGAAAAATGTTTAAACCAATGGCACAAACAGTAGCTTTTGCTTTATTTGGTGCATTTGTACTTTCACTAACGTACATACCAATGATGAGTGCTTTGTTTTTAAGTAAAAAGACAAGTCACAAAAAAAATATTTCATCGCGTATGATGGATTTTTTAGAGTTTCATTATGAAAATTTATTAAGCAAGGTTTTATTGTACAAAAAACTGGTTTTAAGTTTAACGTTGGTGTTTTTTGCAGCAGCAATATTTACCTTAACTACTTTGGGAGGTGAGTTTATTCCTGCATTAGAAGAGGGGGATTTTGCTGTAGAAACTAGGGTTTTAACAGGAAGTAATTTGAATGTTACCACAGCAGCCACCACCAAAGGCGAACAAATTTTAAAAGCCAAGTTTCCTGAAGTAATAAAAGTGGTTAGTAAAATTGGTAGTGGTGAAGTTCCAACTGATCCGATGCCAATTGATGCAGCCGATATGATGATTATTTTGAAAGATAAAAGCGAATGGACATCAGCTAAAACTTTTGATGAATTGGCAGAAAAAATGACCAAAGAACTTGAAGGAATTCCCGGTGTAACATTTGGTTTTCAATATCCAGTTCAAATGCGTTTTAATGAATTAATGACAGGGGCAAAGCAAGCAGTTGTTTGTAAAATATTTGGCGAAAATTTGGATACACTTGCATATTATGCTGATAAACTAGGGCATTTAATTAATTCGGTTGATGGTGCAGTTGATTTATATGTAGAACCAGTTGCAGGAATGCCTCAAATTGTTATTAATTACAATAGGGCATTAATGGCGCAATATGGTTTGCATATTGATAATGTAAATAAAATAGTAAATACCGCTTTTGCAGGGCAAAGCACAGGAATAGTGTATGAAGGAGAAAAACGTTTTGATTTAATGGTTAGAATGGATAATGAACAACGTAAAGATATTTCAGATGTTCAAAATTTATTGATTCCAACAGTTAATGGAACACAAATTCCTTTAAGCCAAATAGCAGATGTGCAAATTAAAGATGGTCCCAATCAAATACAGCGAGAAGATGCCAAACGCAGAATTATTGTAGGCTTTAACGTCAGGAATAGAGATGTGCAAAGCATTGTAAACGAATTGCAAGAAAAGGTAAAGACTCAAATTAATTTTCCGGCTACTTATTATGTAACTTATGGAGGTTCGTTTGAGAATTTAACTGCAGCCAAAAAACGTTTGAGTATAGCTGTTCCTGTTTCGTTACTACTTATTTTATTGTTGCTTTATTTTGCTTTTGGCTCATTAAAACACAGCTTATTAATTTACACAGCCATTCCATTATCGGCCATTGGGGGCATTTTTGCATTGGCATTAAGAGGATTACCATTTAGTATCAGTGCAGGTGTTGGTTTCATTGCATTATTTGGTGTTGCGGTATTAAATGGAATTGTGCTTATAGCAGAGTTTAATAGGTTAAAAGCTGATGGTATGAGTGATTTAAAAGAAATAGTACTTAAAGGAACTAAATTACGTTTACGCCCAGTATTAATGACGGCCTTTGTTGCTTCGTTAGGATTTTTTCCAATGGCATTAAGCAACGGAGCAGGAGCCGAAGTTCAACGCCCACTTGCTACAGTAGTAATTGGTGGTTTATTGGTTGCTACTTTTCTTACATTATTTGTTTTACCCATGCTGTATATTCTATTTGAAAAAGGGTTTGTTAACAAATTGGCAATAAGCAATATGCAATAGACAATATGCAATAGGCAATAGTCAAAAAGCAATATGCAATTAAAAATGAAAATAAGAAGAATAACCCAAAAAAATAGTCATGCTGTAAGCATCTCCTTTCCTTTCTTTTTACATGGCAATAAGCAATAATTAAGTTAAAAATTATTAAATTTAAAATATGGCGGTTAGAGATTTTAAAGAAACTACACTTTATAAAAAAGCATTCGATTTGGCTATGCAAATATTTCAATTAAGTAAGCAGTTTCCACCAGAAGAAAAATTTTCTTTAACAGATCAAATAAGACGATCTTCAAGGAGTGTTTGTGCTAATTTAGCTGAGGCGTATAGGAAGAAAATTTATCCCGCTCATTTTGTTTCTAAATTAACAGATTGTGATGCAGAAAATTCTGAAACAGGGGTTTGGTTAGATTTTGCTTTTGCATCAAAGTACCTTAACGAAACAGATTACAAATTATTAATTGAAAAAAATACAGAGGTTGGTAAAATGATTCATCATATGATTAACAATCCTGAAAAATATTGAACAATGAAAGAAAGAAAAATTAATAAGCAACTTGCAATAAGCAATTTGCCATACAAAACTAATAAATTAACAAGACTAAAATTTAGCATTGCCAATTGCCAATTGTCAATTGCAATTTGCCTATTGCTTATTGCCAATTGCCAATTCGTTCTAGCGCAGCAAATAACTTTGCAAGTAGCAATTGATAGCGCATTAAGCAACAACTTAAACGTAAAAAACGAAAAGCTAAAAGCCGATTACCAGAAAAAGTTAATTCAAACGGGTGTTAATTTGCCACAAACCATGATAAATGGAGAATACGGACAAATAAATAGTGTTTATAATGATAACAGATTTGGTATTGCGCAAAGCCTTCAATTTCCAGCGGTTTATGTCCGTCAGAGAAATGCCTTAAAAGCACAATGGCAAAGTAGCTTAACCAATATTGCATTGAAAGAAACGGAACTTAAAAAACAAGTCAGACAAACGTTTTATCAATATTTATATTTAAAACAAAAGCAACAGTTATTACAAAGCAACGATAGTTTGTATGCCACATTTTTAAGTAAATCAAATAGCAGGTTTAAAGCAGGCGAGAGCAATGTATTGGAACTTGCCACAGCCGAAAATCAGCGCACACAAATCAGCATACAGTTAAATCAATTAAACACCGATTTAGAATTGGTTTTGATGCAGTTTCAGTTATTGTTAAATACCAACGCTAAATTAATTCCAAGCAATGATAATTTTAAAATAAACGAAGTGTTAAAATTAGATAGCAATGAGGTTTTAAATCATCCAACAATAAAATTATTGGTGCAACAAAAACAAATTTCATTGTTAAATAAAAAAGTAGAGAAATCGCGCTTATTGCCTGATTTAACCTTGGCTTACAACAACATGACCATGCAAGGAATTGGGGCTGATGATGTAAATTACACCACATCTACAAGGTTTCAGTCTGCACAAATTGGTTTAGGAATTCCATTGTTTTTTGGAGCTAATAAAGCCAATATTGGAGCTTCAAAAGTAGCTATTTTAATGAGTGAAAATAGACTGCAAAACGAAACCAATTTACTCAATAATGAATGGAGTAGAGCTAAGGCTATGTATCAATTAAATAACAATACCATCAATTTATTTGAAACCAAAACACTAAGCAATGCACAGTTAATTATTGAAACGGCTAACAAACAATTTGCTAATGGCGAAATCAATTATTTAGAATGGGTAATGCTTACCAACCAAGCTATTTTAATAAAAAATGAATATTTGAATAGCGTGAATAATTTGAACGAAAGTGTTATCCAAATTTTATATTTAAGCAATAAATAATATGCAAAAAGATAAAGTAAACACCATTCAAATGCAGCAAATTTTAGTGGCTGTATCGGTGGTATTGTTTATTATGAAAATGGTGGCTTGGTGGTTAACTTCATCGGTAGCTATTTTAACCGATGCGCTTGAAAGTACCGTAAATGTAATTGCAGGTTTTATTGGCTTGTACAGCATTATTCTATCATCAAAACCTCGTGATAAAGAACATCCATACGGACACGGAAAAGTAGAGTTTATATCATCGGCTTTTGAAGGGTTATTAATAACTATTGCAGGTATCATTATCATTTTTGAGGCGGCAAATAATTTTGTAAATCCGCATGAATTAAAGCAATTAGATTGGGGTTTAATATTGGTTGGCATTACATCATTAATCAATTATTTTGTTGGTTATTTATGTGTACAAAAAGGAAAAAAAGAAAATTCACCTATTTTAATAGCAAGTGGCAGTCATTTAAAATCAGATACCTATTCTACTTTAGGTTTGCTTCTTGGTATTGGGTTAATCATACTTACAGGCTATGCTTGGATTGATAGTTTAGCGGCCATCATTTTTGCATTTGTAATTATTTATACTGGCTATAAAATTATTCGCAAATCGCTTTCAGGCATGATGGACGAATCTGATGAAGAAATTATTGCTGAAATTGTGAAGGTGCTAAACGAACACAAAAACAATAATTGGATTGATGTACACAATATGCGCGTAATTAATTATGCCAATAACTACCATATTGATTGCCATTTAACCGTTCCGTTTTATATCAATGTAAATCAAGCACACGATATTTTAGATACCTTAACCGATTTACTAAAAAAACATTTTAACAACCGAGTTGAGTTTTTTATTCATATAGATGGTTGCTTATTTTCGCAGTGTAGCATTTGTAATATTCAAAGCTGTACTGTTCGTCAAAGCGCATTTGTAAAGCAAGTAGCATGGACTCATGAAAACATTTTATCAAACAAGAAACACATTTTAGAACAATGAAAAATCAGCAACTAGCTTCTGGCTTCTGGCCACTAGCCACTAAAATTAATATCAATTTATTTAAACGTCATTGCGATGACGCCAAAGCGTCAGAAGCAATTTCAAGCCAATCAAACTTTATAATAAAAACCATTTTATTATTTGTAGTATCAACTTTTATTATTGCCTGCGGTAATAATAAAACAGAAGAAAAAACTGCGGAAACAGCTAATCCTGCAATGGTAAGTTTAACCAATGAGCAACTAACTAATGCCAATGTGGTATTAGGTAAATTGGAGCAAAAGAGCATATCAAGTATTTTAAAAGTAAATGGAAAAATAGATGTGCCACCGCAAAACATGGTATCGGTAAGTGTGCCTTTGGGAGGATATTTAAAATCAACCAAACTATTACCAGGCATGCATGTAAACAAAGGCGAGGTAATTGCTGTAATGGAAGACCAACAATACATCCAATTGCAACAAGATTATTTATTGGCAAAAGCTAAACTAAATTTTATTCAAAATGAATACAACCGACAAAAGGAACTAAACCAAAGCAAAGCCAGTAGCGATAAGGTTTTTCAGCAAACCGAATCAGAGTTTATTTCTCAAAAAATTACTTTAAAATCATTGGCAGAAAAGCTAAAACTAATAGGGCTTAATCCTGAAACAGTAAACGAGAATACCATTTCAAAAAGTATTAATATTTACTCACCAATAAATGGATATGTAACCATGGTAAATGTAAATATTGGCAAATACACGCAGCCTAGCGAAGTGTTGTTTGAATTGGTAAATCCATCTGATATTCACTTGGCATTAACTATTTTTGAAAAGGATTTGGCACAAATAGAAATTGGACAAAAATTGGTGGCTTATACCAACAATAAACCTAATGAAAAACATCCATGTGAGATTATTTTGGTGGGTCATTCGGTATCAAAAGATAGGATTACGGAAGTGCACTGCCACTTTTTAGATTATGATAAAACCTTGCTTCCAGGCATGTATATGAATGCCGAAATTGAACTAAAAAACAATAAAGCAAATACACTTCCTGTTGATGCCATTGTTAGGTTTGAAGGCAATCAATATGTGTTTGTGGCTATTGATAAAAACAATTTTGAAATGATGCCAGTTACAGTTGGTGCTACTGAAAATGGTTTTATTGAAATATTAAATGTTAAAGATTTTGGTACCAAACAAATTGTAATTCAAGGAGCTTATAATCTTTTAATGACAAGTAAAAACAAAGCGGAGGAATAAGTTAATAAATTATTGAAATAGTTAATTTGCTAATATGTGTTTTACCATTAAGCAGTCGAAAGAGCCAAAAGAATTGGAGCAGAGGTTCAAAGCTAAAAATAAGTTTAATCTAAATATTATAAGTGATAATATCAATGGGTTTACATTTCCTAAAACCTCCGTTATAAGTAATCAAAACCCCAATGAAATACAATTATTTCATTGGGGTTTGCTACCTTCATTTACTCAAGATATGGGGTTTATCAAAAACACATTGAATGCTAAAATTGAAACTTTAGAAGAAAAGCCATCGTTTAAAAACAGTATTCAAAATAGGTGCTTAATAATAGCTGACGGATTTTATGAATGGCAATGGCTTGATAAAGCCGGAAAGAAAAAACAGAAATATTTAATTGAATTGCCTAATCAAGATTTGTTTTGTTTTGCAGGAATTTACAACCAATGGGTAAATAAATTAACAGGTGAAACCTTAAATACTTTTGCTATGCTTACCACAGAAGCGAACCCATTAATGGCCGAAATTCACAATTCGAAAAAACGAATGCCCGTAATTTTAACTCCTCAAAACGAAAGTTTATGGCTAGCTGGAATTAATAAAAATGATTTTGTAAAACCTGAGGTAACATTAAAAGCTGTTAAAATAAACGAGAGTAAAAATTACACTTTGTTTTAATTTATTTACTAAACTAAAGTGATTTTAAAACAGCGCTTTATAGGATAGGCAGGCGTTTGATATGAAAATGTTTAGCTGTATTACCTACAGTTTCTTACGTATTCCGCAGAAATTCCATTGATAAATTCAATAAAATCCTCTGCTTTTTTTAGTAAATGTACGTTTTGAGGTATTATTAAATCGGCCATTAAAAATTGATAGCCAGAAACCAATATTTGTGAGTGAGGCCAATTACTGCTTAAAAAATCAAGCATTTCTTGCATCGAAATTTTTAAATGAGCAATGGTAGCTGTAGTGTAAATATAATCAGGAGCCTCATTTTTAAAAGCATTTTTTAAATCTTCTAAAGGAACTTCTTGACCTAAGAAAATAACATCGTGGCCCCTAGAACGAATTACATAATTTGCAAATAAGAGACTTAATGAGTGTGTTTCTGTTTCAGGTAAAAACAGCAAAAACTTCTTTTTACATTCTCCTTTATTTCCAATTTGACTATCGATAGAAGCAAACAGTTTTTGTTTAATTATATTAGTAACAAAATGCTCGTGCGATGGTTGAATAGAACCGATTTGCCAAAGTATTCCTACCTCCACTAAAAATGGTAAAAGTATTTTTATATAAGTTTCTTCTAAACCATATTCGGCTATGTAAATATTTAATTTACCATGAAAATCTACTTCATCAAACATCATCATGGATGAAATAAGATTTTTTATTTGATTAGCAAATTCGCCTGTAGCAGTAGTAAGTTTTAGAACAGCTTCCGAAATTTCGGCTTCTGTCATTTTCGCAATTTCCGAAATTTTAAAATTATGCTCATTTAAAATACTGATGCTCAATAATAATTTTAAATCGTCATCATCATAATAACGTATATTGGTTTCAGTACGTTTTGGTTTAATAATTCCATATCGCTGCTCCCAAATGCGCAATGTGTGGCCTTTTATGCCAGTTAAGGATTCGATATCTTTGATTGAAAAATTAGCCAATTTTTATATTGTGTTTTATTTTTACTATTTTTTAAACATTAATTGCTGCAATATGTTTCGATATTAAACAAAAAATGTATGAAATACTTAATTTCAGGGGGAAGTGGACTAGTAGGAAAGGTTATTACCAACAAAATTTTAGCTCAAAATGAGCAAGTTAATTGGCTAACAAGTTCAAAAAAAGAACAAAAAAATGTAAGCTGTTTTGGTTGGAATATTGATAAAAATGAAATTGATAGCAATTGTTTTACTGATGTTGATGCCATCATTCACCTTGCAGGAGCAGGTGTTGCCGAAAAAAATTGGACAGAAAAACGTAAAAAAGAATTAATTGATAGCAGAATAAAATCAACGCAACTACTTTTTGATTCGGTTAAAAATTTAGTAATTAAACCAAAAGTAATAGTGTCGGCCTCCGCCATTGGAATTTATAAAAATCAAAATGATGTTTTATTAAATGAAGAAAGTGAACAAGGAACAGATTTTTTAGCCACTTTAACTAAAGATTGGGAAAATGTGGTTAATCGATTTGAAAGTATTGGTATAAGAGTCGTAAAGTTAAGAATAGGTATAGTTTTAAGTGCTGATGGGGGTTATTTACAAAAAGTGGCAGCTCCAGCCAAATGGGGCTTTGCTAGTGCTTTGGGTAATGGCAAAATGATAACTAGTTGGATTCATATTAATGATTTAGCAAACTTGTTTTTATACGTTACGAAAAGCGAAAACTTGAATGGCGTTTACAATGCAGTGGCTCCAAATCCTGTTACCAATTACGAGATAACTAAACAAATAGCCAAAGCATTACATAGACCATTTTTTATGCCCAATGTTCCTGCTTTTGCTTTGAAATTAATTTTTGGAGAAATGGCTGCTGTCATTTTAATGAGTCAAAATATTTCGGCTAAAAAAACCATAAATGCAGGATTTAAATTTGAATTTGAAACCGTAGAACAAGCTTTGAACAATATTTACAAATAGTAATTAACTGAAAAATGAGTACAGAAATTGCCATTTTCTGGCACCGCAGAGATATAAGAAATACGGATAATGCTGGCTTATACCATGCTTTAAAAAGTGGTTTTCCTGTATTGCCTTTGTTTATTTTTGATAAAAATATTTTAGATAAACTAGAAGAAAAGGAAGATAAAAGGGTAACATTTATACATGAACAAATAGCTGAATTAAAAGCTGAATACAACCAATTAGGAACGGATATTCAAGTGGAATATGGCGACCCAATGGTCATTTGGCAAAATATTGCGAAGCAATACAAGGTAAAAAAGGTATTTACCAACCACGATTATGAACCTTATGCCACTGAGCGTGATGAGCAAGTAAAACTTCTTTTAGAAACAAAAGGCATTGATTTTTTAACTTTTAAAGACCAATGTATTTTTGAGAAAGAGGAAGTGACTAAAGATGATGGAAAACCTTACACTGTTTTTACGCCTTACTCTAAAAAGTGGAAAGCAAAATTGAATGATTATTACTTAAAAGCTTATCCAAATGAAAAGTATTTTGAAAATTTTTATAAAGTAACAAATACACAAAATTTAATCAGTTTAGAGAAAATGGGATTTACAAAATGTGTGTTTGAATTTCCGTCTAAACAAACCACTTTAGCCATTATAAAAAACTACGCTGATAACAGAAATTTTCCAGCTATATTAGGTACAAGCCGGTTAGGTGTTCATTTTAGATTTGGAACCATAAGCATACGCGAAAAAGCCCGAAAATGTAAAGATGTAAGCGAAACATTTTTAAACGAGTTGATTTGGCGTGACTTTTATATGATGATTTTACACCATTTCCCACATGTGGTAAAAGGGGCATTTAGACCTGAATACGACAGGATAAAATGGGTGAACAATGAGCAAGATTTTAAAAATTGGTGTGAAGGAAAAACGGGCTATCCAATTGTAGATGCAGGTATGCGCGAGCTGAACATAACAGGTTTTATGCACAACCGTGTGCGCATGATTGTGGCGAGTTTTTTAACCAAACATTTATTAATTGATTGGCGTTGGGGCGAGACTTATTTTGCTCAAAAATTATTAGATTTTGATTTAAGTGCCAATAATGGTGGTTGGCAATGGGCTGCAGGTTCGGGTACCGATGCTGCTCCATATTTCAGAGTATTTAACCCCACTTTGCAAACCGAAAAGTTTGATAAAAAAGGAGAATACATCAAAAAATGGGTTCCTGAAGTTTTGTTTTCAAATTACATTAAACCTATTGTTAACCATGAATTTGCTCGCAAACGCTGCCTTGAAGTTTATAAAGCTGGATTGGTTAAGGAATAAAAAAAGCCGTTTTAGGTAAACTAAAACGGCTTTTTATTTATATATAATTAGTTCTTAAAAAACTCTATTACTTTTTCGGCTAATTCAATTCCAATGCGGTTTTGCGCTTCTTTGGTACTTCCTCCAATATGTGGACTTAAACTTACATTATCATGTTTTAAAATGTCCATATTAACAGGAGGTTCTTTTTCAAAAACATCTAACCCTGCAAAACCAACTTGGCCTGAATTTAATGCTGCTAATAAATCGCTTTCGCTAATAACACCACCACGTGAGCAATTTACTAATCCAACACCACGTTTCATTTTAGCCATTTTAGCTGCATTTACAATTGGTTTATCACCTTCGTTAAAAGGTAAATGGAATGTAATAAAATCAGCATGAGTTAATACGCTTTCATCGCTTACTGTATTAATGGTAACTTTAATGCGCGAGTTGTTTTGACCCAAAGCAGGTAAGTTTAAACTTAAATCAACTTTATCTACATAAGGATCAAAAGCTAAAACATGCATTCCTAAGCCAATAGCCATTTTTGCTACTTCTTGTCCAATGCGACCAAAACCAAAAATACCCATGGTTTTACCTTGTAATTCAATTCCATTAGAAGCTACTTTTTTCAAATCATTAAATTTGGTATTTCCTTCAGTTGGCATTACTCGATTAGTAACTTGAATTAAACGTGCTGCCGAAAATATATGTGCAAATACTAATTCAGCTACACTTACTGATGAAGAAGCAGGAGTATTGATAACCTTAATGCCTTTGTTTTTAGCATATTCTACATCAATATTATCCATTCCAACACCACCACGACCTACTAACTTTAAATTAGGGCAAGCATCTATTAATTCTTTGCGCACTTTAGTAGCACTACGCACCAAAATAGCATCAAAATTATTTAATTCAGTTAATAAATTTTCTTGCGCGATTTTTTCAGTAATTACTGTAAAACCTGCATCTTCAAGTATCTTTTTTCCATTGGCATCAATGCCATCGTTTGCTAATATTTTTGTCATTGTTATAAAGTTGATATGATGATTAAGTTTATTGGTTGATAGGTTTATATTGAATTTACTTTCTTATTTTTTGTTTTTCTAAATAATTGATATATCCATTTAGAATTCTTGTACAAAGTTTGATTTGGTTTACATGAATTTCAAAATCTTCATTTGAAATATATTTTTCATCCAATGCGTCTGTTAAATGATTATGTGTTTCACTAAGTGAGCCTCTTGCAATTCTACAGAATTGTATATTTTCTTGATAATGATAACTTCCGTGTCCTTCAGCAATATTAGCACAACCAGATTTTGATGATCTTAAAATTTGGTCAGTAAGTCTAAATTTTTCTGTTTCAGGAAACGATTTACTCAAAGCAGAAATCATTTGTCTAAGTTTTCTGCATTCTTTCCATGCTTCTAATTCTTCAAAACTTGAAAACATAACTAATTTAACCCAATCAACCTTATTAACTCAATTAACCATTTTTGCTTGCTTCAAACTCTTTCATGGTATTAACCAAAACTTCTACACTTTCAATTGGAAGTGCATTGTACAAACTAGCTCGTAAACCGCCAACTGAGCGATGTCCTTTTAAGCCACTTAAGTTTTTACTTTCGCAGAATTTTAAAAATTCAGCTTCGTGTTCTTTATTGGTAGTAACAAAATTTACATTCATACGGCTTCTATCTTCCTTAACTACAGTACCTTCAAATAATGGGTTTCTGTCAATCTCTGCATACAACAAATCTGCCTTGGCTTTATTTCTTACTTCCATTGCTTCTAAACCCATTTCTTTAATCCAACGTAAAGTATGCATACAAACAAAAATGGCAAATACACTTGGCGTATTATACATGCTTCCATTCTCTACATGTGGTTTATAATCAAGCATGGTAGGTACTTTTCGTTTGGCATTGCCTATTAAACTCTTTTTTATAATTACCAATGTAGTTCCTGCAGGTCCCATGTTTTTTTGGGCTCCAGCATAAATCATATCAAATTGACTTGCATCGAAAGGGCGACTAAAAATATCTGAACTCATATCACAAATTAATGGAACCTCTGTTTTGGGAAAATCAAACATTTCGGTACCATAAATGGTATTATTGCTTGTGCAATGAAAATATTTTACATCGCTTGGAATGGTGTAGTTTTTAGGAATATAATTAAAGTTTTTATCCTCGCTACTTGCCAAAACATTTACGTTTCCAAACATTTTTGCTTCTTTAATGGCACGACTAGCCCAAACGCCCGTATTTACATAAGCCGCTGTTTCGCCTTCGTCTAATAAATTCATTGGAATCATATCAAATTGAGTAGAAGCACCACCTTGAAGAAACAAAACAGCATACTCATCACTTAAATTCAAAATATCTTTTACTAATTGGCAAGCTTCTTCTACAACAGCTTCATATTCTTTACTTCTATGGCTTACTTCAATTAGCGATAAACCTGTTCCCGAAAAGTTTTTTAAAGCTTCAATACTAGCATCTATTGCCGATTGAGGTAAAATAGCGGGACCTGCTGAAAAATTGTGTACTTTTGTCATAATGCAACTTAATTAGTTTGATAGTTGTCAAATTAAGAATTAAGGATTGAAATTACCAAAATAAACGTAATAAATTTGAGCCAATTAATTAACATCATATTATGAATAGAATAGTTTTAACGATTTTATCTGCAGTTTTTTTAATAAATACAGCCGTTGCGCAACGTAAAACGCCAGAGTTAGATAAGCAAAAAGTAGAGGAGCAAAAACAGGCAAATGAAACTTATGGTAGCAATGATAGTTGGAAAGATAAAATGATTTATGGTGGAAATATTGGAGGAAGTTTAGGCAATGTTTCTTCCTTTTTTATGATTCAGCCTATGGTTGGTTATAAAATAACTGATAAGTTCCAAGCGGGCTTATGTCCATTGTATATTTACAGTTCACGAACTTATCAATTCTCCTCTGGAAAAAACTTTACTCAATCTATAAATGCCTATGGACCGGGTGTTTTTGGCAGATACCTTATTAATGACAATATATTTGCTCATGTAGAATACTTGGGCTTGAGTTATAAAATTTATGATGAATTATCAGGGTTAGATGTGTCAAAGTTCAGTAACAGTGCCTTTGTTGGTGGAGGTTATATGCCAGGAGGAACAGGTGTTTACATTGTAGTTTTATATGATTTATTGTATAATTCACAGACTAGTTTTTATTCAAATCCATTAGATATTAGGATTGGTTTTGTATTTTAGTGTAGAATATTATTAATAAAGTCAAAGTACAAAGTTGGTTTAAAAATTAAAGGTAACAATAAACCATAGATTGAACCCCAAATATGTGCATCGTGGGCTATGTTTCCTAAATTACGTTTAGAAGCATAGCTCGAAAAACCTAAGTAAATTAATCCATAAAGCCATCCAGGCATACCCATAATTAATAAATTGGGAGCAAATAATATACAAGCAAAAACCACTGCCGAAACAGCACCAGATGCGCCAAGCGAATAATAGCTTGAATTATTTTTATGTTTAAAATAGGTATAAACATCAGAAAAGGCAATGGCACTTAAATAAAAAAGTATGTAAGCAAGCTTGTAATAATTACCAAAAACCATTGGAAAAAAACTGCCTTCCAATACTTCACCAAAACCATATAGCGCATACATATTAAAACCCAAATGCAAAAAATCGGCATGAATAAAACCACCACTTATAAATCGCATCCATTGGCTTTTATCCTTGTTAATGGTGTAAGGATGAAATATTAACTTCATCTTTGAATCTTCATTATTAAAACACAAAAAACTGATTAAGCAGGTAGCAATAATGATAAATAAGGTAATGGTCATTTTTTGAGAAAATTTTTTGGCAAGAATACACTTATTAATTTAAAAATATTATTTTTATAAAACAGAAATTATTAAACAAACTAATGAAAAAATATAAAATTCAAAATGAACCATTTGTCGTACCCACTAACGATGGTAAATTAATAGAAGAACATTTTGGTTTGGCAAGTACAGCCGAAAGTATGTTTAGTGTGGCACATATGGTGGCCCCTCCAGGTTGGAGCGAGCCTCATCAAACACCTAATTTTGATGAAGTAACTATAATGATTAAAGGTAAAAAACAAATAGAAATAGATGGTGAAACAGTAATTATAGAAGCAGGGCAAACTATTTTAATTAAAGCTGGTGCTAAAATTAGGTATAGTAACCCATTTACCGAAAGTGCTGACTATTGGAGTATTTGTATTCCTGCTTTTTCAATAGATGGTGTAAATAGGGAAGCATAATGAATTAAGTTTTGAATCTTTTTTTAAACAATTCAGTTTATTATTTTTCATTGCTTTTTATAAAAAAAAAAACGCCTACCCTTTAGGGTAGACGAATCTTTTGAACTTAAAACATGAAAAACTATTATTTTGAATATATATTATTTGTGTTACGATATCCACTTTGGTTTGCATACCAATCGGCATATGTTGCGCCATTTGATTGTACCCAAGATGCAAATTTGGTAAAGGCAGTGTTTATATCAGCTCTTTCAATTGGATAGTCAAATTTAGCTGGAATATTAATTGCCCAAGGTAATCCGTTTGATTTAGTAACATAATATCTACTAGCCGAAACACTTGAATTATCGCTGCTTGTTCCAAACAATGCAGTATTGGCTAAAGTAGTTGGCGTTTTTCCAGGTAAGTGAATTTCGTATCCACGACCAAAACCTGCTGTGTTATTCCAAATAAATGGATTGTAAATTCCTAAACCAAAAGTACTTAAAGTAGGGCCACTTGTTACGTTAAAGCTAACTATATAATTAACTGAATCAGAAGTTGCTTCGCCAATTTTTGTATTCCAATTTTGAACAGCAGCACGGGTATTGTTAAATAATGTAACTACTGCTTTGGTTTGACCAGCTTCTAAAGTTCCACCTGTTACACCTGTAGCATTAGCACGGTTAATTGGAAACTCTACACCAAATCCATTTTGGAAAACACCACCTGTAGCTAATAATGAGTAATTTGCATTTACTTGAACTACTACATTTGAGGCATTGGTAACAATATTGTATCTGTAAGAAATTATCACATCATTCATATCGTAATCGCCTTTACTTGGCCATTGGTCTTCAAAAGCTACTGTAGCTCTGCCAGTTGCTGAAGGATAATAATTGTTAAATGCTTTGGTTGCATCGTTAGGATAAGCATCGCTATTATCAGGTACACCATCGTTATCTGTATCAGGATTTACAGGCACTGGTGCCGTTCCATTTCCTTCAGGATTACAAGTAGTTACTGGTAAGTATAAACCACAACCCAATGCTGCACCACTACCAATTCTTCCATTATTTTGTTCTATTCCATTTGCATCACAATATTGAATAAAGTTAATTACACTTCCACCACTATTAATTTTTGTATCTCCTGTTACTTTAAATAATGAAGTACTTACATAACCTTTAATTGTTCCATTGATTTGAACATCTTTGGTTTTAAACATAGCGCCATTGTACATTCCAATTTCTGAACTTCCGTTAATGGTTGTTTCATCACTAACTTTTATGTAACTATAGTTTCTTGTATTACCATTATTTTGGTATTTCTTTTTTACCCATAAGTAGCATTGATTAATTAATAAACCAGAACTATTTACTTGACAATCTTTATTGACAACAATTGATGAATTATTAGTTAAAGTAGTATTGCCATTTACATTTAAAGTTTCACCAACTGTAATGGTTCCATTATTGGTGGTAGTAGATTGGTTATTTAAATTAAAATCACCAGTTGAAGTAAATGTTCCATTGTTGGTAAATGTTCCACCTGGAGAAAATGAATTATTAACAGTTACAGTTCCCCAGTTTTGGAAAGACGAGCTAGAGCCATTTAAATTTAAATTGCTAAA
>CANHVU010000026.1 GCA_947464275.1 Bacteroidota bacterium
AACTTGTTTAGAAAACCTCGAATTTTTTGCTTACCACGGAATGTACGATTTTGAAAAGGTAAAAGGGGGCAAATTTAGGGTTGATATTATTTTAACTGAAAATAAACCAAACGATGTTTTAATGGAAAAACTATCGGATATTACTGATTATGAGCAAGTTTTAAAAATAGTGAAAGCCGAGATGGAAAACCCAAGAGATTTTATTGAAACGGTTGCTCAAAGTATTATCAATCAACTAAAAACTGACTACAATCATTTAGAAAACATCAGTGTTAAAATAACCAAATATAACCCTGCAGATAAGTTTGATGGCGGAAATGCTAGTGTGGTTTTGAGTGTGTAGGGAATTATTGTTGAATGGTTAGATGGCTGAATGGTTAGTATCTTGATTTACTTTGAAAAGTAAAAACCTACCCCAAGTGCTTATCACGCTCAGCGTGATTTACTTGTGGAAATAAGTAAGCAAAGTTTGTAACGTTGCCAATTATCTCATTTATTAATAATATTGGACCCTAATTCTATGAAAATACTTAACAGATTTCTTAAAATTGAAAAAGAAAACAGAAGCTTCTATCAAACATTTTTATGGTGGGAAAGTAGAAGGCTTATGTACATGTTAATTGTGTTAATTTCAGGACTTTTAAGTTGGTCAGTATTAGAAATAATTTCATTCATTCAACAAAATCTAAACGCTGATAATGGTTATTATAAATTGATAATTTTTTTTGCTTCATGTATATTTTGCCATGTAATCTACACTTTAGGATGGATAATAGAACTATTAATTAAACCTAAAACAACATTTAGGCCTACCATGTTTAAATTATTATTGTATTTCACTTTATTTTGGGTATTTCTTCCTTCTTTATTTTCATTGATTGAGTTATTATAATTGTTGCTCCACTGCTATCTAGAATCCCTAGCTCCCGCAAGTGTTAATCACGCGTAGCGTGAGTCACTTGTGGGAATAAATAAGCAAAGTTTATAACTTTGCTATAACCAAATCATAAAATTAAAATGAGCCGTGCTTATAAATTTCATAACCCAGATGGATTGTATTTTGTAACCTTTGCCACCATTGGTTGGATTGATGTTTTTACAAGACCGTTGTACAAGAACATTTTATTAGAAAGCATTCAGTTTTGTCAAACAAACAAAGGTTTAGATTTGAACGCATGGTGTTTAATGACCAATCACCTTCATTTTATTGGTAGTGCTAGAGAAGGATTTTTAATGTCGAACATATTGCGCGATATGAAAAAGTTTACAAGCAAAAAGATAATTGAGGCTATTGTGGATAATGAACAAGAATCGAGAAGAGAATGGATGTTGGCCATTTTTAAGAACGCAGGAAATTACAATAGTAATAATAAAGATTTTCAGTTTTGGCAACAAGATAACAGACCTATTGAACTTTGGAGTAATGAAGTTATTCAACAAAAACTCACTTATATCCATAATAATCCGGTAGCAATGGGCTTGGTAGATGAACCTTGGCATTGGAAATACAGCAGTGCAATAGATTATGCAGGCGGTAAAGGTTTGCTTGATTTGATTATGATTTAGATTAAAGTTACAGTCCGATAGCAATCGGACTTTAATTATTTAGCCTCACAAGTGAAGCTTCGCTTAACACTTGCGAGAGCGGGGGCGGGGTGATAATAAGTAAGCAAAGTTTGTAACTTTGCAATAATCATTTAATTTCCAAAAATTAAAATAAATTCGCAGTTACAATTTCCTTTGATTATGTATAAATACAGCCCTATAAACAACGAACTTTTTAAGCTAAATCGTGCCAATTTTGTAAAACAATTAAAGGCCAATAGCATTGCTATTTTTAACTCAAACGATGAGCATCCTTGGAATGGCGATGCCACCCATAAATTCAAGCAAAACAGCGATATTTTTTACCTAAGTGGCATTGACCAAGAGGAAAGCATTTTGGTAATTTATCCTGATAGCCCCACTCCTGAATTACGCGAAGCATTGTTTATTAAACAAACCAGCGATTTAATGGTAACTTGGAATGGTTATAAGTTAACTCAAGCGCAAGCGCAAGAAGTAAGCGGAATAGCCAATGTATTTTGGTTAGACGATTTTGAAGCAAAAATTCGACCTGCTATTAATTATGCGCAAAACATTTATTTAAGTTTAAACGAAAACGACCGCAGCACTGTAACTACTCCTTACAAAGATTTGCGTTTTGCGCAAACCATGCGCGAAAAATATCCTTTGCATAAATTTGAACGTGCTGCACCTATTGTGCAACGTTTGCGTGCTATTAAATCTAAATACGAATTAGAGTTAATGAATGTTGCAGTGGGTATCAGCGAAAAAATGATTAACCGTCTTTTTAAATTTGTAAAACCTGGCGTTTGGGAATACGAAATTGAAGCCGAAATTATTCATTCGTATATTAGTAATCGTGCTAACGGACATTCGTTTCAACCAATTGTAGCTAGCGGACAAAACTCGTGTATTTTGCATTATAACGATAATAACCAACAATGTAAAGATGGAGATATAATACTTATTGATAGTGGTGCAGATTATGCCAATTATGCCAGCGATATGACTAGGGTAATTCCAGTAAATGGCAAGTTTACCGCTCGCCAAAAGCAAGTTTATAATGCGGTGTTGCATGTAATGAACGAGGCAAAAAAATTATTGAAACCAGGCGTAATGCTAATGGAATATCAAGCGCAAGTGGGTTTAATTATGGAAGAACAATTGGTAAAATTAGGCTTACTTACTGCTGACGATATTGCGAAACAAAATCCAAATTGGCCAGCTTACAAAAGGTATTTTATGCATGGAACCAGCCACTTTTTGGGTATTGATGTGCATGATGTAGGCATGCGTTACGAACCAATGAAAGCAGGCATGACATTTAGCTGCGAACCTGGTATTTATATTAAAGAAGAAGCCATTGGAATTAGGTTAGAAAACGAAATATTAATTACCGAAAATGGTTGTTTAGATTTAATGAGCCATATTCCAATTGAGGCTGATCATATTGAAGAGTTGATGAATAAGTGATAATTGGCAATAAGCAATTGGCAACAGGCAAATAATATCTCCCGCTGATTGCGCAGGTTTACGATGAAAAAATCTGCGTAATCTGCGGGACAAAAAGTAAATGCATGATAGATATAGACAAAGCATTCAACGATAAAAACCCAAGGCTATATAAATTATTGCCTGGCTTTTTTATTAATTGGATAAAACGAATTGTACATCAAAAAGAAATAAACCAATTTGTAAAAGAAAGTGAAAACGGCACTGCTATTCAGTTTGGAGCTAATGCGGTTACTGCGTTAGGTGCTAAAGCAGAATCGGTGGGATTAGAAAATATTCCAAAAACTGGCGGGGTAATCATTGCTGCTAATCATCCATTAGGCGGTGCTGATGGTTTGGCTTTAATTGGTGAAGTAGGCAAAGTGCGCAGCGATTTAAAGTTTATTGTAAACGATTTATTGATGCAATTTAAAACGCTTGAAGGTGTGTTTATACCTGTAAATAAGCATGGAACCAATACCAAACAAAACTTGCAGCGTATTGAACAACTTTATGGCGAAGGACATTGTATTTTGATATTTCCAGCAGGTTTATGCAGCCGCAAACAAGAGGGAAAAATAATGGATTTACCTTGGCAAAAAAGCTTTATTAGCCAAGCGGCAAAACATAATTTACCCATTATACCTACATTTATTGATGCTTATAACAGCAACTTTTTTTATAACTTAGCCAACATCAGAAAAAAGCTTGGTATTAAAGCCAATATTGAGATGTTTTTTTTGGCAAATGAAATGTTTAAACAAAAAGGCAAAACCATAAAATTTACTTTTGGACGACCCGTTTTGCCAACTACATTTAATAAAACCAAAAATGTGTATGGATGGGCACAAGCCTTAAAGATGTTTATTTATAAACTACAGGAAAATCCAAAAGCCATTTTTGAAAAGTAATTATAGTATCAAAAATAGCAGTGCTGCTCTATATAGCTTAATTACAAACAGATACAAACATGTTAATTATTTAACTTGCTCGCATTACAACTTATTTTATTATTTTTTTAGGTTTTGCTAACAAATTGCAAATATTTTTTACATCTTGCAACTATTATACGATTTAATGCAGCCAATAGTTGACAAAATAGATAGAGCCCTCCTAAAAAGTGAACTTACAGCCGAAAGGTTTGTGAGGCCAACTAATAATATTACCAACCAAATTTATATTTTTGATGGAAATAGTGCACCAAATTTAATGCTTGAAGTTGGGAGATTACGCGAAGTTTCGTTCAGAGAAGCAGGCGGAGGATCAGGCAAAAATGCTGATATTGATGAACACGATACAGGAAAATATATTTATAAGCAACTTATTGTTTGGAACCCAGAAGATGAAGAAATTGTGGGTGGTTATCGTTATGCTATTTGTAGCGATGTAGAAGACGAAAATGGAATCTACCATCTTTCAACTGCAGAAATTTTTGAATACAGCGAAAAACTAAAAAAAGAGTATTTTCCATATACTATTGAATTAGGAAGAAGCTTTGTTCAACCTCAATACCAACCTTCGTTAGATAATAGAAAAGGATTATTTAGTTTGGATAATTTATGGGATGGATTAGGGGCGTTAACTGTTTTGCATCCTCATATAAAATACTTTTTTGGCAAGGTAACCAACTATCAGCATTTTAGTAAGGAAGCGAGGGATTATATTTTAGCTTTTATGGATTATTATTTCCCAGAAAATGAAGGGTTGATCAATATTCCAAATCCACTTAAAACCGAAACTGATTGTACCGAATTTTTAAAAAATATAAAAGGACTTCTATTTAAAGAAGGACATTTGTATTTAAATAAAACTGTTCGTTCGTTAGGAGAATATATTCCGCCTTTATTTAACAACTACATGAACTTAAGCCCAACCATGAAAACGTTTGGCACTGCGGTAAATAGTCACTTTGGTTATGTGGAAGAAACCGGAATTATGGTTACTATTGCTGATATCTACCCAACAAAAAAAGACCGACATATCAATAGTTTTATTGAGTTTTTAAAAAACAAATAGTTGTAATTTACTTAAGAATTAAATACTCAAACTTAGGAGTACCTTTCACACCATTATTATTGAAATCTAAGAAACGAAGTTTATAGGTTTCGTGCGAATGCCAATCTCTAATAATATAATTAACTTTAGTACGAGCTACATATTGTCCAGTGGTAAAATTATACACTTTCCAATCGTATCCCATTACATCGCGTAAATTAGAGTAATGACAATTATTTTCAGCATATATTGGGGTAATAGACTCAAAATTAATTGTACTATCAATAGCAACATCATTTTTAAATGTATTAATAAAAATCCCTCTTACCACATATTTTACAATAGGGTCATTTTCGTAAAACACATAACGGTATTTTAAGAAACAAAAATCCCAATCATCTTTTTTAGGTTCAAAGTTTATGTAAGTTGTGGGTGTGGTAAAACTAAAATATACATTTTGTTTTGATGGGTCTTTTGCTAAAATAACACTTATAATAGTATTCGGATTATCAAGCGTAGCATATTCAAACCTATAACTGTTTGGGTTTACATCTATAAATCTAATTTGAAAATACCTATCTGTTTTATAATAACCACCTCTGTCTAAAATATAAATTTTATCGCCATTTTCAAGCCAACGGTTAATAGCTAACGAGTCGTAGCAACCACAAGGCGAATCCCATTTATAATTAAAAGTATCTGGCTTGCTACTTTTAATAAATTTACGTGAATTAACCTTAGCAGCATACATATCCATTCCACCATTAATGGTTATATTATAACCAAATTGTGAGGCATCAAAAGCTAAATCCCAACTATTGATATTAACCAGGGTTATTTGGCTATCTTTTAAATTAAAAAAAGCTTGTTTCTCAAAATCTTTACCCAAACTATCAATTACAATAAAAGATGTATTGCCGCGAGTAGGTAGTTTTATAGTTGGTTCGTCCTTTTCACATGCTGTAATTACAAATGTTATGGCAAAAAGAAAGTAAGCTAGTTTATTAATATTCACGTTTGTTTTTTATTATTTAGTTAACTAATGAGTCCTGACCTTTATTTGAGGTAAGAAAATCTAAGTTTATTTTAAGCGATACAAAATAGGTTCTACCCATAGCGATTAAAGCACTATTGCTATTTGATGCATGTGGACCACTAATTAAATTGGCATTCACATTTACCGTATTAAGCAAATTTTTTGAACCTAACGTAACATTCAATTTTCGTTTTATAAAATATTTGTTTACGGTAATATCTAATAAATCAAATTGGTTCATACCACCTAATACTATACTATTATCAGTTAAGTTGTATTGGTAATATTGCATGGCACCATTAAACTTGTAAAACAGGCTAATGGTGGCCTCATATTTTGTAAAAGTATAGCTACTATTTACTCTAAATTCGTTGGTGTAAAAATAAGTATTTGAATTTGATTGCGCCAAAATAGAATTTTGACGAGCACTAAATGCATAGCCTAACTGTAAAGTTACGGTATTACTAAAAACACCTGTATTAAAGTTAAAGCCAATATTTTCAAAATTGGCAATATTATTATACTGTGCAGCAACTGTTATTGTATTTAACCTAACCAAATCAATCATGTTATTGATATTGTTGTAAAACAACATGGGTTCAATGGTTAAATTATAGTTTTTGTAAATTTTACTCGAGCGTGTAAAAGCCAATTGGAAATTATGGCCTGTTTCTGCTTTCAAATTTTCATTTCCTAGAACATTGTGCTGTGGATCAACAAAAGCCAAATGCAATTCCTTTAATGAAGGAGCTCTGAAACCTCGAGCGTATGAAGCTCTAGCAGACCAATTGGTATTAAAATCGTATTTGATATTTAACGATGGAATAATTGGTGCTGCAAACTGAGTATTGTAAATAATGCGTGCTGCTGGCCTAACCACCAATTGTTTATTTACTTTTATTTCGGCTCCGGCAAATAATCCATAATCACCAATTGATGCATTACCATTATTGATTTTAGAACCAGTTACCTCATCAATATTTATTTCATAGCCAATTTGATAGCTCAATTTTTTATTTACTCCTCCGCGGTTAGTTAATATACCACGACTCATGTATAGGTTAAAATAATTGGTATCTTGCATTTCTGCATCCTCAACTAATTTTTCTATTCTATTAAAAAGGTCATTTGTAATTGACCTTCTTATTCTTCTATAACTTTGATAAGTAGCTACTACATTCAAATTCCAGTTTTTACCGAATTTTTTATCGAAAAACAAACTACTTCCTAATCTTCTTGTATAATAATATTCATCCAAAGCTGTAGCTTCAAACGAATTGATGTTTGGTTCTCCTTTATTAGAAACTTTTTCATCAAAAAAACTATTGTTTAAACGTATAGTTCCATTTTTTATAAAATAAGATAAATTTAAATCCGCCAAGTATTGTGTTCTTGGTTTCCAGGTTTTAAAACGTAATGCGTTATCATTATTAAAACCTTCAAAAAAGTTACGTTGAAAATTGGTTTGGATTCCAAATTTTTTAAATCCTGTGGAAGCTTGAATATCGAAATTATACTGACCAATTGATTCAGCATAACTTCCTGCAGATAAACGTGTATGGTTTTTTACAGCTTTTTTTGTGATGATATTAATAACTCCACCCATTGCATCTGAGCCATAATTAACTCCCATAGGCCCTTCCACCATTTCTATTCGCTCTACACTCGATAAGTTAATTTGCGTCAAATCAATATTTCCTCCTTCACGACCAATTACAGGCACTCCATCTATCATTACTTTTATATTTTGACCTGAAATGCCCTGTAAACTTATACTGTTACCCATCATTGGGTCATAATTAATTCTTACATTCAATTCGTTTGCCAAAAGGGAAGGTAAATTATAGGCGCCTTGTAAATTAATGCGCTTGATATCTATTACTTTTACCTTTAATACAGAGTTTTTTTGTGTACACTCTCCTATTTGTCCTGTAATAATAATTTCGCCCAAACCTCTACTTTTAACAGTATCTTGGATTTGAGCATTTAAACTAAAAACACCACCAACCATAAACATGGTAACCATTACCATGTTTATGATTTTAAAAAATATGTTGGTGATGTTTTTCAATATTTGAATTTTTATAAAAAATTATTGTTTAATAAATTTTACTGTTTCGCTTCCATTATTGGTTGCAATAGTTAATAGATACATGCCCATAGGTAAGCCACTTACATCTACTTTGTTATCGGCAGTAATTTCACTACTAATTATAGCTTTTCCACTTAAATTGCTAATTGATACTTTCGCTTGTTTTACATTTGAGTTTAAAGATACAAAAATGTTTTCGCTAGCAGGATTTGGATATACACTCACTTCCAATTTATTTTTAATTGTTTCGTTTACGCTTAAACCAGCGTAATCAGTTTTATTAAACACAATGCTTTGTCTATCTTGTCCAGCGTAGTAACTAGTGAATTTAATTTTATTGATTTTATTAGCAACACGAGTAAAGTAAGCCAACGAATCTTTTATTGGCCAAGCACCAGGAGCTGTAGTAATTACCTTCCAATCCCAATCAATGGTTCTAATTTTCGATACAAATTGTAAAGTGTCATAAATAAGACTATTAGCGTTGTCACCTTGCACCTTGTATGCCATTGTATTATTATTTTGTAATACACCTGCAACAGGGTACATTATTGTAGTTGGGCCCAAAGTTACTAATGCTTTGTAACGGGTAAATAATAAGTTCCAATCTTTTGCAACTACTGGCTCTCTGTCGATAACAGTATTGGTATTCATGTTATAATAAGCAAATAATTTACCAGCAAAATCTTTTTTCTTGATAGTAACAGTGTTGCTATCAGTTCCATCTAATTTACTAATGGTAAATACCCACATGGTGTCGTATACAATTTTTTGGATAGAAACTTTTCTAAAGCTTGTTGGAGCTCCAAATGGATTTTGAGCATTATCAACAGCAATTAAAAACACCTTTGAACCAGTTACATCGCGCGAAGTCATGTCATATGTACCCCAACCATAATCAAACGGATTTGAAAGGCTTCTGTTTTTGTTAAAAGCACCAATATCCCAAGTAGAATCACTATTGAAAGAAGCTGGCCAAGTTTTCCAACCTGTAGTATCAAAAGTGCTCCAATTTGCAAATGATTGGTTCGATTCGTATATCGAAACTCCACGACCTTCATTAATTAAAACGGTAGCAGCTTGCATAGTTTTTAAAGGTGGTTGAGCATTTCGTACTGCAAAAGCTAAATGCCAATTTCTGTTTGATACAGTATCCTTTTTACCTGTAGTTAAATTGTAAAAAACATCTACCGATGTTCCTACGGTCATACTAACTGAATCCACATTAGTTGTCTGCGAAAACACAGAGTTAGCAATAAAAGCTAAAAATAGAATTGTAAAGATTTTTTTATTCATGATTTTTTTTCTTTCTAGTTTGCGAAAGTCGATACACTTACGGAATAAACCTTATGACGTATCTCAAAAATAACCCTTATGACTGTATTTTGACAATAAAAAAATAAATATTGCCATGCATCAAAATTGAAAGTGACTAATGTTAGTATTTTAGCCTATTTCAAGCAAAATATTACTTTTGCTTTATGAGTTTTGAATTAATTCCAGAAGATTTACAAGCATATTGCGATAATCACTCAAGCCAAGAAAATGAGGTTTTAAAAAATTTAAACCGACATACCAATGCTAATATTTTACAACCACGCATGATTAGTGGTCATTTTCAGGGTCGATTTTTAAGCATGATTAGCAACATGATTAAGCCTAAATACATTTTAGAAATAGGAACTTATACTGGTTATTCGGCCCTTTGTCTTGCAGAAGGTTTGCAAGAAAATGGAAAACTATTTACAATTGATGTTAATCCCGAAAATGAAGATTTGGTAAACGAATACATTGAAAAAGCAGGAATGAAAACCAAAATTAGACATATTATTGGCGATGCTTACCAAATAATTAGAACTTTAAACCACCCTTTTGATTTGGTTTTTATTGATGCCGACAAACCAAACTACGAAAGATATTATGATTTGGTAATGGAAACAATTCCTTCGGGAGCCTATATTTTGCTGGACAATGTGCTTTGGAGCGGAAAAGTTTTAAATGAAAAAGCATTAGAAAAAGATAAAGACACTAAAACATTGCATTTTTTAAACCAAAAAATTACAGCCGATAACAGAGTAGAAAATATTCTTTTACCTCTTAGAGATGGATTAATGCTGGTAAGAAAACTATAAATTTTAAAGAATATAAAAACCATTATTTAGTAAAAATAGCTATTTTACATTTGCCTGCTTATATTTGTAGCTATTATTTTAGTTATGGGTATTCGTCAAGAAAAGTTTGCAGGCATTATACAACAGCATTTGGCTGATATATTTTTAAAAGAAAGTGGATCGTTTAATAATGCATTTATTACCATAAGTAAGGTGGAAATTTCGCCCGACTTAGGTTATGCAAAAGTGTTTTTAAGTTTTTTAAATACTGCCAATAAAACAGAATTACTTGATTTAATTAACTTTAACAACAAAGAAATTAGACGAAGACTGGCTTCTAAAATTAAAAACCAAGCACGCATTGTTCCTGAACTTACTTTTTTTGTTGACGAAAGTTTAGATTATGTTTTCCATATGGAAAAGGTAATGCAAAAAGTAAAGGAAGAAGACGAGAAAAAAGGAAAATAAAATTAATTATAAAAATATACACAGCATTTTAGCCTAATGAATTACGATCCAATAAAAAAAGACCTAGGAATTGTATTTAACAAATTCACCATTTTACGTAAAATATTTTACAGCCTTTTAGATTTATTATTACTTCGCAGTTGGCATATTCACCGCGAATTAAAAACTTGGATTAACAACAATCCTCAAGCTTTAATTTGTGATGCTGGCTCGGGTTTTGGTCAATATAGTTATTTTTTAGCAAAACATAAAAACCAATACACCATTGACTCATTAGATGTTATGGAAAAACAAATTGCTGATTGTAATGAGTTTTTTGGAAAAGTAGGTTTAACCAATGCTAAATTTCAATTTGCCGATTTAACAAAACCTTTTGCTACCAATAAATACGATTTAGTTCTTTGTGTGGACGTAATGGAGCACATTTTAGAAGATGTAGACGTATTTACCAACTACCATCAAGCTATGAAACCAGGAGCAATGCTGTTAATTAGTACGCCAAGCGACCAAGGTGGAAGTGATGTGCACGAAGAAACTGGCGAAAGCTTTATTGGTGAGCACGTTCGTGATGGTTACCCTGTAGCTGAAATGGCCGAAAAATTGAAAAAAGCAGGTTTCGAAAAAATGGAAATACTTTACAGCTATGGTAATCCAGGTAAAATAGCTTGGAAACTAAGCATGAAATACCCAATGTTAATGCTTAATGCAAGCAAAATTTTCTTTTTGATTTTACCGTTTTATTATATCATTACTTTCCCTATCAGTTTTATATTAAATTATTTAGACACCAATATGAAACACAGTACTGGAACAGGTTTGATAGTAAAAGCTTGGAAGTAAATATTTAATTCTTTACTTAAATCCAATAGTTTTACGCTCCTCTGTAAAGTTGGGATCAACTTTAAATTCCTCTACGTCTTCAAGTACCAATTCGTATATCATTTCTTTGGTACGTTTTTCAGTTTCGGTTTTTGCCAGACGCAAATGTTGGTTTTTTATAGCTTCTTCTATTACTTTTCTAACACTGCGTGCATTTCCAAAAAACTTATTGCGGGTTTTATATAAAAATTCGCAATATTTTTTAATATGATTTGAAGCTTCTTCGGTTGGCTTAATACCATTGTTTAAAAGCATTTTCAATGCAATATCGTGCAATTGTGGTGCATCGTAATCTTCAAACTGCATTTCTCTATCAAACCTGCTCTTAAGACCCGGATTGCTTTCTAAAAAGCGTTTCATATTATCGGTATAACCTGCCACAATAACAATAAAGTCGCCACGAGAATCTTCCATTTTTTTCAAAATAGTTTCAACAGCTTCTTTACCAAAATCGTTTTCTCCACCTTCACTCAAAGCGTAAGCTTCATCTATAAATAAAACACCACCCATAGCTTTGTTTAGCACTTCAGTAGTTTTTAAAGCAGTTTGCCCAACAAAACCACCTACTAAATCTTGCCTATCGCATTCTACCAAATTACCACGTTCCAAAATACCCAAAGCTTTATAAATTTGAGCTAAAATACGAGCCACGGTGGTTTTCCCTGTACCAGGATTACCTGTAAATACTGTATGTAACGAAAACGATTGACGCACATCTTTACCAATTTCTCGATAAAAACGAACCAATTTAACCAACTCATCAATTTCGGTTTTAACCGATTGCAAGCCAATTAAACCATGTAATGCGTTTAAAGAAGCAGTGAGCAATTCTTCATCAATTGGAATATCAGTAATTGATTTATGTTTAATTCCAAAAACTTTATCAATATCAACAGTTTCAATAGTGCTTAATACATCATTGCTCAATTCATATGGGTTTGGCGATTGCATTAATCGTAAACCCATATTCATTTTACACTCATCAATTAAATTATTTACATAACGAGCATTCCCAAACATGCGGTCTCTATCGCGGTATGCATCTACCAATTTTTTAAAAATTAACTCTTTTGAAGCTTCGTTAAATTTAATACCACGTTTTTGGGTTGAGTAATCAGCTATGGCCAATAACTCTTTTGGTAAATAATCTGGAAAATCGTAAAACATTTGGAATCTGCTTCGCATACCCGGATTACTTTCTAAAAAATTATTCATTTCATCAGGATATCCAGCAGCTATAATGGCTATATCACCATCACCATCACTCATTTCTTTGAGCAAAATTTCAATGGCTTCTTTACCAAAATCTTTGCTATCATCGTTTTTACGAGCCAGTGCATAAGCTTCATCTATAAATAAAATACCTCCTTTTGCACGTTTGATAATTTCTTTGGTTTTTGGCGCAGTTTGTCCAATATACTCCGCAACCAAATCACTTCTATCTGCTTCTATAACATGGCCTTTACTTAGCAAACCAAGTTGGTTGTAAATTTTGCCTAACATTTTGGCTACCGTAGTTTTTCCTGTACCTGGGTTTCCTGTAAAAACTGCATGTAAGTTAATTTTTTCAGAATCATCAAAGCCTTTTTCTTTTCTAATTTTTAAAAAATTAAGGTAAGTTGTGTATTCTTTAACCTTCTTTTTTATTGAATCAAGCCCAATTAAATTATCAAGTTCCTTCATTATATCCTCAATATTTTCGGGAGCAGGCGCAGCAGCTATATTTTTTTCAATAAGCTTATTTACTTTAGGTTTAATTTCTTTAACCTTTGGTTCAATTAAAAATTCGGTGCCTACATCAAATAAAATACTAGCCACCAATTGATCCATAAAAATAATTTCAATGGTATAATAATCTAAACCCCAAGTGCCTTTAACATCATTGCCCCAACCAATACTACACTCAAATTCAGTCTCAGTCGAATCAACAAAAAATATTTTTTCTATTGTTCCTTTTAATTGACCAGACCGTGTTTTAAAATTAAATATCAATTCACACGGCCATTTTTCACCAGAAGTAACCAAATTTTCGGCCATCATTTCTAGCCAAACATACCTTGTTTCTTTGGTATCGAAAGCACTTAAATAATTGCGCTCAACTTTTGGAACATTAATCTCAGTTCCTTCATACAATTTATTGGATTTAATATTAAAATAAGGATTTTCGGTTTCAGTAACCAAACCAACATCTACAATATAAAACTCTTTTTCAGCAATAAAAACGCCATCTATCCATGCTTCCCAGCGGTATGTTCCTTTTTTCCAATATGTACCAGGAGTTTTCACACCCCATCCTTCCCTTATATAAACAATATTTTCGTCTTTTTTTATAGTTCTATCCGCTGATAAGGTACATACTTCAGCACCATCTTCTTGTTTTACACACTTTAAACTAATTTTTAAATCCCACTCTTTTTCGTCAAATAATTTATTAAAAAACGAAAGTTCACAGTAAATAAATGTGCACTCCGTCATGTCGTACACTTGCCTATATTTCTTTTCATTGTTCGCAAGCCATTCAGTACTACCAAATATTTTCAAATCGCGAAATTTATAATGAACAACTTTATCCTTAGCCATGACTGTAGTTTATTTTTTTGCTAATTAACGAACATTTTAATTGCATATTATTATTCAAAAATTAGGAATTTTAAATTTTACAGAATACTTACCTTAATACATTAATATTCAATAGCTTTATTTTGTGCACTTAAAACTAATTTTTACTATTGAAAAATAAATATAAAAATATTCACTAAAATATTTTGAAATATAGTTTTGTTTGCTACATTTGCACTCCCTTTAAAAGAGCATTTGGTGAGATGGGTGAGCGGCTGAAACCACCGGTTTGCTAAACCGACATACGCGTCAAAGTGTATCGAGAGTTCGAATCTCTCTCTCACCGCACAAATTTTTAAAGGGCGAGTAGCAATGCTTAGTTCAAAAATTTAGCACTTTTGAAAAATTTGCAAACGGGGTGTAGCGTATCCCGATAGCTATCGGGATGGTATCGCATCATTCAGAAACTATAAAGTAACGCAAACGGGGTGTAGCGTAGCCTGGTATCGCGCCACATTTGGGATGTGGAGGTCGTAGGTTCGAATCCTGCCACCCCGACAAAAACAGGCTTAAACCTCTGTCTTAATAAACAGAGGTTTTTTTATTGAACTAAATTTGTATAACTATTTTACATAAAAAAGCCCTACTAAAAATAATTTAGCAGGGCTTTTTTTTAACTTTTAAACGGTAGCGTGCGATATTCTTTCAAGTGCACCCTTATTTAATATTTTTATTCGCTTGCCTTCAAAGTCAATATATTTATCTGTTTTGAACTCTGATAACAATCTAATTAAAGTTTCTGTTGCGGTCCCTACAATATTTGCCAAATCTTCACGAGGTAAACTTATAGGAATTACAGGTTCTTCTTCTACCGATTTTTGAGCAAATGTTTGGTGTAAATATAAAATAGTTTCAGCTACTCTTTCTCTCACACTTTTTTGTGCTAGACTTTGCACTTTTTCATTGTTTAAACCCATGTCATGGCAAAGTGCTTTAAACATTTGTTTATTAATTTCCGCATTGCTTTGCAATAAATCTAGAAATACCTGGCGAGGTATAAAACAAGCCGTTACATCTTCTATACAGGTGGCAGTGGCAGTTAATGGCTCTTCGGCTATAACAGCTCTGTAACCTAGAAACTCTCCTTCTTTTGCAAATCTTAAAATTTGCTCTTTACCAAAATTATTGCTTCGGGTTAGTTTAACTATACCTTTCGTGATGCAGTATATTCCTAGTGGCAAATTGTCTTCGTAAAAAATAGATTGGCCTTTTTTGTAATAACCACACGATTTTGCATTAGAAACAATAGTAGTTTCTTCATCGGTACAGTATTTCATAAATGAAATGGCTTTTGAGTCGCACATTTCGCATTCAAGTTTTACTTTTTGCATAGTAAAAAGATTGGGTTAAACGATGTGTCAAATATATAATCCTATCTGTTAACCAAAAAATTAAAAAGTGAATTATTTTCAGAATTTATGTTTTTTGTTAACTTATTGTTATTTATAGAACAATCAAAGTAAGGTAAAATGTTTTGTAATTCAGCTATCAAATTATTTTTCCCCCATATAACTGCCTCAAAATAATGTTCAAAACTTTCTTTACTATATTTTTCAAGCAGGAATTTATAGTCGTTTTCTGTATATCCTTTCTTTTGTTTGTAAAACAAATGGTATAAATCGTGCATTACATTATCCAAACTGTACTGGCCCTTCGAGTTTTTTATAATGATTAAGTCTGCAAGCATAGCAGCAAGCATTCCTTCTATATATATGCTTGTTTTTCTTGCAGGTACACCTGGTACATAACCATCTAACCATGTATCGAAGCTAGACTCTGCCACAGAATAATTTTTATTGCCTTCATTACTAATATGACGAGCAAAATCACCATTCCAACTATCTGTGTATTGTTCCCAATTCCAAACTCCACTTCTAAGCAGCATTAAATCACCATAATAGGTTGTAATTCCTTCGTAAACATAACCAAGATGGCTGTAGTTTTCTTTGGTAAAATCATAAGGCCACATACTTTCAGGACGAATTCGCTTAATATTCCATAAATGAAATAATTCGTGGCTACTAATGGCTAAGAGATCGTTGTAAAAATCATCGCGCAACATATCGTTATTCATTCCCATAGCAATTACTGTGCTATCGGCATGTTCTACACCGTGCCTAAAAGGTGTGGGTAAAATTTGATATAAAAAATGATAATCAGCACAAGGTAACTCTTTAAAAATAGCTTTTTGCGCTTTGGTATAAGCAGTAGTATCTAATTCTAGTTGCTTCAAATCTAATTCGTGCTTGCCTTGAAACCAAAAATGAATATTGGTATTTTCAACCATAAACTCGTGGTGTAGCAAATTTGCACTTGCAATAAAAGGACTATCGGCCAATTGGTCAAAATTTTCAGCTTTTAGGATGTTATCAATATGAGTTAACTGGCAAGCTATTTTATATTCTGAAGGAATATTTAATTTTACTTCAAAGGGTTCATTTATTTTCCCAACCTGATACATAAAACAATGCACAGGATTTACATACAATTGCTCATTATTTAAAAAACAAGCCCCTGCATCTAGTTGATTAGCGTAGTATTCGTAATAGATGGTAATATTTTTATTGTTATCAATATTGAATATTTTCCAACTGTCTTTGGTTTGTTTCCTAACCTTTAGTTCGGTTCCATTTTGAGCAGTAGCTTTAAAACACCTAATATTTTTTGCAAAGTTGGCAAGTTCATACCTACCGGGCCTCCACGCTGGTAGTTGCAGCACAATTTCGGCCTCATTTGAGTTTATTTCGGCTTCAATTTCAATAAAATTTTCTAAAGCCTTGTTTATTGATACTTGGTATTTCATATTTGTTGCAAAATATGAACATAGCCGTTATAACCGCAATTTTTTCTGTAATAATGTTATTAATTTTTACAGCACTCTCACTTATTAAAACTCAAAACATGGTGCTACAGCTTGTATTTGTAGTAGTTGCATCATTTAATATTGGAGTTATATCCTGTATTATTTTAGTGAATTACGAAAGTAAATCGGCCTTAATTTGGCCAGGTCTATTTGTAATTATGTTAGTAAATAAGGTAATTGAAATTAGTAAAAACCTGCGTTCGTGATTTTTTAGTACATTTACACCCCAAAAACAACTCTTGTGAAAAAATATATTTTAATACTTTTAAGTTTTTTAACTTTAAATGGCATTGCTCAAGGAAGTAAAGATGCGAGTTTATTAATTGATAAAATTAGTAAACGATATAAAAAATTTAAGTCGATAAAAGCTGACTTTACATATAGTATTGAAAGTAAAGCTGAGAAAATAAACGAAAAACAAAAGGGCAATATTGTAATTAAAGGCAACAAGTTTAGGTTAGATATAGCAGGGCAAACCATAATTTGCGATAATAAAACTCAATGGACTTACAGTAAAGAAATTAACGAAGTAAACATTCAACATTATAAACCAAAAGAAGGAATAATGAAATTGGATGATATTTTCACCATGTATAACAAAGGTTTTGTAAGTAAAATAGGCGAAACTGTAAAAGAATTGGGAAGAGAATTAACAATAATAGAACTTGCACCGAAGGACAAAAAGAAAAATTACTTCAAGATAAAACTTTATGTTGAAAAAAATAATCAACAAATAATTAAAACAATCATTTTTGATAAAAATGGCAGTGTTCATACTTATAATATTACAAACCAAATTCCTAATATTAAATTTGAAGATGGTTACTTTACATTTATTCCAAAAAAATACCCTAATGTAGAAATTAACGACATGAGGTAATTAGTAATGAAAAAAGCGCTAAAAATATTAATAATCATGCTGATGCTTACTTTTGTAAGTGGGATTGTTTGGTTTATTTACAATCCAGATAAATACAGTCAAACTGTAGTAGAAAATATTGTGGATGAAAATTTTAAAGTTTATCCAAATCACTATACTTCGCCCGATAAGTTCACTGATACCTTAAGTTTAGCCCTTTCTGCAATGAAATTTTACACATTAGGTAACTATAGATTGGCTGTTGAAACTTTTCAGAGATATGAACCGCTTCCTGAATATGATGGATACTACAATTTATACTTAGGTATTTGTTATTTCAAAATAGGTTATACAAATGTGGCCATTAGACATTTTGACGAATCGGCAGAATCGTTTACTATGTTTAATGACAAGGTAGTTGCAAAATGGTACCTATCCTTAGCGATGCTCAAGGCAGATAGAATTAAAGATGCCAAGCAAATTTTAAAACAATTAGTAGAGCAAAACACTACTTATAAAAAGAAAGCTCAAGATATTTTAAAAGAGTTGTAGTTAAATTTTTAGGCAAAATTAAGCTTGCTATGCTTTTTGCTGTATAAAAAATAAATAAACAAGCCTATCACTAACCAGCACCCAAAAGCAATCCAATTGCTTTTACCTAATTGCGTCATAAGGTAAAAATTTGTAATCATTCCTAATACAGGTAACAATGAAAACCGATGTATAAAAGTTAGAACTGAAATGATAGCGAACAATGCCCAAAAACTATAGGCAGGAAAATTTGCTGACCAATCTAAACTTTGGAATATTCTATTTTCATCAAAAACTGTAAATAAGAAAAAACAAACTAAAAAAAGTAAGGGCATAATTAATCTTCCACTTATATATGGAACTCTAAACCCTTTATGATCCATGTTTTTGTGGCTTTCCATTTGAATTACACCTGCATTTACCAAAACAAAAGCAAATAAAGTACCAATACTACTTAAATCGGTTACTTCTTTCAAGTTTAAAAACAATGTAGGGATTGCAACCAAACCACCTGTAATTAATGTAGAAAAATAAGGTGTTTTGAACTTTGGATGAATATTACTAAATTTTTTAGGTAATAACCCATCTCTGCTCATACTCATCCAAATTCTAGGCTGTCCATTCTGAAATACCAACAGTACCGAAGCCATTGCTATTACGGCACTTACAGCCACAATTCCGCTCATCCAACCTACGTTTAATTTTTGAAAAACAAATGCTAATGGATCGCCAACTGCAAGTTCCTTGTAACTAATCATACCTGTTAACGTGAGTGAAATTAAAATGTATAAAACAGTACAGATAATTAATGAAGCAATCATCGATTTAGGTAAATCGCGTTCAGGATTTTTACACTCTTCAGCGGTTGTTGCTAATGCATCAAAGCCGATATATGCAAAAAAAACTGAAGAAACACCTTGCAAAACGCCTTGTATTTTATTAGGCATAAATGGACTCCAATTTTCGGGATTAACATAAAACGCACCTACAATAATTACTAAAACTATTACCATTAACTTAATAGTCACAAATATATTGCTTGCTTTTTTTGTTTCATGCACACCTCTGTATATTAAAGCTGTAATTGCTAGCACTACTGCCACTGCTGGTAAATCAAAAATAAGTTTAAAACCTCCAACTGAAGGCGCAGTATTCCAAGCAGTATATTGTTCGGTTAAAGCAAAGGTTAGACTTTCGTTTTTGCTTAATAGCAAATTGGCTTGCTCAAACCCAACTTTAGCCGTTAAATAATCCATTGTTAAATAATCGGGAATATGAATATTTAAACCGCTTAATAAACCTGTAAAATAATCGCTCCAACTTATTGCAACCACAATATTACCAATACCATATTCTAAAATTAAGGCCCAACCTATAATCCAAGCTATAATTTCGCCAAAGGAAGCATAAGCATATGTGTAGGCACTACCGCTTATTGGTATAGAAGAAGCAAATTCAGCATAGCTCATTGCCGAAAAGCCACAAGCTATAGCAGTAAAAATGAACAGTAAAATTACTGCTGGCCCGCCCATAAAACTTGCATTACCAATAGTACTAAAAATTCCTGCTCCAATAATTGCAGCAATTCCCATTGCTGTTAAATCGCGTAATGAAAGTGTTTTATTTAATAGATGGCTTCCATGTTCAGCCTTATTGGCTTCAATAAGTATTTGTGTTACATTCTTTTTACGAAAAAGCTGTTTCATTATTTATTAAATTTTAGTAAAGTACGCTATGCAATTATACAATTATCTCTTAAATTGTAACTATTCAACTAGGTTGAAAGCGAATATTAATTTAGAATATCATTGAGTTTTGTTAAAAATAAAAATTTTGCTGTTGTATATATTTTACGTTAATTCGTAAAATAAGATGAGCGTTGAACAAACTTTTCACCAAGCTGTAAAAAAATCGTTGAAAAACAGTGAACTGCAAAACCGCACCATAAATGCAGCAGGTAAGCATCAGTTTGCAATGGCCGAGGCTGTAAAACAGTTTTCCGACCTCGAATTGGCGCGCAATAGGGCTAAATATATTAAATGGCGTGTAAACGAAAATTTAGATAAATACTTAATAGATTTTGAGGCAAACCTTATGCGAAAAGGTGGAAAGGTAATTTGGGCAGATACTGCTCAAACGGCCTTAACAGAAATCGACCAAATTATCAAAAAAAATCAAGCAAAGTATATTGTGAAGTCAAAATCAACAATATGCAATGAAATAGGATTAAATGAATTTTTACGTTCAAAATCATATGATTTAACTGAAACCGATTTAGGCGATTTTATTGTTGATGGATTTAATGAAAAGCCCTTTCATAGCATATTACCAGCAGCCCATAAAACAAAACAAGAAATTAACGATTTACTCAATCAAAAAATTAGTGCATCGCTCGATATTGAATTAAATGAGTTAACAAGAGATGTGAGAGATTACATGCGAGATAAATTCTATAAAGCGGATATTGGCATTACAGGTGCTAATTTCTTAATTGCAGAAAATGGCATGGTTTGCATTTCGGAAAACGAAGGAAATGTAAGGCTTGCAAGCACTTTTGTTAAAACCCATATAGTTGTTGCAGGCATAGATAAAATGCTACCTACCTTACAAGATGTTGATTTGTTTTTTTCATTACTTAGTAGTTATGGAAATGGACAAAAACTTATGACATACAACACCATAGTTGGCCCTAAAGGTATTGATGAGCAAGATAGTCCAACTGAATTTATAGTTATCTTGGTTGATAATGGGAGAAGTAATGTACTATCTACACATGATCAACGTGAAGCACTTTCTTGTATCAAATGCGGTGCTTGTCATTTTGTTTGTCCTGTTTTTACTCAAATTGGAGGCCATAGTTATGAAAGTAACTATACAGGTCCAATTGGTTCTATTATTGAACCTTTATCCCATGGATTAAAAGAGTATATTCATCTCAGCAATGCAAGCACAACTTGTGGTAAATGTAACGATGTTTGTCCTGTAAAAATTGACATAAGCAACCATATTATAAGAAATAGACGAGATACCATTAATTTAGGAAAAGAATCTACTGGTGAAAAACTTGCTTGGTATACTTGGACCAAGGCTATGTTAAGTCGTAAAAATTTAAACCGCTCATCAAGTATTAAAAATTTCACATTTAAACAACTTTACAAGGCCGATTGGGGTGTTGAACGCGAATTCCCGAAAATTGAAGAAAAATCATTCAATCAATTATGGCGCGAAAAGTTTGGAGGAGTTTAAGTTTAATAAAAATTCATACTTCTAATTACACTTAAAAATACAATAATTGATTGTAAATAAAGTTTATAAATTCACGAGTCTACCAAACAAAAAATATACATGACTGCGATTAAAAAATTATGCAAATAATTTTTTACATTGCCAATAAATCTTCACCAAAGTCATGTTGAGTTCAGTAATTAATCAGGAGCAAGAAAACGAGCAAATTGTTAAAGCATATAGGCATTTATTAAGGTCGTGTAAAGTAGCATTAAGCAAACAAGACCGAGCGAACATTAGAGATGCATTTAACATTAGCTTAGAGGCACATAAAAGTATGAGGCGCAAAAGTGGGGAGCCTTATATACTCCACCCAATTGCAGTAGCTCAAATTTGTGCAGAGGAAATTGGATTAGGTACTACTTCTATAATTTGTGCTTTGCTCCACGACACAGTAGAAGACACTGACATTACTCTTGAATTGTTGGATATGAAATTTGGTCCAAAAGTATCACAAATTATTGATGGACTAACTAAAATATCTGGCGTTTTCGACCAACAAGATAAATCGATGCAGGCCGAAAATTTCAAAAAAATGCTTCTTACTTTAAGCGAAGATGTAAGAGTAATTTTAATTAAATTGGCGGACAGGCTTCACAACATGCGAACTTTAGAAAGCATGAGTGCAAAAAGTCAATTAAAAATAGCAAGCGAAACGGCCTATGTTTATGCACCCTTAGCTCATAGATTAGGACTTTATGCCATTAAAACTGAGCTTGAAGATTTGGCTACCAAATATCTTGACCCCGATAGTTACAACTATGTAAAAAATAGATTGCAAGAAACAAAAGCCGATCGCAATAAGTACATCAAAAATTTTATTGATCCACTACAAAAGGCTCTAGACGAAACTGGCTTACATTATGAAATAAAAGGCAGACCCAAAAGTATACACAGCATTTTAAATAAAATGAAAAAACAAGGTATTGCCTTTGATGATGTATTTGATTTATTTGCTATCAGGGTAATTATTGATGATGAATACGAAAATGAAAAAAGTGATTGCTGGAAGGTGTATTCAACAGTAACCGATTTTTATACGCCTAATCCTGATAGATTGCGCGACTGGGTTAGCATTCCAAAGGCCAATGGTTATGAGAGTTTACACACCACCGTTATGGGACCAAAAGGCCGTTGGGTGGAGGTTCAAATCCGCAGCAAACGAATGGATGAAATAGCCGAAAAAGGTTATGCCGCCCATTGGAAATACAAAGATGGAGCTCAAGTAAATGATAATGGTTTAGAACAATGGTTGGCAAAAGTGCGCGAAATGCTGGAAAATACAGATGGTTCGGCTGTTGAGTTTTTAGATGATTTTAAACTAAACTTATTTGCTGAAGAAATTTTTGTATTTACGCCTAAAGGCGATTTGCGTAAGTTACCGGCACAATCTACCGTATTGGATTTTGCCTTCGATATTCACTCAGGCTTGGGTGCAAAATGTATTGGTGCTAAGGTAAATAATAAATTGGTACCTATTACTTATAAATTAGGCAATGGGGATCAAGTTGAAATTTTATCATCAACCAAACAAAAGCCTACCGAAGAATGGTTAACATGGGTGGTTACCGCTAAAGCTAAATCAAAAATTAGAGATTACTTTAAGCAAGAACGTAACCAAAGCGTTACCATGGGTAAAGAAATTTTGGAACGTAAGTTTAAAAATGCCAAAATTCCGTTTAGCAGCGAAGCCCTCAATAGCATTATTAAATTTTATAAACTTTCAAGTGTTACAGAACTTTACTATCAATTAGTAACCGAAAAAATTGATAGAACTAAAATTGATCTAACTGCTATTTTAGAAGGTGAAACAAAAAAACAAACACAAAGCGAAGAGCAAAAACTAACCAAAAAGCCTACTAAGCCTTTAACCAAAGATGCGGTAATAATTGGGGATGGAGATCCAGTTGAATATGCATTTGCCAAATGTTGTAGCCCAATACCTGGTGATGATATTTTTGGTTTTGTTACAGTAGGTGAAGGGGTTAAAATTCATAGAACAAATTGTACCAATGGCATCAGTTTAATGAGTAATTATGGTTACCGAATCATAAAAGCCCGTTGGGCCGATAGTAATTTAAATAGCAGCAAATCATTCTTAACATCAATAAAAGTTCAGGGAATTGATAGTGTCGGAATTGTAAGTGCTATTACCAATATTATTTCTACCCAATTACAAATAAACATGAAGTCGATAAATGTAACTGCAAACGAAGGCATGTTTGAAGGAAATATTACCTTACAGGTAAGTGATACCAAACATTTAGAAGAATTAATGAATAAAATTAAACAAGCCAGTCAATTAATTTCAGTTACTAGGGTTGATATTGGATAGAGTTGGTTTCTAGCTGCTGGCAACTGGCTTCTGGCCTCTAGCAGCTAGCTTTATGTTGATTTAAAATTTCATACTTAATTCTTCATAATTCTTCCCATTTCAAAAATCACATCTCACATTTCATAAATCATACTTCATACTTTTGCATTTACCTATCAACTGTCAACAAAAAACTATCAACTAAAATAATTACTTTCGCGCTCGTTTAAAAAATATGTCTTTAGATCAATTGCCAGATGACCAATTTTCTGATACCAAGGAAATGACTTTTTTTGACCATATAGATGAGTTACGAAGCCACCTTGTACGTTCAGTAATTGCCATATTAATTGGAGCTGTAACAGCTTTTTTTAATAAATATATCTTGTTCGATATCATTATTTTTGGTCCTATGCGAACCGATTTTTTCAGTTACCGCATGTTGTGTAAATTATCGTATTGGGCTAAAGGAACCGATGAATACTGTGTAAAAAGCATTGATTTTGCTTTAAAGAACATTGATATGACAGGGCAATTTACCCAACATTTATGGATTGCATTTATTGCTGGACTTATTATAGCTTTTCCTTATATTCTTTGGCAGTTATGGCGTTTTATTAAACCTGCATTGAGTAAAAAAGAAATAACCTATGCGCGCGGGTTAGTATTCTTTAGCTCTGGTTTATTTTTTATTGGAATAGCTTTTGGATATTATTTTTTAACCCCAGTTTCGGTTTCATTCATGGGTTCATACCAAGTAAGCACTTTGGTAAGCAATGAAATAAATTTAGAGTCATATATATCGTTTGTATCAACCATTACTTTTGCCTGCGGATTGATGTTTGAAATGCCAATTTTAGTTTACTTTCTTGTGAAAATTGGTATATTAAGTGCGCGTATTATGAGTAAATACCGTAAACATGCTGTTTTGGTAATTTTGATTTTGGCAGGTATTTTAACTCCTTCACCCGATATGGCTAGCCAAATATTAATGGCTTTACCATTATACTTATTATACGAATTGAGTATTTTTATAGCAAGAGGGGTTGAGAAAAATAAAATTAGATAATAAATTAATAATCCACATATCATGAAAATAGCCATTGCAGCTGACCATGCAGGTTTTGAGTACAAGGAAATCATCAAAGCCATGCTTACCGATTTAAATTACAACGTTACCGATTTTGGCACACACTCTACTGCATCAATGGATTATCCTGATGTTTCGCATCCGTTAGCTACAAGTATTGAAAACAAAGAAAATGAGTTAGGAATTATTATTTGTGGTAGTGGCAATGGTGTTAACATGAGCGTAAATAAACACCAAGGCATTAGAGGTGCATTATGTTGGACCGATGAAATTAGCAGCCTAGCACGCACACACAACGATGCAAATGTATTGGCATTACCTGCACGTTTTATTGATATTGAACTAGCCAAACGCATTACCATGACATTTTTAACAACTCATTTTGAAGGTGGACGTCACCAAAACAGAGTGGATAAGATTAGTTGTTAGCGGATAATAAAAACAATCAAATAAGAAGGTTAACAGCATTACATAAAAAAAATCCGAAAGTTTATTTCGGATTTTTTTGTTGCAAAATTTCTAAAATATTTCCTAATCACCTAAAACCTATATCCTAAGTTTAAGCCAAACCCAGTATTTTTATTTACTAAAGAACTGTTTGTTTTAGAGTTGACATTTACCAAACCCAATTGGGAACTAAGTGTTAAATTTAAACCATTTGCTAGTTGATAACCAACCATAAAATTGGCTCCCATATCTAAAGTTTTGAAATAAATTAAATTATTGGTTTCGTTACTTGGAGCTTCTTCCTGAATTTTTAAATCAGCATCGTCAGGGGCTGAATTACCGCTAAAAACAGCCGTTCCGCCAATACAATAACCAACATAAGGACCAAAACCCAATATCAGTTTACCTGAACCAAGCATTGGTTTATACAGAAAATTAAGTGGCATTTCAATATATTTTAAATTCAACTCGCGGGTTACACTTCTGGTAATAAAAAATTGTGTATAATCAATATTTCCGGTAGTTCCTTTGGTTATGTATTGTAATCCAATTTGCACATAAAACTCTGGTACTATATAAATTTCCTCATTTATGCCCAAAGTAAATCTTGGTACCAAACTGTTGGTAAGTGCTGCACCCTTTTCATTGGTTCCGTTTATGTTTTGAAAATTTAGGCCGCCATACACTCCAAATGAAAAACGTTTTTCGTTTGGGTGGTTACTTTCGTCTTGTGCAAATACATTGATTGTTAGCGTGCTTAAAATCAATAATAGGTATATTCTGTTTTTCATGGCTGTTTTTATTAATTACCAGATTCTTTAGCTGCATCTTTACGCATTTGAGCGTTAGCAGTAATTAAAAATTCAACTCTTCTGTTTTGAGCACGGGTATCTTCATCATCGTTGCTATAATTAGGAGCTGTTTCGCCATAACCTTTGGTGCTAATGCGAAAGCTGCCAATGCCATTTGTTTGCAAAAAACTAGCCACAGAAGCTGCACGTTTTTTTGATAATTTCATATTGTAAGCATCTGAACCCGAATTATCGGTATGTCCTTGAATTTCAATATTGGTTTCAGGGTATTTACCTAAAACACTAATTAGTTTATTTAAATTTTGGGCCGAGCTATTATTTAATCCAGATTGGTTAATTTCAAATAAAATTTTATCGCTAAATTCTACCACAATGCCTTCGCCAACTCTATAAACTTTTGCTCCTGGAACTGTTTTCTTAATTTCTTCGGCTTGCTTATCCATTTTATTGCCAATTATTGCGCCAGTAGCACCGCCAACTGTTGCGCCAATTAAAGCGCCTAAAGCTGTATTGCCAGATGCTCTGCCAATTACTGCACCAATAACTGCTCCACCACCCGTGCCAATTAATGCACCTTTTTTAGTTTTATTCAGTGCACAGCTCGAAATCAATATGCTTAAAGCCATTAGTGTTATAAAACAGCCTGTTATTATGTTACTTTTTTTCATGTAGATAGTTGGTATTAATTAAGCTACAAACGTATTTAGCCAAAGCTTAAAAAAATTACACATGAAACATTAAATGTTACATATTTACTAGCTCTTGCCATTCGAAATTTGCTTTTAAATTGATACGGGTCATAAATTAAAATTGCGCTTAATTGAAACTTGCAAACTTTATTTATAAATAATGAGTACCAAAAATTTCAACGCACATAGTTTTCATATTCCTGTTATGGGTATTGGGTTTACCATCGATTCGCCTATAAAAGTGGCAGCTTATGGCATTTCATCTACGCTCTCATTGGTTGATGATGTTTTGATGGAAAAATTGCGCGCATTTTATTCTGAAAAATGGAATTTGCCTTATGAGGCGATTACCAATAAAGTAGAAGACTCAAGGGCTAAACGCATTACGGCTTACTTAAACATAGTTGATCAAATTGTGAAACAAAAGTTTGAACAATTGAAACAATCGGTGGCCGAAAAAGGTGGCGAGTTTGAAAAATATATCAATATGTTGCCCGATTATGCCGAAATTAAAAAGCAATTCAATAGTTTTATTGATAATAATAAAACCATTGACGACCTTAAAAATTGGGCCAATACACATTTGCAAATGGGCAGCATTGATGTAAATATAATGACCAAATTAGATAAGGAAAATAAGTTTAATAACGAAAAACTTCCTGTAATTTATAACGATGCTCATGCAGCTTTGCGTGGTTTTGCAAACAGTAATTTACATTCGTCTATTGTGCTTTCGGCTGGTATGAATCCTAGGCTTTATGCTTATTTTGAGCAATTAGACAACTTTTTTCCAGACCAAAATGGTAATTTAGAAAAAAAGGTAATTTTAAAAATTAGTGATTACCGTTCTGCTTTAATTCAAGGAAAATTTTTAGCTAAAAAAGGCATTTGGATTTCGGAATACAGGGTAGAATCAGGTTTAAATTGTGGCGGACATGCTTTTGGAAATGATGCTTCGCTAATGGGGCCTATTTTAGAAGAGTTTAAACAAAATAAACAAGAGTTAATTAATGCCATACACCAAGTATATATAGCTGCTTTAGCCGAAAAAAATAAGTTTGTGACTGCTGAACCTTTACCTGTTAAATTTACTGCCCAAGGTGGAGTTGGCACAGCAGAAGAACATCAGTTTTTATTAGAAAAATACGAGTTAGATTCAATTGGTTGGGGAACACCATTTTTATTGGTTCCTGAAGCCACAACTGTGGATAACGAAACATTAGATTTGCTTTGTAAGGCTAAAGAAAACGATTTGTATTTAAGCAGTATTTCGCCATTAGGTGTTCCATTTAACTCGTTAAAAGGTAATACTAAAGATGCTGAAAGACTAGAATGGATAGCTAAAGGAAGGCCGGGAAGCAGCTGCCCGCGCGAATTTGCTAAACTTAATAACGATTTTACCGAAGAGGTAATTTGTACTGCATCGCGCCAATATCAAAACCTAAAGTTACAAGCATTACAATCGCAAAATTTACCAACTGAGGAATTAGAAGATGCCAACGATTTAGCCATGCAAAAAACATGTTTATGTGTAGGTTTAGGCACTTCTGCATTATTGGTAAATGGTTTAAGCACCCGAACTGAAGGCCCTGGAGTAGCAGTTTGCCCAGGTCCAAATATGGCTTATTACTCTAAAATAGTATCGCTACAAACCATGTGTAACCACATTTATGGTAAAGAAAATTTGGTAGATAATCCTAACAGACCTCATGTGTTTTTAAAAGAATTAGAACTAAATTTAGATTATTACCATAACCAACTTAAAAGCTATTTAGCCAAACCTACCGATGCCATGAAAAAACAGCTCAATAATATGGCCAAAAACTTAGAAAGCGGTATTCGTTATTACATGGAATTATTCCATAATCAGCCTAATATTATCAATCAATTAGCTACTTATAAAATAACAACTTTAACAAATGGATAAGGTAATTTTTGGTATTGTATTGCTGCATTTGATAGCAGGTTTTGGTTGGGTTATTTATAAAATGGAGTTTAAAAACAAAAAATAATAATGCTCATTTAAACTAAAAAGAGCCCAATAAATTACTGAGCTCATTCTTACTAAATCTAATTATGAATATATCTAAACTTTGAGGTATATTATATAAACAATAAACCTCAAATTACACCAAAGGCTGCTTTAAATAAAAGCAGCCTTTGGTATTTTATTGTAATCCTAAAATTACTTTTTCTATTATATCGCAAGCTTGGTTCATTTGCTCGGCATTAATGGTTAATGGCGGAGCAAAACGTATGATATCGCCATGCGTTTGTTTGGCTAAAAGGCCATTTTCTTTTAAAGTTAAGCAAACATCGTAAGCAGTTTTTCCATTGCCAAAAGGCATAATTACAATGGCATTTAATAAACCTCGGCCACGTACCAAACTAACCAAATTGGTTTTTTGCATCAAGGCTGTCATTCGTTCTCTGAAAATGATACCCATTGCCTCTGAATTTTCGGCTAATTTTTCATCAGTTAATACTTTTAACGATTCCATGGCTACTGCACAAGCCAAAGGATTTCCGCCATAAGTACTTCCGTGCTCGCCTGGTTTTATGGTAAGCATTATTTCATTATTGGCTAAAACGGCAGCAACAGGCATGGTTCCACCTGAAAGTGCTTTTCCTAAAATTAAAATATCGGGTTTTACTTGCTCATGGTCACAGGCCAACATTTTACCTGTGCGGCATAAGCCAGTTTGCACCTCATCGGCTATCATTAACACATTGTATTTGGTACATAAAGCGCGTACACCTTGTAAGTAACCTTCGTGTGGCACTACCACTCCAGCTTCGCCCTGAATGGGCTCAAACATAAACGCACAAATATTTTTATTGGCTTTAAAGGTTTCTTCTAAAATGGCTAAATCGTTATATGGAACCAATTTAAAACCTGGCATGTAAGGACCAAAACCTTTGTAACTACTTGGGTCGTTGCTGCTCGAAATAGCTGCCATAGTTCTACCCCAAAAATTACCTTCTACAAAAATTACTTCTGCTTGGTTTTCTGCAATGCCTTTTACATCATAACCCCAACGTCTGGCTAGTTTAATGGCAGTTTCGCCACCTTCTACGCCTGTGTTCATGGGTAATACTTTATCAAAACCAAAGTAATGGGTAATAAATTTTTCGTATTCGCCTAATTGGTTATTATGGAAAGCTCTGCTGGTTAAGGTTAGTTTTTGCGCTTGGTTTATCATGGCATTAACTATACGCGGGTGGCAGTGACCTTGGTTTACAGCACTGTATGCCGAAAGGAAATCAAAATATTGTTTGCCTTCTACATCGTACATAAAAATGCCTTCGGCTTTTTCTATCACTACCGGAATAGGATGATAATTATGCGCGCCAAATTCGTGTTCTAGTTCTATAAAATAATCGCTTTTGCTTAAATTCAATGAGTTATGTTCCATACTGTGGGCAAAGGTAAGCCAATTTTAATGGAAAAAAACAGGAGTTTTGTTATCCACTTGCTAATCCCGAAAGCTTTCGGGAAAGGGGCAATTGATTCGTTGTTCGATAAACGGTCACCGAAGGCAGGCCGATAGCTATCGGCCGAAGTGTTGTTTTCCGAATTTGGTTATTGAAAACAAATACCATTTAATTCAATAGGAGTTAGTTTAAATAAAATTTAAATTTGGCTAGTAAAACTTGTGTTATTAAATAAGTTTGTAGTATAAAGCCATACTAATATCATGGTTATATACAAGTTAAGTGCAAGCTTAGACAAACAATAAAATGTTCAAACGACTATTCAATATAAAAGCAAAACATACAGACGGACTTTCCAAAGTTGACTATTGGAAAAAATGGGAATTATTTAAGTTGTTTGACGAGTTACACAAAGGAGAGAGGCTTTTGATTGAAATTGCAATAAATAATTTTGAAGACCAATTCTTAAAATTCAAAAACGACTATATTGAAGAATTATATGAAATTGAAGGCAACAACGTAGCAGATTTTACAAGAATTTGGGAATGGTTTACACCGACAAAAGAATGGGAAATGTTGGTTGGCGATAAGGGGAAGGAAATTGGTGATAATGTATTTCGTATTACTGACAAATGGAAGAGAAACCAAGGTTTTTTGTTAGGAACAAAAGTTTCATTAGAAAAAGAATGTGGTGTAGTTTTAGACAAAAGTGAAGACTGGATTGAATATGGACTAATTCGGTGAGATACTGACAAGGAAAATGACATCGAAGATTGGCGGGGTTTATTTGGTAGTTTTTTAGATGCGGGAGGACAAGTCATTAATCATGACCACGAATTTAAATTTATCAATAACGATGGAACAACAAAGAAAGCCAGCAGCTAACAGCAACAACCCCCAAATGCGTTAGTTCGTTGCTCTACCTTGTTTGTATCAGCGAGGCAGAACCAATAAGAAATATTTTGAAAAACAACTTATGATTGCGGACGAGGACGCTTGCAATGGCGGAAACAAATAAAGTTAAACTAATAATATAAATTGAACTGAAAAATGGAAATTGATTTTGAAAAATTGATGACAAACAAATCTGATGAAGGACTTCAGGATTATATAGATAATTGGGCAAAGTATACGCCCGAAGCTGTTGAAGCCGCAATTGCTGAAATGCAAAAGCGTGGAAGAGTATTCCAAGACGAAGAACTTGCAAACTTTCGAAAAGGGTTTCAAGCAAAACAGCTAGAAGCACAAGAACAGGAAAATGAAATTTTGGGAAATCAATGGAAGAAAAACGTGGTGATAGACGAAAATGCACCAGCATACTATTCTGAGCGAGCAATCTATATATTTTCTGTATTGTTTAGTGTGATTTTTGGTGCGGCTCTTTTGTCAATAAATTGCCGCAATACAAACACTAAAAAGGGTGTTTGGGAAGTATTAGCCTTTGGTGTGGTTTATACTGCATTGCAACTTTGGATTCTATCAATGATACCAAGAAATAATGGACTTACGCTTGTTTTTAGTATCGGTGGAGCTTTATTGTTGAACCATTTCTTTTGGAAAAAATATATTGGTAAAGATACTAAATACAGAACCAAACCAATTTGGAAGCCACTTATAATTGGAGTTGTAATTTTTACTCCTTTGCTACTTGCTGCAATTTATGGAGGTGCTGAATAGCATCAATATTACAAATAAATCAACAAACAAATTGATACCTAAAAGGAAAATAATATTACTAAGTTTTTTTGTTTTGCTAACAGCAGGGCTAATTGCTTTTGCAGTAAATAAAAACGCAATTGACGACCAAATTTTATCATATACCGTTGATACAAAAACACAAAACCTGCAACTTTTTTGGAAAGACGAAAAAGGAGAAATACTGAAAAGTTTTCAAAATTTAAAGCAGTACGTAGAGCGTAAAAATCTCACGCTAACTTTTGCCATGAATGGTGGCATGTTTAACAAAGATTTTTCGCCACAAGGACTTTTTATACAAAATAAACAAACACTGGCTGCTTTAGATACAGCCGATGGAAATGGTAATTTTTATATGAAACCAAATGGCGTTTTTTATATTACTACCAATAACACGCCATTTATTTGTAAAACCACTGACTTTAAAGATAATAGAAAAGTAAAATACGCTACCCAATCGGGTCCAATGTTGGTTATTGATGGACAAATTCACTCAGCTTTTAAAGAGGGTTCGCCAAACTTAAACATTAGGAATGGTGTAGGTATTTTGCCTGATAATAAAGTAGTTTTTGCTATGTCGAAAACAGAAATAAACTTTTATTATTTTGCCAAATACTTTCAAAGTTTAGGTTGTAAAAGTGCATTGTATTTAGATGGCTTTGTTTCAAGAACTTATTTGCCAGAAAAAAGTTGGGTACAAACGGATGGAAATTTTGGAGTAATGATTGGGGTAACAACCAAAAAGAAATAAATGAATTGATGGTATATTAGACATTGTTTATTTTACAAAATGTTGCTGATGTTTCAATAAACATTAGTAACAATAAAATATGCGCTTAAGTAAATTCAGATTGAATAAATTGGGCTAAACAGAGTTTTGGTAATTTAACTTATTTGCCAATAATTTTTTTTCTGTGTATTGCTCCCCAATCGCTTAATGCACCTAATACATCCTTTAAAGTGTTGCTGTATGTTGAAGCTTCATAAACAATACTTACCGGTGTTGTGGCATAAACATTTCTTATTACCAATTCATTTTGTTCTAAATGTTTTAGTTCTTGAGCAAGTATTTTGGGAGAAATGCCTTCTACATCTTTCATTATTTCGTTAAAACGTTTGGGTTCATTTACCAAGCTTAATACAATAGGCAGTTTCCATTTACCGTTTAATACATATAACGCATCAATTACATTTCTCAAATTGCTGTTGCATTCGGCTTTAGTAATTGGAGGTTTATTTTGCAATTTTTCCATAGTGCAAAAGTACTCACTTTCATAAAAGTAACCGCTTTCCTTCAGGAAACTACTATCTTTTGCATACTCATTCACTATAAGTTTGCGGCATGTTAAACATAAATAAAATAGAAAAATGAGTTCAAAAAAAATATTACAGCTTAACTCCAGCTTAATGGGAGAGCAATCATACAGCAGAAAATTAGGGAATGCCATTGTTGCAAAAATTAAAGATAAATATCCTAATAGTGAGGTTGAAGAATTGGATTTGGTAGAAAGCAATATTCCTCATATAAATCCAGAAACTCTTCAAGCAATGTTTACACCACAAGAGCACCAAACGGATGAAATTAAACAAAAACTTGAATTGTCGGATAAATTGGTAAAACAACTTTTTGAAGCTGATATAATAGTGATAGGGGCACCATTAATAAATCGCACTATTCACTCTTCTTTAAAATCGTGGATTGACCATATTACAAGACGAGGCATTACATTTGGATACAATGGAGAAGGATTGCCAACAGGTTTTGTGTTAGGTAAAAAAGTATATGTTGCTATGAGTTCGGGCGGTGTCTATACCGATGAACATGGAAAAGCAAATGATTTTGTGGCACCTTATTTAAAATCTTTCTTAAGCTTTTTGGGAATGACAGACATAACTATTATAAGAGCAGAAGGGCTTCACATGCCTGTAGTACAAGATACTGCTTTGCAAAAAGGAATTGATAGTATTGTTATTGACTAATTGTTTAAAAGGATTCAGAAAACTGAAATAAAGCTTAGGGCATTGTAGTAGTTTTATACTTTACCATTAATAATTAAAAGGGTTGCCAAGTGCAGCCCTTTTAATTTTACTAAGCATTTGCATTTATTATTAGATAAATGTGGCTCTAATTCTTTTTTTACGGTTTTCTTGGCATTTTTGTAAAATAAGTTAAATAAAACGCTTTCATGGAAATAGATAGTTATAAAGAAACTTTTGAAACTTGGGATAAAGTAGCTGTGTTGTATCAAGAAAAGTTTATGCACTTAGACTTGTACAATGAAACGTATGATTTTCTTTGTAACACATTGCCCAATGGGCATTCATCTATTTTAGAAATAGGTTGTGGGCCTGGCAATATTACCAAATACCTATTAAGTAAAATGCCTAATTTAAGCATACTTGCTACCGATGTTTCACCTAATATGATTGCGCTTGCAAAAAGGAATAATCCAACTGCAAACTTTACAGAAATAGATGCCAGAAATATTGACCAAATCAACACAAAATTTGATGCCATAGTTTGTGGTTTTTGTTTACCATACTTATCACATATTGACGCTAAAAAATTGATTCATGATGCCTGCAATATGCTCTATAAAAAAGGGCTTTTGTATATAAGTTTTGTGGCAGGTAGTGCTGAAAAATCAGGGTATCAAAAAGGTAGTAGTGGCGATAGAACTTATTTTTATTTCCATGACTTAAACAAACTGCACAAAATCCTTAATGCACATAATTTTGAAATCATTAAATCGTTTGAAATAAGCTTTGAAAAACTTGACAATGAAATGGATATTCATTCTGTTATAATTGCCACGAAAACATAAACTAATAATAGCATGTATCATTTTTCATATTTTAAGGAAAAAGACAAACAAACCATTTTGGATTTTATAGAGGAAAATCCTTTTGCTTTTGTAACAGGAAGTTATTTATCAGGACAACAAGTTGCTACGCAAATACCCATTTTATTGGAGGAGCGAAATGGTGAACTTTTTTTGCAAGGCCATATGATGCGAAACACTGACCATCATAAAGCTTTTGTAGAGAATCCAAACGCACTAATTGTATTTACGGGTCCAAGTTGTTATGTCAGTGCATCTTGGTATAGCAATCCGCAAATTGGTTCTACTTGGAATTATATGAGTGTGCATGTTTCGGGGCAAGTTAACTTTATGACAAATGAAGCACTGATAGCTTTTATGCGAAAACTAACTCTGAAATTTGAAAAAGGAAATACACAATCTCTTACTTTTTACGATAATCTACCTGAACAATTTTTAAGTAAAATGATGCCAGCCATTGCAGGCTTTGAAATAAAAGTAGAAAAGCTAGAAAATGTATTTAAATTAAGTCAAAATAGAGATGAAATAAGCTACAATAACATTATTTCAAAACTTCAAGAAATAGGCGGAAGTAGTGCTTTAATAGCTAATGAGTTGATAAAAAGAAAAGCAGAACTGTTTCCCGAAGGAGTAAAATGGGATGCTTCCAAGTTTGATTCATAATCAATGGTAAACTTTATTATCATTATAAGATTGTACAACATTGAATTTATACCTTATTAATTATTAAAGCCTTATCAATACTTTCCAAATTAGTTCCAACAGGGCCGTAAGTAATTTTATAACATTTGTAATTAATTTTATAAAATATTTAAAAAATATCGTAACAGTTTTATATTTTTATTAGACCTATTTTGTATTACACAAAAAATAAATTTATGAGAGACATGTTCACAAATAATCTATTAAAAAAAGGTGTTGTTGTATTTTTAATGCTTTTAACTAGCAATTTATTTAGCCAAACCTACAATAACTTATGGATACCTGATACCCTTTCAGGAACTACTTTTAACTTAAATATAAAAGATACTTTTGCCCAGATTGTAAATACGGGAAATCAAACCATTACTGGAGGTATTAATGGTAAATTTTGGGGACCAACCATGTTCATTAACAAAGGTGACGTGGTTCACATGAATGTAAAAAACAATTTAAACGATTCAACTACCGTTCATTGGCATGGCATGCATTTACCTGCTGTAATGGATGGAGGTCCGCATCAAATTATTCCTCCTGGCACTTTATGGCAACCTTATTGGGAAGTAAAAAACGATGCAGGAACTTATTGGTATCATCCGCATTTACACGAAATGTCGGAAGAACAAATGACCAAAGGTTTAGGTGGTTTTATGATTGTTAGAGACGAAGTAGAATCTAAACTTGCTTTACCAAGAACTTATGGTGTGGATGATATTCCTTTAGTACTTTCTGATAGAGATATTAGCTCAACTAACCAATTTGTGGTGGTGCCATATGGCGATAGCATGATGACTAACATGACCTTGAGAGCACAATACACTGTACCAGCGCAAGTGGTACGATTTAGAATTTTAAATGGTGGATTGGAGCGTTCTTACAATCTTGGATTTAGCGATGGTAGGTCGTTTCAAGTAATTGCTTCTGATGGAGGACTGTTAACAGCTCCTGTAACTGTAACTAAATACCTTTTACATTTGGGAGAACGCATTGAAATTTTAGTAGATTGTTCAAACGATTTGGGTAAATCAATTGATTTAAAAGCATACAATTCTACATTAGCACAGAATGTGGCAGGTGGAGATTTTTTTCCTAATGGTCCTTTTGTAAACTACTTAGCACGTAAAGATTTTAATGTTTTGCATATTAATGTTGGTGCTAAAACAAGTAATCCTATTTTAAATGTACCCACATTTTTAAGAACTGTTAACACTATACCTGCTGCAAATGCAAATATTACCCGAGCTTTAACGATAAGCGATACCAATATTGTTGGTGTAACTGGTGCAGCATTTGTTATTAACCATAAATTATTTGATTATAATTATAATAACTATGATGTGCCATTGAACAATACTGAAATTTGGCAAATTACCAGTACCTCCAATTTTGGACATCCATTCCATATCCATGATGTAGAGTTTAATATTTTATCGGTTGATGGAGTTGCACCTGTAGCTGCGCAAGCTGGTTTTAAGGATGTAGTTTTTGTACCTAGTAAATCAACGGTTAAATTCATAGCCAAGTTTGATAATTATGCCGATGCGTTGCACCCGTTTATGTATCATTGCCATATAGCATTGCACGAAGACGAAGGCATGATGGGTCAGTTTATTGTTACAGATAAAACAAGTGGCATTAAGTCAACTGATAAATCTGATTTTTCATTGTATCCAAATCCTGCTAACGAAAAACTTTATATTTCATTTAACAACCAAGATACTAAGGTTTATTACATTTCAATTTTAAACATAGTTGGTAAAGCAGTATTGATGTTACCTAGACCTGAACTAGGCAATGGAATTGACATTTCGAGTTTAAGCGCAGGAACCTATTTTATTCAGTTAACCGATGATAAAACCAAATATGTTACTGTAAAGAAATTTATAAAGGAGTAGGTTCATTTGGTCACTGAGCTTGTCGAAGTGTTTACCTCGTTTCGACAAGCTCAACGACCGGATTATCGATTAATCAAAAAAAATAATGATAATAAAAATAGTTACTTATATATTATTGCTAGCAACAATAAATGCGAATGCACAGCGCACCACTATTTTAATCATAGCTGACGATTTAAGTGCTGATTATTTTGGTTTTTTTCCTGGTTTTGGCGATACTGTTGATGTTCCTAATATTCGCTATTTGGCCAATAACGGAATAGTTTTTACCAATCATATGTCTAACCCAGTTTGCTCTTCTACACGTACAAGTATTTTAACAGGTAGATATAGCTTTAGAACTGGAGTTGGAGGAATAGTTGGAGGAATTGGAGGATCTAATCAGTTAGATACTGCTGAAGTTACAATTCCTAAATTATTGAAAAAATTCAATCCATTAATTGCTAAAGGTAATATTGGAAAATGGCATTTACATCAACCAAATCCTGCAAGTAATTTATTGAATCCATTAAAAATGGGTTACGATCATTTTGAAGGTCCTTTTATTGGTCAACTACCAAGTTTTACCAATTGGACAAAATATACCAATGGTGTAGCGAGTAACATCACTACCTATGCTACTACAGAAAATGTAAATAATGCTGTAACATGGTTAAATAAACAAACTAATAAACCTGTTTTTTTATGGTTAGCATTTAATGCCCCACATGAGCCATTACATTTACCACCATTAAATTTACATAATTACAAAACTTTATCAGGAACAGCCATTGATATTAAAAATGATCCTAAACAATATTTTAAAGCCATGATACAAGCAATGGATCATGAAATTGGAAGGTTATTTGATTCGTTAAAAGCAATGAACAGATTCGATAGTACTGATTTTATTTTTATTGGTGATAACGGCAACACTCCACGAACAGCTCAAATGGTAGATACCACAAGGGCAAAAGGAACAGTATACCAATATGGTGTTCACACGCCAATGATTATATCAGGACTAAGTGTGGTAAATCCTAATAGAGTTTGTTCAGCATTAACAAACACAGTAGATATTTTTTCAACCGTTTTGGAATTAAATGGATTTACCAATTGGCAAAACCAAATTCCAACTAACAAACCAGTTGATGGTAAAAGTATTTTACCAATAATAAAAAACACTGCAACTGAAATTAGACCTTGGCAATTTTGTGAAATTTTTAAATTAATCCATGATTCGGATGAGGCAAAGGCTATGAGAAATATGGATTATAAACTCATTCATTTCGACTATGGAAAGACTGAATTTTACAACTTAAAAAAAGACCCATTAGAAACAAAAAGTTTGAATGATTATTGGTCAATGTCGGCAGATGAAAGCTATAATTACGATTATTTATGTGGTCAATATGTTCAATTAACAAATAGCGTTCGTCCTTGCACAGTTACGGGAATAAATAAAATAAATAAAAATTTACCTATAAATATTTATCCAAATCCATTTACCAAACAGGTAAAAATAACCAATTTAGCAACAAGTGAATGGGTTACTCTTATTGATAGTTACGGAAAATGTATTTACTATGGAACTGATATTGAAAATCAAGATTTTTCAAAATTAAAAACCGGGATTTACTTTTTAAAAACAGAAAAAGTAATGTTAAAATTAATTAAGGCAAACGAAGAATAAATTTTAATTATAAGAACTATGAAAAAACAAATATTAACCATTACATTGGTGCTTGCAGGCGTTATACTTCAGGCCCAAACCAATCCAATTATTTTAAATTGGCTTCAAAACAATACTGTAACTGGCAGGCATTATGTAAAAGGAAACTCAACTCCAATAGTTGATGCTGCATTAGCAAACTGCCAGAGTGTAAAATACTCCGCCACCTCGGTTTATGTAGCTACCAATAGTATTCCAACTTATATTACTGGCCCTTTTCAAGACGGAAATCCATCCTTGGCTACTGCTCAAAATGGCATTTTTAAATTTCCTTTAAACCCAACACAAAATACAGGTACTCCAACAGCTACCACTGGGGGAAATATTGGTTTGTTTATTAACGGAGTTGCTCTTTTTGATTATAGAGATGGTGTATCATGGAGCAATGCAAGCCAAGCACTTAAAGGTGGGCCTTCGGGCGGTGTGGGCGATAATGTATGGAATCGTGATGCAGTTGTAGCCGAACGTGTAGGTTTTGATTGCGCAAAGGCACATCCTGCTATGGGTAATTACCATCATCACCAAAACCCAAGTGCTTTTAGTTTAGACTTAAAAGTAATTTCAACAGTTTGTACATTATATGCCTCTGATGGTTTATATGCCATTGATAGCACCAAACATTCGCCATTAATTGGGTTTGCTTATGATGGTTTTCCTATTTATGGAGCTTATGCTTATAAAAATGCAGATGGAACTGGAGATATTGTTAGAATGAAATCGAGTTACGGTTTAAGAAATATTACTACCAGAACAACCTATTCAAATGGAAATACTGTTACTGCTGGTCCTGCAGTGAGTACTACTTATCCTTTAGGATATTTTAGAGAGGATTATCAATATAATGTTCCTACTGCTTCGTCTCAAGATTATTTAGATGAACACAATGGACGTTTTTGTAAAACACCAGAATATCCAAATGGTATTTATTGTTACTTTGCTACTGTAGATGAAAATTGGAATTCTGCATATCCATACGTAGTAGGACCCACATTTTATGGTGTAAAAACAGCAGCAAAAGTTACCAGCATTACCGAAACTGTAACAACTTACACTCCAAGCACCACAAGTATAAAAAGTGTGATTAATGCAGATAAAATTAATGTATATCCAAACCCTGCAAGCGATGTAGTGGCCATTCAAATAAATCATTTAACTGCCAATAATATTACTTTGGAGTTGTACGATTTAACAGGAAAATTACTACAAACATCACAAATATTGCAAGGAAGCACCATTACCTATTTTGATACCAGAACTTTATATGAAGGCACTTATTTGGTAAAAATTATAGACAATGGCAACGTTGTCACCAAAAAAATTGCAGTAGCTAAATAGATTTTAAGAAACCTCCATTAAAAAGATTAATGGAGGTTTTTATTTAATAAAAACAATGCGATTCAACATTTTCTGTATTTTGTTAATTATTGCAATTAATTGCAAAGCCCAGTCTATTCAAGTTATTAAATTTAATGAGTTGAAGCAACGAGTTTTTAATCAATCGGACACTACTTATGTGGTAAATTTTTTTGCTTCGTGGTGTGCGCCTTGTTTAAAGGAGATTCCTGCTTTTTTGCAATTGATAGATAGCTCACAAAACAGTAAAACGAAAGTACTTTTGGTAAGTGTAGACTTTAAAATCGATGCCGAAAAAAATCTTGAACCAATCATAAATAAATACCTATTACCTCCTATTTACTTGTTAGACGAACCCAATGGAAATGTTTGGATAAATGAAATAGATAATAATTGGAGTGGCGCCATTCCAGCCACTTTAATTGTAAAGAAAAACAGAAAAAGAAGATTTATTGTAACCAGTTTAACATTCGCTAAACTAATCAAACTTATTAAATGAAAAACTTAAAATTTATATTATTGATTTTCGCATTTGTTATTATTAATACAGCATTTGCACCCCAAAAACAGCTAGTTAATGACTTTTCATTAATAAATATTGATGGCAATAAAGTATCATTAGCCAATTATAAAAATGCCAAAGGGTTTATTATTGTGTTTACTTGTAACCATTGCCCATTTGCAAAATTATACCCTCCTCGATTAAATGAATTAAACAACAGATACAAACCTTTGGGAGTTCCATTAATTGCCATCAGTTCTACCGATACTATGATGTACGAAGAAGATAATTATCCAAATATGGTTACCAAAGCAAAAGAGGAACAATTCAATTTCCCTTATTTGTTTGACGAAATGCAAACTGTTGCTAAAAATTTTAAAGCGCAAAAAACACCTCACGCTTTTGTAATTTGGAAAGAAAATAATAATTGGGTAGTTAAGTATAATGGAGCAATTGACGATAATGGCATGGAGCCAAAACAAGTAACAGAACCTTATGTAGTCAATGCTGTGGATGCTTTATTGAGCAATAAAAAAATATTGGTTACCGAAACCAAATCAATTGGGTGTCAAATAGCCTTTAGAAAAAAATAAACTTTATACCATGAAAACAATTCAATTCATTTTAGGCCTATTTATTTACCAAATAAGCTTTGCGCAAACATCGGGTTCAGTTACACAAGGACTTGGCACAACCACCACAGCTAACTTAATGCCTGCGTGTTCTAGTAACCAGGTTATTCCCATTGGTAGTATAAAATCAACAGATAATTGAATACATTTAGCTTTTTCAAATAAATGGGATTTAAGGGCCACCAATTACTGCAAACCTTTAGTTTTTACTAGTAATTTTTATATTATGCTCAAAAGAGCATTTCAGTTTACATAAAATCAAACGGTTAAAGCCAATCTAATTTTTATCAATATGAGTTTTATTGATAAAAATATTTTAGCCTATATACTCGTGGCAAATTTTTAATAAATAAAATAATGAAAAAATTTGTTAAAACGCTAATATTTACTGGCGTTTCAGGTGCTTTATTAGCACAAACTGATAGCAATAATTTACAACCTGTGGTTATTAAAGAAAACCGTTTAGAGGTCAAAAATATAGCTAATAGTTTATTGGTTTTAAAAGCCGCTAATTTTAATCTTCAAGCCCATAAAAGTGTAGCCGATGTATTGGGTCAAGTTTCGGGTATGGATATGCGCCAACGCGGCCCTGTTGGTGTACAAACCGATGTATCAATTAGAGGAGGTTCGTTCGATCAAACACAAATACTTTGGAATGGCCTTAAGTTAAACGATGCGCAAACAGGTCATCATAACATGAATTTACCTTTTCCAACCGAAGCCATTGAAAATATTGTAATCAGTAAAAACTCTGCTGCGCGCAAATATGGTTTAAATGCGTACAGTGGTTATATTAATTTAGTAACACAAGTACCCAAGCAAAATATAGTTTATGGAGGTTTTATGGCAGGCGATTATGGTTTATGGGCTGCGCACTTAGGTGTATCGTTTAGGAGAAACAAATGGGGACACCATATTTCGTTTAAAAACACCGAAAGCAATGGTTATACTACCAATACTGATTTTAAAACCAAAGAAATTTTTTACCAAACTGAGTATAAAAAAGGTAATTATCAGTTAGATATTTTTGGGGGATATGCTGAAAGAGCCTTTAGTGCAAGGGGTTTTTATGTTCCTAATTCTACCGAGTTTGAAACTACCAAAAGTGGTTTTGTTGGGGTAAAAAATAAATACAAAGTTGGCAATTTCACCTTTTTGGCACAAGGTTATTACCGTAACCACGATGATAATTATATTTATTTGCGTGCTAATCCAAGTGCATTTACTAACCAACATTATACCAATACTTATGGTACTGAATTGCATGCCACATACAGCAGCAAGTTGGGTATAACGGGTCTTGGTTTTGAATGGAGGCAAGAAAATTTAAATAGTTATAATTATTCAGGCAATGTGCGCAAGGCTCAGCTAGGCAATAGAAGTCGTCAAATAAATGGTTTTTTTGTGGAGCATCAGTTTGTGTTTTATAAAAACCAAATTACAGTTACACCAGGTTTTTATACCAATTTATTAAATGGTAGCAGTTTCGATTTATTTCCAGGTTTTGATTTTACCTACAAAGCCATGCGTATTATTACCTTTTTTGGTAGCGTAGATAAAGCCATGCGCTTGCCTACTTATACCGATTTATTTTACAGTGGTTCCACCAATATTGGCAATGCTCAGTTGGTGGCAGAACAATCCATTAACTCAGAAATTGGTGTGGAATACAAGAGAAACAATTATAATTTAGCTATTTCCTATTTTAATAAAAACTCAAACAATACCATTGATTGGGCTAAGCAAGCCGATAGTTTAAAATGGCAGCCATTAAATATTAACCATGTGCAAACCGATGGTTTGGATATGGCTTTTAATTATTTTACCAAAGGTATTTTAAATAAATTTTCCATTGGGTATACTTATATAGATATGCAATTGGTAAATACTGAAAACTATAAAAGCCGTTATGCATTAAGTAATTTAAAACACCAATTAATTATAAGCGTTTCGCTAAAATTACCTTATCAGTTTTTATTAACCACAAGCTTTAGGCACATAGAACGTGTTGTTTTGGTTGATTATCAATTATTAGATGCGCGACTAAATTGGAGATATAAAGCCTTAACTGCCTTTGTGGATGTAAGCAATATTTTAGATAAAAAATACTTAGAAGCAGGTTATGCGCCCATGCCTGGTACTTGGAGCAGCGCAGGAATTCAGTTTAAAATAAATTATAAGAAGTAATAAAATTAAAACGTCCACTTGTGAAAAAGAGTGGACGTTTTTTTGTTTCAATAAATATTCTTCCCTTTGTTCGCACTTGTTTTTTTTGCATACTTAATTTTATATTGCAAATAATTGAAAAACGCCTTTTGCATATTATTTTTATTAACTCAGTATGCTGCAAGTGCTCAGTTTAAATTGGGCACCTTTGGCGTTGGAGCAAATGCAGATATTAAGTATGATAGATTTGAATACGATTATATTGGCAACATCAATCTAGGTTTAAGTGCTAGTGTTTTTTTATCACCTAAAATCGAATTTGGATTGGGTACTTCAAGTACAAATATTATTTCAAATATTAAAAGTATAGACTCGGATAATTGGGGCTATGCAACTTATTTGACTTATTATTTTCCAGTTAACTCAAAAACAGGGTTTAATAACCAAATATTATGGAGTTACAGTAACAGAAGTAAGAAAGATGTTTTTTTATTTACCAATGGAGTTTTAGAAAACAATTTAGGATTTTATTACATACTTTATAGAGGTTTGAATATAAATTTGAAGTACTCATTATTGAACTACAAAACAAGTAATTATTTCTCAAAAAATGCTGATGAATTTAGTAACCAAAGTGCTGATGGTTTTTCTTTAAACTTGAACCCACTATACAATTTAAATGCCTTTCAAATGGGCCTATCTTACTATTTTAACACTACTACACCATGAAATTTTACTTATTAGTACTTTTTACTTTAATAAATATAAACCTTTGCCAAGCACAATTTAACAAAGGGACTCAAATGTTGAGTGGAAATGTAAGTATTGATTTAGCAAGTTCTAAAAATAATACAGAGGATTATGTAAGTCCTTTTACTAAAAATAATAATGAAGAAAATAAATATGGATTTGGAATAGAGTTAGGTTATGGAAAGTTTAAAAAAGAAAACACTATTTTGTTGTATGGGTTAGGTTATTCATACTTGTATTCTAAAGCCAATCTAACTAATTCCGATACTGGTAGGTCGCTTAAAATAAATAGTGTAAACAATGATTATAGATATACCATATTTGTAGAAAATCTTAATTTTATCCCTTTAAAAAGTAATTGGGGTATAACTTATAGTATTAAAGGTTTATTTGCGTTCAATACTTTAAAAAGCACTTCAAAAAGTAGTTACTATTATAATTATAATGATTCGAGTTTTATTGGTGAAAGTAGCTCTGACGGTGCAAATTATCTTTTATCGTTTTCAGGAAATTTGGGTGCTTATTATACTATCAACAAACACTTTTTACTTTTTAGCCAATTAAATGTGTTTACTGCCAATTTGAACTTTTTTAATAACACAAACACTTATTTGGGCAACGTGCGAAAAACAGAAAATTCTGGTTTTGGCTTTAATTTAACAGGTGCGTTAACTCCTACTTTTAAACTAGGCGATATAAGTATTGGCCTCAAGTATTTAATTTACAAGTAATAGTTGGTTAAAACAAAAAAAGCACCTTTTTGGGAAAAGGTGCTTTTTTCAAAATTATACTAATTACTTCACTCTTTCAGAATATGATTCTGTTCGTAAATCAACTTTAATTTTTTCGCCTTCATTTACAAATAAAGGAACCATAACTATAGCACCAGTATCAAGCGTAGCAGGCTTTAAAGTATTTGTTGCAGTATCGCCTTTTACACCCGGTTCAGTGTAAGTAATTTCGTAAATACCAAAGTTGGGTGGTTCAACTCCAATAACCGAATCACTTTCTAAAGCTACTTTTAAAATCATTTCTTCTTTTAAAAACTTAGCTGTATTTCCAACCATACTTTCTTCTACATAAATTTGTTCGAAGGTTACAGGATCCATTAATACTAAGCTTGTTCCATCCTTGTATAAATATTGCATTTCATGGTGTTCAACTCTTAACATCTCTACACTTTCGCCAGCACGTAAACGTTGTTCAATTTGTTTTCCACTTTTTACATTGCGCAATACTACTTGGTAAAATGCGCGTAAATTACCTGGTGTTCGGTGTTGGTATTCCATTACTTGGCATAATTCGCCTTCGTATTTTATATAACAACCTTTAAATAAATCGCCTGTATTTGCCATAACTTATTATTTTTATTTTTTATATTTAACTTTTTTAATTTAGAACCAAGTTATTCATCAATTGCTAGTATATCACTGGTCAACTTAATAACTTCTCAACCAAATTTGCGGTGCGAAAATACATTTTAGTTTTTAGTTTACAATATACCTGCAATTATAGCTCACTGTAAAATTGTTTTTGTTCCACAAAATGCTTCCAAACCACGCTTTTGTTATAAATTCCGGTTAGATTTTTGTTTTTGATGGTAGCTTGTACCTTTTTGCGCAATTTTAACCAAGTAAAAAAATGTTTGGCAAAATGATAATGAGCTTTATGAATAGCCAAACTATGCTTAGGGAATCCGTTTATCAGAAAAAAAACAGAACTCAGTAAATCAAGCATATGCCTGAATGGAATTAGCCAAAACGCTTGCGCTGTTGGTAAGTTTTTAAGCATCATAATCAACGAATTTCTAAAGTTTAAATACGTTTTTTTATCGCTTAGTTTACTTAAAGTTCCACCACCTAAATGGAACACATAACTTTCAGGAACACTTATTATTTTATAGCCAAGCAATTGCAACCTCCAACATAAATCTACTTCTTCCATATGGGCAAAAAAGTTGGCATCAAATCCTTCGGCTTCATGAAATGCTTTGGCTTTAACAAATAAACACGCACCTGTTGCCCAAAAAATTTCCTCAATATTTTGGTACTGAAGCTTGTCTTCTTCGCATTTTTCAAATAACCGTCCACGGCAAAACACATAACCAAATTTATCCATGTGTCCGCCCGAAGCACCTGCATATTCAAAAAAATTACGGTTGGTATATTGTAACATTTTAGGCTGAGCTGCGACCACCGTTGCATCTGCTTCCATGGCTTCAATAACTGGCATAATCCAGTTTTCACCTACTTCTATATCGTTGTTTAACAACACATAATAGTCAGCTTCTACATGTTTAAGTGCCTGATTATAACCACCTGCGTAACCATAATTATAGCCATTTTGTACTGCTTTTATTTGAGGATAGTTTTCGGTAATAAATTTTACTGAGTCATCGCTCGAATGGTTGTCTGCAAGCACAATTTCCAAGTTTGGATAATTACTTGCCACCACCGAAGGCAAAAATTTTTGCAAATATTCTACCTTATTCCAATGAATAATTACTACAGAAACTTTAGGGTAATTAGTCATTAGCTAAAATTTTTCTCCTTTTTTGTAAGGAATATAAACAAACTGAGCCGAAGTGGGTGTAAGCCAAAGCACGCAACAATGCGTTTTATAATTCTTATAGTTTTGTTTAAAATCTTCTTGTTTTGTTTTATCAATTACTTTACGCTCCACCATTTCTTCCATGGTTGAGGCATAAATATCGTTATCGCGAGCAAAATCGGTACGAGCCAAAATGAGTTCTCCAATTTTCACCTCATGTTCCGATGCAATAAAAATTGGAAACTGAGTAAATTTTTCTTTAACCATTTCAATTGCCACTTCTTTTATCGATTCGCTAAAAAAATCAATATCGGCTTTTAAAGCATTTAGCTGAGTTTCAAATGTTGCATTCATTATTTAGGATGGCAAATATAATCAATGCTATGCATTGCACAAAAACCTTAATTGAAACAAATTTTAATATTGAACAAAATACTTCTCTCATTTATTAAAATCAAAATAGATTACATAAAAAAAGTCGAAATTGAGCTTTCGACTTTTTTTGTTTGTTATAAGTACTAGTTATGCAAAAGCATTTTCGCCTGTAATGTCTAAACCAGTTATTAGTAAATGAATATCATGTGTTCCTTCGTAAGTTACTACCGATTCTAAGTTCATCATGTGGCGCATAATTGGATACTCACCTGTAATGCCCATTCCGCCCAACATTTGGCGTGCATTGCGAGCTACATTTAATGCTAAATCAACATTATTACGTTTTGCCATACTAATTTGTGCAGGTGTAGCTCTTCCTTCGTTCATTAAAACACCCAAACGCCAAGTTAATAATTGTGCTTTGGTAATTTCTGTTATCATTTCTGCT
>CANHVU010000027.1 GCA_947464275.1 Bacteroidota bacterium
AATGCAATGGAGTTAATGGTAATTATTTCAGATTCATCCCAAATTCTTTCTGTTTTGCATTCATCAAAGCCTATATAACCCCAAAATATATAATCTACAAAAATGGGCATTACCATTATACTTTTTATATTTTGAGCTATTAGAGAATTTTTTAAAATGGTATTTTTAATATCTGCTGTTAGACTTACCAAGCTTTTTCCATACATCATGCTATCCTTTAAGTCGGCCAGTTCATCCCAAGTTAAAAAATTGGTATTTTTATTATGTAAATACGATTCTACACCATAATTACACCATTCGTATTCAAATTTTAGCGATTTGAGTTTGCCATGTTCATATACATTTTTAAATACATATGCCCTATCTACATTGGCGGCATTTCCTACAGAAGCCAATACTTTATTAATTACTATTTCAGGTGTTTTATTTTCTAATAATGTTTTAGAACTCGCTGCTAATGCTTTTAATAAATTAATTGATTTCATATTTTTTCAAAACTATGGCATTATTTTTCCTTTACAAAGGCTATAAATAACACCATTTTACAAATTAATATTACCAAATTATAATTTAAGGATATTCTGCTTTAATAGGGGTGGTGGAGATTACTTAAAACCATACTTTTGAACAAATATTTAAAAATATGTACAAGGTATTGATAATTGATGATGAGAAGCGTTTACGCGAAAATCTTGCTGAAATATTAGAAATTCATGATTATGAAACAATAATTGCTACAGATGGCTTAGATGGTTTTGCAAAAGCATTAGCCGTGGTGCCCGATTTAATTATTTGTGATATTACCATGCCCAATTTAAATGGGTATGAGTTTTTAGAACGCTTAAAAAAAACACATTTAGATTATATTCCGGTTATATTTTTAAGTGCTAAAATAGAGCGCGAAGATGAACGGTTGGGTATGGGTTTAGGAGCAGATGATTATATAAAAAAACCGTTCACGGCTGCTGAAGTGTTGAGTAGTGTAAATGCTAGGATTGAAAAATCCAATAAATCAAAAGAAATCATAAAGCGAAATGCCAATAAATCAACCTATGAACTTTCAAAATTATTGAATGGCCATGAAGTAAGAACGCCTTTAAACATAATAAGTGGGATGAATATTTTATTATGCGATTTGGCCGATGAAAACAAAAAGCAGGATGCCATACAAATTATGAAATATACCCAAGCATCTATTTACAACATGACAAGCATTATTAATAATATTTACATGTATGAATTGTTAAAAACCGATGATGAGGGTGGTTTATTGGCCGATAATAATAAAGTAGATATTGTTAACAATATAAGGAAAGTAGCCAATGAATTTGATAGAGAAGTAAGCATTAATTTTGACAAGGATTACTTGACATTTACCAAGCATTTGAATGCCATTAATTATATATGTGTAGAATTGGTTTACAATGCCATCAAGTTTACCAAAACTGAAAGTATTACCATAGATTACAGCATGAAGGATAATTATAAAACCATAACAGTTACTGATGGTGGTTTTGGCTTTGATTGCGCTCCCATAGCACTCAAGCCATTTAATAAATTTAGCAACAGAATGGATATTTCGGGCCTTGGCCTTGGCTTGTATAATATTAAACTAATTGCGGAAAAATTAAATGGATTGTTACAAGTAAGCAGTAACCATGATGGGTGCAAGGTTACTGTTACTTTACCAGAAGTTAATTAGGCATTTATAAAAGCTGCAATTTCTTTGATATCCTCTGGCATAATGGGTTTTAAATAATACTTTAATATAGCAAACTTTTCTGCATGAATTATAATGTTTTGTTCTAGTTGGGCACTTATAACTATTACTTTTTTCATATCAAAACCATCTTTTTGAACGCTTTCAATTAAGTCCCAACCACTCATATTTGGCATTTCAATATCAGTTACTATGAAATCAAATGGATTTGTTAATGTTTTATCATATCCATCTTTTCCATCCACTGCAGTAACTACCTCTATACCTTCTTTAGAAATTAAACTTTCTAACATGAATACGATAACAGGGTTATCATCGCAAACTAGTACCTTTTTTTTAGTTGAATTCATATTTTATATATCATACAATTATATTCTTTTGGTGCTTAAATAAATTGCACTATCTTATAATTAAGTATAATTATTCAGTTTGTTTTAATGTAAAATTTAACAATTAAATAATGCAATATGTTTCAACATTTTGGTAAACAAAAATTATGTAATCAATTTATGTTTGATAATGGAATTTAAAACAGAAGCTATTTTATCAATACCTTTATATTTAATTGGTTTTTTTACCATTTTATTTATCCTAATCAGGTTTTTTATTGGGTTTTATTTTGAAGATAAATGTCCAGGATGCGAGAGTAATAAGAGCATAGAGCGAATGAGAAGTTCTTTAATAAATGATTTTATTCCATTTGTTGATTCAAGAAAATTTTTCTGTTTTACATGTAAAAAAGGTTTTTACAAAAGGAGCCTTACAAGAGAATTTTCAAAACCAAATAAGTTAAAAAAAGCTAAAAATACTTTCAAAAATAGCTAGTTTAAAATTTTTAGTCTATGCTTGAGGTTGGTGTTTTCACCAACCTACACGTTAAATTGGTTAGTGAAAACACCGACCATAAGCAATTGAAATATGTTGCAACAGTTTGGTAAAAACAAATTGTGTAATCAAATTAAGATTGTAAATGGAATTTAAAACAGAAATTTTTTTTATTATACCTTTTATTACAAGTGCTTCAATTATATTTTTAATAATAATTACAAGGTTTATTATTGGATTTTGTTTTGAGGATAAATGCCCGAGATGTGAGAGTAATAAAAGTTTAGAACGAAAGCGAAGTTCGTTAATAAATAAATTTATTCCATTTGTTGATTCAAGAAAATTTTTCTGTTCTAAATGCAAAAAAAGTTTTTATAAAAGGAGCTTTGCCTGAGTTTGGTATTTTCACCAAACTCCTTGTTAAATTGGTAAGTGAAAATACCGACCATAGGCAAATAAAAAAAAGACCTGACAGGTTTTTAAAACCTGTCAGGTCTAAATAACGTAACTTACCTGAGGTTGGTATTTTTACCAACCTGCTCGTTAAATTGGTCGGTGAAAACACCGACCATAGGCAAATATTTACATTTGTTAATTATTAAAAATATTAGATATGAGAAATATTTTTGTTTTCCTATTTTTAGCCGTTTATTTAGGTGTAAGCGCCCAAAATAATAACTATACGGCATATATAAACCAACCTATTGGACTTGCAAGTAAAGTAAGACTTTCCATTGAAAAAGATATTAATAAAAATTACTCATTATTACTCAATTATACCAACTTTTATGGATTAGTTGGAGGTGAGCAAAGTTATTTAGAGTTAAGACGAAATTATCGGAAACCAAATAAAAGCGACTTTTTTGTATATTCTAAAATGGGTGCAGGTAATTCGTTTCAAACAAATACTGTATATGGTATATTTGGTATAGGTGTTGGTGAAAAAATTTATTTTGATAAAGGTCAAAGATTTTCATTAGTTTGCGTACAAGGTATTAAAGTTTGTCCCAATATCATTGGTAATGAAGATCCTGATACCGCATCTGGTGGACTTCGTGGTTTATTTTATGTAATAGGTCCAGGGTCTCTTATTGATTTACATTTTAATTTTGGTTTTCGATTGAAATAAAAAATTTGAACTCATAATAACATTGTCTATAAAGTAAAATATGGCCTTATATTGGTTGCCAGACAAAGGAGAAGCGCTGCATGCAACGTATTTTGTCCTTGGTTGTTTTTACCAACCTGTTTTAAATTGGTCGGTGAAAACACCGACCATAGGCAAACTAGGCTGCACTTCTTGCCAAAATACCCTTAAAATTAGCCTAAAATTCAAAGCATAAAGAAATGTTAGGTAAAATATTGTAATAATTGTTTTAATTCGTGGCTTTAAAACTCAAAAATAATAACATGAAAAAAATATTTTTATTTGCTACTGTAGCATTGGTTATGGCTTCTTGTGGCAACAATGAAGCTCCAAAACAAGAAACTCCCGCTGCCGACACCACTAAAACTGAAGTAGATACCACTGCTCAAGCGCAGTATTTTGGTGCAAAAATTAGCGAAGACGGTGCAATTGCACTAGCTGATTTAAAAGGTGCAATGGGCGAAAAAAAGGAATTAAACACTAAATTAATTGGTGAAGTAGAGGCTGTTTGCCAGAAAAAAGGCTGTTGGATGAATATTAAAAATGCCGAAGGCGAAAGTATTCGTGTAACTTTTAAAGATTATGCATTTTTTATGCCTATGGATTGTTCAGGTAAAACAGCTATTGTAGAAGGTATTGCCAAAATCGAAGAAACAAGCATTGCAGATTTGAAAGAATATGCTAAAGACGATAACCAAAGTAAAGAAGCTATTGCTGCTATAAAAGAGCCTAAAAGAGAATTGGTTTTTGAAGCAAATGGTGTTATTTTAAAATAATTTAAAGTATAATAATTAAAGCGAACAGCCAATAAGTTTTTATTGGCTGTTTGTATTTTATGAAAGTAAAAATATGAAAAAAGCAATTCATTTTATAGTATTTATAATGTTTTCGGGTGTTTTAATTAACGCTTGTTCTAATACTAACCAACCAAAGGCAACCACAACAGCAAGTGGCGATACCGCTCAAGTTATTGAAACCATAAAAGACCCTAATAAGCCCAAACCAATGGCTTTAATGATGCGCCAAATGGCTGCCAATGCCGATAGCATGAAAGCTAAACTTTTAAGAGGAGAAAGTTTAGATAGTTTATCGTTTCCATTTATTCGTTTTTATTTGGTAGAACCTACAGATAAAAATGTATTAGAACCCCAATTTTTTGAAAATGCCAAAATTTACCAAGCTGCTCATAAAGCTATTTTTGACCATCCAACAGAGCAAAAAAAATATTATAATTTAATGATTGGTGCTTGTATTAGTTGTCATGAAAATTATTGCAGTGGCCCATTACGTAGAATAAACAAAATGCCAATTAAAGACTAATATGAAAAGCAAATTATTAATTGTTTTATTAGTTATTTTTGGTTCATGTGGTGTGTTTAAAAATAAGTCTATGGTATTAAATGGTAGAACAACTCAGGCTACTTTAGTTAATAACAAAAGTTATTCATGGTTTACTGAGGAATATAATAGTTACAAACCAAATCAAGCTTTGATTAATCAGCTAAAGCCATTAAAAGAAGATTTGAAAGTATTGGTAGTAGCGGGTTCATGGTGTGGTGATACGCAACGTGAATTACCTCGGTTTTTTAAAATTATTAATGATATTGGAGTTCCAGAACAAAACATTGAAATGATTATGGTAGACGAAAGTAAAAAATCTTCGGCTCTAAATATTTCGGTTATCCAAGTTACAAATATCCCTACTTTTATTTTTTTTAAAGATGGAAAAGAACAAGGTAGAATAATTGAAAAACCTAAAACTACTATTGAAGAAGATATTTGTAATATACTAGGCTTGATGTAGTTGAAATTTCAGTTGTTTTTGAATTGTAAAAAATCAATTGCTTAAAATAGCAATGCATTAAGCAATTGATTCAATAAAATAGATACCTAAAACTGGAATTTCAATCCAAGATTTATACCCCAACTTCTGTGTGAAGGATAATCAGGAACGGGTTCTAAATAAGTTAAACGATGCACCATATTGATGGATATTATCCTAAAAATGTTTTCGAAACCATAACCCACTTCTACATAAGGAATATTGTCTTTAAACGAACTCACTCTATTATAAGTTCTATCTTCTTTATTAATGATAGGTTTTTCTTCGGGCATCAAACTTCTGTTTTCATTACTTAAACTGCCATAAGCAGCTTTTACAAACGCAAAGTTCCTCCATTTCCAGTTTTTAACAATTGGGATTTTATTTAAGAACAATCCTTCAAAATGTTGAATATAGGTAAAGTGCGCATATTGATCACTCACAAATTCATATACATCCATCAAACTATAATTGAAATCTGAGTATATAAATACTTGATTACCTCTTGCCACATCCAATAACGGATAAGGTAATTTACCAAATATTTTTCCAGTGGTTAACCAATAATCTGCCGTACCAAATTTGCCGGTATTGGCATGGTGCCAAATGTTTAATTGTATTTTATTATAATCAAAATTACTTCCTAATATACCGCTAAAACCATGCGTGTAGGTAAGTGTTAAGGCAGGTATTAATGATCTTTTCAATCTTAATCTATCATTTCCCCTAGCAATTAATAATTCTTTATAAGCCCAACGAATTTCAGCAGTTAATTGTGCATTATTAAAGCTAGTAGCGGTATCAATATTATTTGTTAAATACTTGAATTTAAAAGATTCGCCTCTAGGTTCAAATGTATTGTATTGAGCATTAATTTTATAAGACCAATCGCGGCTAAATTGTTTAAATAAACCTAGTTTTAGCTCTTGTGTTCTGTTAATCCTAATTCCTTTTGCAAAAATACTGATAGCTTGAAAAATATTTGACGAATTATTTCCAGGACCAAAATCAGTAGTTATTCCAAGCACATCATAGTCATCTCTATAACCTGCGCTCCATACTGTCCAATCTTTTCTGTTACTTATGTAATCAGCCGACAATCCATATTTAAATTTTTCATCTTTAAAACCGTATGCTAAGTGCGATTTTAGCACCCATTGTTTACTAAAATTAGCATTGGTTTTAAACCCTAATCTTACTCTATTTCCTTCAGCGTTATTATAACCATATAAAAATACATAAGGTCCCCAATCAATTCCTCCAACACGTTTATAACCCTCTACTACCAATCTTACTACATCAATATAAGTTTGTATGGCAGGTAAGTTTTTAATTGAATCAACCATATTAAACATTCTTCTTTCAATTGGGGTAAATGCTTCAGGACGTTTGCTAATCCAAAAATTAGTATCTTTTTCTAATTCATTCTCTTCGGCTCTTTCTATTAACCTATCATAAAAAGACATTTCCTTTGGTTGGTTTACCTCAATATTAGAAGTTGAATTATAAAACTTAGCAATAACCCCACTGGTATTTTTAGTCATTTCGGCCACATCAATGATCATTCTATTTTTAAATGGAATGAAAGGCCCTGCTGTAGTTTGCTTCAGTTCTTGTTGTAATTTTATTCTATCAATAAAGTTAATATTGGCATATTTCGAAATTTCAACATCAATGCGCGTTAGAGCCCATGTTCCTTCTTCAACCCACATATTACCTAAAAACCCTAAATCTTGTTCACTTTTTAAATTCAGTTGGAGTTTATAGTTTTTTTTGCCGTTTTCAATGGTAGAATCAAGTAAAGTATAAATGTAAAAATTATGGCAAACATTGCTTAATGGGGAAATAAAATCTTTTCCTAAAATACGTACAAAGTTTTCGTTGAAATTAAAATTTTGAAGACTTGTTCCCATTAAATCGGTAATGAAACTTTTATCGCCCACACCTATTCCTGTGGTACTGCTGGCAATCATTACTTCTTTGTTTTTTGAAGGAATTTTATTGTAGTAATACTGACTAAAAGTTTCGTTAATAAATAGAGGCAGTATGTATTTACCTTCTTCATTTTTCATTTGAAAAGCAGTATCAAACAAACCTTTAATAGGTTTAAACATGGTTCTGTTTTTCATTTCATCACTCACATTGTTCAGGGAAATATCTACTTTGTTGTAACTATCGTATTGGTATGCTTTTAAGTTTTCTTGGTTATTTTTATCTCTGTTTTTTCTAGCATTATTTATGATTCTAAGTGCTGGGTTAATCCCTGCCCTCACTGTTACGGTTTTTAACTCCGAACCACCTTCAATCATTTCAATGTTTAAATTTTGGGATTGACCATAATTGATACGTTTGTAATAAGTTTTGTAACCAACATAACTCGCTTTTATTGAATCAACTTTTAAGGTGGTTTTTAATTTAAAATTCCCTTCAAAGTCGCTGGTGACACCAATACGTGTTCCTTTAAAAGTAATTGTAACAAAAGGTAAAGGTTCTTTATTGCGTTTGTCAATAATTTTACCGGTTACGGTAGTGACTTCGTCATTATTTTGTTGAGCAAATACACTCAAACAAGCAACAAATAATAATAAAAATGCTAGGCTATTTTTCAAAATACAATATACTTTTCAAATTATCTTTTTACAATACTAATATTCATCCTTATATCAATAATAGGTCTATTAGTTTGTGGATTGGTATAAACGGTGGCAATTTTATCTAATACATCCATTCCCGAAACTAACCTTCCAAAAACGGTATATTCATTATCCAAATGAGGAGCGCCACCCTTCTCTGTGTAAGATAAAACTTGGTCAGAGGTGTATAGATATTCTTTACTTTCGTAAAATTTATCAATGGTTGGCTGTAATTCGCTTAAGTATTTTAAAATAGCTTCCTTCCCTTTAGTTTGCTGTAATTCTGACAATTTGTTCGAAATGCTTGAATCTTTTGAAACATAATCATTAAATATTTTTTGCTTTCGTTGAAAGTTTCGCGAATTCATTAAATTCTCTATTTCAGGCCTGGTAAACTTTCTACCTTGAACTATGTAAAACTGACTACCACTTGATTCTTTGTTTGGATTCATTTCATCGCCTATCCTTGCTGCACAAAGCGCACCTTTAACATGAACATGTTCTTTTCTTATTTCAGCCGGAATGGTATAGTCTGGTCCTCCATTCCCCAAAAAAGCTAACGAATCGGCATTTTTTGAATCGGGGTCTCCACCTTGAATCATAAAATCTCTTATAATTCTGTGAAATAACAGGCTATCATAATAATGCTGCCTAATTAGTTTTTTAAAATTATCACGGTGTTTTGGAGTATTGTCGTATAAAATAAAAAACATATCACCATAAATGGTGCTGATTTTAACATATTCATTGAGCAATTTGGCAACACGATCTTTCTTATTTACTTTAGGAGATGCATGCTTTTGTGCAATTGCGTTAGCAGTAATTACTGTTAGTAAAATAATTAATAACCTTTTTTTCATATGCAAATTAATCTTCAATCAAATTGTTTTCTTCAAAATATCTCACAACTAATTTTCGCAAATAATATTCTTGCGATAATAGATCCTTGTATATTGGTTGAGTAATTAAGTCATAATGAGGCCAACCTTGCTCATCGGTATATTCATATTTAAAAAAACCTTCATAGCTTAATAACTTACATGTTGCTATGTGAAACAAATCCATTTTCTCGTCTTTTGTAAACTCCCTGTTTTGTCCTAACTCTCTTATTCCAATTAAAAATAGCACACCATTCATATCTGGTTTTTTTGAAAATTGTTTTTTTAATTGAAAAACAATTTTGTACCATTTCAATTTGGTTATTTCATCAAAATCTTCCATAGCCATTATGATGCGAATATGCTAAAATTATACTTAAATATTAACTTAAATAAATTTTACTGATATGATACTTTTATATTCTATCAATATGAATTATAATTTTTATACTTGCAGGTAAATTAACTGACTTATAATTAGCTATTTTAACAAATACTTATGCAATCAAGAATTAATCCAATCCTTTTTATACCCATTTTAGTAGTATTATTATTTCTATCTATTGGTTTTATTAATTATTACTACGTAAAGAAAATTGACCGCAGTTATTCTGAAATAATTAATGCACTTTTAAAAGGAGACAACACGATTCATGAAGTAACAAAAAATAGTACAAAAACTATATTAGAAATAGGAAAAATAATTAGTGCTACAAATGAGCATGAAAGGCTTGAAAAAATAAACAATTTGAATGGTTATATCGAAAATAACAACACTAATTTTATTATACTTGACTCTTTGTGTACTGATGATTTTAGAAAAAAAAATTTGGGTAAATTGGTGAAATCAAGAAATACCTTTTTAGGATATAAGGATAGTTTACTCTCAATGATTACTAAAGATGGTGTGAATGAAAATACAAAAAAATTTTACAGAGAAGAAGTTAAAGAAAAATTAGATAATTATCTCGACCAACAAATGCTATATGCACAAAATGCTAAATTTTATTTGCTTGAAAATTCAGGTGCATTAACAACCCTTTCTGAGAGAATAAGTTCCATTACTTTTGGTTTAATTTTCGCACCATTTATTTTTATTATTATAAGTATTTTATATGTTATTATTGTGTTGTACCGCGGTTCAATTAATGAAAATGACTAATGTTAATTTATAACCAGCTACTAAACCACCAACAATAATGTATATAAAAAAAACGTTAACACTTTTTTTTTCAATTTTCTTAATGCTTCCAACTCTAATTATGGCACAGCCTGCCACTAATTGGTGGAACCAATCTGTGTTTTATGAAATATTTGTACGCAGTTATTTTGATAGCAATGCCGATGGCATTGGCGATTTTAATGGTATTACTTCTAAATTAAATTATTTAAACGATGGAGATTCTAACACCAAAACCGATTTAGGTATAAAAGGAATTTGGCTAATGCCCATTAATGCATCACCAAGTAGTCATGGGTATGATGTAACAAATTACAAAGCAGTTAATCCTCAATATGGTTCATTAGCCGATTTTAAAACTTTAATAACCGAAGCTCATAGTAGAGGTATTAAAGTAATTATTGATTTTGTAATTAATCATTCATCAAGCCAACATCCATGGTTTGTAAAATCGGCTGCTAACGATCCTTTTTACCGCGATTTTTACAGATGGAACAGCACCAAACCAACTTACAAAGGGCCTTGGGGACAAGATGTATGGTACACTAAAAATAGCAGTAATTACTATGCTTTATTTTGGAGCGAAATGCCCGATTTAAACTATAATTATAAACCGGTAAGAGATAGTATTTTTGATGCTGCCAAGTTTTGGATTGATAGCATAAAAGTAGATGGTTTTAGACTTGATGCTGCTATGTATTTATATGAAAACGGTGGAAACTTAATGAACCAACCAGAAACTTACCAATTTTGGGCCGATTTTAATACTTACTGCAAATCATTGAACCCTAATTTTATGACCGTTGGCGAAGTTTGGACAGCTACAAGTACCGTTAAGAATTACAATAATAAATTAGATAATTGCTTTGAGTTTGATTTAGCTAGTAATATTTTAAATGTAATGAAAACTAGTAATACGCAAGCATTAAGAGCAGAAATTAACTATGCTACAGCTAATTTACAGTTCAATAAATTCAGTACTTTTTTAACCAACCACGACCAAAACCGAGTGTTTGACGAAATGAGTGGCGATATTAATAAACTTAAAACAGCCGCTTCTATTTATTTAACTTTACCTGGAACGCCTTATTTATATTACGGTGAAGAAATAGGAATGAAAGGTAGCAAGCCCGATGAAAGAATTAGAACACCTATGCAATGGAGCAGCTCAAGTGCAGCAGGATTTAGTACTGTAAACCCTTGGTATGCGGTAAACTCAAACTACCCAAGCTACAATGTACAGCTTATGAATGCCGATACAAACTCATTATTGAGTTATTACAAAAAGCTAATTCAAACTAGAAATGCTACAGCAGCTTTATCGGTTGGAACATACCAAAATATTTTATGTTCCGATACAGCAGTTCTTTCATTTATAAGAACTTTCAACAACCAAAGTTTTTTGGTATTGATAAACACTGCTGCAAGAAATACCAATAATTTAGTAACCAGTTTAAACACTTTGAGTTGGGCCAATGGTAGTTTTAAATCGAAAGATATTTTGAGCAATAAAACGGAATACCTAAACATAACCGATAATGTAGGAAGTGGAATCAATTTAGCATCTTTAGAAACTAAAATTATTCAGTTAGATAGAAGTACTTCGGTTACTGAATTGGCTGCAATACAAAACATTGATGTGTATCCAAATCCTGCTCAAAACCTTCTAAATATTGACATACGAGGCATTAATCTGAATAAAACTTACCATGTAAAAATTTACAATTTGTTAGGCGAGTTAAAAATGGAAGAAACGGTTAAAGCACATCATAACAATGTATTAAACATTGAAGAACTAAATGCAGGCGTATATTTTATTAAAACAGACAGCGGAAATACCATCAAGTTTATAAAAAACTAATAATTATATTTTAAAATTCTAACTTTAAAGTGGCACCAACAAAGGCTCTTCCAGCTTGTACTCTGTAATCAGGATGCCATTTTAAAGTTAGGTTTTCGCTTACATCAAATTCTTGCAAATGCGCATCTACTGCTGCATCAATAATTTGCAAAGCATATAAACCTCCAATCCCAATCCAAGATAAATCTCTGCTTTCCCTATAAAAATCGCGAAGCGAAACCAAATTTGCATCATCCAAAGGTTGTAATGTTGGGTCAGAAATAGGTCTTCCTGCCTTTTTATCTAATACTGCTTGGCGAACAATATCGTACTCGTTTTGGTAAAACGAAACGGAATAAATCAAAGCCGCAAAACCACCATAAACAATAGGAAGTTTCCAATATTTTTTATTATAAATTTGACCTAAGCCAGGTACCAAAGCTAAATAAGTTGCTTTTTTAGGCTTACTCCAATGGGTGGTATCGGCCACATAAGGTTTATCGTTATTTCTTTGAGCTTTAGCTATGTTAGCAAAAGCCAATACACAAAGAATAAAAAGTATTTTTTTTAACATAAAGCAATATTGCTTGTTTTTAAAGTTGGGCAAAAGTAGCTATTTAGGTGCTTAATTCAAGTGAATGTTTAAAATACATGCACCGAACAAGTTATTTCAAACATTAGGCCATGTTTATTAATTAAATCCTTTACTTGGCATCGAATAAAGATTTTGCCCATGTATTAAAAAAATCTGTTTTAGAATACTTACCAGAAATATGAATAATTTTCTTTTCATTTGGTAGTAAATCGAAGTAATTATCTTCAAATTGATAGGATTTATTATCAGTTCTTAAAAACACATTTTTGGCTAATTTATCACTTGAAATTTCTATCTGATTTTTATTTAAATATTTAAAATAAATAGTAGGTTTTTGGAGTATTAAATCTTTTGGTTTTACAAAAAAATGCAATGAACTTATCGTTGTATTTTCATTTTTAAATGAAGCTGATAAAACCAAACTATTCAAGTTAAATTCACCTTTCAATTTGCTTTTGTCAAAATAGTAATAAATGCTGCTAGTATTTGATTTTACAATTGTTTGAATGGTGTCGCTGAAAATAGTTTTTCCATCAAAATCAAAAATGTTTACACTTAAATCTCCTTTTATATTAACCATTTTATCAGATACAAAAAATACCAAAACAGAATCACCTTTATCTTGAAACGAAATCAATAAATCGCTAAATGATTGTTTTATTTGGTAATGTAAAGCTTTCCAATTCCCGTTATTATCTAATGAGCTCCAAGATGTAACAGGCCAACAATCGTTTAACTGCCAATACAAACTGCCCATGCAATATGGCATGGCTCTCCTATGCGCTTCAATTGCGGTTTTCATACCTTCGGCTTGTAATAATTGAGAAACGTACACATAGTTTTCGAAAGTTTTTGGAACCAAATAATCCCGTTCCATGTAAGTTTGAATGGTTTTATAACCCGTTGGATGCTTTTGATGCGTTTTTAAAACAGCTGAATCCAACACATTTTTCCCCTCTTTTAATTGCAACGCACCCATATTTTTAAAAGTTTGAACTGATGGCATTCCTTGAAAACCATACTCGCTCATAAATCTCCCAACTTTATTTTGGTACATTTTAAAAGGCTCCACTCCCCACCAAACGCCCCAATAATGAGCATCGCCTTGAGTTAAACTTTCTTTTCGCCCCCAGCCAATACTTGGGGAGCTAGGCCAATAAGCACGCGAATTATCTAAGTGATAAACCGCATTTTTAATTACAATTTCGAACAAGGTTTTATACTGCTGTGCAATTTTAGTTGAATCGGCAGTGGAGTAATTAAACTGTTTTTGCCAACCCCAATTTTTCCACCCTTCATCTATTTCGTTATTGCCACACCAAATGGCCAAACTTGGATTATTTCTTAAACGAATAATTTGATCATTTATTTCCGCATTTACATTTTCCAAAAATGCTGAATCTCCAGGATACATGGCACAAGCAAACATAAAATCTTGCCAAACCAAAATGCCATTTTGATTACATAATTGATAGAAATCGTTGCTAGCATAAGTTCCTCCACCCCACACTCTGAGCATATTGATATTGGCCTCTTTCGCATTTTTTATTAACTCTTTGGTTTTGGCTAAATTTACACGAGGTAAAAAATTGTCTTCAGGAATGTAATTAGCGCCTTTGGCAAAAATTGGCACACCATTTAGTTTAAAATAAAATGACTTACCAATACTATCTTTTTCTTGCATTAACTCAATAGTCCGTAAGCCAAAGGTGATAACATTTGAATCAAGCCTTTTTTGAGTTGAACTTAAAATTACGGAATAATGATACAAATTTTGTTCACCTAAATTGTGTGTCCACCAAAGTTTAGGATTATATATTTCAGTGTATAACGAAACCCGATTTATTCCTTTTTCTAATTCAATAATTGTATCGTTTGATTTAGGAATATTTAAATCGGAATTGTTGTTAAATAATTCAAAATTATAAAGTCCTTTTTTACTACAATTTACTTCCACATTCAGTTGTATTTGTGCCAATTCCTTTGTTAATTTTTTTTGAATAAACTGAATATTATTGATTTTAGCTTGGTTCCAAAATTTCAACTTTACATCTTTCCAAATACCGCAAGTAACAAAACGCGGGCCCCAATCCCATCCAAACTGATATTGAGCTTTACGAACAAAAACTTTTTCATCGCCAGGCAATGTGTAAGATAATTTAGCAGCCTCGGCTTTAGCCTTATATACAGCAGATTCAAACTGAATATATATGGTATTTTTGCCTATATGTAACCCTTTTTTTACATCAATAATCCAAGTTCTAAACATGTTATTTGCTTCCAAAACCAACGAATCGTTTACAAAAACCTTAGCATAAGTGTCAAGTCCTTCAAACTGTAAATCAATGTGTTCGTTATCTAGCTCAGCTTTAGTAATTAAAAAATTGGTTTTATAATCCCAGTTTTCGTTTTCTAAATATTGTAAAAGGCTTTCGTTATTGGCTAAATATGGATCAGGAATTTTCTTTAAATTGAGTAAATCGGTGTGAGCAGTTCCAGGAACTTTGGCTTTTAACCACTCTGTTTCCTTGGTATTTTTAAACTGCCATTTTTCTTTGCTTAAATTCTTTTCAAATGATTGATTAAAAGCTAGTAAAGGCAATAGGACATAAATAAAAAGTAGTAGTAAATTTTTTTTCAAACTAGTTTTGCTTTTAAATTTTTAACTTCATCAAAATCGGCAGCACTTCCTTGCAAAATAGCTGATGAATGAAACCATTTGGAAGGAATTTCTTGCTTTAGTACTTCAATATTGCTGGAACGAACACTGCCGCCTATCATTATATTTATTTGATTATTTGCATTGTTGGTTAGTTGTTTTAACAAACCAACACCTTGCATAGCGGTAGGTTGTTGACCAGATGTAAGCACATTTTTAAAACCAATAGTTATTAATTGTTGCAATGCAACAATTGGAGTCAAAACAGCATCAAAAGCTTTATGGAACGTGCAAGGAACTGCATCGGCTAACTGAATTAATTGTTTATTTCTGTTAATATCAACCTCGCCATTTGCGGTTAAAATTCCAAATACAAAACCATTTGCACCTGCATTTTTAAACTGAATAATGCTATTGCGCATTTGCTCAAAATGGGCATTAGAGTAAATAAAATCGCCCCCACGTGGCCTAATCATTACATAAACTGGAATATCTGTTTTTGATTTAATAGTCAAAAAATCGCTCAATGAAGGAGTAGTGCCACCTACTTCCATATTGGCACAAAACTCAATTCTATCAGCGCCTGCTTGCTGGGCCACCAAAGCCGACTCAGCGTTAAAACAAGCTATTTCCAGTTTTCTGTTCATATTATAATTTTTAAACTTTTATATGATAACCTGCATCAATCAATCGGTTTCCTGAAGCATCGTAAACGGCATAGTTAAATCCACTTTGCACGCAATACGAGCCAGTTTCGCCATTTTTATTCAATGCTATAAAACCTACTTGAATATCTTTTAAATCCTTTTTACGTAAATCCATTAATTTAACCACCCTAGCCACAGCTTCTTCGCAAGCTTGTTGAGGTGTTTTTCCTTGGCGCATTAACTCTACCACTAAATGGCAACCAGCAATTCTGATTACTTCCTCACCATGACCTGTGGCTGTAGCAGCACCAACTTCGTTATCTACATATAAACCAGCACCAATTATTGGCGAATCGCCCACGCGGCCATGCATTTTAAAAGCCATGCCACTTGTGGTACAAGCACCTGAAAGATTTCCATGACTATCTAAAGCAATCATGCCAATGGTATCGTGGTTTTCAATATTTGCAATGGGTTTATATTCAGAATCTTTCAACCACTCTTTCCATTCCTTTTCTGATTCTTCCACCATCAGGTTTTCTTTTTTAAAACCTTGCGAAAGCGCAAATTGCAAAGCACCATCGCCCACTAACATTACATGAGGTGTTTTTTCCATAACAGCCCTAGCTACCGAAATTGGATGTTTTATAAACTCCAAACCTGCTACTGAACCGATATTTGAAAGTTCATCCATGATGCAAGCATCTAAAGTAATGCGTCCATCTCTATCGGGCCTGCCACCATAACCAACACTGCGTTCCTTTGGGTCGCCTTCGGGAACCATAACTCCTGCTTCTACCGCATCTAAAGCTTTTCCATTTTTACTTAAAATAGCCCAAGCAGCTTGGTTAGCTTCAATTCCAAAACGCCAAGTAGAAAGTACGATGGGTTTGTTTACTTTAGTATTGGCCTTGGGTTTATCATTGCTACAAGCATTAACCAATAATGCAGCTGAAGCTAAAGCCGATGTTTTTAAAAATTTTCTTCTATCAGTCATTAGTTGGCAGCGTTAAAATGTTTGGCATAATTGGCTTTCATTCTATCTAAAATGGCTGAATGAAGCTTTAATCTCCCCATAAAACTTTGGTAATTTTTATTTTCGGTATTGGTCCATAAAACCTCCGAAAGTGCACTCATTCGAGGTAACGACATGTATTCAACATGTGAAAATGTGGTAATATATTCTGTCCAAACATTGGCTTGAGCACCCATAATGTATTTTTGCTCATCAGCATTTAATGAATCGGGTGTTGGATTATAATTATAAACTGAATCGAGCGGATTAAAACCACCAATAGCCATAGGTTCTTTGTCTTTTGCACGGCTTTGGTAATGGTCGAAATAACAAGGACGACCGGGACTCATTACCACAAAATGTTTTTGTTTAGCAGCTGCAATGCCTCCATTAATTCCACGCCAACTCATAACAGCCGCATTAGGAGCTAATCCACCTTCTAAAATTTCGTCCCAACCAATAATTTGGCGCCCATTGGCATTCACAAATTTTTCAATTCTGGTAATAAAATAGCTTTGCAATGCTTCTTCATCTTCCAAATGTTCATCGGCTTTGCGTTTTTGACATTTAGGGCAAGCTTTCCATTTGGTTTTTACACACTCATCGCCACCAATATGAATGTATTTACTAGGAAATAACTGCATTACTTCAGTTAAAATATTCTCCAAAAAAGTAAATGTTTCATCGTTTCCCGCGCAATAAACATCATCGGAAACTCCCCAACGGCTAAAAGTTTGGAATGGGCCGGGATTACAAGCAAATTGAGGATAAGCAGCCAAAGCAGCCAACGAATGGCCTGGCATTTCTATTTCTGGAATTACGGTAATATGGCGTTTTTTTGCATAAGCCACAATTTCTTTTACATCTTGTTGGGTATAAAAACCTTGGTATAAAGTACTATCATACTTATCGTTAGGCGATGGATTGCCATTGGCATCAAAAGTGGGTTTACCAATTAAAGTAGCACTGCGTTTACTTCCAATTTGGGTTAATAATGGGTATTTTTTTATTTCAATGCGCCAACCTTGGTCATCTACCAAATGCCAATGAAATACATTTAGCTTATACATGGCCAAATAATCAATATATTTTTTTACTTCTTGTTTGGTAAAAAAATGTCGGCTACAATCTAAATGCATGCCGCGCCATTGGTAACGAGGAGCATCGTTTATTTGTAAGCAAGCAATAGTTAATTGATTGTTTTTTTCAATAGGTAATAACTGAATCAATGTTTGAATACCATAAAAAATTCCAGTATTGCTTGTTGCAAATATTTTTACTGAATTAGAAGAAACATTTAATTGGTATTCTTCTTTATTGTTTTCACAGGCTTTTTCAGTTGCTTTTAAAAAAGTAATTGTATTTGTTTCGTATTTAATTTTATGGGTAACCTTCAATTTTAAACCATAATTTTCTAAAATGTATTGCTGCAAATAAGCTGCTTCGTCCGATTTTTTTTCGGCAAAAATAATGGTGTTTTTATTGATGGTAAAACTACCTTTTTGTAGCTCCACTTTATTGGGCTGAGGAATTAAAGGTAATACTTGCGCATGAGCATTTAATAGTAAAACACAAATGGCAAACACAAAGGAAATCTTTTTAATCATTAGGCTATTTGTTGCAATTATTGAAAAACAATACTACTAAATTTAGCGATTATTCCAATGTCTTTGCACAAATGTTTTACACCTAGTATATTTCTTTTAAAAAGATTTTAAAGTTAGTTATGTAGGATAAATTGAAGATGATAGCATTAAAATGCATCAAACTAGGCGATTTTAAAAAGCATAAATAGCCAATTCAACTTTAAAAGAGCGAAGTTGAGAATTCCCAAATATCATTCTCAACTTCGATTTATAGAACTAATAATCTATGTTTCTTGCAAGTATTATTTTTTACTAAACTTATCGCCAAACACTTTTTTAAATTTCTCCAATTTAGGAGCAATTACAAACTGGCAGTAAGGCTGTTGTGTATTTTGGTTATAGTAGTTTTGATGGTAGTCTTCGGCTGTATAATAATTATCTAAAGCTGCAATTTCAGTAACTATTGGTTTGCTAAATGCACCTGAATGGTCTAATTCGTTTTTATATTTTTCGGCTAATTCTTTTTGGTAATCTGAGTTATAAAACACAGCCGAACGGTATTGTGTTCCAATATCGTTTCCTTGTTGGTTTAAAGTAGTTGGGTCGTGGGTTTGCCAAAATATAGATAATAAAGTAGCATAACTTACTTTGGTAGAATCGAACCAAATTTTGCATACTTCGGCATGGCCAGTTTTACCATAACATACCTCGCGGTAAGTTGGATTTTTTACATCGCCATTGCTATAGCCACTTTCTATTTTCACAACGCCATTAACTTGCTGGAAAACTGCTTCTACACACCAAAAGCAACCCGCGCCAAACACAGCAGTTGAGAGGGTGTCGTTATTTTCTATCGTCATTTTATTGGGAGTTTTGTTATTTTGTTTGTTATTGTTTTGAGCGCAACTGGTTATGCTCAAAATTAATAAAGTTTGTAAGTAAAAAATAGTTTTTAAAGTTTTCATTTTGGTAGTCATTTTTAGGTATGCAAATATGCACCTTAATTATACTAACGCATTTTAAAAGCATTTGGTTTTGTAAGCCAGATTACATTTCGGTCAAATTAGGGTAAATCAAAAAATCTAAATTACTTTTTCCTTTTTTCTACTTTTGATTACATGGTACCAAATTTATTTACAATATACCTTGGTTGAAATTTATTCAGGAAATTGCTCAAAGAAAACTGCTTTGGCTTTTTCAAATTCAAGCATAATGGTTGCTCGTTCTAGCTGTAAGTTTTCAATTAATTTACTTTTGTTTTTGGCTAATTTTAAATACTGCCAACTGCCATTTATTTTTATAAAATATTGCCAATAGTAATAGGCAAAAAAGCCTGTAAATGGAAGGCTTAAGCCATATAGCAAAGTGTAAAGTTGGTGTTGGGTAAATTGATAAAAAAACGAAATTTGAAAGTAATAAAATATTATAAAACTAAACATGCCTAATACCATTCCAATGGCTCCTTTGTAATCTTTGCTTTTAACTATTTTGGTAGCTAACCACGATGGAATTTCATAAGCCAAAACATTGTTTATTAACCCATAAAAATAAACAGGAAAGCCAATCATTAATTTAACCAAGGCACCTAAAATACTGGTGTTTTGTTTATTTTTAATGGCATCATCGTTAAGATGAAGTTGGTTGATGTTTTGTAAATAATTATGCACCCTAATTCGCATGTTGTAATATACCTCAGGATTGGTTTCAGCATAATAATTTACTGTTTTGGCTATGTTTTTGGTAAACAAAAATTCCTTTTCAGCTTCGGTAGTGTTGGCTTCGCTTTCAGTAACCAATTGACTTAAATAAAGCTGTTCAATGTTTTTAACAAACTCATCGGCTTGCCTATCTTTTATAGATATAACCAAACTTTCCAACTGATTTTTGATATCGTCAGTTAAGGTTTTAATGGCTTTTAGTTTATCGGTTTCGTAAGTAGTTTGGTAATCTCTTATTTCAATGGCATCAGCTGTATTTATAAATAAATCTTGGTTAAAGCGGTGTTGGTTTTCGTAATTCAAACCAATGTTTACTACTTTTACACCTAAAGTAAAATTGTTTTTACCTTCAGCACCTAAGGCTATGTGTGCTGCACCTCCTTTTATAGGTTTGAGTTTTCGTTCGGTTACACTTACTCCCTCAGGAAAAATAATAATGGCATGTCCTTGTTCCAAATGCTCATAACATTTTCTAAAAGTATCCGTATTTTTATTCAGTTGTGTTGGGTCGTCTTGCGCACGGTAAACAGGAATTACATGCAGACTATTTAAAATAATTTTAGCCAAAAAGCCTTTAAACAACTCCCCCTTACCTAAAAAGTATACTTTGCGGTTTACCAAACTAGCTATTACAATTGGGTCCATAAAAGTACTTGGGTGATTAGCCAAAATAATAAGAGGCCCATTAGCAGGAATGGCTTTTTTATTATGAAACTGAATGTTTTTAAAAAACACTTTCACCGTTCCTTTTAGCAAAGCTTGAATAATAAAATATAGCATATACAAATAAAGGAATTTATTTTGAATAGCAGTAAATTGGTATTATTTGTAATCAATTAATCCAATCTCTAAACTTAATTATTTCCAGAGAGTCCAAATTTATTGGAATTAATTGGCTAGTCAGGGTTTGGCTAAAGTTTTAACAGAAATGTGTAATTATGCCTAATTTTTAAATATTTGAATTATTTTTAAAAAATAATTTTATTTATCCAATATGAATTTATCAAAACAAATAGCCAAACATTTTAAAGAATTACACTTTGGAGGCAATTGGACAGGAGCCAACTTAAAAGATACATTAGCGGGTGTAACTTGGCAACAAGCCACGAGGCAAGTGCATGGTTTTAATAGCATAGCCACATTGGTTTTTCATACCAATTATTATGTAGATGCAGTAATAAAAGTATTGCATGGTGAAGCTTTAAATGCCCACGATAAATTTAGTTTCAATACACCAACTATTGAAACTGAAGAAGATTGGCACGCGCTAGTAAATAAGGCTTTTAGCCAAGCTGAGGAGTTTGTTTTGTTAATTGAACAATTGCCCGAAGAAAAACTTTGGCAAAATATAGCGGACGAAAAATATGGCATTTATTACCGAAATATTCACGGAATTATAGAACATACACATTACCATTTAGGCCAAATAGCTTTGATAAAAAAACTGGTTTTGGCTTAAATTCAAAATCATTTTGAAGTTTACTGGGATTAACAAAGTTTACTTGGATTTATCTGTCTTTGTATTTTAAAAATTAGACTGATTTTTCAATTTTGGTAAAAATTTGAATTCCCAATTCAAATGACTACATTCGCCACGCTTTCTTTTTTATGGAAATACTAATTCTTAATGCCACTATTTGTTTTCCCGCAAGTCCTTTTTTTAATAAAGTTTGCGATGTGCTGATAGTTGATAACCAAATTGATACAATTGTTTTAAGTAGCAAAAAAACTTTTGTAGATATAAAAAAAACCGCCAAAGTTATTGATGCTCAAAAAGCAGTTTTGCTTCCATCATTAGTTTGTTTGCGATCGCATAGCAGCGATCCAGGTAACGAACACAAAGAAACTTTAGCAACTTTAGCCAATACAGCACAAGCAGGTGGTTTTTCAATAGTATGTGTTTTGCCTGATAGTAATCCAACCATAAATTCTAAAAGTGCTGTAGAATATATAATAAATAACGCCAAAAATTTACCCGTAAATTTATTGCCATACGGCACTATAAGTCAAAAAATGGAAGGTAAAGAATTGAGTGAAATGTACGATATGCACTTGGCAGGTGCCATTGGTTTTACCGATGCAAACCATGCCATAAAAAATAGCAGCTTAATGTTACGTGCTTTACAATATACCAAAACTTTTGGAGCTAAAATATCGGTACATGCTGAGGATATTAATTTAAATGCAGGAGGCAGAATGCATGAAGGAAATATAAGTGTGCTTTTGGGTTTAAAAGGGATGCCAGCCTTGGCCGAAGAATTAGCAGTAAAGCGTGATATCGAATTAGCAAAATATGCTGATGCGCCTATCCATTTTTCACATATATCAAGCAAGGGCGCAGTTGAAATTATACAACGAGCCAAGAAAAAAGGATTGCCTGTAACATGTGATGTAGCCATAGCAAACTTATGTTTTACAGATAATGATTTAATTGAATACAATTCTAATTTGAAATTAAATCCACCTTTGCGTAGCAAAGAAGATAAAAAAGCACTTTGGAATGGTTTGATGGATGGAACAATTGATGCAATTGTAACTGACCATAATCCTCAAAATGTAGAATTAAAAGATGTAGAATTTGAATATGCTGATGAAGGTATGATTATGCTTCAAACTGCACTGAGTATGCTCATAGCTAATGCACCTAAAACATTTGACACCAGTTTATTAGTTGAAAAACTTTGTGTTAACCCCCGTTTGCATTTAAACCAAAAAATGCCTTTACTAGAAAAAGGTCAAATTGCAGATTTAATTTTGTTTGATACCAATAAAACGTGGACCTTGAACGAAAAAACAAATGCATCTAAATCTAGAAATAGCATGGTTTACAACAAAGAGTTACGCGGCAAGGTGATTGCCACTTATTTTAAAAATAATTTACAAACATTTTAATAAAATGATAATAGAAAATCAATCAAGAGTGGTTTTAAGCTCTTTAAAAGCACTGCTTGAAACATATGCAGAAGGTAAAAATTTAAAAAACATAACTGAAGAATGCGGTCAGATTTTTGTGGAGTTAAACAGTTTTGAGGATAAACTAAAAGCCTTAGATGCTTTAGTACCTAAAAATGGTTATGGCGAAATAGAAGAAGTAGTGTTTGATTTAATGTTGGTTCATTTCTTATCGGCATTTGCCCATAGTGAAGAATATTTTGATTCGGAAGAGTGGATGGATATTGAGGAGCAAACTGTAGAACGTGGAACTGAGTTATTGAACGTATATCTTTACATTAACGAAGCCAACGATGCTGATGCTGAAATTTCGATTGGTGATTTCTTAAACGAATTTTTATTAACCGATATGGACGAGTTTCAGGATGAGTTTAAAATTTACGAACCATTAATTGAAAACGATTTAGAGGAAGCTGACTTTGACGATTTAACTGCTTTAAAGAAAACTTTAAATGAAGAATCGCCAATAAAAGATATGTTAATACCTATGGTTATGTTTTTCCAAACACCTTATTCTGTAAATATGGTTAACCAATTCAAACCTCAGTACAACACTTTTGAAATTAGTGTATTGGCATCGTTATTAGCCTTTGCAAATACTAAATAATACCCTTAAAATCCTATGACCAACGAAGAAAATTTTAAATCACTTTGGCAATATGCCTTAAAGTTTGGGCTAATTTATGCCTTTTCAGTGGTAGTAATTGACTTGATGTTTTTTATTGCAGGCGTTTATCGTGGCGATTATCCAATGATTGATTTATTGGTATCGCTCTTAACCTCTATTTCAATAATCTATTTTGCAATGAAACAAAGAAGAGATAATGATTTTGGTGGTTATAGTAAATATTTGGAAGTATTAAAAACTTGTTTAGCTGTTGGGGTGGTTTCATCCATAATATTAGCTCTTTGGAAATATGTATTTTATAGCTTTATAAATCCTGAAGAATTGGTAAAAGAGTTTGAATTGGTTAAAAAAGCGTTTTTAGAAAATGATTATTTTGACGAAGATAAAAAAATGGAAATGATTAATTCCATAAAAGAAAAAAATTCACCTATTTCAAAAGTATATGGCATTTTATTATCTGTGAATGTTTATACGCTAATAGTTGGATTAATACTTTCAATTTTTGTTCAAAAACAAGATCCTGAAGACGCTTATAATCAATTAGACAGATAAACATTACCCCATTAAATTAATTAACCAATAAAAATATTTTAAGTGAAAGAAATTCAAATATCGGTTGTAATACCATTTTATAATGAAGACGAATCTTTGCCAGAATTATTGGCTTGGATAGAACGAGTAATGAATGAAAATAATTTCACTTACGAGGTGATAATGGTTGATGACGGCAGTACCGACAATAGTTGGGCTGTGGTTGAAAAATTATCGGCTAAAAATCCATTAATTAAAGCCATTAAGTTTAGACGCAATTACGGAAAATCGGCTGCATTAAATGTGGCTTTCCATAAAGTGCAGGGCAATGTGGTAATAACTATGGATGCCGACATGCAAGATAGTCCGGATGAAATTCCATCACTTTACAGCATGATAGTAAACGATGGTTACGATTTGGTAAGCGGTTGGAAAAAAAAGCGTTATGACCCCATTACTAAAACCATTCCTACCAAAATATTTAATTGGGCTACTCGAAAAATGAGTGGTATTCAACTAAATGACTTTAACTGTGGTTTAAAATCATATAAGGTTGATGTGGTAAAAGCCATTGAAGTTTATAACGAAATGCATCGCTATATTCCTGTTTTAGCCAAGTGGAATGGTTTTACTAAAATAGCCGAAAAAGAAGTTGAACATAGAGCGCGAAAATACGGAACTACTAAGTTTGGATTCGACCGTTTTATCAATGGCTTTTTAGATTTATTGACCATTTTCTTTGTATCTAAATTTGGCAAAAAACCCATGCACTTTTTTGGTGTATTAGGAACTTTGTTTTTTTTATTTGGTTTTTTTGGTGCAGCATATATTGGTGCTCAAAAGCTTTGGTTTATGTCTCATAACTGGACTTTAAACCGCGGCATTACAGAACAACCTATGTTTTATATTGCATTGGTTTCCATTATCATTGGCATGCAATTATTTTTAGCAGGTTTTATTGGCGAGTTAATTAGCCGTAACTCAAGCGATAGAAACCATTATGGTATAACCAAATATTTGGGTTATAATGACTAAGAAAAAAATTTTAATTATTGGTCCAGCTTGGCCTTTGCGTGGTGGGTTGGCCACTTATAATGAACGTTTGTGTCGTGAGTTTAATTCACAAGGACATGAATGTGAAATAGCTAGTTTTTCGTTGCAATATCCGCAGTTTTTGTTTCCTGGTAAAACGCAAATGAGCGATGACCCGCAACCAACTGATATTGTAATTCACTCCATTATCAATTCAATTAACCCGATTAATTGGTTGGCAGTTGGCTATAAATTAAATAAAAAACAATACGATTTAGTAATTTTTAGGTATTGGATGAGTTTTATGGCGCCTGCTTTTGGCACCATAGCTAGGTTAATTAGAGCAAATGGTAAAACCAAAATTATTACCATTGCTGATAATATTATTCCCCACGAGCAACAGTTTTTTGATACTGCGTTTACACAATATTTTATAGACAGTAACCGTGGCTTTTTAGCTATGAGTCGCGAAGTTTATGCCCATATTGATTTATTTACCACAGGTAAACCTAAAAAATATGTGCCTCACCCTATGTACGATATGTTTGGTCCATTGCTTGATAAACAAGAAGCAAAACGCAAACTAGGATTAGATGAAAACTGTAATTATCTTTTATTTTTTGGGTTTATACGTAAATACAAAGGCCTAACTTTATTGTTAAACAGTTTTGCTTTATTGCAACAGAGTAATCCTAACTTAAAGCTAATTGTAGCAGGCGAATTTTACGAAAACAGTGAACCTTATTTGGAACAAATAAAAAATTTAGGACTAACTGATAACGTCATTCTTCGCACCGATTTTATTCCAAATAATGAAGTGGGCGTTTATTTTTCGGCTGCCGACTTAGTGGTGCAAACTTATATTAGTGCTACGCAAAGTGGAGTTACACAAATAGCGTATTATTACAATAAACCCATGTTGGTTACCAATGTGGGCGGTTTGGCTGAGTTGGTACCACATGAGGTAGTAGGTTATGTGGTAGAAAGAGACGAGCAAGCCATAGCACAAGCCATTAGCGATTATTACACACAAAATAAAGAAGCTGAATTCACAGCAAATATTGAAGTAGAAAAACAAAAGTTTACTTGGAAATATTTAACGGAGCAGTTATTGGATATTTAGGTTGTGGAGTGCTTAAGTGTTAAAGTTGGGGAGTGTTGATGTGTTGAAGTTGAAAGTGCTTAAGTGTTTAATAAATGAGTTTAAAATTTTTGGGCCATTATTTTATTGCTATAAGTTTTAAAATTGTCCATATTTTATCATACTAAGTGCTTTGATTATTTTTGAGTAAAAACACTAAACTTGCATGTTAATATTTATTGTTTTGAAAAAATACCTCAACTTACAAATTATCCAACAAAAACTAAACAACACCTATTCGTTTGATTTAAGGTCTTTTGCCTTGTTCAGAATTGTTTTTGGGTTTGTTTTAATGATTGATTTGTGTATTCGTTTAAGTGACTTAAATGTATTTTATACAGAACAAGGAATACTTCCACTAACACTATTAAACCAGCATTTAGCTCGCTATTTGTTTCTGCCTATTTACCAATTAAACGATACCAGTTTATTTGTAAGTATTTGTTTTGGTATTCATTTAATTGCAGTTTTTTGTTTTGCAATTGGCTATAGAACCAAACTTTTTCAAATAATAGCATTACTTTTTTACATCAGTTTAACTATGCGCGGGCCATACATACTGCAAGGGGGCGATGATTTGATAAGGTGCATGCTCTTTTTTGGATTATTCTTACCATTAAATGCTAAATGGGCCATTCAAACCAAAGAGCCCCAAAGTGATTATACCATTGCTGCACTTGTATTTATGTTTCAAATACTAATGGTGTATTGGGTTTCAGCTTTTATGAAAACATCCAATGAATGGCATGCAGATGGAACTGCTTTGTATTACGCTTTCAATTTAGATTGTATTCAATGGCCATTAGCTAAATATCTGCTACAATTTCCAGCATTATTAAATGTATTAACTCATGTAGTTTTGTATATGGAGTTTTTAATTCCTTTATTGTTTTTTATGCCTTTTAAGAACAATCAAATGCGAAATGTAGGAATAATTGTTTTGCTCTTATTTCAAATTGGTATTGCATCTACCTTATTTGTTGGATTGTTTTATTTAATAAATATAACAGCTTTGATTTTATTGATTCCAAAAGAAGTATTTGATAAATTGAACATAAAAAACAATCAAACCAATCCATTATTACCATTTAACTTTTACAATAATTTTTTGGTTATTACGCTATTAATTTATGTACTTATATGGAACGCGGGTTATATGCCACAGTTTAAGTATGGATTAGCTAAAAAATTGAAATCAATTGCCTATCCAATTGGCATTAACCAAAATTGGGGAATGTTTGCACCTGATGTATTTAAGGATGATGGTTGGTTTATATATGAGGCTCAATTGGTAAATGGTGATACCATTGATTTAAAAAATAATTGCCAAAAAGTAAATTACAATAAACCTGAAAGTGTTTTAAGTACCGTAAAAAACGATCGTTGGCGTAAGTTTTCGGAACATGTAGTTTTAGGTAAAAAGCCTTGGTTAAACAGCTATTATGTAAGTTATATTTTAAGATATCATTTAACAAACTGCACGAATAAGCACCCCGCAATCAAAAGGTTTTCGCTAGTTTATATGAAAGAAACTACGCCAAAATTAGGCGACACTGCCAGTATTGAAAAAGTAATGCTGACTAATTAATTACATCCCTAATTCTTTAATAAAAAACTGAAAAGGTAAAAAGGTTTTTATGCCCTCGGCAATATAAATAGGTCCGCTATGTCCTTGTAAAATAATTTCAATTGGTTTTGAAAAACGTAATTCAAACTCGCTGATGCTTTGTAAGCAAGCTCCACATGGCATAACGGGTTGGTTAACTTCATAACCATTTGCAAAAGCAGTAACAGCCATCATTTTTATAGGTACAGTTGGGTAATTAGCACCCGCATAAAATATGGCAGTTCGCTCAGCACATAAACCACTTGGATAAGCAATGTTTTCTTGGTTATTGCCTAAAATAATCTCGTTATTTTCTAGCAGTAACGCACAGCCCACATTAAATTTTGAGTAGGGTGCGTAAGCATTTTTTGCTGCTTCTTTGGCTTTTAACAATAAGTTTTGTGCAGTTATATTTAATTCATCTATTTGGTTAAACTGATGAATGACCGATTCGCGCTTCAATACTTCCATAAATCAACATTACAAATTAATTTTCTATTTTAAAACAAATGCTTTCTTTTCTTTCTTTTTAACGCTTGTAATTAAAAAATTGTGTTTACTATTTTTACTTACTTTGGTTTAATACTGGCAATTGAACTAATATTGCAGCCACTTAATTACCATGATTTTTACCGATACACATACGCATTTATATTCAAAAGAGTTTGAAGCCGATAGCACGCAATTAATAGAAAAAGCAATTAAAAATGGAGTAACACGCCTTTTTATGCCAAATATTGATTTACATAGCATTCAGCCCATGTTAGATTTGGTTTGGCAGTTTCCCGATAACTGTTTCCCCATGATGGGCCTTCACCCTTGTTCGGTTGACGAACATGTGGAGGCGCATTTATTTCAAATTCAAAAATGGTTTAAAAAACGTAAGTTTTATGCTGTGGGCGAAATTGGTTTAGATTATTACTGGAGTTTAGAATTTAAGGAACAGCAAATAATGGCTTTCAAAAAGCAATGTTTGTGGGCTATTCAGCAAGATTTACCCATAAATATTCATGCTCGCAATGCTACGCCCGATGTAATTGAAATTTTAAACGAAATGAAACACCCCAAATTACGTGGGATTTTCCATTGTTTTAGTGGCACAGCAGCCGAGGCTAAGCAAGTAGTTGAATTGGGTTTTTATTTAGGAATAGGAGGGGTGGTAACTTTTAAAAATGCTGGTTTGGCTGAAGCCATTGCCGATATAGACTTAAAACATATTGTACTTGAAACCGATGCGCCTTACTTAGCACCTGTTCCTTTTAGAGGCAAACGAAATGAAAGTTTTTATGTAATAGAAGTGGCTAAAAAACTAGCTGAACTTAAAAAACTGGGTTTAGCGCAAGTAGCCGAAATTACTACTGAAAACAGTAAGTTGGTTTATGGAATTTAGTTTTACTTTTTATACCATTTGTTTGGTTTTTTAGAGGTGTGAATAACACCTAGAATTTGAACATTTTGCTCATTTACAATGTAATGTACTAAATACGGAAAGGGTTTTAAATAATAGCAGCGAATATTATTATACCGGATTTGATAAAATGGATTTTGGCTTAACGTATCAAATGATTTTACAATGGTTTGATAAAATTTTTTACCAAGCCCTTTTTCTTTAAAATTGTAATAATCTATAGCATCTTGAATATCTATTTTGGCCTCAGGTTCTAGCTTTATACTATAAATCAAGTTATTCATTGTTATCAAGCTTGAAGGTGTCTTTTTCCTCATTCCAATCTAATAGTTCTGCACTATTTGAATTTGCAAGCCTGTCTTCTACTATTTGTTGGTGCCAATCAGGAACAACATAATCATTTTCGGAAATAATAGAAACAAAATCTAAAGATTTTAAGTATTCAATCAAGGGGGTTGCCTTAATTGAATTTGCATCGGAAATATCTAAAGTGATTCTCATTATTTTAATCTTTTAACAAAAGTATGCAATACTATTTAAGTAAAAAATATTTTTTTAGTGCTAAATATCCATTGCCATTGCCCATCGTAAAAATTACAAACAGTCTTGTGTAGTGTCTCCGACACGGGCAAATCTATCATGAGTTACAAACTCTGTTTTCATTTATCAATTCGTAGTCAGCAACGCTATTGCCCAACACACTAGACTACGAATAGTAGTGTTTTTATTTAGGAATAGGAGGGGTGGTAACTTTTAAAAATGCTGGTTTGGCCGAAGCCATTGCCGATATAGATTTAAAACATATTGTACTTGAAACCGATGCACCTTATTTGGCACCTGTTCCATTTAGAGGCAAACGAAACGAGAGTTTTTATGTAATAGAAGTGGCTAAAAAACTAGCTGAACTTAAAAAACTGGGTTTAGCACAAGTAGCCGAAATTACTACCGAAAACAGTAAATTGGTTTACGGGATTTAGTATTATAACAGCTAATAAAGCTAGCGCAAGCGTCCGCTTGTGCTGTTTATTTAAAAGCGTCCGCTTTAATTACCATTACTATCCTTGGAGTTAGCGAAGCGCTCTAAGGATTTATAATGAATGGTAGTTTCCGATTGCTATCGGAATCCAACACGGGCAAATCTATCATGAGTTACAAACTCTGTTTTCATTTATCAATTCGTAGTCAGCAACGCTATTGCCCAACACACAAGACTAAGAATAGTAGAGGTCCGATAGCAAGCGGACGCTTACCAGTTTAAAGCACAAGCGGACGCTTGCGCTATTTAGGCTATTTGGAATTCGAACCTTCAAGTCTTATTGTCCTTAAAAGATTATTCCCCTTCTCCATCTGAATTTCAATGTCATCAACATTCATTTCACAAATTTCAGCTATTTTGATTTTGAGTTCGTTATTTGTTTCAATATGCCAGGCAAATACTCTGTTGTGCTCAAGCCAATTTACTTCCCAAAAATTGTTACCATATCTATAAACTATTGTGAAGTCATCTGATTTTTGATTTTCTGCATCAAAGCTTAATCCACTTGATATTAAATGGTCTAAGTCAAATTGATCTGCATTCATTTGCCCTAATGAAAATAGCTCATCGTCTTCTTGATTGATTTCTGATAATGGTATGTTATGGTCAATTCGGAATTGATTAATTCCACCAGAATATTTTTCAATTACTGCTTTCTTGTTTACAATTAAATTAAAGATGTCTAAATATATTGGCATAATTATTCTTGTTTTGTTGTCATAGAGTGACTGCTTATGTTTTCGACCTTAGCGAAGGTGGCGATTTTCACTACAAATGTTTCTACGGATCACTGAACCGCCACTTTTACCAAATTTGTATTAGCTGCCAATAAATTCTCTAGCAAGTTTGTCATTTCGCATTGAGTTTGAAATTTCTGAAAATAAATTATCCCCGCATTGAAGCAGGTCAGTCAAATCTTCTTTTATAAAAGTTTCTGTTTCCTTTCTAAATTTTCTTGACACTAAAAAATCTTCGCTTTCAAGATAAACCTGCTTTATCGTCATTTCAGAATTGAAATATTTCTTAAGTGTTTCTTTATCTGTTGAATAATATATTTCTCCTGAGCCGTCTTTTAAATAAGAACTAAGACATAAATTACCTGACTTCTGTTTGAATAATCCTAAAATTGTTCCTTCAGAATTAAGAATATCACCTACTTTTTGCAATTGATTAATTTCTATCATTTAGATTTAAAGTATATTTTTTATCAAAATTTGTATTTAATATCCTTTCCAATGATTTAAAAAGAAGTTCATTTACTGCAATAAGAATGTTTGAATAAATTTCAAGTCTTTTGCGTTGGTTATTATCTGTCATTTCGATTGTAGTCTTTGTTCCATGGAAAATATTGTTTCTTACCAAATAGATAAATTTTACGATATCATCTTTGATTTTTTCCTGATTCATGTCTCCTGTTTCAATCAATTTTATAAATTCTTTTTTAAAATTTTCTCTTTTAGCTTCTGTAATTTTTTTGTCAGGTGTAATTCCATTTATACATTCAATTATGGTTTGATTTGGGATTGGGTTTTCCCTTTTGTTTGGTCTTTTAATAATATGAACAAATTCCTTTCGTTCTTCTAGCGTAGTTTGATTAAAAATAAAATCAATCATTGCTTTGAATTTAGTTGGATCAGAAGATACTTCTTCCGTTCCTTTTATCCATATTTTTCTTGGAAAAAGAGTTAGATGATTGTTTTTTACACTTGCTTCCCAATCAAAATTGTAAAAAGAATTAAATGCAAAATATGCATAGACAAACTTTGATGGTTCAAACATTTTCCATGAGCCAGGTTCATATTCAATTATGTGTTTAAAATCTTTGGTTACTAAATGCAAACGATGTAAGTCTTTAAGTTCTTCTGAAAATTGATAAGAGTCGTATATTTCTTCTTCCATGATTTTAGTGTTTCTATTTTCAAACATACCTATTATTTTTTACAAAGCAAATGTATTAAAAGGCATTAATATTTTACGAATTATAGAAACTTATAGTAGTTAAGTGAAGTTTGCAAAACCGCATCATCTGATAAATTTGCTTATTGCCAATTGCTAATTGCCAACCACTTTTTTCCTTTTATATAAATAAAATAACTATTTGGTTTCGAAAACCTATTTTTGGTGCTAATTCTATTTGGTACAAACAAATGACATTAACCGAAAATATAAAAATAGCTTTTACCTCAATTGGGGCTAACAGAACCAGAGCGGTTATTACGGCTTTAATTATATCAATTGGTATAATGGCTTTGGTAGGTATTTTAACTGCCATTGATGGTATGAAACTGAGTATTAACAAAAGTTTTAATAACATAGGTGCCAATACATTTAATATAAAAAACAGGGGTAACTCAGTTAGGTTTGGAGTAAGTGGCAAGCCACAAAAAAAATATACTGACATTACCCAACAGCAAACAGAAAAATTTGCGGAGCAATTCCGTTTTCCTTGTATTTTCTCTACTTCTATTAATGCCAGTTGGACAGCAACCATAAAATACGATAGTTACAAAACCGAACCCAATATAATGGTGTTGGGAAGCGATGAAAATTACCTGCAGGTAGCCGCTTACGATTTAGATTATGGCCGAAATTTTTCAAAACAAGATATTACCTCGGCTGCAAATGTGGCCATTATTGGCAAAGAAGTAAAAGACAAATTATTTAAATATAAAATGCCAATTGGTGAATTGATTGCTGTTGGTGCTGCAAAATACAGGGTAATTGGCGTGCTAAAAGAAAAAGGCTCAAGCATGGGTTTTGGTGGCGATAGAATGGTAATTGTACCAATTGATAATGCTTACCAAGTGTTTTCGGAAAAAAGCATGAGTGCAGTGGTAACAGTAGCAGTTTCAAATGTTACCAATATGGATATGGCGGTAGATGAAGCCATCAGTGTGTTTAGAAGAGTAAGAGGTTTGCGCGTAAATGAACCCAATAATTTCGAAATAATGAAAGCCGATAATGTGGCCAATCAAGTTATAGGTCAGTTAAGTTTTATTACCATAGCTGCTACAGCCATAGGTTTTATAACCTTATTGGGCGCAGCCATTGGATTGATGAATATTATGTTGGTTTCGGTTACAGAACGTACCCGCGAGATTGGTATCAGAAAATCTTTGGGTGCTACGCAACAAAATATTAAGAAACAGTTTTTAATTGAAGCATTGGTAATTTGCCAAATGGGTGGAATGGGCGGAATTATTTTAGGAATTATTGTTGGGAATATTGTTACATCCTTTATTGGTGGAGGTTTTATAATTCCTTGGGCTTGGATAGGTTTAGGCCTGTTTTTATGCTTTGTAGTTGGAATTGCATCAGGTTATTATCCTGCCAAAAAAGCCAGCGAGTTAGATCCTATTGAAGCACTCAGATTTGAATAACTAGATTAACAACTACTTTTATTCTCTTATTAATGTTACAGTTCCTTGAATGGCTTTTTTAGATTCATTTTTATTAAATGAATAATTAAAAATATAAAAATAAACGCCTTCTATGATTGATCCGCCATTGTTATTGCTTTGCCCATTCCAATTAATGCCATCGTTTTTATAGCCATCACTATTACCTTCAAAAACCTTTGTTCCCCAACGATTAAAAATTTGAATTTCATAGGTGGCTTCTCCATAAATATCTATGTCAAAAGCATCATTTATTCCATCATTGTTTGGTGTAAATACATTGGGAATATTTATAAATCTAAAATTTGGAAGTAAGTATTTACACATTGTATCCAAACAGCCAGTTGAATTACTCACAGCCAAACATATTTTAAAACTATCGTTCAGTAATTTATAGTTATGGAATGGATTCTCTAAGTTAGAATAATTGCTATCACCTGAATTTGGTTGACCAAAGTTCCAATAATATTTAGCAGCATTGGTTGATTTATTTTTAAAGTAAAAAAGGGGCGATTTGCTATCATCTATTTCAAAATCAGCTTTTACGCTATTGATATAAACTTTATGTATGCCAGTATCTAAGCATAAAATAGGCGCCAATGTTTTAGGAGTCAAGGTAATATTAAAGCTACCAGAATCTTTTATAGTATAATTAAATATGGAGTCAACTCTGAGTTTTAACCCCGAACTATAACCATTGCTCACTTCCCACAAAAATTGGTTGTAAATAGTATCAGCTTTGGCAATAATCTGGAATGGTTCGTCCAGACAAATGGTATCTGGGCCAAATAACTTAATACTTGGTTTGTTAAAAACTGTAACAAAAACTGGTCTTTGGAAATTATTTAAAGTATCAGGATACAATGCAGTACAATAAACTGTTTGACCAGTTATTTGATTTACCAAAGAATCGGTGCCCAAGAGTAAAATTCTATATTTTCCTGCTTTTACCAATGAAAAGCCAGTAGTAGAATCTTTATTGGTAGAATAAATAAAGTTATTGGGTCCTGTAACTATCCATTGCCAATTATTGAGTTGTGCTCCTGTAATATTATTTATTTTTAAATTTACAGGACTGCATCCAATGGTATCGCCACTTAAAAAAGCATATTTAGGTTTTGGTCCTAAAATAGTGAATGGCATATCAACACTATCAATACAACCAGCTAATGAGTATACATAATGCTTAACTAAATAAGTATTATTATTTTTGTAATCATGAACAGGATTGGGCAATAGACTAATTTCTGAGGAGTCGCCAAAGTTCCATTTAAATGAGATAATAGTATCGAATTTTGACCAGTTTCCTAATGAATCTATTACAATTGAATTATCATAAAATGGAATAATTTTAGGGGCACAAATTAAATTACTACTTATTGGCTTGATACCGGCCTTTAGATTTACTACGTTTACTGTATAATAATTATTTAGGGTATCATGGCAGCCTAAACTGTCTTGCCCTATCAGCGAAATTTGATACTGGCCTGCTTTTGCATATTTGTGCTTCGGACTAACACCATTATATGTAAATATATTGGTGTCACCAAAATTCCACCAAATTCGTTCTAAATTAGCTTTTGCTCTTTCTTCAATTCCCCAATTATTTGTTTCAGTTTTAAAATATTCAAATTTATCTAGAAAAAGAGTTGAATCTTTTAAGCATAGCACATTTTTTTGTTGAACCTCGTTTTTATAAAAACCAATTTCGAATTTTTTTTCTACCTCATCTACACATCCAATTTTGTTTTTAATGTTAACAATAATTTTAAATAACCCGCCCTTATCTAAATTAATTGTCTTGGGTAAAATAATGGAGTCATTATTACTCAGGGTTTGTATGGTGTCATAAATCTGCCATTCTTGATAGGGCTTGTTGGTATATTTAACAACTTTAAATTTAACATAATCTATGCTATCCTGTATAGAATCCTTAAGTGCAATCTTTATATAATAAGGTGCACATTGAGTTTGTTTTTTAATGTTAAAATCTGCATTTAATTTTTTTATTTGAAACATGTGGTGGTACCATGCGGTATCGTAACATTCACCATTTTTAATTATTAATCCTACTGTCACCCATCCTTTAGGGTCAGCAGTTTGATTGTATGTGTGAGTAGTTATGTCTATCAAAGGATTTAAGGCGACCCATTTCAAGGCATCTGCAGTTGAATCAAAATTAATCCAAACTTTCTCTCTTCCACAAGTTGGTAGTGTTTCTCGATAATTAAATATAAAAAGAGAATTGGTGCAATTTAATGGTGGCTTACCTGCTCCTGGTGGTGATGTGTAATAATATAATCCTCTTCTTGAAGGTAAATTAGGTTTTGCATTTGGCGAAGTTAATATAACAAAGGCAGAGTCTATATCGCTGCATTTGCGAACAGAGTCAGTAATTAATAGTTTTACATTATAACATTTAATTATTGAATTATCGAACTTATGTTTTACATAAAAACTATCCTTACTGTACTTACAATTAAAACCAATATTTATTCCTCTCTTGGTATCAGTTGTGCAAGGTGGTGCAAAATTATCATCAAAATCCCATAGAAAAGTTGCACTTAAATTTTTATAAAAAACAGAAGCTTCAGGTGTTGGAAATCTGAAATAAACAGTATCGCTTGTGTTGCATTGGTATTGATTTACAAAGCTGGATATATTAGTATTTGGACCATAAATGTCAATAAAAGTATCTAATTTTATTTTACAATTTGAACCATAATATGCTTCCATCTGAATTTTATACCTTCCTGGCTCAAATGATTTTGTAGAGTCTGCGCCAATATTTATTCCATAGTAAAAATTAAATACAGAGTCTAAAAGTTCATTGTAAGGACTATACAGTTTCCAAAAAATGAAATCATTTAATTTGGCGTCTTTATAATTAAATGCAAATGATTGTTTGCTAAAACATGCATTATTAGTGGTTATTAATATTTTGTTGTCTAATATTTTTTTCGCAACTCTTGAAAATAAACGTGCTGTATCAACACAGCCATCTTTATCGGTAACAATTAGGCTAGATTTGTAATCGCCTGCTAAGGGATAAGTGTAATTAAACGAACTCCAAAATAAATTTGATGAATCTGATATGCCATTCCCGTAATTCCAAATAAACTTTGTTACATTACTAAGATTAATGGAGGAGGTATTCACAAATGTTTGTATGGTTGAATCACACCTCACAGTATAGTTGGTAAAACTTAATGGTGGAGGTTTAGGTAATATTTGAATACTGTTTTTTAACTCAAATCTTGTTAAACATTTATTACTATCTGTAACTTCTAAAATTAATGAGTAAGTACCACCTAAAGTATTTTTATAGTTGTTATAAATAGTGTCATTAAAGTTAAGGGTAGTGTCAAAACCACCATCACCCCATAAAAAGGTTCTTCTTATAATGGGGCTAAGGCTTATACTTGGGGTTGAGGAATCACTAATAAAGACAGAGTTGTAATTGAAACATTGTAAATGTTTACTTAGTATATGAAATTTTGCATTAGGTAAAGGCACAACATTAATTTCAGGTCCATTTATTAAACATTGACTATTATTGGTAAACGTAATTTTTAATGTTGGAATGTATTTTCCAACTAATGGAAAATTATAAGTTGGATTGGATTGGTTACTTGTTATTCCATTTCCAAAATCCCAATCAAATTTTGAAGGGGTAAGTGTAGTATCAAAATTACATTTAAAACTCAATGCATTGTTAAGGCAAACTAGATTAGTACTTGCTGTAATGGAACAATTCTGAGCATTAATTTTGACCCAGTTTAAAATTACCAATAATATAATTATCCATGTTTTTAACATTTACTGTATAATGAACTATAGCTTTATGGCAAGTTCATACACAAATATAAAAATGGACGATAATAAATGTTGTTTATGAAACTTAATAATATCTTAAATCTATATTAAGTCATGTGTGTTTCTAAACTGTTTAATGATAACCAACTTAAATTATTTTATAATCTATTACATATAAATAGCTCTTTTTAAAACACAAATTAGGAGGAGATAGAAATTAACTATTCTATTTCTAACCAATTTCAATATAAGTGGCACCACCTCCAAATTTTAACGAATCGGCATCTTCAAAATGTTTGGCTAATCTTTTGTTTTTAGTTAAAAAAGTATGGATTTTATTTTTCAAATATTGGTTTCCAATGCCATGAACATAAACTATGCTTTTCATTTGATGCACGTAAGCAGCCTCCAATGTTTTTATAAATACATCCATTTGCACACCAATAATATCGTTGGTTTGTGTGGTGTAACCTCGTTCTAATAATTTATCAAAGTGAAGGTCAATAATAGGTTCGGGCTTTTTACTTAAATCAACTTTCTCCACTACTGTTTTTTCTGCAAAATCTTTTTGTTTTAATGCATTTAAATTGAGTGAATTAAACTCCTCGTTTAGCTTAAACATGTAAGACTGCTTTTGTAAAAAGAAACAGAACTTTAACGATTGATGAAACTCTTTTGGATTTGATTTAAAAGCTATACTTAAAGGCTTCGATGGGTTAATATTTATATCATCCGCTAAAATAAATTGAAACAAAAGCGGGTTCCATTTTTCGTAATTTTCTAAATTTAATTTTAAAAAATTCACGTCTTCTCCACGGCTTAATTTACCTGTTTTGTAAAGATTATAAACTTCCTTTTCTTTTTGGTAAACCACATACAATAAAGTATCGCAGGCATTGTTATGCAAAACACCTTCTACTTCATTCTCGCCTAATCGGTTATAAGCCCAAAATATGCCTAATGGATTGGTGCTTAACTTGGGTTTTAGTTTATCTTCAACTTCTTTTTTATCGTTATTTGGCTTTACATCATCAAAATCAATTTTAACAACTTCGCTTGCCATTACTGGTATTTCAAAATCATCTTCAATGGTTACACCTACCAAGTTTTTTTGTTTAAAACTAGTAACTATACCTTCCATATTTTCGTTTACAAACTTTACTCTATCGCCTAACTTCAACATTGTTTTATCCTATTTATTTTGCTTTGCAATATTAAACCAAAAAGCCGAAGTACTTGCATACATTCGGCTTTTTGAATTGAACTAATTTATGTTATCTAATAATTATTTGCCAATTTTTACTGCAAAATAATCCTGCGTTCCATCCGCATTAACCCCTTCTACTAATACAGCACCTTTTTTACCTTCAAAAGCTGCTTTTACATCGCTTACGGTAGAAACTGGTTTTTTATCAATATTGGTAATTACAAAACCTGCAGGCACTCCGGCAGCTTTTAAAATACTTTTTCCTCCAATACTTTTTACTTTTATACCATTGGCAATTTTAAGTTTTAATCTTTCAGCGCGGGTAAGAGTTTCAAAATCGGTATCTAATGCTTTGTTAACTTCAGTTTTTTCGACAGTTTTTAAAGCAGTTTTACCATCTAAACCTTTTAATTTTACATCAAAAAGTTTCTCTTTTCCGTCTCTAATCACTTTAATTTTAACTACATCACCTGGATTTTTCTTACCTATCATTTCTTGCAATTCTGGAGTAGTTTTGGTTTCTGTTCCATCAGCCGAAATAATTACATCATCACTTTTTAAACCAGCATCTTCGGCAGCACTGTTTTCTTTTACATTTCTAACATATACGCCTTTTACTTCTTTTAAACCTAATTTATCAGCCAAAGCGCCATCTATATCGGTAATTTCAACTCCTAAAACTCCACGTTGAACAGTACCATATTTTTGTAAATCATTTATTACTTTGTTCATTAAATTGCTTGGAATAGCAAAAGCGTAACCTGCGTATTGTCCAGTTTCGCTGGCAATTGCGGTATTTATTCCAATTAATTTACCTTCTTGGTTAATTAATGCGCCACCGCTATTTCCTGGGTTTACCGCTGCATCAGTTTGAATAAACGATTCAATTGGATATTGTTGTCCGTTTCCTCTGTTAATATTCAAATTTCTTCCTTTAGCGCTAACAATTCCTGCAGTTACAGTAGATGTAAGGTTAAAAGGATTTCCAACAGCTAAAACCCATTGGCCTACTTTTACTTCATCGCTATTACCAATTACCGCAAAAGGCAAATTGGTTTCCGAAATACGCAATAAGGCCAAATCAGTATTATTGTCTTTTCCTAATAGCTCAGCATCATATTCGCGTTTGTCGTTTAAAACTACTTTTATTTTGGTTGCGCCATCAATTACGTGGTTATTGGTAACAATCAATCCATCTTGCGAAATAATAACTCCACTGCCACTTCCTGCTCTTGGTCCTTGTTGTGGCATGCTAAATCCTCTTCCTCCAAAAAAATCAAATGGATTTATCTCTTGTGTTTCGTTTCTACTTTGTGGTGCATCTACTACTGTTAAAATGTGAACTACAGTTGGAGTTGCCAATTCAGCTATTGCCACAAAATCAGGTCTCTGTCCACCATCTGACAAACTTGCATACCTTGCTAAGTAATTTTGTGTAAATTCTGTCGCACTTTGTTTACCTCCAAATAATTTGTTTAAGCCAATTGCAGCCAAGCCTCCAAGGCACGCTACTGCGAAAATTAATGTGTACTTTTTCATTTTTTTTTCAATTAAATTTTAGTAAAATTTTATCCATTCAAAAGTTGTACCAATTGCGATTGTGAATTATGTTTAATTTTTTTAAAAATATATTCTTTTTAAAATCAATATTTGCTTTAAGTTTTAATACATTTATGAAGCAAATTGTTTTTTTATTTCAAAACATGTTTACTTTTTGTTTTAATCCAACATTTTGGTGGATGAACGGTAAATAAATAAAACTTGCAGCAATCAAAACTTAGTAGAAATTTGCAATTTTAAAAATAAATGCAACACGATAAACATACTTATTACTTCGAAAAGTATTTGCGCAAAGAAATGTCGCGCAATGAAAAGGATGCGTTTGAAAAAAAATTGAATATAGATACCACGTTTAAAGCAGATTTTGACAAATATGCCTTAAACCATGATTCTATTTTAAAAGAAGAATTAGAAGAGTATTATAATGAGGAGATCATTCCTGATAAACCCAAAAATTATTCATGGTTATTGGTTCTTGTTTCTGTGTTTGGCTTAGCTTTACTTATTGATTTTTACGCCAATCAAAAATATGCAGAAACGCAAAAACAAAATCAAACTTATAAGGAGGAAATTGTTACTCGTTTTAAAAATGCGTTTGTTGAGCCTTTCAAACAAATCAGTTTTAAGAAAAGTGCTAAACAGCTTGATACTATTTATAAACAGCTTACATTTAGTTCGGAGGAAACACAAGAAAATGATACCAGCACAGTTCTAACCCTTGTTGATTCAAGCTTAATTGAAGAAAAAATTATCGATCAGTTTCAGCAAATAATGCGCGATAAAAACTTGGAAAGTAATGTTAAAGATGTTTTTTTGGATGATAGTTTGATGACCGTTGTTGACCTAGAAAAATTCAAAGAAAAGTTTAAAATAATAACATACTCTACTGATAGTGTTTTTTCTGACAGCTTGGTTAATAGACTTACATTGCAATCTTTATCAAAACAAAACAATACCAATAAGCCCTTGTTTGTTGAGTTTTGGCAATCGTTGGTTGGTTTTAATGGTTATCAGTTTACTGGTAAAAAACTGGTGCTTTATGGTATTAGAAAACCTTTTGATCTATTTATTTTAAAACAAAATAATTTGTTTGTGCTGCACTCAAAATGGGGTGAAACTGCATTACAAGCCGATAATCAATTACACAAATTTGAAGACTAAATTTTATAAATACCAAGGCACGGGCAACGATTTTATTATGATTGATGACCGAACCAAAACTTTTGATGCCAATAATCAAAAATTAATTGAAAACTTGTGTGATAGAAGATTTGGAATAGGTGCTGATGGATTAATTTTATTACAAAACCACGATACATCTGATTTTTACATGCAATATTTTAATAGCGATGGTCGCGAAAGTTCTATGTGCGGCAATGGTGGCAGATGTATTGCTCAGTTTGCTAAAGATTTAGGCGTGGTAAACGATTTTGCTACTTTTTATGCCATTGATGGCATTCATACTGCTTCTTATAAAAATAATTGGGTTAGCCTTCAAATGAAAGATTTAACTCAAATAGAATTGCGCGATAATCACGTTTTTGTATTAAATACTGGCTCACCACATTATGTGCAATTTTTTGAATATGATGTTGATACCATAGATTTGGTTAATGAAGCAAAAAAAATAAGGTATAATAAGGAGTTTGAAGCCCAAGGAATCAATGTGAACTTTGTTTCCATTCATAATAATGAGTTAAAAGTTAGAACTTACGAAAGGGGAGTAGAGGATGAAACTTTTAGTTGTGGAACTGGTGTTACTGCTGCGGCAATTGCATATTCAGTTTTTTCAAAAAATACCCAAATTGAAATGGAAGTTAATATGCAAACCAAAGGTGGAAACCTTTCGGTAAGTTATTTGTTCCAAAATAATGCATACCAACAAGTGTTTTTAAAAGGCCCAGCCACATTTGTGTTTGAGGGCGAAATAGAAATTTAAACAACAAAAGAGCCATCGGCTCGAAAATATTGTAACCGTGGATTTCAATCCACGGAAAAAGAAAAACGGAAACAAACCAAGAGCCATGTGCTCGACAAATATTTTAGCCGTGGATTTCAATCCACGGAAAAAAGAAAAAAGGAAACAAACCAAAAGCCGTAGGCTCGATAAATATTTTAGCCGTGGATTTCAATCCACGGAAAAAGAAAAACGGAAACAAACCAAGAGCCATGTGCTCGAAAATATTTTAGGCATGGATTTCAATCCACGGAAAAAAGAAAAAAATATGGCAAACACCTATCATCAAATATATTTGCAAACAGTATTTGCAGTTAAATTCAGAAATGCTGTAATTGAAAAAGAGTGGAAGCATGAACTTTTTTCAGTAATAGGTAATTTAATAAATGAAGCAGATTGTAAAAATATCATAGTAAACGGAGTAGAAGACCATGTCCATTGTTTTTTTTTCTCTAAAACCAGTTGTTTCGGTTTCAGAATTAATGAAAACAGTTAAATCAAAATCCTCAAAATATGTGAATGATAAGTCTTTAACAAAAGAGCGATTTGAGTGGCAAGTAGGCTACGGTGTTTTTTCATATAGTCAATCTCAAATTGGAAAAGTGTATGATTACATATTAAATCAGGAAGAGCATCATAAAAAACAAACATTTAAGAACGAATATTTACAATTATTGGAAAGTTTTAAAATTGATTATGACGAGAATTATTTATTTGAGGAATTGATTTAGTAAATATGCACCGAGCCTATGGCTCTCAATTTACATGGCTTTTTAATTGCAGTGGGTTAAAACCCACTGTTAAAAAATAGTCCGAGCCTACGGCTCTTCATTGAAAAGAGCCGTAGGCTCGACAAATATTTTAGCCGTGGATTTCAATCCACGGAAAAAGAAAACAAATGCTAATCGTGGATTTTAATTCACGGGAAAAGAAAATTTAATAACAATGACATACCAACGCAGAAAAACAAGCACCGTAAAAATTGGTGATTTATACATTGGAAGCGATTTTCCAATTATTCCTCAAAGTATGACCACTACCGATACCATGGATACCCAAAAATCGGTGGCGCAAATTATTAGGATGGTGGATGCCGGTTGTCAATTGGTTAGATTAACTGCTCCAAGTTTAAAAGAAGCTCAGAATTTAGCTGAAATAAAGAAAGAATTGAATGCCAAAGGAGTTAAAGTTCCACTGGTGGCAGATATACATTTTACTCCAAATGCTGCTGAATTAGCTGCTCGAATAGTTGAAAAAGTGCGCGTTAATCCTGGTAATTATGCCGATAAAAAGAAATTTGACATCATTGATTATACCGATGCGGAATACCAAGAGGAAATAGACAGAATTAGGGAAAAGTTTGTTCCTTTAATTAAAATTTGTAAAGAGTATGGAACAGCATTGCGTATTGGCACCAATCATGGTTCGTTAAGCGATAGAATTATGAGCCGTTATGGCGATACTGCTCACGGAATGGTAGAAAGTGCAATGGAGTTTTTACGAATAGCCGAGGATGAAAATTTTCACAATATTGTGCTTTCCATGAAATCAAGTAACCCGCAAGTAATGGTGCAAGCTTATAGGTTATTGGTAAAAACCATGGATAATAATAACATGCATTATCCATTGCATTTAGGGGTAACTGAGGCTGGCGATGGTGATGATGGAAGAATAAAATCAGCATTAGGAATTGGCGCCTTGTTGGAAGATGGAATTGGCGATACCATTCGTGTTTCGCTAACCGAAGACCCTGAATTTGAGGTGCCTGTAGCTAAAAAATTAATTGCACGCTACACTCAAATTGAACAAACCAATTATCCGCAGTTAAATTTAAATATTGCTGAAAATAATAACTGGAGTGCTTTTGATTATAAACGCAGAGAAACCAACGAGGTTTATAACTTAGGAGCACATCAAGTGCCTAGAGTAATTGCTAATTATAGCAATAATGAAAATTTAGCGGCCGAAGATTTAAAACCAATTGGTCATATTTATGATGCCCAACTCGATAAATGGCATATGAATGATATTGGAGCTGATTTTATTTATTTAGGAAATAATAAAGCCAATTTTATGCTACCAATGGGTTTAAAAGCCGTTTATAAAGCTCAAACTTGGAATTTGGTAATTGATAAAACCAATGCATTTCCATTATTTACTTCGGCCGATTTATTGCAAAGCAACCATTTAAAAGCAAATTCAAGCACACTCAATTTTGTGCACTTGTTGGTAAATGAGTTATCTGAAGAATTGCTTCAAACGGCTAATCAAATGAAAAATGTGGTTTTTATTTTAGAATCAAGTATAGCTAATCCAATGACCGATTTGCGTGCAATTTTTTTTAAATTAAACGATTGGAATATAAAAAATCCAGTTTTGCTAACTCATAATTACCATGATGAGAGCGATGAAGAGCAATTTATGCTGCATTGTTCAACCGATTTTGGTGCATTACTAATTGATGGTTTTGCAGATGGATTGATGTTTAAAGCCAATTCAATTAAACCAGAACGCATGAACCAAATAGCATTTGGTATTTTGCAAGCCGCCAGAACACGTATTTCTAAAACTGAATATATAAGTTGTCCAAGTTGC
>CANHVU010000028.1 GCA_947464275.1 Bacteroidota bacterium
CAATTAATATTAAGTGAGGTTTACAAAACCTCACTAGCTGCCTAACTTGCTAGTTCGGATTTGCAATCCGTTTTTTGCATTACAAATACAACTAATAAACCTCACTAGCTGTGTGAGCAATGAGCGGGAAAATTTTTGCTAGCTTCTATTTTTAACTTTTCGCCCTTGTTGTTGTTTAGCGCTGCGTCACCAACAAGAATAACTATCGTTCCTATAGCGTTTTCAGTTTTATTTAAAGGAAGCAATCAAGTTAATCAACTCAATCAATAAAATCATAGTTCAGACAACGAACGGGAAACTTTTGTTTGCTTGATAATGCTTCGTTTTTCATTCTATAAAATGTGATAATCATACAAATTGTTTGAGAAAGTATGTAATAAACACATCCTCAAAGTGAGGCACATTTGCATTACATAAACTCACCTAAAACTAAAAAAACATGAAAAATTTTAAGACAGTATTCATTCAAGCAATATTAATTATTGCAATTATTATCGGCATATCATCTTGTGAGAATAACAACTCCAAAGACACCAAAGATGTAGCAGAAGACCATAACGATGCAAAATTTGATAAAAATGATAACGAAAAAGATGCACAATTTTTGGTAAACGCTGCAGAAATTAATATGGAAGAAATAAGCTTAGGGCAATTAGCACAACAAAAAGGCAGTACGAATCACGTAAAAGAATTAGGCAAAATGATGGAAGAATCACAGACCAAATCATTAGCGGAATTAACTGCATTGGCACAAACAAAAAGTATTTCACTTCCTACTTCGCAAACCGATAACGTTAAAGAAGCTTACAAAAATTTAAACGAAAAATCAGGTAACGATTTTGGAAAAGAATACAGCAGCATGATGGTAAATGGACATAAAAAAGCCATTGAACTTTTTGAAAAAGCTTCTGCCGACTGCACCGACCCTGATATCAAAGCATGGGCAATAGCAACTCTACCAATATTAAGAACACACCTTGACCAAGCAATGGTATGTGAAAAACAATGCGAGAAAATGTAATCACATTAAATAAAAAACAACATGAATAATATTGAAAATTTGAATAACAAAGAAGCCATTGACAAACTTAAAAGTTTGGTAAATGAAATAATGGTTTGCCTTTTCTGTACCGACTTAAAAACAGACGATGGCGCTACCTGCAGACCTATGAGTGCCATAAAAGTTTGCGACCAAGGTAATATTTGGTTTTTTAGCGAAAAGAACAGCGATAAAAACAAAGCCATTGAAGCGGACAAAGATGTGCAACTGTTTTTTTCTCATCCAGGCAAAAACAGTTATTTGGTAGTAAATGGTGAAGCAGCAATAATTTTAGACAAAACCACCATTGAAGAACTTTGGACACCTGAAGCCAAAATTTGGTTTAAAGAAGGTAAAAACGATCCAAATATTTCTATTATAAAAGTAAAACCAACCTCTGCTTATTATTGGGATACTGACGGTAACAGAATGATTAACCTCTTAAAAATGGCGGCTTCGGTTATTACAGGAGCCAATTTAATAACTGGTAAAGAAGGCGCAATAACTGTTTAATAAAACACAAATTCACAAATAAATTTCATTCAAAAATTTAAATAAACAATATGGAAAACGAAGAAACAATTGATGTGTTAAACACACTTATTACTATTAACAACGATAGAATTGAAGGTTACGAAACAGCAGCCAATGAAACGAAAGAACAAGATTTAAAGGCATTTTTTAACGAACTAAAGCAAACAAGTATTTACTGCAACAAAGAGCTTTCGTCCGAAATGACCAAATTAGGTGGAACTGCAACAGAGGGAACAAAAACAACAGGCAAATTCTTTCGTGTGTGGATGGATGTAAAAGCAGCACTTACTGGCAATGACCGTAAAACCATTCTTAACTCATGCGAATATGGCGAAGACGCGGCAAATGAAACTTACGAAGAAGCATTGAAAAATGATGCTGAATATTTAAGCGATGATCAACAAACCATGATTAAAGCACAACATACTTTATTGGTGGCTGACCACAATAAGGTTAAAACCATGAGAGATTTAGCAATGGCTGAATAATAAAAAACAATTATCAAAGCATAGGCATAAAAATATATTTATACCTATGCTTTATTATGAAAAAGAAAAGAACAAGTGCCACTCAAAAAAAGATTGCAAAAGTAATGCATGAATTTAAGGAAGGTGAACTACATATCGGCAAATCAGATAAGATGGTAACCAACCCAAAACAAGCCATTGCCATTGCGCTGAGTGAAGCCAGTGAACTAAAAAACAACAAATAACATGATGTGGAAAGAAGAAAATAATCAACTGCAACGCAGTTTTGAGTTTAAAGATTTTGTAGCAACGTTTGCGTTTATGACCAAGGTTGCTTTTGCAGCCGAAAAAATGGGTCATCATCCTAATTGGAGCAATGTGTATAACAAGGTAGATATAAAACTATTTACTCATGAAGCTAAAGATAGCATTACAGAAAAAGATGTAAAACTTTCGAAGGAAATAGATAAAATTTTTCTTGAAAAATAATGATGAGCCTTTTTTCTATTGGCAACTAATTAGGGTTTAACTAAGATGGATTTCATCAACCTAAAACCGAACTTACCAATTAAAATAGATGAGCATGCAAAATCAAACAAGACGAAAATTTATTCAGCAGTCATCCATGGTTGCAACTGGTGTTTTGCTTGCAAACCCACTGCCACTTTTTTCACAATCAAATCAATCAAACACTATGAACAAGAATATACAATCAAAAGGCTATGCCGGAAAAGACGAAAAGGGAAAATTAGTTTCTTGGAATTTTGAACGCAGACCAATAGGCGATAACGATATTTTAATTGACATCAAGTTCAGTGGAATTTGTCACTCCGACATTCATACCATAAAAGGACATTGGGGAAAGCAACAATATCCGCAAGTGCCTGGGCACGAAATTGCAGGAATTGTTTCAGCAGTTGGTAAAAATGTAACCCAATTTAAAATTGGAGACCAAGCAGGCGTGGGTTGTATGGTAAACAGTTGTATGAAATGCGATACTTGTAAAAATGGTGAGGAACAACATTGCGAAACCACAGGTATGGTTGGCACTTATGGTGCACCCGAAAAATCGTCTCCAACAGGAATAACCCAAGGTGGATACTCCACAAATATTGTTGTTACAGAACATTTTGCTATAAAAATTCCTAACAATATTGAATTAAAATTTGCCGCACCATTGCTTTGCGCAGGCATTACTACTTATTCGCCAATGATGAAAGTAAAACTCAAAAAAGGCGATAAAATAGGCGTGGTTGGCATTGGAGGTTTAGGGCACATGGCCATTAAACTAGCAGTTTCAAAAGGTGCAGAAGTATATGCCTTTACTACTTCACCTTCAAAAGTAGAGGACATCAAAGGTTTTGGTGCCAAAGAAGTTATTGTGGTGAATTCAAGCGAAGATTTAAAACCTTGGTTTGGAAAAATGGATTTCATGATTTCAACCGTGCCTTATGCTTACGAAATGTCAAACTATATTTCGTGTGTAAAACCTCACGGTTATTTCACACAAGTTGGTTTACCAATAAACGGTGAGTTAATGATAAACAATACCAATATGGTTTTTAACCGAGTAAATTTCAATGGCTCATTAATTGGTGGCATAGCTGAAACACAAGAGGTAATGAATTATTGCGCAGAAAATAAAATTTATCCGCAAATACAAATTATTAAGGCCGAAGAAATAAATGAAGCATGGGAAAAGGTAGTAAACAAAGAAGCCCGTTACCGCTATGTTATTGATGCCACCACAATTTGAAATTAGCATAAAAAATTATGGACAAGAAGAAAAAAGACACTCAGAAACCTAGCGATAAGAGGCCGAACGACCCTTGTTGGGAGGGTTACAAAAAAGTGGGAATGAAAATCAAAAAAGGAAAAAAGGTGCCAAACTGCGTTCCTGATAAATAATAGACCTCTTTCAAAATTCAGTTGTATTATAAGTTTATTAATTAAACGAAATAAAATGTCATTCCGCAGGAATCTCCTTTCCTTTAAGATTGTTTTCCATTAACGAACTTCTTAACAAATTAAGGTTAATTGACAATAGCTATCAATCAAGAATATTAAGGAGATTCCTGCGGAATGACATTGTTTTTTGCCATTGTTTACTTGAAGCGACACCAACAAATGTTGTCATTAAATTGTAGTTGCACAAATTATATTATGAATTATGAAAGAGGTCTATTCAATAACAGTTACAAACAACATTACCAAAAAGCAATTAAAATTCTAAAAACAATAATTATGAGACATATTTCAATCATTTCCTCTAGCGTTAGAGAAGGGCGAAAAAGCCATAACGTTTCGCTTTATTTTCAAAATTACCTTACTGAAAACAAACTGGCAACAACTGAGATAATTGATTTAAAAGCATACAACTTTCCAATTTTTGAAAGCACTTTAAAAACAATGGTTAATCCAGCTATAAATGTGCTTGAGTTTGCAGAAAAAATTAAATCATCAGATGGCATTATTATAGTTACGCCAGAATACAATGGGGGTTATCCTGCCAGTTTAAAAAATGCTATAGACCTGCTTTATGAGGAATGGAAACACAAACCCATTGCAATAGCCACGGTTTCAGGAGGGCCGTTTGGCGGTAATCAAGCTTTGGTATCGCTTCAGTTTACACTTTGGAAAATGATGGCTTGGACTATTCCTGCTATGTTTTCTGTACCTACGGTAGATAAAGCTTATGACGAAAATGGAAGACCAATGGATAAGGCTAATTCAGATAAACTAGCTGCCATTTTTATAAAAGAATTACTTTGGTGTATTGAAGCCGATAAACAAGAACATACTGCTTAAATTATTTTCATTAATTGATAAAAAATTTACCAAACTAAAAAATCGACACTCAAAAAGTCTTTCTGCTTTCTTTTTCCTTAGATGAAAAAGAAACAAAAAATCAAGGCAAAAAAATGCTTCCACGCGCAGGCTTGGGCTGGCCCGCTTTTTTGCCGACCCAACGCACATAGCTAATGGAATAGTGAATTTTATAAATTTCTTTGGTTTTTCTTAAAGTATTTCATGCTTGAATTTTTAGTTCAATAAATAGTATGCCTGTTAAGTATGAATTATGCAACTATTACTGTTAAGTGTGTAAGTTCTTGGAAATATATATTCTTAATTTTACATGGTTATGAAACTTAGTTCATAATACTTAAAGCAAACATGAAAAAACATCTTCCAATATACCTATATGGTTTAATCATCATTCTTGTAGGTGCTTTTCTATTGTTTTCAGAAAACAGCTCGTTTCAAAACATCAAATTAACATTAGGCATCAGCTTAACAGCTGGGGCCATTTTTGCCTTTGCTGCGGCATTTGCAAGACAAAGACACCAAGTTCAATTTGCTTACCACCAAATGCATGCTTTGGCTTTGTTGGTATATGGAATTATGCTCCTATTGTTTTGTAATTCGTCAGAACAATTAATGGAGTTTACTGCCTTTCTGTTTATTTTTTATGCTTTTTCAGAAATCATTTTTTGCAATTGGCTTTTCAACTTAGCACAAAAGGTAGTCATTAAAATTATAGCTATTCGCGCACTACTAGGATTGGTAATTGGTATTGGAACTGTAGTAGCCATGAATTATCCCGATTTTACACTCAGACTTTATGGTGTTTTGTTTATTTTGGTTGGCATAAATATTATGTTTTATGTGCCAGTAATGAGGGCTAGCCAATCAGTTGAAAATGATAAAGCGCAGTAGCAAAGTAATTTTCACTTACATGTTGCCACCAACTACTCTTTCTTATTTCAAATAAAGGAAAATTATAGGAATAAAATGTATGAATGATACAAATTCGGTTGGTGGGGATGGGAAGTGAGGACAGAAAATCAAGACACTTTTGTTCCATTTAGCGGTGGAGTTAATAAAAACTCCTTCCAGCCTAAACAAATTTCTTTAAAATCTTGGGTGGGAATTGTTGGATAGTTTGTACCTACACCATCAATTAAAAAATAAGTTAAATCTTGCTTTATAAGTATTGTAATAGTTTCAGAACCTGTATCATATTCTTGTAATGTACCATTAATTACTTGATCTAAATATGGTAAAAGCCATTCATCCATTTCCTCAACAGACCAACTGTCGATGAATTCATTTAAATACCTATTATTTGTTTCAATAGATTTAAAGATTTCATCACCAGAACTCCAATTAAGTACTTTATTTTGAAGTGTAATTTGGTATTGATTTATTAAATTCTGATTCATTGAAGTTCAAGTTAATTTCTGTCCATGTTTGCTTTCCCCACCACCCCCTCTTTCTTATTTCAAATAAAGGAAAATTATAGGAATAAAATGTATGAATGATGCAAATTTGTCCAAGGTCGGTTGCCGATAGCTATCGGCACTCACCGCACCTTATTCAGTTGGTGAGGACACCAACCGAGGACATAAAAAAATTATAAAACCATTTTATTTTTTTCCGTGGTTGCTTTACCTACCAATCCACTTTTACTATTTAAAATAAAGGAAAATGATAGGAATAACTTGAGCTATTTTTTCAAAATCATTACTCAGTCAAATCTTTAATAATGAATGCCACAAATCTAAAAATTACAACATTTAACACTAAAACTGTAACAAGTTTAAGGCTCCATTTGCTCATTTTTGATGTGGTTAATTAGGTATGGAAGTTTGTAATTTAGCTTACGCAAAAGTTTAACCACCTTTTAACCACTTGGCTTTAAACCTTTTTATTTTCAATGAATCTAGCAAACTTATATTCAATCTAAATATGCGTTTAAAAAAATTTACATCCTCTTATGCCGCTATTAAATTAGGCTTACTTATTTTATGTTTAACCAAAATTACTTGGTTAAATGCTCAAACCTTTAATATTATTTTGGGCAGACCAACCAATAATGCTGTTACGGCTAGTATAATGTTTAACCAAAATACTGATTACTTTTTTGAATACGGAACACAAAAAGGTGTTTATACTCAAACCTCGGCCAAATATACTGCCACTGCCAATAAGCCCGATGAAATTGATTTAATAAACTTAACAGCTAATACACAATATTTTTATAGGGTAAAATACAAAGCCACTTCAACAAGCACTTTTACCAATAGTGCTGAATATTCTTTTTACACCCAACGTGCCAAAGGCAGCACTTTTACTTTTACCATAGAGGCCGATGAACATTTATACGATAAAAAAGGTGTTCGTAATATGTACCAAGTAACTTTAAATAACCAAGCCAAGGATAAGCCTGATTTTATGCTTTCGCTTGGCGATATTTTTGGCGATGACCACAATCCTTATACCATTACATCTCAAGAACTAGATGCACTCCACGCTGATTACAGACCTTTTTTGGGTAGCATTTGTCATTCCGTTCCTTTTTATGTTTGCCTCGGAAATCATGAAGGTGAAAACGATTTTTATTTAACCAAAACTCCACCTAATAACCTTACAGTTTGGGGTACACAATGGCGTAAATATTATTATCCAAATCCTTTTCCAAATACTTTTTATAGTGGCAATACCGATGTTGAGCAATACGGAATAGGCAACCCAGAAAACTATTATGCTTGGACTTGGGGCGATGCGCTTTTTGTGGTTTTAGATGTGTACAGAGACCAATGCGATACTTCAGAAAAACCACAAGGTTGGAATTGGAGCCTTGGTTTACCTCAATACAATTGGTTAAAAACAACTTTGGAAACAAGCACAGCCAAATACAAATTTGTGTTTGCACACCATGTTCGTGGACAAGGACGAGGAGGTATTACCAATGCTCAACTATACGAATGGGGAGGCCGCAATAAATTAAATGGACCAAACACATTTGCCAACAATAGACCAGGTTGGGCCAAACCAATTCACAACTTATTTATTGATAATAAAGTTAATATTTTTTTCCAAGGACATGACCACGTATTTGCGCATGAAACCTTAGATAGTATAACGTACCAAGCAGTTCCTATGGCGGCTGATTCTACTTACGAAATTGGTATGTTAGCCAATGCTGATTCTTACGTATCAGATACGGTTGATGGCACAGGACATATTCGTGTAACTGTTTCGCCCGAAAATGTAAAAGTAGATTATGTAAAAGCTTATTTACCTGCCGATACGTTGGGTATTCATAAAAATGGCGAGATTGGTTTTACTTATACCATTGGTAAAAAAAGTGATAATACTAGCATTAACGAAGTTATTGAAAAGCCTATTGTAAAACTATTTCCAAATCCTGCCAACAATGAATTGTATTTACTTTCAAATAATTTAAATGAAGTATATGATATAAGCATGTATAATTTAATTGGGCAACAAGTATTGCAAACTACCAACAAAACCATTGATATAAGCAACTTGCCAAATGGTATGTATATGGTTTTGGTAAAATCAGCTACTATAGAGTTTAACAAAAAAATAATTGTAAATCATTAAGCCATGAAATACATTTTATACCTACTTTTATTCATTGGCATTGGTTTTAGCAGTTACTCGCAAAATTTGGTTCATGCTGAATTATTAGGCCGACCAACCGATAAAGAAATTACCATACAATTATTCTTTGATTCACTTGTAGAAGTAAGTGCACAATACAGCACCAAGAGCAATACATTTGACAAGCAAAGCAATTGGCAAACTTTTTCAGCCAACGAACCCTCTGAAATTGTATTGACCAATTTGCAAGCAAACACCCAATATTATTATAGAATTTGTTATAGAAAGCCTGGTAGTGCCAACATCATTTACCGACCAGAATTTACTTTCCAAACACAAAGAAGTAAAAACAATAGCTTTTCATTTACTGTGCAAGCCGACCCTCATTTAGATGAACAAACAGATACTGCGCTGTACAACTTATGTTTAAAAAACCAATTGGATGATAAGCCAGATTTTATGATTGATTTAGGCGATTTCTTAATGTCGGATAAGTTAGCAAATGCAAGCAAAGTAATACCACGAGATACTGTAACCTACCGCTGTAATTTGTTAAGAACCTATTACGAAAAAATTGCCCACTCTGTTCCTTTATACATTGCCCTTGGCAATCATGAAGGCGAAGCTGGTTGGTTAAACAACAAAACAGCCAATTGCTTGCCAGTTTGGGGAACATTAGATAGAAAAAAATATTTCAGCAACCCTGCCCCCAATTCATTTTATACAGGCGATACCATCAATCATCCATTTGTAGGTCAACGTGAAAATTATTATGCATGGACTTGGGGCGATGCTTTATTCATTGTTTTAGATCCATATTGGTACACCAATCCTAAACCCGATTCATTAAATGGCTGGAGATGGACATTAGGTAAGGTACAATATGATTGGTTAAAAAGTACATTAGAAAAAAACAACTCCAAGTTTAAGTTTGTGTTTGCGCATCAAATAATCGGTGGCGACCCAGATGGACGAGGTGGTGTAGAGTTTGCCAATTTGTATGAATGGGGCGGAAATAATTTAGATGGAACAAGAGGTTTTGAAAGCAACAGAGTTGGTTGGTACAAACCTATCAAAGATTTATTAAATGAAAATCGAGTAAATATTTTCTTTCATGGTCATGATCACTTTTTTGGTAAGCAGGAAAAAAATTGTTTGTTTTATCAAGAAGTTCCTCAGCCAAGCCATCCTAATTTTACATCTATTGGTCAGGCTAAAAGTTATGGGTACAAAGAAGGAATTATTTTACCCGGTTCAGGACATATAAAAGTTACTGTGGATGGCAATGGTGCAAAGATTGATTACATAAGAGCTTATTTGCAAAAAAACGAAACAGGAACCCGCAAAAACAAAGATATTTCGGCCACTTATTATATTGGTGCTATTAATTGTTATGATTCTTTAAGCACAAGTTCACCAGTTTTGTGGAATAGCAATTATGTGGATGAACTCATATATCCAAATCCTTTTAACAATGAAGTAAGAATTGAATTTACTTTACCTAATACACAAAAAGTAAATTTAGCCATTTACAATAACCAAGGCCAATTGGTAAAAACTTTAATTCATAACCATACAGTTTTAAAAGGTTCGTTTCAAATTATTTGGGATGGAAAAGATTATAACAATGTGCTATTACCTAATGGTACATATTACACTGAACTAATTGGAGAAAATGGATTAAAAAGCAGCAACAAAATAATGATAAACCGATAATTAAATAACAATATGAAAAAGATTTTTGTAGTTTTATTGATTTGCATATTAACCCAAATTACATGGGCTCACGATGCTCACCAGCAAATGGCTTTTCCAAGAAAATGGAATATGGAAAGCACCCATCAAACCATTGAAGGAACATTTTATTTATTCAAAAATAATACAGTTTTTATTGAAGATAATGAGGGCAATATCAAATCTATTTCATATAATAATTTATCTCTAAATGATCAACAATTTGTTCAAAAAAGACAAGCAAGTATCAATGCATTACATGCAAAAGCAAAACCAATTATAAACGGTTCAAGCAGCAATCAATTTACTATAAAACTGTATTTAATGGTTGCCTTGTTGATTTTTATTGCATGGCAATTCTTTAATGCTGATAGAAAGAAATGGTTTTATGTTATGCCTACAGTTTTAGTGGGTGGATTGGTAATGTCTTATAGTTTTACTAGTAAAACATTGAAAAAATCTACTGATATAACCTACCTAAAATCTGCATTTGACCCCTTTAGACCGAATGTTAATACGCGTTGGGATGCCAATTATTTTTATGTAGAATCAATTGGTATTCCTGAACACGAAATGATGAAAGGCATAACAGGTTGGCAACAACAATTTCCTATTCCGCAATGTTATATAGGAACTAATGCATGGAGTATTCCGCTCAATCCTGTTAAAGCAAGCACGCCAGTGCCCGTAAATCAACAGCATTTTTTACGTGGAGCCATTGCTGTAGCAGCCAATGGAATTGCTATATTTAATCCCTATACCAATACCGGAGTTGATGCTTTTTTAGATGGACAATTAGATGAATTTGGAGGTCATTGCGGCAGAGCCGATGATTACCATTATCATACTGCGCCTATGTTTTTAGATACTAAAACAAGCGATATTTTACCTATAGCATTTGCACTTGATGGATATGCAGTTTATGGCGCATTAGAGCCAGATGGTTCAGCCATGAAAACATTAGATGCCAATCATGGACACGAAGGAGCAAATGGACTTTATCATTACCATGGAACAGCAACTGCACCTTACATGATTGGAAATATGGTAGGCCAAGTAACGGAAGATACCACTTTGCAAATAATACCACAAGCCTCAGCTAAGCCAATCAGGCCAGCAGGAACACCTTTAAAAGGAGCAGTGATAACAGGTTGTAAATCCAATTTAACAAATAACGGCTATACTTTAACTTACACTTTAAATGGCAAAACTGATTCGGTAGAATATAGTTGGACACCAGCTGGAAATTATACATTTAACTTTTATGCATCAGGAGTAAAAACTACCAATACTTACAAAGGAACCATTTGCACAGTGCCCAATACCGTTGGTGTTAAACAACTTAATTTTTCTAATAAAATTGCCATTTACCCTAATCCCACTAACGAAAATTTATACATTGGCTTAACTGATATTGACTCAAAACAAATAACTAACATTAGTATTTTCAACCTAAGTGGTAAACAAGTTTATGGTGTCTCGCAATTCGAAAATACAATAGATATAAAGAGTTTTGAAGCAGGCATATATTTTATTAAAATAAAAACCAATCAAACAGAAGTAACTAAAAAGTTTGTAATTGATTAAGCCAAAACATGAAGATTTTTATAACCATTATATGTAGTATTTATATACTAAATGTAACATCACAAACTGTTAACAAAAACATGTTACGCATACCCGATACGGGGCAAAAAAACAGTTATACCAATACTTTTGGCGAGGATAATGATTACAACATCAACACACCATTTTATATAAATAATGGAAATGGAACGGTAAAAGATACCGTAACTGGTTTAATTTGGCAACAAACTGATGGAGGTGAAATGACCATAGAAAATGCTGCCATTTATTGTGATACTTTAATGCTTGGTGGTTTTACCAATTGGCGATTGCCAACGGCTAAAGAATCTTTTAGCATTTTAAATCATCAAAACAACAACCCCGCAATTGACATTAACTTATTTACTAAAACTGCTGCAGAGTATTGGTGGACAAGTGAGAAACAAAACAACGATGTCAATAAAATTTGGTGCACCAATGCAGGTGGCGGTATAGGCAATCATCCTAAAACAGAAACCATAAGTGCAGGTGGAACCAAAAAATTTCATGTAAGAGCCGTTAGAGATGTAGTTGAACCAACTATAATTCAAAATCATTTTAACGATAATGGCAACGGTACCATAACCGATAATTTAACCAACCTAGTTTGGCAAAAAATACCAAACACCAATACTTTAACCTGGGAAGATGCCTTGGTTTATGCAGAAGGGCTTGAACTTGGTAATAGTTCCAATTGGCATTTACCCAATATTAAGGAGTTGCAATCAATCAGTGAAGTAACATTTATTAACCCAGCAGTAAATACCAATTTCTTTAGCATTTCTGGCACCAAAAAATTTTGGTCATCTACCTCTTTACCTAACCAAACCACCAAAGCTTGGTATTGGGATACTCAATTTGGCATTACTACTTACGACTTAAAAACCAATAGCAATTATGTAATTTGTGTAACCAGCAAAATGGAAAGTAACACATCGGTTAACAATCAAAATTTTGATACTAAAACTATAGAAGTTTATCCAAATCCATTTACCAATAAAATTAATATTTTAAATGCTCAGCCCAATGCAGAGATAATATTGTTTAATAATATTGGGCAAATCATTTATCAAGGTAAAGACCTCACAAACCAAGACTTAAGCTATTTAACCAAAGGTGTTTATTTTATTAAAGTGGAGGGCAATACATACATTATTTTAAAGCAATAATTAGGTACTTAACAAATTCTTATTGTTATGGTAATTTTATAAAAATAAGTAAGGTTTTTATTGCAACTTATTAAACCATTTGCTTTAAAACGCATCAATAAAACCTATAGTAACTATGTATTTAACCAAACCAACTATTTTAGTTAATCAACCAATAAAACTAAATATTTTGAAACCTAATTATCAAAAAATAATATCATTTGCAAAAAATGCCGGTATTGGTATTTTTAGCTTATTGGCTAGTATTGTTTTGATAAAAGTAATGTTTGTAATAATTAATTTTTAAACAGTTTCATCTTCTTTTCTTTATAGATGATTCTGTAATTATTATTTAGTTTAACATAAATTTCAAACAATCATTTATACCAATTCGCCAAGTTCTTCGTCAAGTTGTGGCACAATAATGTCTTTTTCTATGCGCAAGTTATTGATAATAAACGCTTGTCTATCCATGGTGTTTTTACCCATATAATATTCTAATAATTTTTGAATAGTTATATCTTGGTTTAACAATACTGGTTTTAAACGCATATCAGCACCAATAAATAATCCAAACTCATCAGGACTAATTTCACCCAATCCTTTAAATCGTGTAATTTCAGGTTTGCCTTTTAGTTCAGAAATGGCATTTTGTTTTTCGTTTTCGCTGTAACAATAAATGGTTTTTTGTTTATTTCTCACTCTAAATAAAGGTGTTTCTAAAATGTATAAATGTCCATTTTTTACCAAATCAGGGAAAAACTGCAAGAAGAAAGTCATAATTAACAAGCGAATATGCATACCATCCACATCGGCATCGGTAGCAATTACAATTTGGTTATAACGTAAATCGTCAATTCCTTCTTCAATGTTTAAGGCATGTTGCAACAAGTTAAATTCCTCGTTTTCATAAACCACTTTCTTGGTTAAACCGTAGCAGTTCAATGGCTTTCCACGTAAACTAAATACTGCTTGTAACTCTACGTTACGACTTTTAGTAATACTTCCACTTGCACTATCCCCTTCAGTAATAAAAAGAGTTGTATCAAACTTTTTATCCGTATTGTTATCGTTATAGTGTAACCTACAATCACGTAATTTTTTGTTATGTAAATTAGCTTTTTTTGCGCGTTCGTTAGCTATTTTACGCACACCGGCTATTTCTTTACGCTCGCGTTCACTTTGTAAAATACGTTTTAATAATGCTTCTGCAGTTTCCTTGTTTTTATGCAAATAATTATCAAGTTCCTTTTTCACATAATCAACTATGAACTGCTTTAAACTTGGTCCATCGGGGTAAATAGCAGTGCTACCCAATTTGGTTTTAGTTTGACTTTCGAAAACGGGCTCTTGAATACGCACACTTACTGCAGCAACAATACTTTGGCGCATATCTGCCAAATCAAATTCTTTACCGTAAAACTCTCTTAAAGTTTTGGCGTAAGCCTCTTTAAAATAGTTTAAATGTGTTCCACCCATGGTGGTATGTTGGCCATTTACAAACGAGTAATACTCTTCTCCATACTGATTTTCGTGGCTAAAAGCTATTTCTATATCATCGCTTTTTAAATGAATAATGGGGTAACGTAATTCCTCTTCGCTGGTTTTACGTTTTAATAAATCCATTAAACCATTTTTTGAAACATACTTATCACCATTAAAATTAATGGTTAAACCTGCGTTTAGGTAAGTATAATTCCAAATTTGGTTAACTATAAATTCAGTAATGTATCGGTAGTTTTTAAAAATAGTATTATCGGCTATAAACTGAATAAGCGTGCCATCGGGTTCCATGGTATCGGTAATTTTATGGTCGTTAATTAACTGACCTTTTTCAAATTCCGAACATTTGGTTTTTCCATCGCGGTAAGCTTGCACTTTAAAGTAAGAACTTAAAGCATTAACAGCCTTGGTTCCCACCCCATTTAATCCCACCGATTTTTTAAATGCGTTAGAATCGTATTTTCCGCCTGTATTGATTTTGCTAACGCAATCATTTACTTTTCCCAGTGGAATACCACGCCCAAAATCTCGAACAGTAACTTTATTATCTTCAATTTTTACATCAATATGGCGGCCATTGCCCATTACAAACTCATCTATTGAGTTATCAATCACCTCTTTAATTAAAACATAAATACCATCATCTAACGAACTTCCATCGCCTAGTTTACCAATATACATTCCCGGACGCAAACGTATATGATCTCTCCAATCTAGCGATTTAATACTGTCGTCATTGTATGTTACTTGTTCAGCCATTTTATTCTAAATATTTTTAAAAGTATAATGCAAAAATAAGCTAGTTTTATGGCTTATGTAATAATTGTTTTCAACTAATTTTTGAGTAGGTAAACTACTGTAAACGTTGGTTATTCCTAATAATTGTAAATTCTTTTAGACATATTAACAACACTTGGTACTAACTAAGCAAATGAAATGTAACAACGTATGCATTAAAATATATTTTTGAATACTATTAAAAATAATTTTAAAGCTATGATTAAAAATACTCTAATTATTGATGACGATAACTTATCTATTTATCTTACTAAAACAACATTAGAAAGAACAATTAATTGCAAAAATTTCGAGTCGGCTAATAGTGGTAATCAAGCTATTGATTATTTAAAATATTGTATTGAAAAAAATAGCAATTTCCCAGATTTAATTTTGTTAGATTTGGACATGCCCAACGGCAATGGCTGGCAGTTTATAGAGGATTTTAAACAAATTAAATCCAAAATAAAACACGAGATTAATATTTTTATGCTTTCAAGTACTTTTGATAAAGGAAACATAGTTAAAGCTAAAAATTGCACCTTAATTACTGATTTTATATCGAAACCTTTGGTTAAACAAGATATAGAACAAATAGAAGCTAAAATTGAAAATAGTAAACTTACTCCTGTTTACTATTAATAGTTCAAAATACTTTAATGTTTTTGCAAAATGCCCTCAAAAAGTTAAATACTATTTGAGGGCATTTTATTGACCAACAGTTTTTTATTATTATTTAACTCCATCGTTTTTTATATGTTTGTAAAATGCATAAACCAATCTTTTATAAATTGTGGTGTTTTATAATTGTAGCTGCTATAACTATCAATAATGGGTTAGCGCAAGATTTGGTAATACTTAAAACCAATGATAGCTTAAACTGTAAAGTGCTAAAGGAAATCATTCATAAAAATATTGAAATTGCCATTTTTAATAAAAACACAAATAATATTGAACTATTAAGTATTGACTTTTCTAACATTTTAAGTATTAAGAAGGCTTTTTTTATTAGAGAAACCAAAGAACTTGAACAATGTATTGATACCATTTATACCCAACAAAATGAGATAATAGTTGGCCATATTTTAAAGGACAAAACAGATTGGTATATTAATTACGAATTATTGAACAAAACCAAGGAAAGTATTGCCTATTCACTGGTAAAAAAAGTGGTTAAATGTAATAAGTATGATCAAAATGATAATAGTAAATCTGCTAGTCTTCAAAGTATTAACCCAAATAATTCAGCCATTGTTAAAAATACTTTCGAAAATAAAAAATACAGTATTTCATTACATGCCTTATTTGGTTTAAAACCTGGCAATCCACGTAACAGTAATAATATTGTGAAACTCCCTAAAAATTATTACGACCAACAACGTTTTTTATATGGAATTGGATTAGAATTTCACAGGTCGATAAATAAGCGCAAAAACCTTCTCATAGGAGTTCAGTTAAATCAATTGCTAACCGGAGGAACAGCAACAAATTCTACCTTAACGGCCAGTAATGGAACTATTTATATTGGTGATTTAAATACCAACTTGTATTTTACAACCATTGGGCCAAATTTGCTCATAAAGCTTGGTAAGAATAGGAAATTACACAGTTGTGCTATTCAGCTCGGGTTAAATTGGGTTATTTACAATGAAAAATTAACAATTGGTAACTATGAAGGCACTTTTACTGGAAATGGTTTCTCTCAATTGGCACAGTTTCAGTATAATTACAAATTAAGTAATCATCTATCTTTTGCAGCTAATTTAGGCTTAATGGGAGGTAGTATTAACAATGTAACTTTAACTGAAAATGGCACCGTTAGTAACTATAATTTAAAAGGTAATCAAGTTATTTCAGTTAGCAGAGCATCATTTTCGCTTGGATTGGTTTATGGTTTTAAATAATTTTATCTATATCAAATTACTAAGCGTTATCATAAATTTTTTATGGCTATTTGCTTTTGCAAAAATTTATATAAATGTAAATTGCGCCCATTGTTATTTTTTTAACAGAATATAAGTATTGATTATTACCAAACTAAGAACTATAAAATAAGAACTATAAACTAAATACTATGGCATTTGATATTGAAATGATTAAAGCTGTATACGCCAAAATGGACGAACGTATTGCAGCTGCCCGCAAGGTGGTAAACAAACCTTTAACATTAACTGAAAAAATTTTATATAGCCATTTAACAGAAGGCAATGCAACTAATAGTTACGAAAGAGGTAAAAGTTATGTTGATTTTGGTCCAGATAGAGTAGCAATGCAAGATGCAACTGCGCAAATGGCTTTATTGCAATTCATGCAATCTGGTCGTCCAAAAGTAGCAGTTCCTTCTACTGTTCATTGCGATCACTTAATTACTGCTAAAAACGGTGCTGCCGAAGATTTAGAATTTGCCAATAAAGAAAGTAAAGAAGTTTACGACTTTTTAGGTTCGGTTTCTAATAAATACGGAATTGGATTTTGGAAACCAGGTGCTGGTATTATACATCAAGTAGTTTTAGAAAATTATGCATTTCCAGGTGGAATGATGATAGGAACTGATAGCCATACAGTTAATGCTGGTGGTTTAGGTATGATTGCCATTGGTGTGGGTGGAGCAGATGCTTGCGATGTAATGGCTGGCTTACCTTGGGAACTAAAAATGCCTAAATTAATTGGTGTAAAATTAACTGGTAAATTAAACGGTTGGACTGCTCCAAAAGACGTAATTTTAAAAGTAGCTGGTATTTTAACCGTAAAAGGTGGTACCGATGCTGTGGTAGAATATTTTGGCGAAGGTGCAACTAGTATGAGCTGTACAGGAAAAGGAACTATTTGTAATATGGGTGCCGAAATTGGTGCTACTACATCTACATTTGGTTACGATGATTCAATGGCTCGTTATTTAAAAGCAACAGGCCGCGCTGAAGTAGCTGATTTAGCTGATTCAGTAAAACATCATTTAACTGCCGATCCTGAAGTATACGCAAATCCTGCTGCTTACTTTGATCAAGTAATTGAAATTAACTTATCAGAATTAGAACCACATGTAAATGGTCCTTTCACTCCTGATTTGGCTACACCTATATCAAAATTAAAAGAAGCAGCTTTAGCTAATGGATGGCCTACAAAAATTTCAGTAGGTTTAATTGGTTCTTGTACCAACTCAAGCTACGAAGATATTTCAAGAGCTGTAAGTTTGGCTAAACAAGTTTCGGCTAAAGGTTTAACATCAAAAGCTGAATACTTAATTAATCCAGGTTCAGAGCAAATTCGTTACACTATCAAACGCGATGGTTTCTTAGATGTGTTTAACGAAATTGGTGCTAAAGTATTTACCAATGCTTGTGGACCTTGTATTGGTATGTGGGATAGAATGGGTGCTGAAAAACAAGAAAAAAATACCATCATTCATTCATTTAACAGAAACTTTGCTAAACGTGCCGATGGTAATCCAAATACGTATGCATTTGTGGCTTCGCCAGAAATTGTAACAGCTATGGCTATTGCCGGTGATTTAACTTTTAATCCATTAACTGATACTTTAACCAACAATAAAGGTGAACAAGTAAAATTAGATGGTCCTTATGGTGATGAATTACCAGTTAATGGATTTGCAGTAGAAGATGCAGGCTTTATAGCTCCAGCGGCTGATGGTAGCCAAGTTACAATTGCAGTTTCTCCAACTTCTGATAGATTACAATTATTAGATCCATTTACAGCTTGGGAAGGCAGCGATTTAAAAGGATTGAAATTGTTAATTAAAGCCAAAGGTAAATGTACAACCGATCATATTTCAATGGCTGGTCCTTGGTTAAAATACCGTGGTCACTTAGATAATATTTCGAACAATATGTTAATTGGTGCAGTTAATTTCTTTAACGAAAAAACTGACAATGTAAAAAACCAATTAACTGGCGAATATGCTTCAGTTCCTAAAGTTCAACGTGAGTATAAAGCACAAGGAATTGGTAGCTTGGTAGTAGGCGATGAAAACTATGGTGAAGGAAGTAGTCGCGAGCATGCTGCTATGGAACCTCGTCATTTAGGTGTTCGTGCTGTATTGGTAAAATCATTTGCTCGTATACACGAAACCAATTTGAAAAAACAAGGTATGTTGGGCTTAACATTTGCTAATAAAGAAGATTACAACAAAATTTTAGAAGATGATGTAATTGATATTATTGGTTTAGGAAGTTTTGCTCCTGGTAAACAATTAGAGTTAGTATTAAACCACAAAGATGGCTCAAGCGAAACAATTGCTGTTAACCATACCTACAACGAGCAACAAATTGAATGGTTTAAAGCAGGTGGTGCTTTAAATATCATCAGAGCGAGTGTTGGAAAATAGTTTTTAGTTTATGGTTATTAGTTAATAGACCATGGTAGAGACGTTGCATGCAACGTCTAATAAAAAACATAGTGGAGACGTTCAATTGAACGTCTTAAAATAAAAGAGACGTTGCATGCAACGTCTCTACATAATAAAAAAATCAGCAATCAATTCTTTGGTTGCTGATTTTTTTTGTTTGAGGTACAATTGTTAGGATTCGTCTTCATCAAAACGTCATTGCGATCGAAGAGAAGCAATCTCAAACGAGCAAATGCATATCTTAACTTTAGATTGCTTCGTACCTCGCAATGACGAATATTTCCGCACCTTGTAAAGATGCTACTTCCGCTTTTCGGAATCAGCATGACGAATTCACTTTCATTATGAATCTACCAGAACTGCATCCAACATTCAAAATCCAACATTCAACATTTCAATTAAGGATACATACTTTTAACATGTTTAACCGATTTCGTTTTTTCTAGGCGAAAAGCCAACCAAGGCTGCATCACCTTCTCGTCCACTTTCGTATTTATAATGATAAGAGCCAAAACCAACAATACTTGGTCCCCACATTTTGGCTTTAAAACCAGTAACTTTTTCCATTATGGTTACTATGTTAAGGCAATCTTGTTTTTTTGTTTCATCGGTAACGGTAGCTAAAAAATTGGCTACACTTTCTATTGTTTCTACTGTTTTATTTTGAGCCATAACATTTATATTTTTAAAATTACTCAACGTAAAAAATTGAACTTTTACCTACCACCAAATATATTGCTCCCAACTCTAATCATGGTACTTCCGTTAGCTATAGCTAATTGGTAATCGCTACTCATTCCCATCGATATTTGGCTAAACGAATCTTGGTTACTTAAATAATCTGATTTTATTTCGTCAAACAATTTTTTCAAACCTGCAAATTCACCTGCTATTTGGTCAAGGTTATCAGTAAAAGTAGCCATTCCCATTAGTCCTATTATTTCCACATTTTCAAACTCATCGTTTAAATATTTGTCAATTACCTTTAATAGATTTCCTTGTTCAAAACCAAATTTAGTTTCTTCATCTGCTATACTAATTTGCAAAAGTACTTTTTGTACTTTATTCAATTTAGCAGCTTGTTTGTTAATTTCAGCCAATAAGTTTTCACTATCTACTGAATGAATGAGATGTATTAAAGGAATAATATATTTAACTTTATTGCTCTGCAAGTGACCAATCATATGCCACTCTATGTCTTTTGGCATTTGCTCGTACTTGGTTACCAACTCTTGCACTTTATTTTCGCCAAAAATTTTTTGCCCTGCATCGTAAGCTTCCATAAGGGTTTGCACCGGTTTGGTTTTACTTACTGCAATTAATTTTACATTTTGGCTTAGTTCTTGTTTTATTTTTCCAATATTTGCAGCTATACTCATTATGATAAAATCAGTTTACAAATATGCATTAATTGCATTAGTTATTACAACATTTGCTTGTAATCAAAATAATAATTTAAAACCAAACCCATTTTTTGACCGTAAAAAAATGAGTGATATTATAACCGATATACAAATAGCGGAAGCTGGTGTAAACCAAATAGGTTTAATAACAGATAGTTTAAATAAATCAATGCTTTGGCATTATGATTTTGTATTTAAAAAACATGGTATTAATGAAAAACAGTTTACTGATAATTACGATTTCTACCTGCAAGAACCAGCAGATTTAGATAGCGTTTACGCTGATGTGTTAAATAATTTAACCCAAATGAGGTTAGAAAAAAAATAATTCCCAGCTGTTAAATAAAAAACGCCATTTGCTTTGCAGTAAATGGCGTTTTTATTTATTCAGGTTTTACATATATTTTGGTATTATTCCTATAACCAGATGAGCTACTATACCAATCTTTGTAAGTGCCTCCCCCTGATTGAGCCCAACTAGCAAAATTCAAATAGGCTTGGGTAATATTTTGCGACTCATATGGGTAATCAAACCTTTCAGGAATAATTATTGCCCACGGTAAATTATTTTTACTCAAATATTTTTTACTACCAAGTAACTGCGTATCATCGTCACCCAATCCTAAAAGTGGATAAGTTGCATTTGATGTTGGGTTTTTACCCGGCAAATGAATTTCGTAATTACGGCCTTTTGAAGCCTCGTTAATCCAAACAAAAGGATCGTGTAAACCAACACCAAATTCTGAAATATCAACCAATGCGCTTATGTCGAAAGATAAATTAAAGTTAACAGAATCGTTATATCCCACATTTTGAACTGTATTCCATGTTTGTTGATGATCCCTCACATTATCAAATAATCGAATAGTGGCATTTGTTTTATCTCCCTCTATAGTGCCGCCTGAAAGATTTGCAATTTTTGTTCGCGCTATTGGATATTGAATAGCAAATGCAGTAGTTAAACTTCCACCTGAAGCTCTTAAACAATATTTGGCTTCAAAACGAACTAGCTTATTACTTGAATTGGTAATAGCGTTTGTTCGCATATCCATTACCACATCATTCATATCATAATCACCTCTGAAATACCATAAATCTTCGTAGGCAACAGTTGCAGTTTTATTTGAAGCAGGAAAATAATTATTAAAAGCCTTTAAAGGATCTGTTGGATAATCATCGTTCACATCATCTACACCATCTCCGTCCGTATCTGAAGTACCAGGGAGGTTACAAATTTTATCTAAACTTACATTTGCTATATTATTGACGGTAGCATAATAAACCACATCATCAAAGTCGTTATCACTACTTCCAGTAGGGTTTCTATTTACATCTTCAAAACCTAAAACAAACCTTTGACTTGAAGGCTCATATACAAAAACCAAATGCTGACGGAATGAAATATTTGTTTCTGGATTAAACTCTTTATTACCATAAAAAATATACCTTGAACCAATTGGTAAAATATTTCCAGTAGTGTTATCGTAACCATCGGCTAATATGCCAAAAGCTATCACCGTATCTTTTCCAAATCTACCAATTTTAACTTTATTTCCTGTAGCCAAATCACCACCAGAACCTGTGAATGAAGTATTTGGATAAATTACATAAAGTGAATCAATTGCAGCAGCTGTAGCCGGAGGATTGTTAACATTATAGGTGTAATAAAACAACACATTTCGTTGTCCAGCGGTTTCTTTTATAAAAGTAATATACACATCACAAAGATTAGTGGTAAGAATATTTCTTCTATAAAAATTATCATCAAGCATGGCTGGGTACCTGTTTGGCAAATTTATTTTTGGAGGTAAAAAAGTATTTATATTATTTAAAAATGTAGTTGAAATTACATCATTTACCGGTTCCAAGTAATTAGGCTTTCCATTGGTGGTATTCCAAGTACCAAGCTTTGTAGAAATTTTACCTGGTAATTTTCCAAAACTTGTTTTTCTTAAAACAGGATTTTCAACGGTTTTTGGATTAAAATTCAAACCACCTAATGAGGCCACCACCATTGGATAATTGTTTAGCATTACATCTTGCGGAATATTGACAGCTGAAGTATTAATTACCAAATAGTCCAATGATAATGGAACTTCAACTTTAGTTTCCCAAACTCCATTCTCATTAGTAATGCCTTTGGCCAAAATTCGTCCACCTAATTCAAAACTATTATCCATTATATACACAATAGCATTGTTGTATACATTTCCTTCTGCATCAAGTAAAGTAATTTTCACATTATTGGTTCGAGTAGTTTGGTAGTTAAATCCATTAGGAATTTTTAAATCCTCTAAATTGTTAACAGGACCATTAATTGTAACTATTTCCTCATCAACTTGTCGTTTACAAGCAGTTACATGAAACAAACAAAACAAACAGAATATAATAACGGCTTTTGAACTTATTAATTTTAACATAACATATTGACATTAAACAACTCAACTAAATTAAATAATTATTCTTTTTGGCCTACCCCTAATAACAATAGTTTTAAACAGTTTTAAATTTTGTAAAACAAATATATACACAATAATTATAAATATGCTAAAAACATTAATTATTTAATTTTATGCAGAAAATCAATCATTTTTTTAAAAGCCATAGCCCTATGACTTATTGTATTTTTTTTAATTAAATCCATTTGAGCCAATGTAATATTAAAGTCTTTAGGTTTAAAAATTGGATCATAGCCAAAACCATTAGAACCAATTTTTTCGGTAACAATTTCACCCATTAATTTCCCTTCAAATAAATATTCCTTGCCATCCAAAATTAAAGCAATAACTGTGGTGAAATTGGCACTTCTATTTGATTTATTTTTTAAATTCTCAAGTAACAAATTCATGTTGTCTTGATCATTTTTTGGGTTTCCAGCATAACGAGCACTAAATACTCCAGGTTCGTTATTAAGCACCTCTACTAATAAACCAGTATCGTCTGCAAAGCAATTTTTATTAGTTGCTTGATAAATAGTCCTAGCTTTAATCAAGGCATTTTCAGTTAAAGTACTTCCATTCTCAACTATTTCCGTATTAAAACCAATTGAAGATAATGATTTAACAGAGTAACCACTTCCTATTAACGCGGCAATTTCGGTTACTTTATTTTCGTTATGACTAGCAAATATTAACTCCATTATCCTATCATTTTTTTAATTCCCAAGTTCCAAAGTTGCAGCTTTAAATCTTTATTATTTTCATAACTGATTAACTCATCTGCTTTTAAAATTTTTGTACTTCGTACATTTGCTATTTGATGTAAAGGAATGTCCCAACCTTCTTTTTTGATCCAATCATTACAGCCCCAAACAATTATTTTTAAGGGTTTTAACGATATAATTAAGTTGCTAATACTGGCACCTTCTTCTTGTTGATTCATGTTTAAGAGTGCCATTTCTTCCAAATTAAGTTTCAAACCTGCCTGAATGATATTATTCAGTAAATTCATTTCATTATCATTTAGCACTTTATCTATCAATAAAACAAAGCGTTGCTCGTTAGTTCCGGTAAACTTGTATTGTATAGAATTTTGTTTTTCTTTGACCGCGAAAAATTCATCGAACAGCGTTTCGATAAATGGATTTTCAACTTTTAAAAATTCACTCATTTTTTAAATTAAATTACAGATGACAATAAGCATCAAAATTAACAAAAACACTCAATCAAGAATCAATCTTTGTGATTTTAATAACATTGAATTTGGGAAAATTTTCTCTGACCATATGTTTAGAGTTGATTATGAGGACGGTGCATGGAAAACTGGCGAAATTTTACCTTACGGAAATATTAATTTTTCTCCTGCTTTATCTAGTTTACATTATGGTCAAGCCATTTTTGAAGGCATGAAAGCTTTTAAAGATGAAAATGGAAGACCTCAACTTTTTCGTCCATTAGCTAATTTTGAGCGTTTTAATCTTTCGGCAGAAAGAATGGGCATGCCTACTATTCCTGAAGAATTATTTATGACCGGTTTATCTGAATTAGTTAAAATGGATCAAGATTGGATTCCAACCAAAGTTGGCAGTGCATTGTACTTGCGTCCTTTTATGTTTGCTACTGATGATTTTGTAGGTGTGAGACCAAGTAATAATTATACCTTTATTATATTTTGTTGCCCGGTAAACAGCTATTATCCAAAACCTATAAAAGTAAAAGTAGAAGAAAAATATACACGTGCATTTGATGGTATGGCTGGAGCTGCTAAAGCTGCAGGTAATTATGGTATTAGTATGCGCCCTACAATGGAGGCAAAAAAAGAAGGTTTTGATCAAATCATTTGGACCGATGGCCGCGAACATAAATATGTAGAAGAATCAGGCACAACTAATTTATTTTTTGTAATGGATGATTATACTGTATTAACTCCTGCATTAGATGGAAATATTCTAAAAGGTGTAACCCGCGACAGTTGCATAAAATTATTACGCGATGCCAATTACAATGTAGAGGAACGACATATTAATATTGAAGAAATAGCTACTGCTGCCAGAGCAGGTAAATTACTAGATGCATTTGGAACTGGTACTGCTGCATTAATTGCTAAAATTGAAACCATTGCCTATAAAAACGAACGATTTGAACTACCTCCTGCAGAAGGAAGAAAAGTATCAAATTGGTTATATGACACTTTGGGCGAAATTCAAACATCAAAAGTTGAAGATAAATTTGGTTGGATTACCAAATTATAACTAATAAAACAAAAATATTCATTACATAAAAAAAGCGCTATTCAACTTTGTGAACAGCGCTTTTTTTAGTTATTTCTTAACTAGTTTAATCTTTAATTCTACACCTCTAAATTTTTTTTCAAATTAGTAAGATTCTCATTCATGTCTTTTGTAAGCATTTTAGTAATGATGGGTACCATTATATTCATTGGAAATGGAGTTTTTGTATCAAAAACAGTAGTTATTTTTGTTTGATTATTTCCGATACTTTCAGTAAAATTATTTGCATAACTTATTCCCTTAAAAGGTTTTTCAAATCTAATTTCTACCTTATAACCTACACCTTCAATTATATCAACAATTTCCTGCTCCCCCACTCCCACGTTTTTATCTTTACTTACCCATGCTGCCTTAAAGCCAACCTCTCCATCTTTTCCAGTGTAAGTCATCATAACGTTAGGATCTGCCATTACCCATTTGCTATACTTTTCTTGATTTTTTAAAAATTTAATGTAATTAAATACTTCAACTTGTGGTTTATCAATTATAATAGAAGCAGAGATAGAATATACTTTTTTCATGAATGCCGCAGCAATCAAAATTAAAGCAATAATTCCTAATAAAATAAAAAGTATAATCTGCAACATACTATTGAATATTTTGTAATTTATGGTATGTAATATATGAAGCCACCAAGAATGCCATGGCAACAAGTGGAAGAATGGCAATTCCTACCAATCCATCTACAGCAATAATGCTTGCGGCTGCAAAAATAAAATCAAATCCAAAACCTGCATAAGACCATTCCTTTAATCTGCTTGGAACTTTTGGAATAATTAACAAAAGTGAACCTATCACTTTAAAAATATTCAGAATTGGTCCAAAATATTCTGGATAACCTAAATGCCTCATACCTTCTTTTGCCATTTCTGTATGACCAGTTAGTGCAGGCATAACCCCTTGAAATAAGAACAAAAAGCCCGTTGTTGACCAAAAAATAATTTTCTCTTTTTTCATATTTTTCTTAATTATAATTTTAAATGGTTAATATATCTTATAATCAAAAATAATTTTTTATTTCAAATTTTATAGTGAGGTCAAATAATTTATTGTTTAGTATCATTACTATTTGTTTTAAAATGTAACATCCTATAATTCTTTTTAAGAAAAGGATTATTAAAGCTTACAACCTAACTAAACTAAATTTCAAAACTTAATCGTTGCTTAAAAGCATTGGCAATAGATTTTATTCATACAAAATAGACCTGACATTATTTAAAAACCTTTCAGGTCTATGTATTTACAATCCTGTTAAACTTTGCTTCAATAATTAATTTTGGTAAAGCATTATCTTTCTTTTGGCGTTATACTGTTAGTGTTATTCGTTTAATTTAAAAACAATGGGCAAAGTATAATAAACTCTAATTGGTTCTCCGTCTATTTTTCCTGGATTCCAATTAGGCATCTTCTTTAAACCATTTAAGGCACTCTGATTTAAAATGTCAGGAGTATTTGAAATAACAGTTGCATCTACAATACTTCCATCATAATCAACATAAAAACGAACTATAACTTTCCCCTCAATTTTACTGTCCTTTGCTGCCTTTGGATATACTATATGATAACTTAATGATTTCATCATTTCCTCTTCTCCACCTCTAAATTCAGGTGCTATTTCAAAAGGAAAATAATTAGTATCGTTACCATCTTGAGAATAACACAATCCAATTTTAAACTCACCCTTCCTATAAACCTCACTTCGTTTTATCATTCCATTAGGATAATAAACCACAAAATTACCATGTATAGTATCATTCACATAATTTGTCTCCGTCCACAACTTATTCTTTTTATAATCCTTCCAAACACCATTTCTCTTATTTTTTTTGAATGAACCTTCCAAGGATATCTTACCAAACTCATCATAATATTTAAAATATCCATCCCTAATATCTTTTTCAATGGAACTGTAAGTACCAGTCATTTGGAGTGTTTTGCTCAAATAATAATCCTTAACATTGAATTTTCCATTAATTTTACTTATAAGTCTATAAAAAGTAATGCTATCTTTAACTTTTGTAACCTTCCAATTTTGATTGTAAAAAATGGTATCTAATTTTTGTTGCGCCACAATGAAGATAGGTACTGAAAATAATAAGTAAACAATAATTGTTCTTGTTCCAAATTTATTAATAATTTCCATGTAACTTTATTTTGGTGAATTGGTGTGCCTTCTTTAACATATTAACTTCTTGAAAAATTAAAATAACTTCGGCATTTTGACTTATTAATGGGCCCTCACTGGTTCCAACATTCCATCTTTTTGACTATTTGGTATTGGTTAATAACCAAGTCCAAATCCAAACAATAAACCAAAACTATAAGTTATCGTGTGGTAATTTGGAGAAATATTTAACGAGGTTCTACTATCTTTATTTACCATAGGAACATTATAATCAATACCACCATAAATATTAAAACCATGTCCAGAGGAAGCCCCTATTTTTAAACCAAACGAATTAACATAATAATCATAATTATAAGCTTCATTTATTCTTACTTTTTCGTAAGTGCTTGAAATATCTTGTTCGTTTTGATCATAAACACTATTTACTCTTGAAATCAAACCCAAACTTGTTAGCTTGTAGTTTGATGAAATATAAACTCCTAATGGAGCTTCGTCTAATTCATTGAAAAAGTACTTCGATTCTATTCCATAATATTTGTAATCAGTAATTGTAAAATCATATTTTATCTTTACATTTTCATCTATAACAATATTACTTTTATAATCAGCATTATACACATCTTCACCAGATATCAAATTGCCAAAGTTAGCTGCAAGTACTATTTTATTTAAAAAACTTTGCTGGTAACCCATTTGATAGTTTAAAACTACTGCATCATTAACCGATGCATTTAAATTATATCCAATAAATAATCCTGCACTCGATTGAGCAAAACTGTTACTTGCAACCAACAAAAAAAATACAATTAGTTTATTTCTCATTTTGGATAATGTTTAATTTTTCAATGGCTTCGTTGATAGGAATAGCAAATGCAATACCTTCTTTATCGTATCGTTTTCTTGATACAATTCCAATCACCTCGGCATTTTGATTGATTAATGGACCACCACTATTTCCGGCATTTACACTGGCATCGGTTTGAATGTAAATATGTTCCTCTAACTTACGCTTACCACTAATAATTCCTTTAGAAACAGTTTGTCCGTAAGATAATTCAACAGGTGTTCCAATAGCAATAACCTCTTCGCCAATCTCTATTTTTTCAGAGTTACCCAATGCCAAAGCAATTAATTCTTTGGCATCTATTTTCAATAATGCCAAATCGTATTCAGGATTGATTTTAACTACTTCGGCTTTTAAACTTAGTTTTTCATTGAGTTGAACAACCAAATTTTGATTATTTTCAATAACATGATAATTGGTAATTATATATCCATCCGATGAAATAATAAAACCACTGCCATGTCCTTCTTTGTGGGCAATTGTAACTACCGATTTTACCAATTGTTTAATTACAGGAGTTAAACCATTGCTTAAAACTGGAGCCTTTATTTTATCAATATTCGTTAGTAATGTCTTTGGTTCATTTTGTAAGTTTTTACTTTTTGTTGTCGATACTTTTTCAAAAGTAATATCGTCATTCAGTAAATTATACATTGATAAATTAATTAACGCATTTATAACTTTTCTTTTTTCGCTACTATTTACAATCAAAGATACCTTGTCGTCAAAAATTGCTATGGTATCTTTTTCGTTTTGAATAAAAATCCAATCAATTGAAATTTGAGAAGCATAAGCATATTGCGAACGATGTTTTATCTCTTTTAAATATATTTCTTTAATAATTGGTATTAGAGTAATGTTTGAATAATTAATTCCATATGAGGATTTTTTTTTGTTTTCTCCACATCGCTGACTTTCATACCTAGTACCTTCCATTTCAGTGCAAATATTTTCAGTATATTGACGGCTATCAATTGAATTTTTTTTGAAATAAATATCGGTTTTCATTTCTTTTCCAATCGTTTGGCCTTCCTTCACTTTCCAAACAACATTGTCAATATTAATTGCTACCGGCTTTCCATCCTTTTCAATAATTCGTTTTAAAGGAATCATAATTGAATCAAATTCGTATTTTTCCAAAGCACCAGTAGTAACATCAACTATACATGGAATACATAACAACATAGCGTCTAAAAAAAGATAACCTTGGTTGGCCTGAATTACTTCAATTTTTCGTTGAGCAGTTAAGTAGTTTTCCTTTTCTATCAATAAATTCAGATCCTTTTTCTTTTTTTGTTCATTTATCAATAATGGAGTTTTACCAAATTCGTTCCTTCCATCACTATTATAAACAGTTGCACCTTCTATATTAGAAGTAATATATACTCCTTTATTAATTTTTTTTCCTTCAAAAATAGTTGCACAATTGCTAAAAAATATGATGAATGAAAAAATGAAAATAGCTAGAAATTTGTTATTTATCATCACCGTCATTCTTGCCTTCTCCTTCAAAAGTTAAAAAACCGTATTGGTAATAACTTCCAAGTATTGATTTAACTAATATATTGTCACCTTCTAGTACAATGGTTTCTTTAGGAATAAAAATAGGGTCTTTTGATTTCAATTTTCTTTCTTTTCTACTTTTCATTACTATTTCGCGAGATAAGTTACCGTCATAATCAACTACTGCCATTGCTAACACAGCCTTATGTATGTTTGTCATACTTTTAACCTCAATTTTCAAACGATTTTTGCTTTTCTTTTTCGAATTTTTGTTAAAATTTTCTTCGTTATCATAATATAAAAATATCATTTTATCTTTTTCTACCGAAAGCAAATAAGACGAATAATAACCACCATCGTTTGTAGAATATTGTATTTTTGGTACAGTTACACTCCATCCAATTTTACCATCTTTATCTATATTGAATAAAATTATATCGTTGTAATAATAATGGTAAGTATAAGTTGTTGTGCTTGTATTGCCATTTCGAGTGGTAGTTGAAGTAACATACATCATATAGTATTCAGCAACCATTACAAGTCCTCCGTCATCTCTTCTTACTAATTGCCTAATATCATAATGGTTGGATATTTCTTTGTTTTTATCCACTTTACTTTCTTTCAAGTGGTCCAAAAGAAAATCTCTTTCAAATTCTTTAGTGTTTTCAATTTCCACTGTTTTAGAAACCATGTCAATTCTTTGATAAAAAACACCAGATAATGTTCCAGTATTTTTATTGGCGTAAAATCCAGTTATTAAAAGTTTTTTGTTATCATTGTCAATAGTGTATGATATGTCATTGATATAATTTGTTCCCAATGAAACATCAAATTGCTCTAAAGCATTTTTATCATTGTCGTATAAAAATATAACATATTTGTAATTGGGCTTACCTTTTTCAGCATCCTTTTTATTTAAATTTTTTTTTCCTAAAAGTACTACTTGCCCATTATTAGTAATTGAATAATTCGACACTAAAAACTTCTTATCATCAAATTCAAATTCAAGTTCTTTTTCCCAAAGTTTCTTTAAATTGTTATCGTAAACTTTATAAGTTACAGATTCCTTTTTCTTTTTTTTATCTTCTGGATTATTAATGTATAGCATGACTTTAGATTCATCCTCTGATCTAATAAAGTTAAATGCATTAGCATTCTTTTCTTTTTTTGAAGCTATCTCTTCAAACTCTTCCCATTCACTTTCTTCCGATAAATCAGCATTAAATGTTTTCTTATATATTTTATTTACATCTTTCTTCGAATTATATTTTGAAGCAAAAACATGGAGGTTATTATTTATAAAAAATCCATCTCCAGTGAACTTTAGTTTCTCCTTACCCATTTTGTAGTAGTATTCTCTTGTAGAAACTAATTCGTGTTTCATATCATATTTGTTAATGGTTTTTTCCCAATTACCAAAAATCCACCAACCATGTTTTGCTGAACCCGTTGAATAATAACCATTTTTATTACCTCCAATTGAACCGAAATCTTGAGTGTTCTTACTTTCTTGGATCGGCCCCCATTTAAATTTTGGCCTTTGAGCAATTAGGGTGTTTACCGCAATCAATAAGAAACAGGTTAGTAAATGTTTTTTCATGTGTTTATCAAATTTTTCAAACATAATTAAATTTAATAATTTATAGCATTATTAAATTCAAACAAATATTGAACTGTTTTAAAATAAATTTTTATTTGAATATTAATGATGATTCAATTTATTTTCTCCAATTATTTTCATAACACAATCAATCACAAAGTTTAAAACCAATCATTTAACTTTATTAATTAGCATTATTTTTATGTATTATCATGCCTTTATCGGCTTCCTCAGGCGGACCGAGTATTAAAATGCGGGGAAACATAAATTTATTCAGAAAGAACAATTGATTGTAAACAAGGGTAGACTTTTTTTAAACTATATTACAATACTCATCATTGATATAAAAAAAACGGCAATAGATTTTGCTTCAAAACAAAATATCTATTGCCGTTTTCCTAAAAGCTTTCGGGACTAGTCAATGAAAAAATAAACCTTTTTACAATCCCGCCAAACTTTGTTTCAAAACCTCAATTTTAGCTAAAGCATCTTCTTTCTTTTGGCGTTCTTTTTCTACTAATTCGGGTTTGGCATTGGATACAAACTTTTCATTACTTAATTTTACATCTACACTGGCCATAAAGCCAATGAGGTATTCAATTTCCTTATTAATTTTTTCAGCTTCCGCTACAGCATCTATCTCAATATTTAACTTAACAAAAACTTGATCAGTAGAAACTGATAAGGAAACATAATTAGGCGCATCTTCATTGAATAATATACTAGAAACATTAGCCAATTTTTTAATTAAAAACTGGTTAGGTTCGTATAACTCAGTTTGATTTGTTTTAATAACAATTTCAAATGCTTCCTTTGGACTAATACCCTTGCTATTGCGCAACTCGCGTATTTTAGAAATGGTTTCGAAGGTATTTTGTAGAGATGTATAATTATACGTCTCTACGTTAGGATATGCTGCAACACAAATGCTTTCTCCTTCTTTTCTTTCTGTAATTTCTTGCCAAATTTCTTCGGTAATAAACGGCATAAACGGATGTAAAACCAACATCAATTTTTCAAAGAAAGCTACTGTTTGGTCATAGGTGCTTTGGTTCAATGCTTCGCCATAAACAGGTTTTATCATTTCTAAATACCAAGCGCAGTAATCGTCCCAAATCAATTTGTAAATCATCATTAAGGCTTCGCTTAATTTATAGTCTTTACATTTTTCTTCTATTTCGGCCAAAGCTAAATTGAATCTTGCTTCAAACCATTGTTCTGAAATTTTATTACTTGCCAATAAATCGGCTGCAAATTCAGTATCAGGTTTAATAGATAAACCTTTAACCAAACGGAATGCATTCCAAATTTTATTGGCAAAATTACGTCCTTGTTCTACTTGGCTTTCGTCAAATAAAATATCATTGCCCGCAGGGCTACAAATAAGCATTCCCATACGAACACCATCAGCACCATATTGCGCTATTAAATCTAAAGGATCAGGTGAATTACCCAACGATTTACTCATTTTTCTGCGTTGTTTATCACGTACAATTCCGGTGTAATAAACATTGCTAAATGGTTTTTGTCCCATCCATTCGTAACCAGCCATAATCATTCTGGCTACCCAAAAAAACATAATTTCTGGGGCAGTCACTAAATCGTTGGTTGGGTAAAAATATTTAATATCTTCTTTGCCTTCTTCCTTAAAACCATCAAAAACACTGATTGGCCAAAGCCACGAACTGAACCAAGTGTCTAGTACATCTTCGTCTTGTTTTAAATGTTGAATGTTGGATGTTGGATGTTGGATTCTAAATTTCTCAATCGCTTCAACTTCAGTTTTAGCAACTACAAAATTTCCATCTTCACTGTACCAAGCAGGAATTTGTTGTCCCCACCAAAGCTGGCGACTGATACACCAATCTTTGATATTATCAATCCAATGCTTGTAAGTATTTTTCATGTTGGCAGGATGAAACTTAATTTCATCGTTCATTACCGCATCTAACACTTGAGGGTTTTTAGCCAAAAACTTTTTCATATCTACCCACCACTGAAGCGTTAAACGAGGTTCAATAACAGCCCCAGTTCTTTCACTTGTTCCAACTTGGTTTTTATATTCTTCTATTTTTTCAATAAATCCTGCTTCTTCTAAATCAATGGCAATTTGCTTTCTAACTGCAAAACGATCTTTACCGATATAGCGTTCATCTTGCGCTTTTTCGTTTAAAAAACCTTCTTCCGTTAAAATATCAATTACTTCTAAGTTATATTTTTTACCTAATTCATAATCGTTCTTATCATGCGCTGGAGTTACTTTAAGGCAGCCAGTACCAAAATCCATGGCCACATATTCATCAGCTATAATTTCAATTTCACGGTTGATAAATGGAACTAATGCTTTTTTGCCAATTAAATGCTTAAAACGTTCATCATTTGGGTTTACACAAATGGCTGCGTCAGCTAAAATAGTTTCAGGACGAGTGGTTGCTATTACAACAAATTTAGAATGTTGAATATTGGATGTTGGATGATTCGAATTTAGAATTTCTGATTTAGAATTTTCAGTTAAATGGTATTTTATATAATATAGTTTTGAATTTACATCTTTAAAAATAACTTCTTCATCGCTTAAAGCTGTTTTGCCTAGCGGATCCCAGTTTACCATTCTAAGTTCACGGTATATCAGGCCTTTGTTGTATAGGTCAATAAAAACATCAATAACGGCTTCACTTAAACTAGGTTCCATGGTAAATCGGGTTCTATCCCAATCGCAACTCGCGCCTAATTTTTTTAATTGTTCTAAAATAATTCCACCATATTTTTCTTTCCATTCCCAAGCATATTTCAAGAAATCTTCTCTACTTAAATCCGATTTTTTGATACCACGCTCACGCAACATTTGAACTACTTTAGCTTCAGTAGCAATGCTTGCATGGTCGGTTCCAGGAACCCAACATGCATTTTTACCTTGCATACGCGCTCTGCGAGTCAATACATCTTGAATGGTATTATTCAACATATGACCCATGTGTAATACACCTGTAACATTTGGCGGGGGAATTACAATGCTATAGGGTTCACGTTCATCGGGTTTTGCATGAAAATATTTGTTGCTTAACCAGTAGCTATACCACTTATCTTCAATAGATTGTGGTGAATATGTTTTTGAAATTTCTTTTGTCATAAACTTTGGGAAGTTAAATATAATAGAATAAAATAATGTAATTAATTACTGAAATGCTCGATTTTTTTTGAACCACTTAGAACTAGATATTAAGCATCTTTTTATTATTTGTTAATTTTTTTTGAACCACATAGAAACATAGAAAACATAGATTTAATCTGTTTTATATTTCTCATTTTATTTTTTTTGAGACAAATAGAAACATTGATTGCATGACATTATTATTTTTACAATTCAGGTAGGTTTCTGTAAATTTCATTTACAAAAGTTTTCTGACCTTCTTTAAATATATTCAACACATTAAAGTTTAAAATCAAACCTTTTGGTGCTTTTAGCAATTTCATGTATGTTAATAATTGTGCTTCATGTATTGGTAAGACGGATTCAATAGCTTTTAATTCAATCACAAAAATATCATCAATATATAAATCACAACGTAAACTTGTTTCAAGTTCAAAATCTTTATATTCAATTGGAATAATTGCTTCTGTTTTAAAGGGGATTTTTCTTAAAGTTAACTCATGAATTAAACACTGATGATAAACACTTTCTAATAATCCAGGCCCTAAAACTTTGTGTACTTCAATGGCTGCTCCTAAAATTTCATAGGTTAAATCGTCAAGGTACTTTTTAGAATATTTTTCGTAAATCATTTGTAATTGATAATTTAGATAGGATAAAAAAACTGCAAAAAACTATGTGGTCTATGTTTCTATGTGGTTCAATTTTTTTCCATAATTATATTATTTGAGTTTTTTTTCTGATTTCGAAATTAAAAAAAAACCCCAATCCATTGCTGAATCAGGGCTTTCAATTTAACTATGAAAAAACTAACCTCTTTTTTCTTTAATTTTGGCAGCTTTACCAGTTAAAGCGCGTAAGTAGAACAAACGAGCCCTGCGAACTTTTCCGCGGCTGACCACCTCTATTTTATCAATATTTAAGCTGTATAAAGGGAAAATACGTTCAACACCAACGCCATTAGAAATTTTACGAACTGTAAAAGTTTCTGCTATGCTAGCATTTCTGCGTTGTAAACAAACGCCTTGATATTGCTGAATACGCTCTTTAGCGCCTTCTCTAATTTTGTAATATACATTAATAGTGTCACCAGCTTTGAATGTAGGAAATGTTTTTCCTGTTGTAAATTCTGATTCAACTAATTTTATTGCTTCTGTAAAATTCATAACTATAATGGTCAAAAAATTGGACTGCGAAAGTACGACTATTTTATATAATTCCAAATATTTTTTAAAAGATTTAATATTTTTTTTCTTACTTTCTCAACTATCAGTCTTTTAGTAAATTAGGTCTACGATGCTTTGTTCTTTCAATGGATTGCTCCATTTTCCATGCTTCAATTTTTGCTTGGTGTCCACTTAATAATATTTCAGGCACTGTCCAACCTTTATACTCAAATGGCTTAGTGTAAACAGGAGGGCTTATTAAGTTATCTTGAAAAGAATCACTTAAGGCAGATTGTGCATCATTCAAAACACCCGGAATTAGCCTTACAATTGCATCAATAACAACAGCGGCAGCAAGTTCTCCTCCAGTTAAAACATAATTACCGATTGAAATTTCTTTAGTAACCAAGTATTCTCTTACACGTTCATCAATCCCTTTGTAATGCCCACAAAGAATTATTATATTTTTCAAACTAGATAATTTATTAGCCATTGGTTGGCAGAATTCTTCCCCATCTGGACTCATATAAATTATCTCATCATAAATTCTTTCCTTTTTAAGGTTTTCAATACAGTTATCAATTGGCTCTATCATCATTACCATACCTGCTCCTCCTCCAAATGCATAATCATCAGCTTGTTTATGTTTTCCAAAACCAAAATCTCGCAAATTATGTAAGTGAATTTCAACTAAATTTCTTTGTTGAGCTCTCTTCATCATGGAGTGTTTAAATGATTCTTCTATCAGTGCTGGGTGTAAAGTAATTATATCAACGCGCATTGGCTGCAAATTAAAGATGTTATTTTTCGCAAAAAAAATTTATTATCGCATTGATGAAAAAAAATACACTATTATTATTTCTTTTAATTAATTCTACATTGATTTTTGCTCAACGAGTAAAACTGAAAAATACAATTAATTACAATGCTTTTGGAATGCAAGCGCTACCATACGAACAATTAATGGTAGGAGGAAATCACATATTTCATAAAAATTTGGGATTTGCTCTAAGCTATCGTTTTGGCATAAAAGATTTTTTATCTCCAAAAGAAGATGGAACACCTGGAAAACAAGAGGATTTTCAAACTGTAGTAGACAAAAACCTCTTTACAGAAAAGTATAGTAAAACTTATTCTTTCTTCATCGTTCCATCATTAGCCATTGCAATTCGCCCTAAATGGCCAATATACGGAGGTATTGGAATTACGAGAAAACGTATTTACAGAGAATACCTAGAAATGGGGACTGGAGAAAAATTTTGGATTGAAGACAAACGTGAAGATGAAATATTACCTACATTTACCGTTGGAACATTTATTCCAATAACAGGCCGATTAATGTTAAATGTTGCTTATGATCATTTGCCACAATCAGTATTCATAGGTTTTGCAATTAGAAGTTGGGACAGTTGGAATGAATTTAATTAAAAAAAGTGAGGTTGTTTAAGCCTCACTTTTATAAAGTTATTTTTTAGTAGTTTTTTTCACAACCTTCTTGGCTGCCTTTTTTGCAACTTTCTTAACTGCCACTTTTTTAACCACTTTTTTATTAGCTGCTGCTTTATTGCTAGCAATTGGAATTTTAACTAGTTTAATGCATTCTTCAAAAGTCAAAGTATTGGCATCACTACCTTTAGGTAACTTATAGTTATCTTTACCATAGGCCAAGTATGGTCCCCAACGGCCATTTAATAGTTTTAAATTTTCATCTTCTGCAAATACCTTAATTAATTTGTTAGCATCCTTTACACGCTTTTCTTCAATTAATTCTATTGCTCTTTCGGCAGTAATAGAAAATACATCATCGGTTTTAGGAATGGTAGTAAAAACACTGTTATGAACTATATATGGTCCAAACCTACCAATGGCAGCTTTCATATCTTTATCTTCAAACTGACCAATTACACGAGGCAATTTAAATAAATCTAAAGCTTCTTCTAACGTAATTGTTTCTATCAACTGTCCACTTCGTAAACTAGCATAACGAGGCTTTTCAGCATTTTCGTCATCACTATTTTCACCTATTTGAGCATAAGGACCATATTTACCTACCTTAACACTTACAGGCTTTCCACTTTCAGTATCCACTCCTATTATTCTGACAGCATTTTGTCGTTCTGCATTTGCACTTGTTTCAGTAACTTCTTGATGAAAAGGAGTATAAAACTTCTTAATCATATTATTCCATACCAATTGTCCGCGTGCTATTTTATCAAATTCCTCTTCAACACTTGCTGTAAAACCATAATCCATTATGTTTTCAAAATGTTTAGCTAAAAAATCTGTAACTACCATACCAATATCACTTGGAAATAGTTTTGATTTTTCACTACCATATTTTTCCGATTTTACACTTCGAGTAATATTATTGTTTTCTAAAAACAAAACAGTAAAGTTTCTTTCTTTACCTTCTCTGTCTTCTTTTACCACGTAACCACGTTTTTGAACGGTTCCAATGGTTGGCGCATAAGTACTAGGGCGACCTATGCCTAATTCTTCTAATTTTTTAACCAAACTAGCCTCGGTGTAACGCGGAGCTGGACGAGAAAAACGTTCCGTTGCATCTATATTTATTAAGCGTAACTCCTCACCCACTTTTAATGGAGGAAGCATTTTACTATTTTCATCATCTCCCTCATCGTCTGTACTTTCTAAATATACTTTTAAAAATCCATCGAATTTCAAAACTTCACCTGTTGCGGTAAAGGTTTCATTCATGGTTGATATAGAAACCGTTGCAATGGTTCTTTCTATTTGAGCTTTGCTCATTTGAGAAGCAATAGAACGCTTCCAAATTAAATCATATAAACGTTTTTCTTGTGCAGTGCCATCTATTTCAGTTTTCTCAAAATAGGTAGGACGAATTGCCTCGTGAGCCTCTTGTGCACTATCGCTTTTAGTAGTAAAATTTCTAGGATTTGAATATTTTGCACCATAACTATTTAAAATACTTTCTTTGGCATTTTGAATAGCTGTTTCACTTAAGTTCACAGAATCGGTACGCATGTATGTAATGAAACCATGTTCATATAGCTTTTGCGCTACACTCATGGTCATGGTAACTCCATAACCTAGTTTCCTACTTGCTTCTTGTTGCAAAGTTGAAGTGGTAAATGGTGCAGCTGGACTTTTTTCTGCAGGTTTAACTTCTAAGTTTTTTATACTAAAAACGGCATTTTTACATTTTTCTAAAAATGCCATTGCTTCGGCTTCTGTTTCAAATCGTTTTGGTAATTCGGCATCCATTTGTTTGCCACCTACATTAAACTTAGCAGTAATTTTAAAAGCAGAATTTGAATTAAAGTTGTTGATTTCTCGTTCTCGTTCTACAATTAACTTAACAGCTACCGACTGAACCCTTCCTGCCGATAAACTTGGACGCACTTTTTTCCAAAGTACTGGACTCAACTCAAAGCCCACCAATCTATCTAAAACCCTACGAGCTTGTTGAGCATCTACTAAGTTTTTATCAATTAATCGTGGATTTTGAACAGCCTTTAAAATGGCTGGTTTAGTAATTTCATGGAATACAATACGTTTGGTCTTGTTTATATCTAAACCTAATACTTCGCTTAAATGCCAACTAATAGCTTCTCCCTCGCGATCCTCATCGGATGCTAACCACACTGTTTCGGCAGCTTTGGATAATTTTTTTAATTCAGCTACAACAGCTTTTTTATCATCACTCACTTCGTAATGAGGCAAAAAATTATTTTTAATATCTATAGCATCATCCCCCTTTGCTAAATCTCTTATATGGCCATAACAGCTTTTTACAGTATAATTTTCACCTAAAAACTTTTCTATGGTTTTGGCTTTAGCTGGTGATTCTACAATTACTAAGTTTTTACTCATTTTTATTTAATGATATTATATAATATATAACAAATCGGGTGCAAAATTGATTTTTTATTTTAAAATACAAGCATACACTCAAAACCTTATTAACATTTGTTTAAATATTTTCTTCCCAAAATAGCTAATTAGGTCAATTATACGTTTCAATTTGACACAAAAATTCAAGTATCAAAAAACATAATATAATGACTATCAATAATTTAATTTAAAGGCATGCAATTGGCAATACACTTTTAAAATTTACTGAACAAAATTTTAAACTAAAAAATCATGAAAACTACAATTGTATCAATCACAGCCATTATGGTATTTACCTTTTATGTTGCGTTAATAGCTATCGCAATGATTATTGAAATTGGAATGTTAGCTTATATCTTCTTTCCTGCTATTTTAAGAAAACTTAAATCAAAAGAAATAATTTCTCAAAATAATCCCCAACTGAGTTATAACTAAAAATTTTGTATTGAACGAGGAGCTTTAGTCTTCTTTTTCTTAACTAAACCATTTTTGTCCAATTTTACTCTTCCATCAACTTGAGTAAAATCTGGACATTTTTTTTTGCTTTTACAACTAGTCATAAAAATACCGATTGTCATAACTGCTAAGATTCCTATTATTGATTTAAAATTATTACTGATTTTCATATCCAAAAAATTATCGTCTTCTTTTACGAGAACCGCTGTCCTTTTTTTTTCCTCTTTCTTTCTCTTTTCTAAACCTATCTTGGTTTTTTCTAATTGATTTAAACATGGCTGTACTTTCCATTTCTAAATCAATCTGACGTTTAACCATGTCAGCACCAGCCACTGTTACCCTTATTATATCACCCAATTGATATTTTTTTCGAGTAGAACGACCAATAATACATAAGTTTCTTTCATCAAATTCATAATAATCATCATGGATATTGGCCAGTTTAATTAAGCCTTCACACTTATATTGGGTAATTTCTACATACATACCCCAATCGGTTACTCCGCTTATAATGCCATCAAAAGTTTGACCAACAAAATCTTTAATATATTCAACCTGTTTGTACTTAATACTTGCACGTTCGGCATCGGCAGCTTTTTGTTCCATGCTCGATGATTGCTTGCACATCATTTCATATTCTTCTTGATTGGCACTTTTGCCACCATTTAAATAATCGAACAACAGACGATGTGCCATTAAATCAGGATACCTACGAATAGGTGAAGTAAAATGCGAATAATATTCAAATGCTAAACCATAATGCCCCGATTTTTTGGTGCTATAAATGGCTTTACTCATGGTTCTAATAGCTTGGCTTTGCAATAAATTTTGCTCTGGCTTACCTTCTACTTCTACTAATAGATTATTTAACGATTTAGAAACTTTGTTAGGATTATCGAGCAACACTTTATAACCAAACCTAGCAGCAAATGTGCTAAATAGCTTCAACTTATCTTCGTTTGGGCTTTCGTGTACACGATAAACATAAGTAAATTTATTGGTGCCTTTACCCATTTTCGATACATATTCAGCCACTTTTTTATTGGCCAAAAGCATAAATTCTTCCACTAATTTATGCGCATCTTTTCTAACTTTTACATAAATATCAATTGGCTTAAAGTTTTCGTCTAACTTAAACTTTACCTCTTCTGTTTCAAAACTGATGGCACCTTTGCTAAACCTTTCATCGCGCATAATTTTGGCTAAATTGTTTAGCTTAATTATTTCATTGGCATAATCGCCTTCACCAGTTTCAATGCGATCTTGAGCTTCCTCGTAAGTAAATCGTCTATCGCTGTAAATTACAGTTTTGCCAAACCATTCATCCAATATTTCGGCTTTGTCGTTAATTTTAAAAACAGCCGAAAAAGTTAGTTTTTCTTCATGCGGACGCAATGAACACAAACCATTCGATAACTTTTCGGGTAACATAGGAATGGTTCTATCAACCAAATAAACCGATGTTCCGCGTGTTAGCGCTTCATTGTCTAAAGCAGATTTTGGCGTAACATAATACGATACATCAGCAATATGAACACCTATTTCATAAATGCCATTTCCAAGTTCTTTGTATGAAATAGCATCATCAAAATCTTTGGCATCCAATGGATCAATCGTAATGGTTAATGTTTTTCTGAAATCCTTGCGTTTTTTTATTTCGTCAGCACTTATTTTATCACTAAACTTAGCTGCTTCTTTTTCTACTGCTTCAGGGAATTTACTCGAAAAACCAAACTCAGCAACAATAGCATTCATTTCTGTATTATGGTCGCCTGGCCTTCCTAATATTTCAATTACTTTACCACTTGGGCTATCATCATGAGGCATCCAATGGGTAAGTTCAACAATTACTTTATCACCATCTTTAGCTTTGCCTAAATCATTTTTTTGAATAAAAATATCGGCATACATGCGCTTATCATCAGCCACTAAAAAACCGTAATTGCTACTTACTTGAATGGTTCCTACAAATTGTGTTCTAGCTCTATTTATTATTTCAACAATTTCACCAGTTGGTCTATCATTATTTTTAGCTGAAAGCAATTGCACTTTAACTAAATCTCCATGCAAAGCAGTGTTCAAGTTTTCTTTTTGAACAAAAATATCTTTGCTATCATCGCCACGCTCCATATCAGTTGGCTTTACATAAGCAGCACCACGTTGTGTTACATCTACTATTCCTTCTACAAAATTGGCTATAAACACAGCCGCAAATTTACCTGGCTGCACTTCTTCTAACACACCTGTTTTTACTAACTGTTTTATGGCAAGAATGACTGCATTTTTTTCTTCTGAACTTACTAAATCAAGTTTAGCAGCTATTTGTTTATAATTGAAAAGTCTACGCTGGTTTTTAGCAAATACTTGCTCCACCATGCGTTTAATTTTGGTTGATTGAGCCATTTTTTATTTTTAAAGATGCAATATAGTGGATTTATTCTAGTAAATTAAATTGGGTTTGAGAAAGGCTTAGACTTTATAAAAACCATTTTAAAAAAATTTAGTTAACAACTAATTCCTCAACTGTAAAACATAAAAAAAGCCCCAAATTTGGGGCTTTTAATTTTTATAATGCGTTTTGCGCAATGGCGGAGAGTTAGGGATTTTTACCACTCTCCTATCGTGCTAGTATTCAAATACTTAAGAAGTCATTTTTGTTCGGGTACCCGAATTTACCACCTCTTAAATCAACTCATTTTAACGTAAAACTCATGACGAATGTAAAAAGTTTTATTTATAAATGCAAGTAAAACAATACTATTTTTTGAACTAGTTAAGCCTGAATAAAATGATAAATAATTGCAATTTTCAATGCAATTATATTAAAAGTAAAGGCTGAACATGTTCCTTTTTTAAACCAGTGTAAATACAAAACTCTTCAACGGTTACAAATTGGTGTCCTTCTTTATCAAACTTATCTTTAACTTTTTGGAGTAAAAGCCTGCTATACCTTTCGCTCTTACCTGTAATACGCTGCACATCCTTTGGGTAAATGCAAAGTCTCACTGTTTCTGTTTTCATACATTATCTATACTTTATGTATTTATTTAACATGCTTGTACCACAAATGTAAAGAATCTCATTTATAAAAATATTGTGCATTATCGGCATAAAGTGGAAAAGCGTGTTTGTATCGGAACTAGCCTGATTTAAAGTAAAGTAAGAGCTTTTAGCTTTGCTCTTGAAATGAAAAAATACATACTTATTTTATTAATCATAACTGGATGTTATGATCTTAAATCGCAGGAGGTGCCAATAATTAGAGTAATTGATGGAGATACTTATGAAGTGCTATTAAATGGAAAGAAACAACCTATTCGATTAATGAATGTGGATGCACCTGAATTAAAGC